>WRPE01000049.1 GCA_009773315.1 Syntrophaceae bacterium
ATTTTTTCGCTGCTGGAACAGTTTTATGCTTTCCCGCATGGCTATCATGAGCACGAAGCGAAATGCGCGGGGTGACTTTTTACAGGTTCATCATTTTTAGTCTAAAAGATACGTCGGTGGATATTGTTTAGAGAATAAACCGTGAATTTTTAGCGCTTTGCGGCTGATATAAATATTGCTTGAAGATGCAATGGAAAGCGGCTATAGGCGAAGCGGACTTTGCATTCAGGCGCTGCCGTTGTTATCTTAAAAAAACGGTCGCCCTGGGATGAATCAACCACCTCGCGAGCTCGCTGCGGAGAATTAACGCTCGTCCCGCAGCAGCGGGATAAAGTTGGAAAAGAAGAATATGGAGGACAATAAATAATGGCTGGAACCCTGCGCAAATCTTTAAAAACAATAGAGGACTACAAGGTAAGTATTCCTCACTATACGGATTTACTGGATATACTGGGGGAAATTCTGATTCTTCGGGAAGAATACCGAAAGAATATGACGAGTCCTATTTTTTCCGTGGAAGATAAATTAATCCCCGGAAAAATGGAAGGTGGCCTTCCTCTCATTGATCTTGCGGGACAAAAATACGATTTAACCCACCCGAAAGAATATTTTTATTCGCTGATTGCCATTGCTGAAAAAAGAATGCCTGCAGAAGCGCATAAGTTTCTCGATATTATTAAAGATGAAAAATTTGATTGGGAAAAAATTATCAGAGCGTCCTTTAGCCCCAATCCTGCCGAAGACGAAATTCTGGACAAAGAAGAGAATATGTCGGGAGAAAATGATGAACATCTCGATCTGGTCGATTTGTTTATCGAAGAAAGTCTCCGTCCGGAGTTGGAAGTTATCGCTGAGCAATATGGCGCGGCTGTTGAAAAATCCGGTTGGACGGAAGGTTATTGCCCTATCTGCGGCAAGGAGCCGAAAATCGGCGAAATCCGCGAAAGCGAAGACGGCAGGCGTTATCTGTTCTGTCACCAGTGCGGACATAAATGGCACTTCCGCCGGATCAAATGCCCCTTCTGCGGTAACGAAGAACAACATTCCCTGGCCTATTTTGCCGTGGAAGGCGAAGAAAGCCATAGGGTTGATGTCTGCAACAAGTGCCGCCGGTATATTAAAATCGTCGAGTTGTCGAAATCATCCGAAGAAGTGAACCTGGATGTGGAAGATATTGCCACGCTGCATTTAGACATGCTGGCGTATGAAGAAGGCTATAATTAACGTCCTTTATCGATCAGCCTTCTCCATGTAAATTCCGGAGCCGATCCAGATGGTATCCGTGATTTTTGTGGAATAGCTTTTTTTCAGCCATATCTTGTTTCCATCCATTGGATTGGGCCAGGTGAACAGAACAAAACCTTTATCATAACCGTTTTTCCGGTAGGCGGCGTCGGAAACCATGCGGAAGAATTTTGCGTCCGGCTCGTTCTTTATCCCATATTGAGGATAAGCCTTCATCGCGAAACCTGTTTGAAAGAAATCCTTACCGACCATTGCCGGGTTTGCGCCATGCGCCCGGCAGTAAATCTTTACAGTCCGGCCATCCTGCGTTTCGTTCTCATAGGCGAACATGTAAAGTTCTCCCTGCTGGAATGGACATTTGCCGGCTTTGCACTCGGGATCAACGGCCTGCCTCTCAAATTCCTTAAACGTAGCGGCCAATCCCTTTTGTGTGCCCATTTTATTTATGTTGGCGAAAGCGAAAGCCTTTGCCTTGCAGACAAATTCTACAAGTTCCTTTTCTTTGGCGGGCAAGGAGGATAAGTTATTACACTCCCCGGGATAATACCCAGCGGGTGCTTTCGCGTTCAGATGATCAGTAGCAGTTGCTGCGAATGTCTGTCCCGCCATAAGGAAAAATAAAAATGCAGGAACCCATGATAAAAAACGTTTCATGTGTATCTTCTTATCCTTCAGCCTCGCGCCCCCTCGTGTGACCTTTAGGTCAGCAAGGGGGTCAGTCTTCAGCCTTCAGCCTTCAGCCTTCAGTCTTCAGTCTTCGGTCTCTAGCCTTTTCCTACTCCTGGTGTTTCGCCTGCTCTGCCTTCACCAATCCCTTAATGATTGACGTGCCGTATTCCCTGCCTTTATTGAAGGCATGGAGGTTATTGTCTTTCGTGGATCCGGGGACGGAATCCATGATGGTCTTTTTGAGCGCTTCGGAATGAACAAGAGGCTCAACCGCGGAGAGAAATCCCAGCATGACGATATTGGCCATCATCTTGGTTCCGAGTTGCTCGGCAAAGCGCGTGGAGGGGATGTGAAATGTTTTGTAGTGCATATCGGTTTTGCGCGTGTGTACGAGGTCCGTATCCCAGATTAAGGTGCCTTCCGGACGAAGGGATTTAACGTTTTTCGTATAGGCTTCCTGGCTCATGCAGACCAGAATTTCCGGCTCTTCCACTGAAGGGAAAAGGATTTCTTCGCCGCTGATAATGACCTGACTGGAGCAGGCGCCGCCGCGCGCCTCCGGCCCGTAGTTCTGTGTCATGGTGGCGTGCTTATGATCGTAAAGCGTTGCCGCTTTTCCCAGAATATCGCCGGCCATGACAATACCCTGGCCGCCGAAACCGGTGATTAAAATATGTCTTTCCCTTTTATCCGGCATAGCTTTTCACCGTCCTTTCTGATTGTCAGGATGCATGGAACGCCACTGCGGCATTTGAGGACGGTTGAATTTTTCGTAGTGATCCAAGAATGTGGGTCGCTCGATATCAACAAACTTCCCCACAACAATTTCCTTATCAATATCCATGGCCGCATCTTTGGGATCAATGTCGCCGCGGATGACTGAACGGCCATGATAAAATTTCAGCATTTCCAGCGCGCTGCCCATGCGATTGCGCCGCCCGAACGAGGACGGGCAGGGCGTGATGACTTCGACAAAACTGAAGCCGCGCTTCTCCAGAGCTTCGCTGATGGAGCTCCGCAGCGACCTCACCTGCATGGCTGTCCATCTGGCCACATACGTCGCGCCGCAGGCGGAGGCCAGATAGCTGAAATTGAAAGGTTCTTCCGGTGACCCGCTGACGGATGTCGTTGTCTTGGCGCCCAGCGGCGTGCTGGGGGCCTGCTGACCGCCTGTCATGCCGTAATTAAGGTTGTTGACGCAAATCACGGTCATATCCATGTTCCGGCGTGCGGCATGAATAAAATGATTGCCGCCGATGGCAAAGAGATCGCCGTCTCCGGAAACAACGATGACCTTTGTTTGCGGACGCGCCAGTTTCAGGCCGGTGGCAAACGGCAGGGAGCGGCCATGCGTGGTATGAAACGAATCCAGCTTGATGTAACCGGCCATGCGTCCGGTGCAGCCGATACCGGAGACCATCGCGATGGAATTAGGATCCCAGCCGGTATTCTTAATCGCAGCGATCACGGCGGAAAACACAGTGCCGATGCCGCAGCCGGGGCACCAGATATGCGGAATTCTTTCTGTTCTGAGCAGAGAATCCATCGGATGAGATGGAATATTTTTTACGGGTTTTGATGTTGTCATGTTTTCCCTCTTGCGGCTTTGGAAATAGCGCCAAGAATCAAATTGGGGTGGAGAATCGCACCGCCATAATTTCCGACCAGGCTTACGGGACAGGCGCCGCCAACGCAGCGTTCCATCTCCAAGACCATTTGACCGCCGTTGAGTTCCGCCATAATCATCGCTTTAGCCTGAGGAGCGATGCTGCGGATGAGTTCTTCGGGGAAAGGCCAGATGGTTTCCAGCTTGATCAGTCCCGCCTTGATTCCTTCAGCGCGTGCGTCGCGCACGGCCTTCATGGACGAGCGGGCGCTGATGCCGTAAGACACCACGACGACTTCGGCATCATCCAGATAGAAATTTTTTGTGCTGATAATTTTATCACGATTATTGCGTATTTTACCGACCAGGCGTGTGACCATTTGTTCCTGCGCCTTGGCGTTCATCGCCGGATAGCCGCGTTCGTCATGGGTAAGGCCGGTTACGTGAATCCGGTAACCGTCGCCGCAGTTGGCCATTGGCGAGATCCCGTCCGCGTCCGCTTCATAGGGAAGATAATCTTCCCGCGAAACGGTGGGTTTCCGCCGGTTGATGATTTCAATGTCATCCTCGCGCGGAATGATGACTCGTTCATTCATATGCCCAACCACTTCATCGGCCAGAATAATTACGGGCAGACGATAGTATTCGCTAAGGTTGAAGGCGCGGATGGTCATATCGAACATTTCCTGCGGACTGGACGGAGACAGCGCGATGATCTCGTAATGACCATGCGACCCCCAGCGCGCCTGCATCATATCCCCCTGGCCCGCCGCCGTGGGAAGCCCTGTGCTCGGTCCCGCCCGCTGGACGTTACAGACCACGCAGGGCGTTTCCGTGCAGATCCCGAGCCCGATATTTTCCATCATCAGAGAGAATCCGGGTCCGGACGTGCTGGTCATGGATTTAACACCGCCCCAACTGGCGCCCAGGATTGCCGCCATAGAAGCGATTTCATCTTCCATCTGGATGTAAATGCCGCCCAGTTGAGGCAGCCGTCGCGACATGGCTTCAGCAATTTCGGTAGCCGGTGTAATCGGATAGCCGGCAAAAAAACGGCAGCCGACGGCCAGCGCTCCCTCGCAGCAGGCCTCATCGCCGTTCATGAAATGCATTCCTGTTAAGACTTCTTTTGCAACCAAAACCAATCTCCTTCAACCCTCATTCATTAAGGTCATCATTTTCAATGCTGTATAAGGCAAAATCAGGACAGAGAACTTCGCAGAAATGGCAATTAACGCACCTTGTGGCGTCATTCACTTCGGGGGGGTGGTAGCCTTTTTTGTTAAAAGTGGAGGAAAATCGCAAAACCTGCCGGGGACAATTGGCAATGCAAAAGCCGCAGCCCTTGCAACGATCTTCAATGACAATGACCTGTCCCAGCCTTTTTTTTCGAGAGCCGCTTTCATTTTGCGAATTTATTGGATATTTCCTGGTTTTCTGCATCAATTCAATATATTTCCCCGCATAATCAGATTTACACTAGGCGACCTGCCGGATGGATTTTATCTGCTTGATTATCGGGGATTTTTACCGGAACCTTTTCCCTGAAGTGCCAAACTCCATCAAATGCGCGCAAAGTTGTAAACTTGGCATTATAAGAACAAAGATGCCCTGTCAAGAAAAAAAATTAATGATTACTGATTTGTTTCGGTGATTCTCTTGTGATATTAATGTTTTCCGGACTTGCTTTTCCGGTCAGTAGCAGAATGACCGGTATCTCCAATTAGATTTTAACCCAGCGGGCCGCCACCAAGGATGTCAAATTGGATATTGTTCCTAAAATGCGGCGCTGTTCGGGAAGGAGATTTTTAAATTCGTATTGAATGCCCACTACACCCAATATCTCCTCATCCTGGGACTTAATGGGCAGAAAGCAGTAGGGGATACTCGGCAGCGTTTCCGTTCCCGCGCCGGCAATTTCCCCATGAGCAAATGTCCACTTAGCCACAGCAAGGTCATTTTGATTAATTTCCAAATTCGGGCTACTCTTGGCCCACAACTGTAAACCACCCTTCTTTTCTTTGAAGAGAACAAAGCAGGGAACATTAATGACTTTCTGGACATATTTGAGAGTAAGGTTGCTGATGTCATTGATAATAGTCGTCCGCAGGAAAGCCAGCGTGTTGATGGTTTCCTGCGAAAAAGCAGCCAGTCCTTCCACCAGCTGCTCCAGCGGAGGAAGGGTCAGGAATTCCTTGCTCATCTCTTCGATCAGAGCAACTCTCTCCAGCCTTAATTGCAGCGATATGTTCTGTTTTTTTACAATCTTTACCAACTGCCCGATCATCATCGCTGTAAAAAGAAAAACCAGCACATTAATTATTTCTTTGGGATCTTTCATCGTCAAACTGTATTTGGGCAGGGTGAAGAAAAAATCAAAAGTCAAAAGGCTCGTGATCGACGTAAATATCGATGGCCACATCCCAAATAGTAAGGCGCTAACGCTTGTTGCGATCAAATAGATATAAACCAGCGACGAAGGATCAACGATTCGCTGAAGAACAAAATTCATCAGCGTGATGGCCGCAATCATGCCCAGTGCGATAAAGTAGTGTGACCATTGGAATACCGCTTGCTGCGGGGAAGGTTTGATATCTTCTTCTTTTTTCCCCATCGTCGGCGTAATGAGATGAAGCTCAAAATCACCTGCGGCACGCAGAAGACGCGAAGCGGGCGACCTTTTAAAAAATTCAGCAACCGCCGAGCGCAATGGTTTACCAATGACGATCCGGGTAACATTATTCGCCTTGGCAAAACGGATAATTTCATCGGCCACATCATTGCCGGCAAGACTTATGGTCTTCGCCCCCAGCTCTTCGGCAAGATTGAGGGCATCTGTTAAATAAAGTTTATCCCTGCCGGAAGGCTCGGTAAAACCCGTGGGTAGAACATAGACGGCATACCACTCAGCATGAGTATCTTTGGCAATGGCATAAGCCTTGCGAATCAGTTGTTTGGCATAGGGACTGGCCGCGATGCAGACGACCAGCTTTTCCCTGGCTGGCCAAGGTCCGGGGATTGCTTTGGCTCTCATATAATTAATAAGCTCGCTGTCCATTTTACGCGCCACCAGGGTTAACATGAGTTCGCGCAGGGCAAACAGATTCCCCCGCTGAAAAAAATTATCAATGGCGCGCTTGGCTTGCTGTGGAAAATAAACCTTACCTTCCTTTAATCTCTGGATAAGCTCTTCCCAGGGTATATCAACGACCTGTACTTCATCGGTGCGGTCAAAAAATGTGTCCGGCAATGTTTCCTGTATTCGGACACCGGTAATCTTGGCCACGGCGTCATTCATGCTTTCAAAGTGCTGGATATTGACCGTCGTGTGCACATCAATTCCCTGCTCCAGCAATTCTTCGATATCCTGATACCGCTTGGGATGACGGCTGCCCTCGATATTGGTGTGGGCCAGTTCGTCCACCAGAACAACTGCAGGACGCCTGGAGAAAATCGCATTCAGATCCATTTCACTGACAAGAAGGCCATTATATTCAATGGACTTTCGGGGTATTATTTCCAGGTCGGCAAGCAGTGCTTCCGTGTCGGCACGTTTGTGTGTTTCGACAATGCCCGCCACGACATCTATGCCACGTTTCTTCAACACGTGGGCGTCATTGAGCATGGCATATGTTTTACCAACGCCCGGCGCGTAGCCCAGAAATATTTTCAATCTTCCTTTTTTGATATCGTCCTTTTCGACTTCTTTCAAAAGGGCATCGGGATCGGGCATTAAATCTCTTTCTTCCATAAAGTCACCTTTCCCTTAACTTTCCCTTAATCTACTGCTGAACGTTGATTTGCTCAAGCGCAATATTCAATTGCAAAACATTGACGCGCTCACTTCCCCAAATCCCCAGAAAAGGTTTTTCCGTATTTTGGTAAACGATTTCCTGAACGGCCGATCGGGAAATTTTCCTTTGCCCGGCAATGCGCGGTGCCTGAAGCGTAGCTGCATCCACACTGATATGCGGGTCAAGACCGCTTGCGGAAGTCAGCACCAAATCGGCGGGAATCGGCCTATTCAGAGGCAAACCGTTTTCCTGGCGAACGAGTTCAATTCGCCCTTTGACCTGATCCAGGAGTTTTGCATTCGATGGCGCCAGATTACTCCCCGTTGAATTACTCGCATCATAAGGGGGATCAATGGCTGATGGGCGGCCATGAAAGTATTCGGGGCGTGTGTAGTGTTGTCCTATCAGCTGTGATCCAATAACAATGTCTCCGTTTTTAACGATACTGGCATTGGATTGCCGGGGAAACACGGCTTGTGATACCGCAGTTATGCCGAGCGGATAAATCAATCCGCAAATAATTGACAATCCCATAAAGACTAAAATGGACCGTTTCAGTTGCAACATATTGCATCTCCTTTATAATAAATGTAGCGTCGATATTAAAAGGTCAATTATTTTTATGCCCACAAAAGGCAGCATTAATCCTCCCAGACCGTAAATTCCGAGATTGCGACGTAACAATGCGGAAGCACTGGTCGGATTATAACGGACACCCCGCAGAGCCAGAGGAATCAATGCAGGGATGATGATCGCGTTAAAAATAACCGCTGAAAGGACGGCGCTCTCCGGACTGGAAAGATGCATGATGTCGAGCACCCGCAACTGAGGATACCCGACAATAAAGATGGCAGGGATGATGGCAAAATATTTGGCGACATCATTGGCGACACTGAAAGTGGTCAGCGCGCCGCGGGTAATGAGAATCTGTTTGCCGATTTCCACCAGATCCAAAAGCTTGGTCGGGTTGGAGTCCAGATCAACAATGTTGGCGGCTTCGCGGGCTGCCTGTGTTCCGGCATTCATGGCCACAGCGACATCCGCCTGAGCCAGCGCCGGGGCGTCATTCGTGCCGTCGCCGATCATGGCCACCAGATGTCCTTTTTCCTGATAACTGCGAATCAACTCTAATTTTGTTGCCGGTTTGGCCTCGGCTACAAAATCATCGACACCCGCTTCCGCCGCAATGGTGGCTGCCGTTAAAGGATTATCGCCGGTAATCATAATGGACTTAATCCCCATTTGCCTGAGTTTAGCAATCCGGCCGCTGATGCCCTCCTTAAGAACATCTTTAAGCCGAACCGCGCCGAGTATTTGTTCATCCTGTGCAATTAAAAGGGGCGTTGAACCTTCTGCGGCGATAGTCGCCACTATCTTTTGTGCTTTTTCAGGTAATGGTTTGCCTTTTGCCGAAACAAATTCTCTCACAGCGTCATACGATCCTTTTCTTATCCGGTGACCATTCCAGTCGATGCCGCTCATCCGTGTTTCGGCACTGAAGGGAAAAAAGACCGCTCCTTCGGGAGCTCGAATATCACTGCCGTGTATCCCCAGTTTTTCTTTCGCCAGAACCACAATACTTCGCCCTTCCGGTGTATCATCGGCAAGAGAAGATAAAAGCGCGGCATGGGCTAACTCCTTTGCTTCTCCTTCTTCCAAAACAATAAACTCTGTCGCCATTCTATTGCCCAGTGTGATCGTGCCGGTCTTGTCCATGAGCACAACATCAACATCGCCTGCGGCTTCCACAGCCCTTCCGCTCATGGCTATAAAATTATACTGTAGCAACCGGTCCATCCCCGCAATGCCTATGGCAGGCAATAATCCGCCGATCGTTGTAGGCATCAGGCATACCAAAAGAGCAATGAGAATAGCCAGGGTCACATGGACTCCCATGTAAGCGGCAAAATATTTCAAGGTCACAACAACAATAATAAACAAGACAGTGAGTGCAATTAAAAGCATATTCAGCGCCCGCTCATTGGGTGTCTTCTGTCTTTTCGCGCCTTCGACCATGCCGATCATCTGATCGAGAAAACTTTCTCCGGGATTGGCGCTAATCCGGACTGTTATTTTCCCCGAAAGCACGCGCGTGCCTCCGGTCACACCGCTGCGGTCTCCGCCGCATTCCCGAATGACAGGCGCCGATTCTCCGGTAATGGCTGACTCATCAATCAGCGCGGTTCCCAAGGCGACTTCGCCATCTCCAGGGATAATGTCGCCGTCTTCTAGAAGAATCATGTCTTCTTTTTTCAACTGGAGTGCGGATATGATTTCTGTGCTTCCATCATTCAATAATCGCTTAGCTTTGGCCTCTGACCGGTTCTTTTTGAGAGAATCGGCTTGCGCCCGTCCCTGGCCTTCAGCGAGGGCTTCGGCGAAGTTGGCAAAGATGATCGTAAACCACAGCCATAAACAAATTTGTAAATCAAAGGCGACACTTTTTCCGGTGACAACATCATAGAGGACAATAAACGTGGTGACAATAGTGACCATCTCCACGATGAACATCACGGGACTTTGAATCATCATCAGCGGATTGAGCTTTTTTAGCGAATCCGTAAGCGCGGGCATGATAAACTTTGCCTGCCAGATATTGATTTTTTTTGATTTCATTTTTATTCACCTCAAAACGTTTTGCCGATGGCCAGGAGCAGGTGTTCTAATAACGGACCCAGGGTAAACACCGGGAAAAATGTGAGCGCGCCAACAACAATAATAACGGCAATCAGCATGAAGGTGAAAAGGAGGCTTGCTGTCGGAAAAGTCGCCACGCTTGCCGGAACAATTTTCTTCCCCGCAAGAGTTCCTGCAATCGCCAGGGCCGGGATGATGGTAGAAAACCGTCCGATCAGCATCGCCAAAGAGGTTGTCAGATTATAGAAAACCGTATTGGCATTCAGGCCCGCAAAGGCAGACCCATTATTGCCGGAAGCCGAGGCAAAAGCATAAATAATTTCAGATAATCCATGCGGCCCGGCATTGCCGAGACTGGCAATACCAGCGGGGGTGGAGACGGCCACGCTCGATAAGATGAGTTGTAAAATGGCGGGGGTAATAATAATCACCACCACCATAACCATTTCCGGAAGCTCCAGCTTTTTACCCATGAATTCCGGCGTCCGGCCGATCATCAATCCCGCCAGGAACATCGTGAGGATCGCGTAACTCAGCATGCCGATAAGACCGGTGCCGACGCCGCCGAATATGACTTCGCCAATGGCCATATTAAATAACAGAACCATTCCGCTCAAAGGCAGCAGGCTGTCATGCATACTGTTGACTGCTCCGCAGGAGGTAACTGTTGTGGACTGGGCAAACAAGACAGAATTCACAACGCCAAACCGGGCTTCCTTGCCTTCCATATTCATTCCGGATACTACGCCCGCTTTCTCCAGAAGCGGACTGCCCCGCATTTCCGTCCAGGTAAAAATCCCCAGTCCGGCCAGATAGAGGATCATCATGGCGGCAAAAATTGCAAAACCCTGCCGGCGGTTTTTCAGCATGGCCCCCAAAGTGAAAGGCAGCGCAGCGGCAATCAACAAAAGTCCCAGCACTTCCAGAAAATCCGTCAGCGGTGTCGGGTTTTCAAAAGGATGCGCGGAATTGACATTAAAAAATCCGCCGCCATTCGTGCCGATCTGCTTGATCGCGACCTGTGAAGCAACGGGACCGACTGCAATGACCTGTTGTTTGCCCTCCAAAGTCTTGGCCGTTATGGAAGGACTCAAGGTTTGCACAACGCCTTGCGAAACTAAAACGAATGACATGATCACAACAAGCGGCAACAGGACGTATAAGACGCAGCGGGTTAAATCCACCCAGAAATTACCGATGGCCGCCGCCGATTTACGGATAAAGCCGCGAATGACGGCAATGACGGCAACGATGCCGATGGCTGCGGAAATAAAGTTCTGCACGGTCAGACCCAGCATCTGGGTCAGGTAACTCATCGTCTGCTCACCGCTGTAAGCCTGCCAGTTGGTATTCGTGCCGAAGGAGATCGCGGTATTGAGCGCCGTGTCCCAGCGCACAGCGCCGAATTTCTGCGGATTAAAAGGCAGCCAGCCCTGTATCAGTTGCAGTAAAAATAACACGGCAATGCCGATGACATTCAAAAGAACCAGACAGAGGGTATAGGTTTTCCAGGGCATATCTTCGTTGGGGTCAACGGTGAACAAACGGTAAAGAAATCTTTCCACCGGAGCCACAATCGGCGTAAGAAATGTTTTCCCGCCGCTGAAAACTTTCGCCATGTACACGCCGATCGGATAAGCTAGGATGGTCAAAATTAATGGAAATAACAGAAGACAAAACCAGTTGCCTGTCGTCATTGTAACCTCCTTAAGCGTCTTGCATTATCTTCGCAAAGAGCGAAAAATCACAAAGTAATTTAGCGGGTTGAAGAGATGGATGATTAAGATAGGCTTGCTTGCCACTTTCCGGACACAGCAAATGCCGAAAAAATGGTAACTGAAGAGCGTTAGACATTCTTCTTGATTCTCCCATATGCCGACGAGGTTAGCTGACGGGCTCGGACAGGGAAATGTCCTATTCTTCATTATTGAAGAAATACGCCCCAAATTACCCGGGTTCCCCGTATCCATTTTGATATAATGGAATTAGGCTTAATCCCGCTTAAGCGGGACGAGCGTTAATCCTCCGCAGCTTGCTGCGAGGTGGCTGATTATTTGGCTAGTGTGCTAGCGCCGTTCCATAAACCTGTCAAGAGGTATTTTTTGATCCCGCTAGGGCGGGATGAGCGTCAATTCGCTATCACTTGCTGCAAAGTTGTTGCTTAAAAACTTGCTTTTTTGCAGGTCAAACATTATGACACTACTGGCTTAAGGAAGGCGATGGATTGTAATGGAAGACATTAAAATTAATCAAGTTGTTAAAATCTTAAAAAAAGAGTTAGCCGTGGGAACGATGCCGATTGTATCGCATCTGGCGGAAGATCAGCGCGATCCCTTTGTTATTTTGATTTCCACGCTTTTGAGCCTGCGTACCAAAGATGAAGTCACGGAAGTCGCCACGGAAAGGCTTTTCACGCTGGCCCAAACCCCCGAGGAAATGCTGAAAGTTCCTCAGGCCAAAATTGCCAAAACAATCTATCCGGTAGGTTTTTACCGGGTCAAGGCCAAAACCATTCATCATACCTGCCGCGAACTCATAGACCGCTTTGGCTCGAAAGTGCCGGATAATCTGGACGACCTTTTAAGTATTAAGGGCGTCGGGCGGAAAACGGCCAATCTGGTTATCACGCTGGCTTACGGCAAGGACGGCATTTGCGTGGACACGCATGTGCACCGCATTTCCAACCGGCTGGGATATGTTGTCACCAAAACACCGGATGAAACGGAAATGACCCTGCGCGACAAATTGCCGCGAAAGCACTGGATCATTTACAACACACTCCTGGTCGCCTTCGGCCGGAAAACCTGCAAGCCCGTATCGCCACTTTGCAGCACCTGTCCGATCAGCCAATACTGCGACCGGGTGGGGGTGAAAGTGAGTAGGTGAAGCGTGAAGCGTGAGGCGTGAAGCGTAGGGAACGGTTCAAATACGGTCACAAAAGAAAAAAGTTGACGATTTCTCGTCATTTGGATATGATCCGCGCGTTTTTGAATAGTCGGCACTGGATTGATTGGATTTCGCAATTAAGATATAATTGTTTTTATTAAGCAATTTAACGCTGGTCTTCCCATAAAAGAAGCGTTGAATAAAATATCCGCCGGTGATATGTATCCGGCAGATTACTGAAAATAATTGAATTTTACTAAAAAAGGACGTTAAAGATGACGACATTGGTGACAATAATACACGTTTTAGCCTGCATTACCTTGATTTTAATCGTTTTGCTTCAGGCAGGCAAGGGCGCGAATATGGGCGCTGCTTTCGGCGGATCCAGCCAAACCGTTTTCGGTTCCAGCGGCTCGGGCACTTTTCTGGGAAAAATGACAGCGGGGGTAGCCATCGTTTTCATGCTGACTTCCATCGCATTAACTTATACAGCATCAAGAAAGACGTCGACTTTGATGGATGGGGTATCAACCCCTGTGAGGGAGCAAACGGTTCCCGTGGCGCCAAAACCTGCAGCACCGCCCGCAGCACCGGCTACTGCACCCGGCACGGCGAATACACCGGCTGCTGCACCGGCAGCGAAATAAGAGTTGTTCTTTTCATATACGCAAACCTGAAAACCCTGGTTTTTCAAAAATAATCAGCGGGAATGCGGTGTTAATGCCTGATATTAAATTGCTGCCGAAGTGGTGGAATTGGTAGACACGCTATCTTGAGGGGGTAGTGGACAAAATCCGTCCGGGTTCAAGTCCCGGCTTCGGCACCATTTAAATAAGAATTTTTTATGATAATCACGAACGAAGCCTTGTTATAAAGCCTGTGAAAATATCTTGACCATAAATCAGCACAACCTGATGTTTAGGACTTGTTTTTTATCTCATCAATGTTCAGAGCGGCCTGCCTGAGCAAGTCGGCAATCGCGGCTTGTTGAGCGGCTGACAGGTATTGAAATTTCCCCATTTTACCGCCCACATCATCCAGCTTTGTTTTTAAGTCGGCCAAAAGCGGCGATAAGTTAACCTGCGGAACGGCGATTTTTGGTTGCTTAATCTCCTCCATCTGCGCGCCGGGTTTCAGCCGGATTTCTTCCAGGTATTCCGGTATGGTCACGGGCAGGCCGAATTTCTCCCGGATTAAGGTCGCCAGATGTTCCTGTGCGGAAAATTCGCCATGCACCAGAAAGACCTGCATGGCCTTACTCTGAAAATTTTTGAGCCAATCCAGGAGCTGGTCCTGGCCGGCATGGGCGGAGAAGCCGTTGATGGTAAACACTTTTGCTTGAACGGCAATGTCTTCATTAAAAATGCGTATTTTTTTCGCGCCGTCAACGATCCTGCGGCCCGGCGTGCCTTCCGCCTGGAAGCCGACAAAGACAATGCTGGCGCCGGGTCGCCACAAGTTGTGCCGTAAATGATGCTTGATTCGTCCCGCGTTGGCCATGCCGCTTGCGGAAATCACGATGGCCGGTTCCCGCGTTTCGTTGATCCGGATGGACTCCGCGGTGGTGGTGGACATTTTCAGGTTGGGAAGGCGGAGCGGATCTTCGCCGTTTTTCAAAAGGGTTTGCGTTTCCCCGTCAAGATATGAATGGTAGCGGCGGAAGATTTCCGTGGCCTTGATGGCCAGCGGACTGTCCAGATAAACCGGCATGTCTTTCGGGAGCTTGCCATCGCGCAAAAGAAGATGAAGCGAATAAAGAACCTCCTGCGTTCTTTCCACGGCAAAAGCGGGGATGATCACCTTCTCTCTATTACGGTAACTGTAGCGAATGGCGGAAGCCAGTTCATCAAGGCTTTCCTGCTCGCCTTTGTGGTTGCGGTTGCCGTAGGTCGATTCCATGAACAGAAAATCCGCCTCACGCACCGGGCTGGGTTCTTTCATCAAAAGTTGATGGGGGCGGCCGATATCGCCTGAAAAAACAAGTTTCGTGGTCGATCCGTTTTCTTCGATAAACAATTCCACGATGGCCGCGCCCAGAATATGGCCGGCGTCCTGAAACCGGACTTGAATGCCGGGGGCAGGACTGAAGATTTCATCATATTTCCGGGTTTTAACAAACGGCATCACCGCTTCGGCGTCTTTGGTCGTGTAGAGGGGGACAGCATCCGTTTTCATACCCGTGCGCTGCAATCTTTTATTTTTCCCGGCGGCTTCCACCTCCTGAATATGCGCGCTGTCCAGCAGAAGAATCTTGAGCAGATCGCCGGTTGGTTCGGTGGCGTAAATGGGTCCCCGGAAACCCTGCTGCGCCATGCGGGGCAGCAGTCCCGAATGGTCGATATGCGCATGGGTGATGATGAAGAAATCAATCCGGGCCGGGTCATAAGGAGCAACGTCCAGATTGCGCCTTTCAATGGCGTCGGAACCCTGATGCATGCCGCAATCAACGGCAAAGCGCGCTTGATCCGTTTCAATAACATAGCACGAGCCGGTGACTGTTCTTGCGGCCCCAAGGAATTTAATTTTCATAATCGATCCTAAATAATGAGGCGATGGGCTATAGGCTATAGGCGATAGGCTATAGGCGATAGGCTAGGGGCTGATATGAGTTGCTTACCAATACCCATGGCCCATAGCCCATTGCCCATAGCCCATAGCCCATTGCCCATAGCCCATAGCCCATAGCCCATAGCCCATCGCCCATAGCCCATAGCCCTACATCCTATTCTTTTCCGGATTTCTTCTGCTTTTTGGCCTCTTTCTTTTCCTTGGCTGATTTGACCGGTTTTTTCTTGGCGTCTTTTTTCGCGTCTTTGGATTTCGACATAATTTTGACCTCCGTTTTTCCCTAAGGGGAATATTAATGACCTACCTAATACCAGAATATGTGAGGATTGACTAGATGAAAAATGACGAAAAGGCTAATAGACTGAAGGCCGAAGGCTGAAGGTCTATTTGGAGGCCTTCGGCGTTTTTTTGATGCCGGCTTCCGCCGGCATAACGGCACGTTTCGTGCCCTTCCTCTTCAGCCTTCGGTCTTCAGCCTGCTGTTTCTTTTCTTCAGAGGTGTGTTAAAAACAACACGCAAATGCGTTTTAGGGGGGCCTTTGGCGGCAAATGGTGATAGCCGGCGCCATGTTTGTGGTAGAAATAGACACATCTCGGATGAAGGGCAGATGGTCGGAATCGCACGGGCTTTATCATTATATACTCAATTATTTCATATAGAAGCATAAATTAAAGCGCTTTGCCGCAAGCCATTTTATGATGTTTGATGAAAGGGGAGGCTGCATTATTTTATTCTTTTGGATGTGGCTTTTAACTATGGCATTGAAGTTGCTAAATCAATGAAACAAACGAAACGTGCTCGGGCCGTCAGAAAAAAATATTGACAAGACTGATGGACCGATGCTAGGTTCGCGCCGTGTATTTTACGGTATAGACATTGAGACGTAAAATATGGAGAAGAGGTTAGGTGGCCTTTTTCAAGAAATGCCCGTTTCAAGGAAAAGGCGGAAGATTTTTGACTCTATTAATTTTTAGGAGGATAAAATGAAGAGATTTTGGTTAGTTTTGCTGTCACTGGGGTTGATCGTAGCCTTCAGCACATCAGCGATGGCCGTTGATGTAAAATTCAGCGGCGAGTATTATGCGGCAGGTTTATACCTGGATAAAACAAAGCTTGTAAAAGACACGGGAGCCGATGGACCCAGCACAGCTTTCTGGTACCAGAGACTGCGCTTGACCACGGACTTTATCGTTTCTCCGGGTCTGAAGCTGGTTGCCCGCGCCGACATCATGGAAAGAGCATGGGGCGCCCAGAGATCCGATGTGCCCTTGGTCACATCCAATGATCAATTCTCCGCCGGCACCAGAGCTGAAAATGAAAACATCGCCTTTGATCTGCTGTATATCCAGTACGTTTCACCGATCGGTATTTTCCAGGTCGGTTACCAGATCGATGGACAGTATGGCACCGTATTCGGCAACAATCCGAACCCGACCCCCAGAATTTTTTATATGTTGCCCTACAAAGGCTTCCTTCTCGGCCTGATCGTCGGTAAAAATACCCCCACCATTGCCGAGCAAAGCAAAACGGCAATTTTGGCTGCCACCGCTGCCGACAGAGATAGTGACTTCTTCACCGCTTTCCTGAACTATAAATGGAAAACCGGTGAGGCTGGTTTTCTGTTTAAGTACGTCCGCAGCGCAGGCAACAGGGCAGTTCTGGGTGGTGACAACGGTTTCGTCACGAATCAGTACGTCGTAACGCCTTTCGCTAAAGTACAACTCGGTCCTGTGGCTGTGCAGACTCAGCTGTATCACATTTTTGGACAAGCTCAAAAATTCGAAGGAACGGTTGCCGGTGCTTTGGCCGACACAAGACTTAATATGATATACGGGTGGGTTGATGCCACGGCTAACTTCGGTATGTTCTATGCCGGCGGCTCGGTTGCTTATGTTTCCGGAAATGATCCCGGATCAAATGCATCACAAGGCGCTGGCGGCGGTACGGACTATATGCCCTGTTTGATCCTGTTCAACAATGAGTTGAACTACTGGGCGGGTGCGCCGACTGGTTATAATGGTGCGTCTACTGGTAACCAGATAACCAACGCCTGGTTCGGTCAGGTTCGCGGCGGTGTGAAACCTACCGACAAGTTGGATATCGGCATGTCGATTTCTTATGCGAGCGCCGATAAGAAACCCGCAGGATTTCTTTACAACGACTACGGTTACGAAGTAGATTTAACCGCAACCTACAAAATCACCAATAACCTGTCCTATATGCTGGGTGGCGGTTATCTGTTCACCGGTAAATATTTCAGAGGCACTGGTGATGCCAACAGCCTGACCAATAATTTCCTGGTCATCAACAAGCTGACCCTGACCTTCTAAGAGTCTGCAAGGTGTTGTTTCAAAGTTAGTGCATCCCCGGAAGGGCAACCTTCCGGGGATTTTTTTATGAAAATGGGCGATAGGCCAGGGGCGATGGGCTATGGGCGATAGGCTATGGGCGATGGGCTATGGGCGATAGGCTATGGGCGATGGGCCAGGGGTGATAGGCTATGGGCGATAGGCTATGGGTGATAGGCTATGGGCGATGGGCGGAGTAGGGGCGCGGCTTTGCCACCTTCAGGTGGTCTTGCCACCTTTAGGTGGTCTTGCCACCTTCAGGTGGTCTTCGCGCCCAACCAGGGCGTATGCAAGACCCCTTGTCCTTTAGGTGGTGGAGACTGTGTCGCAATTATAAAAATTGTCATTCCGAACGTATGTGAGGAATCTTAATACCTTGAATTTATTAAAAAATATTTCTCGCTTTGCTTCGAAACGAGTGACCTGAAAGGTTATGACATGAAGATGAATTGCGACACAGTCTCGGTGGTGGCGCGAGGGGATCGGTAATGGTGCTTCTGACGAGGGATTCAGGGCTAAAGGTGCAGAAAACCATTTTGACTTTCGGATTGATAAATACTATAATACTCCCCAAAAACTGGACAGGAGGATAAGGTGGGTGATAGTCTGCCATAACCGAGAAGGAGAGAGGATATGGCGAAGAAAATGCGGAAGAG
>WRPE01000050.1 GCA_009773315.1 Syntrophaceae bacterium
ATGCCATATTTTAAATATTTTGTCAAGAAAAAATTGCTGTTTATTGAATTATTTTAATGCGTTAAATGACTTTTGACTTTTTACAGGGGCATCAAAATTAATTATTAATCAATGAAAAACATTTTGATTGAAAAAACAAACGATGATATACGTCCACGATCTTAGCTCAAAACGAATAGGAAGTTAATTGACGAAGGGATCTGTTTTATGGATTCGTGGCAATTGCTCAAGGAAATCAAAGAAATTGAGCCTAATTCCCTGATGGCGACGGTTGATGTACCGGAAAATTCGAAATGGTTTGAAGGTCATTTTCCAGGTGAACCGATTTTGCCGGGAATCGCTTTGGTGAATATGGTTTATCAGGCCATAAAACTGGATGCTCAAATCAAAGAAGATGAAGTTACGCTATGCTCACTCAAAAGAATAAGGTTTACAGGCCCGGTCAGGCCGGGAGAAAAATTGATGGTAAACATGACGAGTGAGCATGTTAATCAGGAAATATTTTATACGTTTAAAATCGCCGTCAAAGAGAATGTCGTTAGCAGCGGCCTGGTTGTTGTTGCAAGGATGAAACGGGGTAAAAAATTTTAAAGGAGGAAGGGAATGCCTGAACGCATCGCAACAGAAGGCATTATACGGCATGTGGCCGAAATTATTATTGGTGAACTCAAGCTGGAAGATATTACTCCGGACACATTCAACCCGGACATGGATCTGGTGGATGAACTGGGCATCGACAGCATGGATCTTGCGACCATTGCCCTGGTTTTACAGGACGAGTACAAGATTGTTATCGACGAAGATGATTATCCAAAGCTAAAAACCGTGCGTTTCATCTGTGAGTATATTGAAGAGAAACTTACGGCAAAGCATTGATGAGTGGGTATAAGGGATATTAATGACCATCAACAGGAAGGCATCCGCAGAAGCAGACAAGCCGAGATTTTCCGACCTATTAGCAAATCCCGAAGTAAAGGCGCGCTGGGAAAAAGTGCGGAAATATTTTTTCTTACGGGAATCAACGTACGACATGAGTAACCGCTGCAATATCCGGTGCGACGGCTGCTATTATTACGAAGGGGATAAGCAGTTTGCTGTAGAGAATCTTTCCCCTGAAGACTGGCGCGCCCTGATGCGGGCGGAGAAGGCGCGCGGCATTACGTATGTCGTTTTGGCCGGCGCAGAGCCGTCACTCGTGCCGGAATTACTCGAGGTGTGTTATTCCGAAATGCCGCTGGGGAGCATCGCAACCAATGGATTAAAAAAAATACCCGAATCAGTCGGGTATAAAATTCATATCTCTGCCTGGGGAAATGATGAAACCAGTTTCAAAACAAGAAAAGCAAAAAATCTTTTAAAAAAACAGATTGAAAATTATCAAAATGACGCACGGGCGGTCTTTGTCTATACATTCACGCGGGAAAATATCGACGAGGTGAACGACGTGGCCGCCGAACTGTTCGCTCATGGCTGCAAGATGACGTTTAATGTGTTTTCCTCTCCGGTGGGTTATGAGGGCCCTTTGCGCCATGATGACGAGTCGCTGCTGCGCACCCGGAAGGTGATGATTGCGCTTTTGAACCAATACCCTCAAAATATTCTTTTCTCCGTTTATAATGCTGTGGCGCATACCAGCGGGAAAGGGCTGCACGATCTCTACAGTTGTTCCTATCCCCGCTGCAATCCCTCGCAGGACATCGGTCTGGGAAGGTCTTTTCGGCAATATCGCACAGATCTGAATTGGGATCGGTCTGTTGCCTGCTGTGTACCGGATACCGATTGTCCGGATTGCCGTCATTATGCCGCCGGCTCCGCGGTGGTCACGGCGCGCCTGTATCGACATGTGAAAAGTCTTGAAGCCTTTAAATCCTGGCTTGATTATGTGGATACCTATTTAGCGGTTTGGGTGATGGGATATGAAAAGGGAGAAAATCTCTGCGGCGACGAGATCGAGCCGCCGGTGGTCTCTGTTCGTTGAAAGAAACTTGCGGCGATGATGGCTGGTATTAATAAGGTTAGAATAAATGAATACAATTAGTTCTCTGCTGAATGAAGACTGGCATGAGCGTTATCGACGGATTGCCAATCTCAATATCCGCAGTTCCATATATGATTTGACCAATCGTTGCAATCTGCGCTGTAAGGGCTGTTTCTTTTTTTCCTCCGGTGAACATATCGTGACGGAAGAGATGGATATTGAAAAGTGGGAACATTTTATCGATAAGGAAAAAGCCCGCGGTGTGAATCTGGCGATTCTGATCGGCGGCGAGCCGACGTTGTGCATGGATCGCCTGGAGGCCTTCTATAAGCGGCTGCCCACTTACTGCGCGACCAACGGCCTGATTAAATTGTCTCGGGATAAATTCCCCGATATGATGGTGGGCATTTCACTGTGGGGCGGCGGCGAAGACGAAAAAGTCCTGAGAGGGAAAGACACCTTTGCCGTCTCCAGCAAAAATTACGAAGGCGACCCTTACGCCTACTATCTTTATACCGTCACGCCCAGACAAGTGGGGAAAATCGAGCCGGTTATTAAACGCATTGCTGATGTCGGTTTGAAAGTGCATCTTCAACTTCTTTCCAACGATGAAAGCGTGGATGGATTTTACTGGCGGCAGGGCGAACTCGATGACCTGCGCTTGGAGATGGATGAGATGCTGGATCATTATCCGCAAACCATCATTTCCAGCAAATATTATCATGAAGTGATCACCACCGGGATGATGTTGGGGCGTCGATTTGGCTGGCAGGAGTGCCCGTCTGTCACTGAATCCCTGGATACCCGAAAACCACCGGTTCGCCGGCTGATTCATTTTTACCGCTGGGCCGCCGACTTAAAGACCATCCACCGTTGTTGCACATCCGCCACACGTGACTGTTCCACTTGCAAAGACGGTGCGGCACACATGAGCTGGATCATGGTCAACAAACGCGAACACATGAATACCACACGGGATATGCAAAACTGGACTGAAGTTTATGAAATGTTCGCCAAACTCTATCGTTTGATACCGTGGTGATAAGACGTGAAGCGTTATTCGTGAAGCGTGAATCGTTATTCGAGACTTCCTTTTCTTCTGGAAAATCATCAAAATTATAATTGATATTTTTGAAAAGCTCTTGCATGATAACTGCTCATGAAAAAAGCGCCTATGCATCGATGAATGGATCGAAAGGGATAAGATTATTGTGTCCGGAAAAACAGTCATATTAGGCTATGATGCCGTTTCTTCTTTAGGGACTGATTTGGAAACCCAGTGGCAACGCGCCGTCCGGGGTGAAAGCGGCATCGGTCCTCTGACGCGGATTCCGCTGTCCAAAGATTTTCCCGTGCGCGTGGCCGGTCAGGTTGATGACGTAGATATCAAACCTTATCCGTTTTTACAACCGCGGGAAATGGCACATTGGACATCACCTATTTTTAAATATGCGCTTCTGGTGGTTCACCGGGCAATGAAACGCAGCGGCATTGACATAACGCCCGCTATAGCGCCGCGCGTGGCCATTACGTTCAGTTCTGCTGTTGGCGGACTGGATGCAATCTTGAAAGCGGATCGCCAGATCATTGCTGAAAATAAAATGCCGCATCCCTTTGCCAACCCCAATTCCTGCATCAACATGGTGGGCGGCAAGGTTTCCATTCTGACCGGTGCGACCGGTCCCATCAGCGCCACCATCACCGCCTGCGCCACCGGCGTGACGTCCATGATTATCGGCGATATGATGCTCAAACAGAATTTGGCGGATGTGGTCATTGCCGGCGCGGTCGATTTTCCTTTAGTCGAACCTATTTTAGCCGGTTTTACCACCATGAACGGCGCATATCGTCCGAAAGAAGGTCAGGACGCAGAAGCGCCGGAAAAACTCAGTCGACCTTTTTCCATAAACCGCAGAGGTTTTGTAGTTTCCGAAGGGGCGGGGTGTATTATTGTTGCAAAGGAAGAATTTGCGCGGGCACATGGACTTGAAGTAAAAGTTGAAATGACCGGCCAGGCCATGACATCGGATGCCAGCCATTTTGTGGCGCCGAATCTGTCGACCGTGCAAAGATGCATCGAACTGGCGATGGCGAGCGCCTGCTTGTATCCACAGGATATTGACGCAATCAACGCACACGCGACATCCACTAAAATCGGGGATAAAGTGGAAGCGGACGCGCTTTGCAATATCTTCGGCAAAAAGGTTCCACCCGTGTCGGCCAATAAATCACAACTGGGTCACGCGATGGGCGCGTCATCCGCTATTGAGACCATTCTGGCCATGGAGGGGATGCGTGAGGACACCCTGCTTCCGACGATTAATTATGTTGCTGACCCCGCAATTCAGATCGATTGTGTTCCTGAAGGCGCCCGGATATTACAACAGGAATTTGTATTGAAAAATGCTTTTGGTTTCGGCGGCTGCAATTCCTGCTTGATCTTGCGCCGAATTGCTTAGGGGCCGTTAAGAAATAACCACCCATGCGGGTGGCAAGACTGTTACATTTCTATCCATTACGTTACGGGCCCTTATGCCGGTTATGATATCAAAATGTTACAGTTATTATTGAACGACGGCTTAAAAGATATAAGGTAAATCATGAAAGCTCCAAAAAATCGCAGAGTGTTCGTTGTCGGCTATGGCGCGGCCACACCATTGGGCAGCACGTTTGAAAAAACCTGGAGGCGGGCCATAAAAGGTGAGGCAGGTTTTCGCAAGGTCACCCGATGCAAGGTGGAATCGGCCTGTGATATTGTCGGCGAGATACCGGACTGGTTTCCCATGGAGTTGGATTTTACCGACGCCAAAGAGGTGTATAACTGGAACGCGGCTTTTGTGATTTTAACGATGGCGGTCTGCAAAGAAGCGCTCGCCAACGCAGGCATCACCATGGACTATCGGATTTCGCCAAGAATGGCCTGTCTGATCGGATCAGCGCTGAACGGCTCGGATGCCTACCGTATTGCCATGCACGATCTGGAACATCGCGGGCCGCTGCGTGTCAGTCCCTATCTGCTGCCGAATTTGTGCGCCAATCTGCCGTCCGGCAAAGCGGGCATGCTTTTGAAATTTACCGGTCCTATCTTTTCACCGCAGGGCGCTTGCGCGTCCGGCAATCACGCCATAGGGATTGGATCAAGAATGATCCGTGACGGGGATTGCGATTTTGTCCTGGCCGGCGGGGCGGACGCGCCGATTCTGCCGGAATTGATTCACGGTTTTGCCAATATGAATGCCACGATCAAAGTGCATCCTGATGACCGCGCCGCAAACGATCATGCTCAGGCATCGCGCCCTTTCAGTGTTGACCGCAAAGGGTTTGTGCTTTCGGAAGGCGCTGGGGTTGTCGTTCTGGCGGCCCAAGAAGTTATTAAAGCTCACGGTCTGACGCCAAAAGCCGAGGTGCTGGGCGTGGGATGGACATCCGATGCCCAGCATTATACCAGCCCCAATCCGGTGACGATTATCCGGGCATTACGCGAAACCATTGAAGATGCCGAATTGCAACCGGAAGATATTCAATATGTCAATGCTCATGGTACGTCCACGCCCAAAGGCGACCGGACGGAAGTCAAGTGCCTGCGGGAAATATTCGGCAAGGGAATAGAAAAACTTCCGGTATCGTCCAACAAATCGCAACTCGGCCACACCCTGGGGGCAACCGCCGCCATTGAAGCAGCTTTGACGATTGAAGGGATGAGACAGGGTATTATTCTACCGACGATCAATCATTTGCCTGATCCGGAACTCGCCGATATTGATGTCGTGCCGAATGTTGCCCGCAAACAAAGATATGAAATCGCGCTGTCCAATGCGTTTGGATTCGGTGGTACAAACTGCTGCGTGATTTTCCGAGGTGTATGAGATGAAGCCCAAACCCTTTGTAACGGAGATATACAAGAATAATGAGAAGTACGTTTGCGATCAAACCACCGGTCTGATCTGGCATCGAACAAATTACCGCACGTTATATGCCGATACCGACCGTTCGCAAGTCGTCTATCATTCCAACTATCTGCGCTATTTCGAATTCGGGCGTACATCGCTGATGCGAGATGTGGCTTATTCCTACAAGGAAATAGAAGAAAGCGGCTATGTCTATCCCATCATTGATCTGGGCATTACTTTTTATCAGTCGCTTTATTATGACGATGTCATGTATATCCATACGCGACCGGTGAAGCTTGAGCGTGTGCGCTTGCAGTTTGACTATGTCGTCACGCACGCGGAAAAGGGGTACCTGGTCTGTACCGGATACACGAAGCACTGCGCGGCAAACTCGGATGGCAAGCCGGTGGCCGTCGATCCCAAAACGGTTCATTTATGGCAAACCTTTCCCGACAAAATATGAAAAATCGCTTTTCCTTCACCATCGAGATCAGGCCGTATTTGCGTGATCATTATTTTGAAGGGAAGATCATCTTCCCAGCCGTGGAGGCCTTGATTGTTCTGGCTCAGGCCGTCAGAAGCCATCATCCGCAGGCAAATCTTCAAATGCTTACCCAAGCGTCCTTCCCCCGGATGTTAGCCATCGATCCGGCCTCAAATCGACTTGAGGCGCAAATTGAAATAGAGTCCTCGGAGGGCGGTATCAGCGCCTCGCTTCTGACCTCGGTAAAAATAAATAACGGCGCAATGAGCCGAACCTTGGAACATGCGCGCGTGAAATTCGCTCAAGATATGGTTTTGCCTCAGCCGATATTGTCCTATCGTAACGCCCAAAAAATGGCGGGTGGGTGCATTAATGTTCCCGCCGCCTCGATTTATCACGAGCTGATTCCTTTCGGCGCAGCCTATCAAAACATCTCCTCCGACTTATCGGTTTCAGCCCAAGGCGCGCTGGCGGATATTGCAGGGGGCAACGGCGAGGCCGATGACCAACTGTTGGGATCGCCTTTTGTGCTGGATGCGACGATGCACGCGGCCTGTGTCTGGGGACAGCGATTTACCGATATCGTTCCTTTCCCGGTTGGCTTTGACCGCAGGGTGATTTATAGCTCCACAAAAAAAGGTGGGTCTTACTTGGCCCGCATTGCGCCCATAGATGTGAGCCGCGAGCCATTCATTTTTGATGCGTGGATTTTTGATCAAGAGGGTATAATGTGTGAAAGCATCAGCGGTCTGCGCATGCGCGACATTACCAAGGGACGTATTCGGCCGCCGCAGTGGATTAGGGAAGGGGCATGGAAAGAATAATTTTAATTTGCTTTTTAGCTTATCTGGCCGGGTCCGTCAATTTTGCGATTCTGTTTTTTAAAATTACAGGCCGCGCCGATCCTCGCTTGAGTTTCAGCGGCAACGCCGGAACGACTAATGTCTATCGGCTGGCGGGCATGCCGTGGGCGGTGCTGGTCTTTGCGTTGGACATCGGGCGGGCAGTGGCTGTAGCGGCGCTGGCCATGCATTTCATCAATGGCGAGTGGCTGGCCTGGGCTGGTTTTTTTCTGGTTCTTGGAAACAGCTTTCCCTGTTTTCATGGATTTCGTGGCGGTAAAGGTGTGGCCAATTATCTCGGGTTTACAATGCTGATTGCACCCTGGGCGGCGCTCTTGGCCGCGCTGATCTGGGTTTTGATTTACTGGGTGAAGCGCGTGCCGTTTATCGCATCATTCTTTATGGTGGCCACGCTGTCTATCGGGCTTGCAGAGCCTTTTTTATGGGCGTTATCCGCTACCACAGGCGCTTTGGCTGCATTTGCGCTGATTATTTTTAATCACCGCACCAATATGGCGCGACTTTGGAAAGACAGACAGGTATCCTCATCGACATAAAAACATTGGCTTAGGACAGACGTTATGTTTTGGACTGTAGCTTAAGCGGGTTTAAAAACCCGCACTACGAGATCCGCGACGTTGTATTTTGTGGCGTGTGCGTTACCGTTCCCTACAGCACCAGTTTTATGGCCCGATGAGCTTTTAGCGCTTCATACAAAGCCGTTCGATGCGATTCACTCTCCACGGTAAGTTCCACATTCATGGCAATATATTTGGCCGTTTCACTCTGACGGGACAGTGATATCTTACATTGACGATCCCTGATAATTTCTTGAACAGCACTTTTCATTTCGTCATGATCAGCGCCGATGACTTTATAAACCCATAAGCATGGATATTCTAAATGAAGCTTTTGCTTTTTGCCACCAGACATGGTCACCCCACTTGTTTTAAGTTCAATTATTCGAAAAAGTAAATGAAGTCAATCAGTTTCATTGTAAAGAACAGACTGCATTGCTTTTATAATCTTCAGAATTGACTTTGACAAGATGTGGCGACTCTGGTACAAATCTACCCATTAAATTGTAGGTTAAAAAGTATATAATTAAAGGAGGCGTTATGTTGAAGAAATCAAGTTTCGTGATTTTGAAGAATTATAGTTTCATATCTTTTGCTTTGATGATGTGTGCTGTGTTTATTCTGGGAATAGGAGCAACGCCGGTGCAGGCTGCCAAAAAAGCTGATGTGCAAAAGGGTGTTGCCGCTCTTGTGGACATCAATAGCGCAACACAACAAGAATTGGAAGCTATTAAAGGTGTCGGCCCCGCCACCGCCAAAAAAATCATTGCAGGCCGTCCATACAAATCCGTGGATGAGCTCTCCAAGGCGGGACTCAGTGCCAAAGCCGTTGAGGCGATGAAGCTTCTGGTCACGGTTGGAAAAGCAAAGACCGCTCCTGTGACGGCGGCGGCCGCAATAGCCACATCCGCGATAACAGAGAAGAAAGCTGAAGCGCAGAAGAATATTACTGCCGGTCTGATAGACATTAACAACGCCTCTGAAAAAGAACTGGAAGCTGTCAAAGGCGTTGGCCCGGCAACAGCGAAGAAGATTGTCGCCGGCCGTCCATACAAATCTGTGGACGAACTCTCCAAGGCGGGAATCAGCGCCAAAGCCATTGAGGCGATGAAGCCTTTTGTTACAACCGGCAAAGCTCAAGCTTCGTCTGTAACAGCAGCGGCAGCCAAAGCAGCGGCTCCGGTATCTGCGGCTGCGATAGATGTGACCAAGGCAACAAAAGATGTAAAGGCAACGGCTAAATCCACTTCCGCTGCCGCCGCAAAACTTGCTCCGGGCACAAAAATTAACATTAATACGGCAGATCAGGCGACCCTCGAGAAACTTCCTGAGATCGGTCCCGTAAAGGCTAAAGCTATTATTGACGGCAGACCTTACAAGACGATTGAGGATGTTATGAAGGTCAGTGGCATTAAAGGAAAGACATTTGATGTCATCAAAGATTTTATTGTTGTCAAATAAATGTTGTGGACTCTAAACTCTAAAGGAGGATGTGTTTATGAAAAAAGTTTTGATTTTAGCATGCGCGTTTATTTTTGTTGCCACAATGGCATTGGCTGCAGGACCCAAAACATATCAAGTAACCGGGCCGGTTCTGGAAATTAAAGGGGATGTGATCGTTGTTAAGAAAGGCAACGATAACTGGGAAGTGACCCGCGATGCCGTAACCAAGGTTACCGGCGATCTGAAGGTTGGTTCAAAAGTCACCATCGAATATACCATGACGGCAAAGAAGATTGAAGTTAAGGAAGACAAAAAAGCGGACGCCAAAAAGAAGAAATAAGAAAAATTATCATGAACACCAGGCGGCGCTCCTTGTCTGACAGGCGGGAGCAGCCGCCTTCATTTTTACCCATGAGAACTGCGAGTTCGACGTTTTCAGATTGGAGTTGAAGTGTGGCTGCCATTCCCTCCAAGGGACTGTGTCACAATTACTTTTTTGTCATTCCGGGCAAGCGAAGCGCGACCCGGAATCCAGTATTATTAATAAGTTCTGGATTCCCGCCTGCGCGGGAATGACAAATTTGATGGTACTTCTTTAATTACGACACAGTCTGCAAAGGCAGTGAAGATTTCGGCTGCCTTGCTCAGTGGTGGAAGGGATTTTACATCAGGAACAGCTGCTGTTCCTGATATATGCTGAATAGTTCCGACGCGGTTTGCCTTGGCGGATTAAGGAGTAGGCACTGCCGTTAATGCCCCGGTGGTCTCGATCTTATAGGCTGAGATATTGTTAGAGCCCGCATTTAACGCATAGGCAAACATACCTGTCGGATCAATCGTTACAGCGTAAGGATTCGTTCCGGCCGCCACTGCGGTGCCAGCGGTCAAAGCTCCGGTGGTTTGATTGATGGTATAGACGGAGATCGTGTTAGAACCGTAATTTGCTGTATAGGCAAATTTCCCTGACGGATCAACTGTGACGGAGCTGGGATTTACTCCGGTCGCCACTGCGGTACCCGCGGTTAAAGCCCCGGTGGTTTGATCGATGGTATAGACGGAGATCGTGTTTGAAACGTAATTTGCTGTATAGGCAAATTTCCCTAACGGATCAACTGTGACGGAGCCGGGATTCGCACCAGTAGCTACTGCGGTACCCGCGGTCAAACCCCCGGTGGTTTGATTGATGGTATAGACGGAGATCGTGTTGGAACCCGTATTGGTCACATAGGCAAATTTCCCGCGCAGGGTTACCGTTGAGGCAGTGGACGGGATAATTGTGACGGTGCCGGGATTCACACCAGTAGCTACTGCGGTTCCCGCAGTTAAAGCCCCGGTGATCTGATGGATGGTATAGACGGAGATATTGCTTGAGCTTGTATTTGCCGCATAGGCAAATTGCCCCGACGGGTCAATCGTGACAGAATTAGGATTGGTTCCGGCCGCCACTGCGGCACCTGCGGTCAAAGCCCCGGTGGTCTGATCGACGGCATAGACCGAGATCGTGTTGTCAGTATAATTGGCCGCGTAGGCAAATTGCCCGGACAGGGTTGCGGTTGACGGGATAATCGTGACGGAGTAAGGATTCATCCCGGCCGCCACGGTGGTTCCCGGGGTCAAAGCCCCGGTGGTCTCGATCTTATAGACCGAGATCGTGTTGGAATTGTAATTTGCCGCATAGGCAAATTTCCCTGGATTGGACGGATGGATCGTGATGGAGTTGGGCTTTGTTCCAGCCGCCACGGTGGTTCCCGGGGTCAAAGCCCCGGTGGTCTCGATCTTATAGACCGAGATATTGTCGGATTTATAATTTGCCACGTAGGCAAATTGCCCTGACGGGTCAATTGCAAAGCGAGGCGGTACTGCCAGGCAGTTTACCAACACGTTGCCTACCGGCGAATTATTGACGGTACCATTGCTGTTCACAACGATGCAGGTTTGAGGAAGACTGCCCGGCATTGTTTTGATGGTAACAGAATAGGTACCCCCATTGCGCACCGCAGTGGAAAAAGAGAAAGTACCGTTGACAGAGACAGTCAGATCATCCCCGGCATTGTTCTGCAATACCAGTCCGCTGCCAACTAAACCGCTGACCGTACCGCTGATCGTGTAGCTGTATCCTTTATCGCTACCACCGCAGGATGCCAGAATGGCCGCCATGATTAGAGCGGATACTGTCTTGGCCAGTGGCCCCGACAAGATTCCGAATTTTCGTTTTTTGCCTCCAGAAAGCGCCACCATTTTCTCCTCCTCGCAAGCGGATGTGCGGATGATTATTGACTGATTTAAGTATTGCTTTTTCGTGGCGCGAATATATGAAGAATTGTCTGGTATGTCAATCAAATATTGATATGAGCCGCCTGGGCCGTTTGACAAGCATAAGATCATCGTTAAGCTCTATATATACATTATTGACGTTAAGCGGCGGGAGAGATGAGATGAAAAAATATTCATTTATATGATTTTGTTTAGTTTAATATTGGCTTGTCAGAGTGGCAATACCCAACAATCGGAGGTAAATAAAAACATGACAAAAACGAATGATACACAAAATACGGCCGTTGCCACACTGGCCGGCGGTTGTTTCTGGTGTGTGGAATCCGACATGAAAAAGCTGCCCGGCGTCGTGAAGGTTGTTTCCGGTTATGCAGGCAATGCACCGGATGCGCCTGCTTATGAAACCTACTCGGCATTGGGATATATTGAAGCGGTTCAGGTGCATTACGATCCACGGCAGGTTTCCTATGAACAGATATTGACCTATTTTTTCAGGCATATTGATCCGACGGATGCGGGCGGCCAGTTTGCCGACCGTGGGCCCGGCTATGAGAGCGCCGTTTTTTATGCCAATGATGAAGAAAAACAAGCTGCCCGGCAGGTTTTGGCAAAGCTCACAAAATCGGGGAAATTTGACAGGCCGATTGTCACAAAGACCATCCCCTTTGCTAAATTCTATGCGGCGGAAGATTATCATCAGGATTATGCCGAAAAAAATCCGCTCCACTACAAAGCCTATCGTAGCGGATCAGGCCGCGAAGGATTTATTCAGAAAGTCTGGAAGGGTGATCAAAACGGCGCATCTGCCGATGTCCCCCAATACGGCAAGCCGGACGATGCGGTCTTGAAGAAAAATCTCACGAAGATGCAATATGACGTTACACAGAAAAACGGGACGGAACCGCCTTTTCAGAATGAATACGTCCATAATAAAAAAGAAGGCATTTACGTGGACATTGTTTCCGGAGAGCCGCTTTTCAGTTCGCTAGACAAGTATGATTCCAATACCGGGTGGCCCAGTTTTACACAGCCCCTGGCGCCGGAAAACATTGTGAAAAAAGAAGACCGCAGTCTCTTTTCGACCAGGACGGAAGTCCGCAGCCGGCACGCCGGTTCTCATCTGGGCCATGTCTTTCCGGATGGCCCGCAGCCTACCGGCATGCGCTACTGTATGAATTCGGCGGCTCTGCGGTTTATCCCGAAAGAGGAACTGGAAAAGGAAGGCTACGGCCGGTATCTGAAATTATTTCCGCTGTAATATGAGAGGCAATCTTGCGGACATTCTCCATGGTTTGCGTAAGGTCGATGGTTTGCAGCCTTCTTTCTTCCATGATGATCTTTCCGTTAATGATGCTGGTTTTCACATCCGCGCCGCGCGCGGCATAAACAAGCTGGGAGTAGGGATTGTAAATCGGTGTCAGGTGAGGCTGGTTCATATCCACAACGATGATATCCGCCTGTTTGCCTGCCTCGATGGAACCGATCAGGTTATCCAGCCCCAGGACGCGAGCGCCGCCGATCGTGGCCATGCATACAACGGTTTGTGCGTTCATGGCGGTGGGATCCAGCATGGTTACTTTATGAATTTTTGCCGCCGTGTCCATTTCCCGGAACATGTCCAGGGCATTGTTGCTGGCGGAGCCGTCCGTGCCCAGGCCGACCGCTATGCCTCTTTCAAGCATTTTCGGGACGGGCGCGACGCCTGCGGCCAGCTTCATGGAACTGGCCGGATTGTGGGACACCCTGACGCCCAGATCGGCGAAGATCGCGATGTCTTCGGGGCTTAGCCAGTTGCAATGCACGGCGATGGTTTGATGATCCAGCACACCCAGATTGAAAAGATGTTGCACAGGTTTCTTACCGTAGCGTTTTTCAATCGTGTCGATCTCGTCTTTGTTTTCCAGAAGGTGGATCAGGTACAGAATCCCGGTCTCGCGGGCCGCGGCCTTCACGTTTACCAGTGTTTGCGGAGAACAGGTATAGGGAGAATGACAGAAGAAAGCCGGCGTGATCATTGGCGCGCATGATTGCCAGCGCGCGACAAACCTTTCGGCCGCCGCCATCATTTTCTCGAACTTGGGATTGTCCGGCGTGGCAAAATCGGCGAACCCCTGGGAAACCACGGCGCGCATACCGCAAGCTTGCACGGTTTCGGCAATCCGATTTTCAAAAAAATATCCATCGCAAAACGTTGTTGTTCCCGAAAGGATCATTTCGGCCATCGCCAGCATGGAGCCGTCGTAAACCATTTTCTTGTTGACGAAGCGCGCCTCCGCCGGAAAGATGTGTTGGGTGAGCCAGTCCATCAGCGGCAGATCATCTGCCATACCCCGGAAGCAGACCATCGGCAAATGGGTGTGCGTATTGACCAGCCCCGGTAAAACAAGACAGCCGTCCGCATTAATGATTTTTAGGGCCGGGACGTTGCGGTTTTTGTCCACCAGGGCGATGAGGCCATCTTTAATGCCGACTGTGGCGTCTTCAATAATTTCCATCTTCGCGGACATCGTCAGCAGCGTTCCGCCCTGAATGATTATATCAAAATGATCTGATTGCATCGTTGCTTCATTTTTAATTGACCTTGTTTCCCACCGCAAACGAAATCAAGTTTGCAAAGCACTCTACATGGGAAATATAGATTTCACAAAAGCCTAAGGCACGCAACAGGGGAATGCAAGGAGATGTTATGCGCCAATATTGAAGAAAAGAATTTACCGCTTAATCTTTCTCCTGTTCAATCTTTAGCGTTACCGTTTTCTTGCCCTGGATATTGCAGCTCGCGGTCACCTCCAGGATATCATTTACCGCCGCCGGAACATTGTATGTGTAAACAAAGTTTACCTTGCCGGGTTGCGATGTATAATAATCGTTTTTACCGGCGGGTTCGTTACTCTTCTTGATTTCGACCTGTTTGACGTAATGAAAGCCGGTAAAAGACGATTTATGAGTGATGGCTACCGTCAGAATTTGCGTTTTTATATTATAATTCAAAACGATATCCTTCGGCGGATCGGCATAGGCATGTTGAGGCAGTAACAGACAGACAGACAGGAGACAACTGCAAATAAACACGAAACCCATAAAAATTTTTTTCATAATTCATTCTCCTTATAGTGTGCTAAGATTTTACCTTTGTATCTTCCCGTCTTTTTGATTATGGCTAAGCCGGTAGAATCAACCGGGGAACTTTGCATCTAAAAGCTTGCCGCCAATGAGCCCCAGTAAGGCGCCGCAGAGCGAGGCGATGATGGTCAGCAAGAGATAGAGTAAGTGAATTGGAAACGTCAACAGTTGTGCAAATAAAGCAAGAGCGGCCAAAACGATGGCGGTGATGAAAAAAACCAGGCTCAGGATGATTTTCTTTTTCAGCAAAGGTGTTGTGACTTTTCGAAATCTTAATTTGCCGTCCATAAGACCCGTGGCGATTGACCCGACCAAAAAGAACGGCAGCAGAGCCGACAGGACTTTTATCGTGGAAGAAAGGGTTTCCAGCAGGGCCTGCGGAACAAAAAAAGCGGAGAAAGAAAGAAAAAACAGCGTTAAAGCGAAGGCTTGCGGAAAATGAACCATCACCGGATGGGTATGCAGGTCAAGAATCATTCGCCTCCGGAGGGATACAGGATGTTTATAAGGCTCAAACATCTTGGCCGGGACACCGCAGGCCGGACAGACATCCTTGATTTTCCCCTGATCTGTAACAAAGCCGCAAGCTTTACATCTCATAAGGTTGGCCATGATATTTTTCCTGTTTACTGGATTTGTTACTATACAATAATACATTTGCCCGTTAAATGACAATAAAAAATTAATTGATTGAAAAAATGAAGGCGATTCCATATTCTGCCTGCACTTAAACAATGGAGGCAGCTATGGACGCGTTACTGCTTGCCCGCATTCAATTCGCCTTTACCATTGGATTCCATTTTCTTTTCCCGGCCATGACGCTGGGCACCGCTTTGATCATTCTGATTTCAGAGACGTTGCATCTCGTTTAAAAAGACGACATCTATCGAAAGATCACTGATTTTCTTGCCAGATTGCTGGGGCTGATTTTTGTTGTCGGCGCGGCCACCGGCATTGTCATGGAATTTTCCTTTGGCACCAACTGGTCTGAATATTCGCGCGCGGTGGGGGATATTTTCGGACCGATTCTGGCCGCCGAAGGCATCATAGCTTTTTTTCTGGAATCCGTTTTTATCGGCGTGCTGATTTTTGGCAGAAAAAAAGTATCGCCCGGCGTTTACTGGGTGGCTGCGCTGCTGGTGTTTGTCGGCGGCCATCTTTCCGCATTCTGGATTATTGTGGCCAACTCCTGGATGCAGACGCCCGCCGGATATGAAATCAACGCCGCCGGGAAAGTTATTCTGACCGATTTTAGCGCAGCTGTTTTTAATCCATCCACCGTTAACTGGTTTCTTCACACCGTATTGGCCACCTGGATCACCAGTGCCGTCATGGTTTGCGGTATTGCCGGTTACTATGTTCGGAAAGGTCTGCATGGTGAAACGGCCCGGACGATGCTGAAAATCGGCATCATTCTTTTCGCGATCACGCCGCTTCTACAGTTGGGCGCTGCGCACAGTCATGCGATTCAGGTCATCAATACGCAGCCGGTGAAAGCGGCGGCGATGGAAGGGCTCTTTAATACAACCCGTGGCGCGGATATTTACGTTATGGGATATGTTGATGAGGCTAAGGAAAAAACCTACGGCATTTATATCCCCAAGGGTTTAAGCTTTCTGTATAATTTCGATTTTAATTCGGAAATAAAAGACCTGAATGATGTCCCGAAGGAAAACTGGCCGCCGGTGAATCTGGTATTTCAATCCTATCATATCATGGTGGGGCTGGGCATGATCTTCATTGCTCTGGGGCTTCTGGGTGCGTGGCTGCTGTGGACGGGAAAACTTTACACCGCAAAGTGGTATCTGTTTTGGCTTCCATTCCTGATTCCGCTGCCGCATCTGGCACATGAAACAGGCTGGATTACCGCCGAGGTCGGCAGGCAGCCCTGGATTATCTATGGCTTGATGAAAACCGTCAACGCTGCGTCAGTGGTGGTGTCGGCCGGTGAAATTGTCTTCAGCTTAGTCATGTTTTCTCTGATTTACCTGTTGCTGTTTGTCATGTTTGTTTTACTGTTCGTCAAAATTGTTAAACAGGGTCCGGCGGCTTCGTAAAGATAGGCAGAGGGATATTTAAAATGGGGGGATAGCGGAGATGGAAAATATCCAGAATTTTCAAATCCTGTGGTTTATTTTAATTTTCGTCCTGTTGCTCGGCTACGCGCTTTTGGATGGATTCGATCTTGGTGTGGCAGCCCTGTTGCCGTTTCTGGGAGTCAAGAAAGAAGAAAAGGACACGCTGATTGCGTCCATCGGCCCGGTCTGGGACGGCAATGAAGTCTGGCTGATTACCGGCGGTGGCGCGCTGTTTGCGGCTTTTCCTCATGCTTATGCCACCGCGTTTTCCGGTTTTTATCTGGCGATGATGCTGGTTTTGTTCGCGCTGATTTTCCGGGCGGTTTCGATGGAATTTCGAGCGAATGACCCCGTGCGCGCAAGCCTGTGGGAAAAAGCTTTGGTCGGCGGAAGCGCTCTGGCGGCCTTGTTGTTTGGCGTGGCTTTGGGCAATGTGATCTACGGCGTGCCACTCACCGGCAAAATGGAATATGCCGGAAGCTTTTTCACCCTGCTTCGACCTGTGCCGCTGTTATTTGGCATTACCGGCCTGGCCGCTATATTACTGCAGGGCGCGTCCTGGGCTGTCATGAAAACGGAAGGAGAATTGCAGGAGCGTTCTTTCAAAGCCGTGCGGATTTTAATGTGGATTAATGCCATCGTGGCGGTGCTTTATTTTGCGGTGTTGATCGTAACATTTCCTCGTCTGTCGGGAAATGTTTTGTTTTACGTGGCGGTTGCGTTCACATTTGCGGGACTTATCGGATTGTTTTTTCGCTCGGCAAAAAAAATGACGCCGCCCCGTTTTGGGAGTCGTCTTTTTCGTTTATCGGCCTGTTTTTGGCCGCAGGCGCGGCACAGTTTCCCAATTTGATTACCGCCTCCAATGGCCCGAATCTGAGCCTGACGATTTATAACAGCTCAACCGGACTCTACACATTGCAGATAATGGCCGTCATTGCTTTGATCGGTATGCCGATTGTGATCGGCTATACCATCTTTGTTTACCGCCTGTTCAAAGGAAAAGCCAAAGCCGACGATCATTATTAAAACGCTTGGTGAAAATTTATGATTGTTGATCAACTGAGTCAGTGGAAAAATTATTTTACAAATCCGGTTTGGGAAATTATCTTTAGCGAATTATTGGCGCTCAATGAAAACACGCCGGAGATGGAAAAAAAGATTCGCGGCGATGATATAATTCTGAAGGTATTCAGTTATACCACCATTGATCCGTGTGATGATCTGGCAGAACTGGAGTCTCACCGGCGCTATCTGGATATACACACGTCCATAATCAATGCGGAACGAATTGACTGGTATCCGGTGGCATCGTTAAAAGTTATCAAACCCTATGATGATGCGGAAGATGTGGTTTACTACGCAAGGCCCCAGTCGGCTTGCGCCGGCATTGTAATGACTCCGGGGCTCTTTGCCCTGTTTGGCCCCAACGATGCGCACATGCCCCGCCTGTATGCGGCAGGCAAGCGGGAAGCAGTCAAAAAAGCCGTGATGAAAATCCGTATCGATATACCGTTTAAACCCAGATTCCGCAATAGGATAAAGAATCCTATTGCGTAGCAATAGAGATTCTAATAGAAAAGCTTAAGGAAATTGGTGTTTTTGGTAAGAGCCACCTGTGCTTGATCATGAAGTAAGCTTTTCTTACGGGAGGAACGATGGATTTTGAGATTGGATTTACAGA
>WRPE01000081.1 GCA_009773315.1 Syntrophaceae bacterium
CGGATCAGGACATCGGGCAGGCGCATAACGCGATCGTCCGGCGAATCATGGAAAAAAGCGGAGCCAAAATCAGATAAATGAACAATGACATGTTGACAGGAGGAATGAGATGACCAAAATCGATATTATTCAGGATGTGTATGACAAGCTGGGATTTTCCAAGAAGGATTCCGCCCGGATCGTCGAGTCTGTTTTCGACATCATGAAGGACAGTCTTGCACGCGGCGAGCGGATTAAAATATCCGGTTTTGGCAATTTTCTCGTGAAGGAAAAGAAATCCCGCCGGGGAAGAAATCCTCAAACCGGCAGTGAGATCGAAATCACCGCCAGAAGGGTGTTGACCTTTAAATCTTCTCAGGTGCTTCGTAAGGCCCTGAACACCTGATTAATAAACAATGTCATTGACTTAACGAACCGGTTTGTAGCAGGGGTAAAAGCCCCTTTTCTGTACGCTTTGTTTTCGTGGATATTTTCTGCCCGGCCTGATGGGTTCTATAGTGGCGATGAACAGGTCGAGCAATTGTGTTAGGAGTTCCATGACATTGGAGCGTATGAACAGAAGCACTACAGCATCCTTCATTTTGGACAGGGCCTGTGTGATGTTTACGCGATAGGCGTATTTTTTTTGTTCACGTTGCAGGTTAATGATTTCTTGCGCTGGGTGTGTCATGACGGCGGTGAGATTCAGGGCAAAGACCTTGGCGTGAAAATCCTGACACACGGATTCAACCGATTTTCCTGAGAAGTTTTCGATTTCGATCCGGCATTTGGCCGTTTTGTAATTTTCCTCCGTTGTCCATCGGAGGTGATAGAGCTCTTTGAATATTTCGCAGGGATAAAGCGCTTTGTCCATGAGAGAGGTCAACAGGACTTCGATTTCCCCGTTGTCCAGTTCAACCCGGATGGCCCGCACGCTGATGGGAGCGATGGGAAGGTTGAAAAGACGGCATTGCTCGATGGATACGAAAGACATCGGCAGGGTGATCACTCCTTCTTTTTTCCCGGAATTGGTAAACCTCCTGATTTCTTTCCATGATGATTTGATTCTGGCGCAGAAATGGGCCTGTCGGGAGAGAATCAGAGCAAAAAGCCAGAAAGCGGGATAGCCTCTGTCCAGAAGGACAAGGTCTTTGGCTTTCACCTGCTGTAGATGCTCGGCGGCCAGTGATCTTTCCCCCTGTTCCTTCGGACGGATGAGGGCGTCCACCACCACGCCGTTGATCGCATCGAACAGCGTGGATATTCTGGCGACGGGACACGGCTCGCCCTTTGCCGGCGTCCATGTCCCGAAATGATCGGCGCACTCTTTTGTCCGAGGGACCTTGATCGTCGATCCGTCGATAGCCAGAATACGGAATCCTTTCCATCTCCGGCAGGGGAAATGATCATAGAAGAAGGAGACGAGGTTCCTGCTCAGCTCGATGAAGGCTTGATGATGGAGTTTTTTCCTTGCCTTTGTGAAGGCGCTCTTTGTGACCATCCTGACGGAGACCTCTTGGGTACGGATGGCTTTGAAAAAATAATCCAGCTCATCCTGAACAGAGCCCTTGATCATGTTCATGAGGAAGAGGATCATACTGTGGAAAGGCAGCCGTCGCTGCCTGACAAAATCTTGTTGAGATCTGCGGTGACGGGAGAGAAAATCTTCAGAAAAGATGATTTTGTTAAGATATTCGATAAGATTGGCACAATTTTTCAACCGCAGGTTCCGTGCCAACGCGACCAACATTTTGAGAAATATCTGGCATTTTTTGCCTCCTTTTGAAAAAAGATTCGCTTCTGTAAGCAGTTGAGTAAGCATATCATAACTGAATAATATTGCAAGCGAAATATACATTTTAAACCCTTAAGTCAACGACATTGAGTTGGTATTGCAAGGAGGGCGGTTCTCGCAGTTACACTTGGGTGAAGAACACACTACAGGCAAAAGGGCTGGTTATAAAAGCTTCCAAGCGTGGCGTG
>WRPE01000051.1 GCA_009773315.1 Syntrophaceae bacterium
TATATGCCATATTTTAAATATTTTGTCAAGAAAAAATTGCTGTTTATTGAATTATTTTAATGCGTTAAATGACTTTTGACTTTTTACAGGGGCATCATTATTGGTTCTTTATTTAAGGCTAATAAAAGCACACAAACATCAAATACCTCTGTTCCGATAAAAATTGTAACGAAACCGGCAGTACAAAATGCTTATGTTAATGCTAAATCTCTAAATCTGCGTGAATCACCAAACACAGAATCGGCGATTTTGGGCCGATATACTCGGAATACTGTCTTAACCATTGTTGGAGAAATCGGTGATTGGCACAGAGTTATCATAGAGGATAAAGAAGGCTACATGATAAAAGACGCTATTGGTAAGGGGGCAATACCACCTATTAGTTCCCCACAGACCAGCAAGAAGGGGTCGTCTCGATGAAAGCATCTCCCTTTTCTTCCTATCCATTTTTTTAAACCTAGCACAAATGAGTCATAGTTGGAAAAATAGCATAATCAATTGGCCGAGGACTTCCCCTCAAAGCATCCCTCCGTATGTTGAGGTTCTGCTAAATGCTGAGGCCAAGTGAATCATTTCCTGTCTTGCTGCTAATCTTTTTTCTTAATCAAACATCATGTTATTAAAGGATAATCCAAAATTATGATTTTCGTTCGGCTATTGGCCAACTATTTGCAACAGTGAAGCAACTGCTATGAATTAGCCAAAGGATGACTTCCTCGTTATTGTACAAACGGAGGTAATATGCCCAAAATTATCGTTGCCATCTTTCTTGTTTTAACATTTCTTTGTTCCTGTGCGAATTTGGACAATGCTACCAAACTGAAACCTGATGATGCCTATAAACCGAAACCTGATGTTGTTGTTAAACAGACACCTGATGATGCCATTGCCTACAGCAATAGGGGAATTGCCTACAATAACCGCGGACAGTATCAGCGTGCCATTGAAGAATATAACGAGGCCATACGCCTGAAACCGGATTTGGCTGAGGTTTACAGCAACAGGGGCATTGCTTACGCTAAACTCGGCCAATATCAGCGTGCCATTGATGATTATAACGAGGCTTCACGCCTGAAACCGGATTTAGCTGAGATTTTCAGCAACAGGGGGATTGCTTACGCTAAACTCGGCCAATATCAGCGCGCCATTGATGATTATAACGAGGCCATTCGCTTGCAACCGGATTTATCAGAAGCATACAACAACAAGGGAAATGCTTACAATCACCTCGGTAAGTATCAGCAGGCCATTGACGATTTCAGTAAGGCCATCCACCTGAAGCCGAAAGATGCCACACTCTATTACAACCGGGGGATTGCTTACGATAACCTTGGCAAGCTGAAGCGTGCTATCGAGGATTTTAACGAGGCCATCCGTCTGAAGCCTGCGGATGCGTTGTACTACACCAATCGGGCGGGTGCTTATTTTATGCAGGGCAACAAAAAGCTTTTCTGTCTTGATATACAAAAAGCTTGCACATTGGGAGATTGCAAATTGTTGGAAATGGCTAAAGGCAAGCGTTATTGTCCTTGATTCAGTGGAGAGCTGTAAAACTTATTTGCAGTAGTATAATCCAGCAGGTTTGCCAAGAAACGGACGGTAATGAAATCCTTACCCGCTTCCTGCCAGGCTTCACTCAGTTCTACCGCTCGAACGGCAATATTCTCCAATCGGTTGATCCGTTTATTCTTTTTCAGATCATCGGCCTCGCCTTGCATAAAGTGTTACATCTCGTCGGTCAACATGTTGCAAATACCGGATTGCGGTTAACCCAAGTCCCCTGCACCTTGAAGACGGCGTCCATACTCTGATCCTTGAATCGCTGTTTGTCAAAAGCAGAATCCATCTGCCGGATATAGGGAAGGCCGGCCGTCGCTTCCGCCTCTCGCCGCCTCTTTTTAATATACAACCAGTTGCCATAAAGAATCCCGGCAATCAGAATAATTTCGATATACTTGCTTTCAATTGGCAATTTTGGATAAACTAAGATTTGCACTGTTACCTATTTAAGCGTAATTAAATTGTCAATAAAGGAGTGCATTCATGAAACATCGCCGTCAAAAGGAGGGTTACAGAGATGGACGGGAGAAGAGTAATGATAGCGACAGGCATTGGCCTGCTCACGGGATGTTATTGTGCCGCAAGCCTTTTCATCCCAGCATTGAAGCCTCCGGGGCTGACATCCGAGCCTGACGTCTGGTGGTTAGCGATGCTTGTTATTGGCCGTACCTCACAGGGTTTTGTGGTTGGCTTGGCGGACAGGATAAATATCCACACGGTACTGCGGGGTGCCGTGATTGGTGCCGCTATGACCTTGCAACTAGCGATGATGCCGCTCTTCGGGCCTTTCAAGCTTGGCGCCGCGCTGCTTATGGTGGCCGGCATTATCTATGGAATCATCGAGGATGTGGTTGCCACTTGGGTTACCAAGCGATATTCCTCAAACCGGCAAGGCGCCGTGTAGATTGTTTTTTCAGGAATATTTGGCGGCAGATTATGCTCAAAGCAAATCTGAATTTATGCCACATTACGAACGAAAAGAATCAAAATACTGCTGGACTCTGACTTAACTTGTGGTGCAAGTATAAAGGCAGGTCCGTTCGGATATTACAAATGATAATTCGTTTAAGGAGTTTTCATATGCGTAAATACGAAATGATTTTGGCTGTCATGTTCATAGGGTTTTTTATGGGCTGCACGGGAACGCTGTTAAAAAACATGGGCAGCTTTGAACCGAGCGCTACGGCAACCGGCCATTTTGAAAAATTTGTTATCCATAACGATTATAACTATTTTTTAAGTGGCTCTGATGTATATCCCGTAGCGATTTTCGGACTGAAAAAAAATTATATCATTGATAGCGACGAGGATCTGTGGAAAAAAATAGATCCGAAACAAGAAATAATATCGGAACTTGTCTCAAATATGCAAAGGAGATTGATGGTGTGCTGCTTTCAGAGACCTCATGGTTTTGATATATTAGATAATCATGGCGATAAAATAGGTGAATGGTACTCCATGCTCGGCCTCATCATTGGCATTAAAATAAAAGAAGGGGGAAAAGTAGTGATATATCCCCCTTCAGACACTGACGATGTAAAGAGATACCAAGATAGAGGTAATGACCATGGGCGATAATCGTCATAATCCCCAAACGATGAAGACAATTTCGGGGGCAATAGGAATCGCATCATGAAGGATATGAAAAAGCATTATCGTGAGATCCAAAAAGTTCTTTGGCTTGTATTGGTTTTGAACTGGGCAGTCGCCGCCGCCAAGATCATCTACGGATACATGACCGACTCGACCAGTATGACCGCCGACGGTTTCCATTCTCTGGCCGACGGGGCATCGAATATTATTGGTCTCATCGGGATTCATTTCTGCTCACAGCCGACGGATGAGGACCATCCTTACGGTCACAAAAAATACGAGACGCTTTTTGCCCTGGGTATCGCCGCCATGCTGCTTATCGTGGCCTTTAATCTGGGCAAGGCGGGCATTGGCCGGATTATCAACCCTGTCGTTCCGCAAGTGGATTTTCTCAGCTTTGCGGTCATGATTATTACCGTGACAGTCAATATTACGGTAATGATTTATGAATACCGACGAGGGAAACAATTGCAGAGCGATATTCTGATTGTCGATTCGATGCACACCCGGGCCGATATATTTACATCCCTTTCGGTTATTGTGGCGCTGATCTTTGTAAAATTGGGTTTCCCGATAGTTGATCCGTTTATTACGCTGCTTATTTCGGGATTTATCGCCTATTCCGCGTTCATCATCATACGGCAGGAGTCGGGGATATTATGCGATGCGGCCGCGATAAACGATACAAAGAAGATTGAAGCCGTTGTGCTTCGAATTAAGGGCGTTCAAAGCTGCCACAAGATTCGCACCCGCGGCCGCCCCGATGACGTGTATCTCGACCTTCATATCCAGATTGAAGTGGATATGAAGATAGGGGATTCACATCAGCTAACGCATATAATCCAAAAAGAGATCATGGATGCGTTCCCGCAGATTGTCGATGTGCTTGTTCATCTGGAACCCAAATCGGGCTTATGCAGGTGACACAGGTTTTTTTAGCTAAGTTTCAGCAAATCTTCCGGTTGCTCAAAGAGATAGTCGGGTTGCGAGGCGGCCATTTTTTCTTTGCTGTGCCATCCCCAGGTCACACCCCCTGTTTTAACACCGGCTTGTTTGCCTTCCTTGATATCACCGGTCGTGTCGCCGATGTAATAAATATCCTGAAGCGTGGCGTTATATTTTTCGATAACATGAAGAATCTTGTCTTTTTTGCTGAGCATGAAATCCGAGCCCAGAACTTCCGAAAAAATCCCGTTAAAATCATAGAGACGCAGCGCTTCGGTAATGGTCAGTGTATCGTTGGAGGAGATAACGATCATGGAATTATTTTTCGCAAGTTCGCGCAAAACCGGCCGGATTGCGTCAAAAGGTTTCATTTCGGCGTAATTGACCTTCGATAGAATATCCACGGAGGCGGCCACAAACTTTCCCAGGTCCACGCCTTTTTGCACAAGGGATTCGTAAAAATTCCCTTCGAACAGTTCCAGAAATTCCTCCCGGCCTCTTGTGAGGGGCTGATTGATAACTTTCAGACAATCGGTCACCGTTTTTTCGTAAACGTTAAGTGAATCCACCAGAACGCCGTCAAAATCAAAGAGCAAAAATTTCATTTTTAGATAATTCCTTTGCGCAAACGAGCTATTGAGCGGCCGATCGGTCTGGTCAAAATACCCTTTTCCGTGATGATGGCGGAAATCAATTTGGCGGGCGTAACATCAAACGCCGGATTGTAAACCTTCATTCCCCGAGGCGCAGCCTGGACGCCGCGAAAGCACGTCACTTCATCGGCTTGTCTTTCTTCAATGGGAATTGCCGCACCCGTCTTGAGAGAAAAATCAAACGTGGAAAGAGGTGCTGCGATATAAAAAGGAATCTGGTGCGCCTTCGCTAAAACAGCCAGTGAATAGGTGCCGATTTTGTTGGCCGTATCCCCGTTTGCCGCGATGCGGTCCGCACCAACAATGATCTTATCAATTTTACCCTGCTGCATCAGAAATCCCGCCATATTGTCCGTGACCAAGGTGGCGGGGATTTTTTCCTTCTTCATTTCCCAGGCTGTAAGCCTTGCTCCCTGCAAGACAGGCCGTGTTTCATCCACATAGATATGCAGTTTCTTGCCCTGCTCACAGGCCGCGCGAATCACGCCCAGCGCCGTACCGTAACCGGCTGTCGCCAGCGCGCCGGCGTTACAATGCGTCAGGATGGTATCGCCGTCGATAAAGAGTTTGCTGCCGTGCCGGCCCATTTGCCTGTTGACGTTGATATCTTCGGCGCAAATCCGTTTGGCTTCTTTCACCAATTCAGCGGCCAGGTTTTGCACTCCGGAAAGGATTGCGTCGTCCAGATATTGCTTCATCCGTTCCAGCGCCCAGAAAAGATTGCGCGCGGTCGGTCGAGCTTTCGCGATTTCATCACAAATTCCGTTAAATTTTATCTGGAATTTTTCGGACGGCTCTCCCGCCAATACCTGCGCACCCAGCGCCGCACCCATGGCGGCGGTAACCCCAATGGCCGGTGCGCCGCGCACGGTTAAATCTTTAATGGCGGCAATCACCTGCCGGTAATTCGAACAGACCACCTGCCGTTCGATTAGCGGCAGAGCCTTCTGATCAATCATTACCACGGTGTTGTTTTTCCAGAAGACTGTTCTAATCATCATCAGGTAAGCATCTTTTTGAGCAGGTCGTTGACCAGTTGTGGATTAGCCTTGCCCTGGGTCGCCTTCATCACCTGGCCGACAAAGAATCCGAAGAGCTTTTCCTTGCCGCCCCGGTAATCTTTGAGCTGATTGGGACTGGCTTCGATGATCGCACTGATGGTCTTGATAAGTTCGCCTTCATCGGTGATCTGCACCAGGCCTTTTTCTTTAATGATATCCTGTGGCGGCTTGCCTGTTTTATACATATCATCAATAACGTCTTTGGCCATTTTGCCGCTGATCACGCCTTCTTCAATCAACGTGATCATGTCGGCAAGCGATTTGGCAGAAATCGGGCATTGGCGGATATCGCGCTTTTCTTCATTGAGAAAACGCAGCACATCGCCCATCACCCAGTTGCTGGCCTGCTTGGGTTTACCGCAAAGCTTGACCACGTCTTCGTAATACAGGGCCAGCGCTTTATCGGCGGTCAACACGCCCGCGTCGTAAGTAGGGATCTGATAGTCTTTCACGAATCGTTCGCGTTTAACCAGCGGCAACTCCGGCAGTTCTTCACGGATTCGGGCAATCCAGATCTCATCCACCATTACCGGCACCAGGTCGGGATCTGGAAAATAGCGGTAGTCGTGCGCTTCTTCCTTACTGCGCATGGAATTGGTCACACCCCCCGCGTCGTCCCAAAGCCTGGTTTCCTGAACAATTTTCTGGCCATTTTCCACCAGATACTGCTGGCGCTTGACTTCATATTCCAGGGCGCGCTGCACGTTGCGGAAGGAGTTCATGTTCTTGAGTTCCGCGCGTATACCAAATTCCTCCTGGCCCTTGGGCCGGATCGACACGTTGGCGTCGCAGCGGAAAGAGCCTTCTTCCATGTTGCCGTCGCAGATTTCCAGATACACCAGAATTTCATGCAGGCGTTTGAGATAATCCGCCGCCTCTTCCGGCGAGCGCATATCCGGCTCACTGACGATTTCAATGAGCGGCACGCCGGTGCGGTTCAAATCCACGTAACTCACCGGATTATTTTCATCATGCATCAGTTTGCCTGCGTCTTCTTCCATGTGAATCCGGGTGATGCCGATCTTCTTCTGTTCTCCGTTTATCTCAAGCAATATGTAACCGTGTTCAGCCAGCGGATAAGCAAATTGTGAAATCTGATAGCCCTTGGGCAGATCGGGATAAAAATAGTTTTTCCGGGCGAAGCTGTTGGATGGATTGATGGTGCAGTTGGTCGCGAGCGCCATCTTCATGCCGTATTCGACCACTTTTTTATTAAGCACCGGCAAAACGCCGGGCAGGCCCAGGCAGACCGGGCAGGCATGGCTGTTGGGCGCTCCGCCGAATTTTGTGGAGCAATTGCAGAATATTTTGGTATCCGTAAGCATTTGGGCGTGGACTTCCAGCCCGATGACTGTTTCAAATTCCATTATAACGTCGGCCTCCTTTTTTCTATGGCTGCGTTTTTCTCGTAAGCCGAGGCAATTTGCAATAATTTCCCCTCTTCGAAATGACCGGCCAGAAACTGCACACCCATCGGCAAACCAGCGGCAGTGAACCCGCACGGCACGGAGATGCCCGGAATCCCGGCTAAGTTTGTTGAGATCGTGAAGATATCGGACAGATACATTTGCAGCGGATCGTCCGTTTTCTCGCCTATTTTAAACGCGGGCGTCGGCGTGGTGGGTGTGAGAATCACATCGCATTGCTGGAAAGCTTCGTCAAAATCGCGACGGATGAGCGCACGTACCTGCGAGGCTTTGCCGTAGTAGGCGTCGTAATAACCGGCGGACAAGGCATAGGTGCCGATCATAATGCGGCGTTTGACTTCCGCGCCAAATCCCTGCCGGCGGGTCTTGGTATACATCTCCATCAGGTCGCGCGCGTCCGCTGTTCGTAAACCATACTTCACGCCGTCATAACGCGCCAGATTGGAAGACGCCTCTGCCGGAGCAATAATGTAATAAACCGCCAGGCAATACTGCGTGTGCGGAAGCGTTATATCCACAATCTGCCCGCCGCACTTTTCCACAACCGCTATCGCTTTTTTAACGGCGGCGGCAATTTCCGGGTCAATGCCTTCAACAAAATATTCCTTGGGAATGCCGACTTTCCAACCCTTGATGTCGCCGCCGATAAACCGGCGGTAGTCGGGCACTTCCGTTTTTACCGATGTTGACTCTTTCGGATCGTAACCCGCCAGAACATTCATCATGATGGCGCAGTCTTCCACGTCTTTGGTAAAGGGACCGATCTGATCCAGCGAGGACGCAAACGCAATCAACCCGAAACGCGAAACCCGTCCGTAGGTGGGTTTCATACCCACAACGCCGCACAGCGCCGCCGGTTGGCGGATCGATCCGCCGGTATCAGAGCCAATCGACGCGATGCATTCATCCGCGGCAACGGCTGTGGCCGACCCGCCGCTGGAACCGCCGGGAATGCGTTCCAAATCCCACGGATTGCTCGTCGGACCGAAATACGATGTTTCGGTCGATGACCCCATCGCAAATTCGTCCATATTGGCCTTGCCCACAAACACGGCCCCCGCGGCGGAGAGCTTTTCCACAACCGTCGCGTTGTATGGCGGAACAAAGTTATGCAGGATGTGCGAGCCACACGTGGTCGTAATGCCTTTTGTACAGACAATATCTTTAAGAGCGACAGGAATGCCCGTCAAGGGTTGAATGTCGCCTTTTTTAATATTCTCATCCGCTTTGGCCGCAGCCGCCAGGGCTTCTTCCTTCATCAGGCGGATGTAAGAATGCACCCGTTCTTCCACCGCATCGATTCGTGAAAAAACGGACTCGGCAATCTGCATGGCCGACACATCGCCGTTTTTAATTTTTTCCTGCAATTCATGAATGGTTAATGAATATAACTCCATAAACTCCTCTTATCTTTTCAATCTATTACTTTGGGAACTCTAAAAAACTCTCCGCGTGCGTCCGGCGCGTTGGCCAGCGCCCTTTGCGTCCCGAGAGATTCCGCTACCTTGTCTTCACGAAAAGCGTTGGTGACGGCAATGGCATGGCTCATCGGCGCGACACCCATGGTGTCCAACTCATTGAGCTTATCGATATAAAGCAAAATATCGTTGAGCTGAGCGGTAAATTTTTCTTTTTCCTGATTCGTAACGTCCAAACGCGCTAATTTAGCAACGTATTCAACATCCTGTGTAGTGAGTTTCAAAATGCCTCCTTAAAATACATTCCAATAGGGCCGCATACCGGCAATCACCGATTTGATGACTGGTTTGTTTTCATCATCGGCTGCCTGTTCCATGGCGTCAAGCTTTTTATCCGTCCAATGTGTTTCGTCAAACATCTCTTCGAGTGTCGCCTTGACCGATCGGACCAGTCCCATAATATGGTAACCGCCTTCCAGCACCGCCACGACCCTTCCAGCACAACATTTATCCGCAGTATTGAGCAATACACGTGCCATGGCGGCAAAGCCCTCCGGCGTGACGCGCATCGAGCCCAACGGATCTTGATAGTAGGTGTCAAAACCCGCCGAGACGAGAATTAACTCCGGCTCAAACGCCTGTGCAATCGGTTCCAGAACTCTGCGAAACGCCGCGATGAACGTCCCGTTGACCGCACCCGGTCTGAGCGGTACATTCACCGTATAACCCAAAGCCTGACCTGAACCGATCTCATGCAAGCTTCCCGTACCCGGATAATGCGGATACTGATGCGTGGAAAAATACAGCACCCGCCGGTCGGAATAAAAGATATTCTGCGTGCCGTTGCCATGATGCAAATCCCAATCGACAATCAGGATTTTTTTGAGGCCGTGCTTTTTCATCGCGTGCATAGCGCCGATGGCAACATTATTAAAAACACAAAAACCGGCGGAGTTTTCCGCGTCCGCGTGATGGCCGGGCGGTCGCACCAGGGCAAAAGCGTTATCCACTTCTCCGGTCATGACAGCGTCGATGGCGTTACATAAGCCGCCTACCGCCAGTTTGGCAATTTCATAAGTGTCGGGGCCGGCAATGGTATCGGAATCGAGAAAGACATAGTCCTTTCCGGCAGTGCCGGCTATATGGTCAATATAGGGTGACATATGGACGTAAGCGATTTCGTCATAAATTGCCTCGCGAGGCTCGATATCCTCATACTTCCAGGACATGTGGGGATTATCCAGCATTTCATAAACAGCCGCCAGCCGCTCGGGACTCTCCGGATGCGAAGCTCCGGATGCGTGCTTCAAGTAACGGCTATCTTTAACAATTCCAGTTCTTCGAGACACCCGCGCCTTCTTTCAGAAAAATGCTATAGAATTGCTGGTCGTGTATCATAAATGATTTTAAAGAGCAAATGGTTCGACGGGAGGCGTGAAGTGTGAAGCGTATGGTGTGAGCGTAGGAAACGGTATTAACATTTCAGAAAGACCTTTGACAGATAACATGTTTGATATAAGTCCTCTTCCTGCGGGACGGGAAAGCCATAGGCCGTGCTTTGATTGTCATTCAAGGAATCTTCGGAAGCAAAATATGAGGAAAGATGCGAAAAGGAAACCGAAGGTTCCTCGACCATCTTATCAACGGTTATTTGTATTTCAGGATCGGATGGTTTCGTGTCTACACACTTCCTTAATTCATAAAATAATCCGCGGTGGCGGTGACGGCTTTGATCCCCACGGAAATCTTGCTTCCGTCGAATTTTTTGCCGTTCACGACATATTCGCTCAAACCCACATGGTTGGCTGGATCTCCCCAATCATAGGTATATCCCAGAGATGTCCACGGGTAAGGTTTGGCGGCCGTATAAATATATTTTTTTCGGTTATTAATATAGTTTTCATAGGTTGTAAATCCGCACTCGTTCCACTGCGTATTACAATTTGGACACTGTGCCGAATCGCAAGTCATGTCGGCATACACCAGTTCCGTTGAACTGTACTGGCGAAAACGCGATCTGAATTTAGCGCCGGGGAAGGCAATTTCCGCTTCCTGATCCGTTACCTCGGGATCGGGCGAGGGCCGGAAAAGATCGCTGGGCGAAACCCACATTTCCAAAAAGCAGACTTTGTTTTGCGCATCGGTGGGCGGCAACCCAAGCAGCTGCGCAATTCTCATGGGGGTAGCGACTTCCTTTGCGAAAAAATTCTTCAGCGCGGGGGCCAGGGTAACGTACGTGTCCCGGCTGTACTGGCATTCCTTGCCTTCTTTGCAGGTGTCCGTGGGCTGACATCCGCCGACGGGGCATTTGTAAATGTTGCAGGCATTTTGATCAACCCAGCTCACCACGAGGACACGCGATCCCACAACATTATTTTCCCAGACCAGATTGGTGTTTTCCGGTATGATCGCCGTCAGGTTTTTTGATATTTTTTCCGTCGTCACCTTGGCCGCATCCTCGCACGCCAGCATATAGGCCGCATATGGATCATAGGCCGACGTGTCCCTGCCGCAACCTGTCAACACAAAAAGCGAAAAGATCAGAATGAATGACGCGACGGAAAACCCGGGTGAATGCCTAAATAATTTCCTTTGGGTTTTTTGCATTTTATTTTCTCCTGATTAAATAGACCATTTTACGACCCTCACAGCAGTCATTGACAATCATCAGACAAGCCAATATAAGAAGCCGTCCGTTTAGGGCAACAGAATGACTTAAATATTTCATATCGTCAAGGGTTACGATCAATGCATAAGAAAAAATTTAAAGGGTGGTCCTATTTTACTCCAGCGCGATTTTATCGAATCGCTTTTATTTTATGCGTCGTTTTATTAAGCGGATGTGCATCTGTTGGAGAGCGGATCTGTATTGAGCATCGGGCGGCATTCGATATCGGTTCCGCGACCATGAAAATGAAAACCGCGAAGGTTGACAAATGCCGCGAAACCTCTATCGAGATCATCGGGCAAAAAGAAGTTAAAGTTTCTTTTGCTGAAAACACCCGGAATAATTTATTGAGCCGCGATATTCAAAATATCGGAATAGAACAATTGAAGATCCTGAGAAAAGAGGCGATGACGCAGGGCGCGCAAACCTTCGCGGGCGTCGCCACGGCGGCATTTCGGCAGGCGAACAATACGCCCCAGTTTCTTGCGGAAATAAAAGCTGAAACGGGGATAAGCGTCAGGATGATTTCACAGGATGAAGAGGCTGTTTTAGGTTATAAGGCAGCGACAGCGAATACCAAAAACCCGTCGGAAAATATCGTCGTCTGGGACATTGGCGGCCATTCCATGCAGATGATCATGAAAGGCAGGGATCAGAATTACCGTGTGTATCGTGGGCGCCTGGCCTCCCTGTCTTTTAAAAACCAAATCATAGAAAAAATACAGCGTCGTGCCGTCGACAGACAGGCTTCGCCCAATCCCATCGGCAGGCAGAATCTGACCGCAGCCCTCGAGATCACCATGAATGCCGCGGCGGATGTCCCGGACGAGATCAAAAATTATATTCGTCAGGCGGGAGCAACCATCATCGGCATCGGCGGCGTACACAATCAGAGCGTTCGAAAACAGGTAGGGAAGAATTCTGCTTACCGTCGCGAAGATCTCGCCAATGCCCTGAAGGATAAACTCGATTTAAACGATATCCAAATAGGCGGTCATTACGCAGATACGGACGTCTCCAACTTGATACTGGTCTTAGGTTTCATGAAAAAGCTGGATATAGAGGAGGTTCATCTGGCGGATGTGAACCTGACGGACGGCATCTTGATCGATCCGGCTTTTTGGTAAATATTATTTTTTAAAGGAGAAAAATTTATGGCTGAAGAAACAAAGGAAAAATGGCTGAATTATCTTGCGCTGACAACAGTTATTTTCGCGGTTTGCGCAACCCTTTCCACGTTTAAAGGCGCGGGCTATTCGACAAAATCGGTACTTTCACAAACACAGGCCGCCAACCAGTGAGCGTATTATCAGGCCAAAAGTGTTAAGGGGTACCTGTATGAAATCCAACGTGAGTCTTTAGAGTTGGAAATAAAGAAAGAAAACCGTAAAGCGTCAAAATCATTTATCGGCGAATACGAAAAGAAAATAGCGCTTTATACGCAAAAAATTAAAAAATACGATGGTGAAAAAGCGGATATTTTCAAAGAGGCAAAACGGCTGGAGTCGCAAAGAGACGAAGCGCAGAAGCATTCCGGCATTTTTGGCATCGCCATCATCTTTCTGCAAATTGCTATTCTGCTTTCATCCATCGCGGCATTGATGAAAAAGAAGCTGGTCTGGCTGGCTGGCGCCGCCTCAGGAACAGTTGGGCTGGCTTATTTTGCCAACGGCTTTTTGCTCTTTTTCTAAACCGGGAAGAAACGCACTGTCACAGATCAATGCTGCGCTCCCTGCTCTTGGAGCGAGGCGTGAAAGTGGAATGAAATGAAGAGTTGTAAAAAGCCGTGCTGTTTCCAGCACGGCTTTTTTAATCCTCCCTGTCCCTCCTTTCAAAAAGGAGGGACGTTTATATTGTTTTCTATATGTTCTTTGCTGCGTTTTCTATCGCTTTTTTAATTGCGTCGAGTTTTTCGGGACTCATCTTCACGGAAATACCCATCACCAGTGTGCGGCCTAAAATGTCTTCCGCAAAAGGTATGCTCTTGCGGTCATACTTGACCTTGCCCTTGTAGGACTTACTCTTGAACGGATATTGCTTGGCGTTAGCCGTGGAAAACGCGAGGAAATGCTCCCAGTTGGGCACGTAATGCCACTTGTTATTCTTGTAGCAGGTCGTATCAAGGCCTCCGGCAGAAAGCAGTTTCTGGAATTTGAGCGCCATTTTTTCCTCGGGAAGATTAAACGCCAGGAATGTTGCGGAATCGCCTTCCGGATCGCGTTTGGCGCGGAACCCGACATCCGGGATGGCGGCGGCAAGTACGTCCATAATGATCTTTTTGTTTTTCTTCTGTTCGCCGATGAGGTAATCCAATTTCCTCAACTGAGCCAGACCTAATGCGCCTTGCAGTTCATTCATCCGGTAGTTAAACCCCAGAATAGTCCGGCCTTCAAGCCCGCGGCCGACTTTGGGATTATGATCGTGGCCGTGATCATGGTACCATTCCGACCGCAGATACAAATCCTTCTTGTTGGTTATCACCATCCCGCCTTCGCCGGTCGTTAATGTTTTAACATAATCAAAGCTGAAGGTGCCCATATCGCCAAAGGTACCCAGTTTTTTGCCTTTGAAGCTCGCGCCGCAACCCTGAGCGTTGTCTTCCAGCACCATCAATTTGTTCTTGCGGGCTATCTTGATGATCTTGTCAATGTTGGCTGCCACACCGCACATGTGGACGGGAATGACTGCCTTGGTGTACTTGGTCATCTTCTTTTCTATTTCATTGGGATCAAGGTTAAGCGTGTCGTCAATATCCACCATGATGGGAATCGCGCCGACTTCCAGCACCGCTTCGTAGGTGGCCAAAAACGTAAAAGCCGGGACCAGAACGTCGTCACCGGGACCGACATCCATCGCCTCCAGCGCAACTTTGAGCGCCGACGAACCGGACGTCACGCCCAGCGCAAATTTAACACCGCAGTATTTGGCAAACTCTTCTTCAAACTGACGGACTTTGAAAACGCCTTTTCTTTCCTTATCAAAATTATAACGCATCAGAATGCCGGTTTCGAGCACATCCATGACTTCTTTAATTTCTTCCTGCCCAATCAGTTCAGCTCCTGCCATGAGTTTTACCCTTCCTTTCTTAGACCAAGTTGCTTTCAAGCATTGGCATTAAAAAGCTTCCGCGTAAATCGCGATCATATCTTCTTTTGTCATCTTGCGGGGATTGTTTTCCAGCGGTCTTGCAACCGTCATGGCTACATCCGCCAACGCCGGAAAATCTTTTTCCTCAACGCCGAAATCCCGAATCGAGGAGTCAACACCGCAATCTTCAATCAGGGCTTCAACCGCATCCACCGCCAGATAAGCGGCTTCGCGGGCGGGCAGCCCTTCCGTAAATTCTCCCATCGCGTCGGCAACATCGGCGAATTTTTCCAGGGCGCCGGGGAGATTAAACGCCATGACCGACGGCAGCAGCATCGTGTTGGCCAGACCGTGGCCGACACCATATTTGCCGCCCAGCGGATAAGACAAAGAATGGACGGCGGTGACGCCCGCGTTGGCAAGTCCGATGCCCGCGTACAGGCTGCCCAGCAGCATCCGTTCGCGCGCGGCAATGTTTTTGCCGTCATGTACACAGGTGCGCAGATTTTCGGCAATCAGCGAGATGGCTTCCAGCGAAAACATTTCACTCATCGGCGACGAGTTGATGGAGGTGTAGGATTCAATCGCGTGACACAAGGCATCCAGGCCGGTCTGCGCCGTGGGCGCGGGCGGCAGCGTGAGCGTCAGTTCCGGATCCAAGAGAGCCAGCTCGGGATAAAGATAAGGGCTGTTCATGCCTTCTTTCTTTTTCAGATTCTTGCGAACAAACACGGCGGTAAACGTGACTTCACTGCCGGTGCCGGCGGTGGTGGGAATCATGATTTTGGGCAGGCCGGCCTTCGGAACTTTATTCAACCCCAGATAATCCGTGGCGGCGCCTTTATTCGTGGCGATGACGGCGATGGCCTTGGCCACGTCCATCGCGGAACCGCCGCCGATGCCGATCACCATGTCGCATTTGTTTTTGACAGCCAGCGCCGCACCTTCGTCCGTCAGTTCGATGCGGGGCTCCGGTTCCACCTTATCAAAAACAGTGAACTTGATACCTTCGGATACCAGAATGCTGGCGATTCTTTCATGCAATCCCGTTTTAGCCAGGTTTTTATCGATAACAATCAACGGATTTTGCGCGTGATGTTCTTTAACATGGCTGGCAAGCGTTAAAATTGATCCGTTGCCGAAAACAATCTTTTTGGCGCCGGTAAAAGAAAATATTTTCCTCATAATAAACGACCTCCATCGTTATGGGTTAGGATTTGGTTACTTTGTACATTTCAAGGTTTTCCTTTCACGCCAAATCAGGCCTAAAGTCAAGTATTTTTGTGGCGTGCATACCATTCCAGTTGCCGGCAGATACCACGGAGAATCTTGACCTCCCGCGATAAAAGACCGGAGCGGGAGAAAAAGCGGCGCAAATCCAGCATCCAGTATTCCGGGTTTTCCGGATTCAAAAAACCGATTTTGCCGAGCAAATCTTTGATTTGTTGATACATGCCTTCCGTCTCGGATGATAGAGCCAATTTGGGTGTCGCCTCCGCCGGGACCCCTGCTGCCGACGACGCGATAAATATTTCATAACAGAGAATCATCACGGCCTGGGAGAGGTTAAGCGATGTAAATTCACTCGATGTCGGTATCGTCACAACACTGTGACAAAGACGCAACTGATCGTTGGCCAGACCTGTGTCTTCCGGGCCGAATAAAAGCGCGATTTTGTTTTTCTGCGAAAGATCGGCAATCTTTTGCGCCGCCGCGCGCGGCGACACAAAAGGCCCGCGGGCTTTCCCCAGACGGGCGGTGGTCCCCACGATGTAATTAAAGCCGCCGAGTGTTTCTTCGATGCTTTCAAAATACTGGATTTGATCTAAAACATCCGCCGCCAAATGCGTGGAGCGCTGCTCCATCGCTTCGCGGTCATAATCGGCAGTTCCCACAACAACGATCTTGCTGATGCCCATATTCTTAGCAGCCCGCGCCACCGATCCGATATTGCCCGCATATTTGGGCTTATATAAAACAATGCTGATGTTTTTTGTTTTGGCTTTCAAAATAATTCCCCTTCATATCATCCAAAAGGCGTAATCCTTATATGTCATTGCGAACGCACGGCAGTGCGTGTGGCAATCCCATGATTACGACAGTTTACGTAGCGCATTTATAAATCAGTGATTAACGAAATGCACGAAGAATTTAATTTGACCCGGTTTTTTATATTCGCGCAAAACGCCCTCTTAACCCATCTTTAACAAATTTTGTGGATAACTGACCAGGGAATGTGCTCGAATATCTGGATATTTGATATAGGCTACTCCTTAATTGCGTAAGTTAACGATAGTATTTTTAAGCTGCGAACCTTTCACTTCTCTTTTACGCCAGGCAAACGGCTTGGCAGTTGGTCCATAAACGGTTATAAAGTCATTGATAGCTTTGGCCAAATCTTCTGTGCTTTTGAAACTTGCTCCGCGCAATGCTTTGCGGGACATAATGCCAAACCATATTTCCACTTGGTTAAGCCAACTGGCTGATGTAGGAGTGAAATGAAAAAAGACGTTGGGATGTGTAGCCAGCCAAGCATCGTTTCTTTTATGGATGCAGTAATTGTCCAAGATCACATGCACTTCTCTATCTGCCGGAAGTTCTGCCATAACCTTATCCATAAATTCCAGGAATTCAACTCGTCGTTTAAGCTTTGTTGTCTCCGTGTGGACTGCACCGGTAGCAACTTCCAAAGCAGCAAAGAGATTCAAAGTGCCATGCCGCTTGTAGGTGCTCTTGAGTCCTCGAACTATCTTTCCGTTGTCCGTTTCCACATACCCCGTAGGTCGTTCCAACGCCTGCATGCTTGGCTTTTCATCCACCGATATCACACAGTGAAGGCGCGCTCTTTGAAGAGTTTTTCTACTTTCTGTCTCATTTTGGCATTTCCGATTTGGCCTTGAAGCTGAAACCGAAAATAAAAAAGCGGGAAACGGAGATTAGCTTTATCACTGTTTTCTTGATCTACATCATGAGAATCGTTGCCGGCTTTATCAGTTCAATTCTGGCGTCGGCCTTGGAGGTATTTTTTAACAAA
>WRPE01000005.1 GCA_009773315.1 Syntrophaceae bacterium
TATATGCCATATTTTAAATATTTTGTCAAGAAAAAATTGCTGTTTATTGAATTATTTTAATGCGTTAAATGACTTTTGACTTTTTACAGGGGCATCAAACTTAAATCTTAAAACTTAAAACTTTTTTACAACGGTATATTATTATGCTTCTTTTCCAGGCGCGCTTCTTTCTTATCCTTCATAACATCGAGCACTGCGATAATACGTTTGCGCGTTTCCCGCGGAAGGATAATTTCTTCAATAGCACCCAGCGAGGCCGCGAAATATGGGTTATTGAATTTTGCTTCATAGCCCGCGATCAGTTCCGCGCGTTTGGCAGTCGGATCGGTTGCGGCGGCGATTTCACTGCGGTAAATGATGTTGCAGGCGCCTTCCGCGCCCATCACGGCGATTTCCGCCGTCGGCCAGGCCATAACATAATCCGCCCCTAACTGCTTGCAGCACATGCCGATATAAGATCCACCGTAATCTTTACGGGTCACGACGGTAATTTTCGGGACGGTGGCCTCGGAATAAGCGTGCAGCAGTTTCGCGCCGTGGCGGATAATGCCCGCCCATTCCTGATCCTTACCGGGCATGTAACCGGGCACGTCGGCAAAGGTCAAAAGCGGAATATTGAAGGCGTCACAAAAACGGATGAAGCGTGAAGCCTTGTCCGAGGCGTTTACATTGAGCACGCCCGCGTAAAACATGGGATTGTTGGCAATGACACCGACTGGTTTGCCCATGACGCGAATCAGCGCGACGATAATATTTTGCGCCCATTGTTCGTGCAGTTCAAATATTTCGTTATGATCGGCAACGGCTTTAATAACATTTTTCATATTGTAGGCGCGGGCTGCCTTATCCGGGATGGCTTTATCCAGTTCCGGACATTCCCGGTCGGGTTTGTCGGTTGACAGAACCACGGGCAGTGGCGAATTGCAACTGTCGGGCAGGTATGAAAGCAGAATTTTTATCTTGTCGATGCAGTCTTTATCATTATCCGTCACAACATGGCAAACGCCGCTTTTGGACGCATGCGCGACTGCGCCGCCCAACTGTTCCTGCGTGACGTCTTCACCGATCACCGCCTTGATCACTTCCGGACCGGTGATGTACATATAGGATGTGTTTTTCACCATGAATATCCAATCGGTAAGCGCGGGCGAATAAACCGCACCGCCCGCCGTCGGCCCCATGATAGCCGTGATTTGAGGAATGTAACCGGAGGCGATGGTATTGCGGTAAAAGATGCCGCCATAGCCTTCCAGAGAGGGGACGCCTTCCTGAATTCTGGCGCCACCGGAATCGTTGATGGCGATAAATGGCTTTTGCGCGGCAATGGCCATGTCCATCACTTTCCAGATTTTCTTGGCGTGCATTTCGCCCAGCGTGCCGCCCGCGCTGGTGAAGTCCTGGGAAGCGGCAAACACGGTGCGGCAGTTAACTTTGCCAAAACCCGTGATGACGCCGTCGGCCGGAATGTCCTTTTTATCCATGCCAAACAGGGTCGAATGGTGCTGCACAAAAAGCTGAACTTCCTGAAAAGTTCCCTGATCGAATAAATGATCCAGACGTTCACGGGCCGTCAGCTTCCCGCCGTCATGTTGTTTTTTTACCTGCTTTGCGCCGCCCATCTGCATCAGGGCCCCAACTTTTTCTTCAAATATTTTGATTTTCCCCTGGGTGGTCGCTTTTTGTAAATCGTCACTCATAAATAGTCTCCTTGATGTTGAGTTTTTTGTCTTGACCCGATTTTGGGCGTCAGTTACTATCACGACTGATAAAACATTGCCTTGAGAAGGCCATGGATTGAAGTCCATTGATTTTATGCTTAACCTTTTTGGAAAAAACTGGCAAGTACTATTAATAAGATATGCGTAACTTTAAAATTATTATAGAATATGACGGTGCGGCATACGTCGGCTGGCAGAGGCAGAAAAACGGTGTTTCGATTCAGCAGCTACTGGAAGAAGCCTTTGGCGTGATCACCGCCGGCAAGGTCACTTTGGTCGGCTCAGGCCGGACAGATGCCGGTGTGCATGCCATCAATCAGGTCGCCAATTTCAGAAGTCCCACGATGCTGCCGGTTGAAAGACTATTCCGGGGCGTCAACAGTATTTTACCTCCGGATATCGTGGTGAAGAAGCTCGAGGAGGTTCCTATCGATTTTCACGCCCAACACGACGTCAAAAGCAAGGTGTATGTTTACCGGATCTGCAATCAGAATTTAAGACAGGTTTTGGGGCGCGAATACTTCTGGTTCATCCGTTATCCGCTGGATTTGGAAAAAATGCGCAAAGCAGCGCAATACCTGCCGGGCACCCATGATTTTTCCTGTTTTTGCGCCACCGGCACGGATGTTAAGGATCGCGTGCGGACGATCACCGATATCGTCATTGAAACCGGCCCCGACGGTTTGATTGAAATTACAGTGGAAGCAAGGGGATTTTTGAAGTATATGGTGCGTAATATCGTCGGGACGCTTACGGAAGTCGCCCGCGGTAAAAGACAACCGGAAGAGATGAAGGAAATTATTGATTCACGCAACCGCAACATTGCCGGGGCAACTGCACCCGCCTGCGGTCTCTTTTTGAAAGAGGTCAAATACTGATTGATGAAAATATTGTTATTGGGACATAAAGGAATGCTGGGCAACGATTTGGCCGCACAGTTTCGTTATCGGCATGACGTGATCGGCATGGATATGGGCGATATCGACATCACCCGCGAGGATGAATGCCAAAAAGCGATTCGGGAAACCAAACCACAGATTGTGCTGAACGCCGCCGGCTATACCAACGTGGACGGCTGCGAAAAAGCCAAAGAAGAATGCTTTGCCGTAAACGCCGAAGCGGTAAAGAATATTGCCCACGCCTGCCGCGGCCGGAACATTACCATCGTTCATTTCAGCACGGACTATGTGTTTGACGGAACCGGCAACCGCCCCTATGTGGAAGAGGATATCTGCAATCCGATCAATGTATATGGGGCGTCCAAACTGGCCGGTGAGAATCATCTGCGAACGATTACCGACAACTATATTCTGATCCGCTCGGCCTGGCTTTATGGCGCGAAGGGGAAAAACTTTGTGCAGGCCATTCTGGACCAGGCGAAGGCGACGGGCAAACTAACCGTGGTGGATGATCAAACGGGTTCGCCCACTTGCACGCGAGATCTGGCCGCCGCGACGGAGTTGCTGCTCGATAAAAATACCCGGGGCGTCTTTCATCTCACCAACCGCGGGCATTGCACCTGGTATGAATTCGCGAAAAAAATATTAAAAGAAGCGCACATGGACCATGTCGAAATCTCCCCGATCAAAACCGCCGAGGCGCAAAGGGCAGCCCTGAGACCGGCCTACAGCGTTCTCGGCATGCAAAAGTTCATTGCCGCAACAGGGAAGACCATGCAGCCCTGGCAACTGGCCTTTCAGGATTATTATCAGCATCTGACCAGCCGGACGTGCTGCAGTGCTTGAGATTTATATACGCGAGTGAAAAGAAAGTATTCAGGCAGGATGTCGTTTGTGTTAATTAATTTCTCCGCATAAATTATGGAGGACAAATCATGAGCAAAAAAACAAAACAACTGATGCCTTTACTGATCATTCCGGCGGTTATTTTTCTGCAGAGCTGCCTGGTCTCAACACCATCCACCCTCATCACACCCGAAATCCGATCCTTGTATGGAGGGGAATATAAAGTCGGTCCCTACATGAAAGAGCATATTCCCCTCTCGGTTGCCGTTTTGCCTTTTATTGATTTATCCGGAAGCAAAGAAGGGGCAACCGCCATGCGGCTGGGATTCTATAACCATTTCAGCTCCGTTCCCTTCAAAGATATGGAACTCTATAAGGTGGATGATTTACTGACCAAAGCGGGACTCACCGATCCGGCCGTGATCCACAAAACATCGCCGCAAAAACTGGGTGCCATTCTGGGTGTTGACGCGGTTATTTTGGGAGAGGTATCAGACTTCGATAAATATTTTTTAGTTCTCTATTCACAGGTTGCCGTGGGCGCAGAGGTCAAAATGTACGATACAAAGACCGGCACGTTTCTCTGGAGCGGCAAGCACAAGGTGCGCAAGCACGAAGGTGGTATCTCCACCAATCCGGTTGGCCTTATCGCCACGGTGATTGCGACGGCGCTAAATGTCCGCGATATTCAACTGCTGCGCGCCAACGATGACCTGTTCCGCGATATGGTCAAAACCATTCCAGCGCCCTCGCTGGCCCAGGCCAAACGCCCGCCGACCATTGCACTTTTAACCCAGGATACCAAAGGGCAGCCCAAAAAAGCAGGCGATGAAATCAAGGTTGTTATTCAGGGAGCGCCAAATATGCAGGCCTCATTTGACATTGGTCAATACCGGAAGCGAATTGAAATGCAGGAGGTCGAACCGGGCGGTTATTATGGCGTCTATAAAGTTGTGCCGGGGGACAATATTGAAAAAGCCATCGTGACCGGTTACCTGACGGACGATTCCGGAAATACCACCCAATGGGTGGATGCGATAGGGTCCGTCACGCTCGATACCACCGCACCGGAAAAACCGGAGCACATCACCTGCATCGGTCGCAATCAGATCGTCGGGCTTCGCTGGGATAAATCCGCGGCGGCGGATCTGTCCGGTTATATCATTTACCGTTCCGACTCACCGCTCTCCGGCCACATCCGGATCGGTAAAACGGAATTTAACGAATTTAGCGACATGGATAAAAATCTGGTTAACGCCAAGATGTATTATTACCGCGTGACGGCCGTGGATTTTGCCGGAAATGAAAGCCAGATGGCACAAGCGCAGGGCATGCCGGTTGCCCCGGGACCAACGCCTGTCTCCGGCGTCATCGAAACGGATACCGTCTGGTATTCCGGCGCCAGCCCATACATCATTATTGCTGACGTGGTTGTGAAAGACAAGGCGCTTTTGACCATCGAACCGGGAACGAAAATCAAATCAAAAAATGGCGGTTTGATCATTGAAGGACGCATTGCGGCGCAGGGAGACAATGATAACATTATCAGTTTTGATGCGCTGGAAGACGACAAATTGTGGTCGGGAATTACATTTTCGGGCGTCAAAGACCGGGAAAACAAAATGATGTTTGTCCGGGTGAAGGGTGCACGGACAGCCATCAACTGCCAGGCGTCCTCGCCGCTCATTGAAAATTCCGAGTTTGCGGGCAATGCCGATGTGCTGAAAATTGCGGGCGCGTTTTCCAAACCGCTCATCATCAAGAATGCCATTTATAAAAACAAGGGCGTTGCCATATCCGTAAGCGACGGGGCATCGCCCAGAATCGTGGGAAATTCCATCTACGATAATAGCGGCGCCGGTCTGACCGCGCAATCCGCCACACCGGAGATTGTCCAAAATACCATCACGCGAAACAGGAATAACGGAATTGAAGTTCGGGGCGCGCAGGCTATTATTCGCCAAAACAATCTGTCCGATAATTCTCCGTATAATATGACCAGTGCGATGAACGGCACCTCCGTCAAAGCACAAGACAACTGGTGGGGCAGCGCGAAAGCTTCGGACATCCTTGCAGGCATTTCCGGACGTGTCGATATTCGTTTTGTGCTTGATGCGCCCTGGCCGCAGGGGAAGCCCCTGGCCGTGCCTGTCTTGGACAAACATCTCGGCGGCGCGATCAAGACGGATTCCTATTTGATTCTATCCAACAGTCCATACCGGATTACGAAGGATGTGGTGATTGACGGTGGGGCAACGCTTTACATCGAGGCGGGTGTTGTTCTGGAATTTGAGCAAAAATCGACGTTTATAACGCAAAACGGAGGCATCATCGCACGAGGAACCAAAGAAAGACCCATTACATTCACAGCCGCTTCCGCGTCGCCCGCGCCCGGTTTTTACGCCAGTGTCGTGCAATTTGTCGCCCCCACCCGGGTCAACAGTTCCTTTTCGTACTGTATCGTGAAATACGCCGCAACCGCGTTTGATATTTACGCGGGGTCGCCGGAAATTTCGCACAGCTACATCGCGCATTCCTCTCAGAGCGCCATATACTGCCGCAAGGAAGCGACACCGGTCATTTCCTTTAACACCTTCGCAACAAATGCGGGTGAAGGCGCGATTGTGTGCTTCGGAAGAGCCAATCCTAAAATATTTCAGAATAATTTTATCGGCAATGTCTGGGCTATTCAGAGCGTTTCATCAATTTATATCGACGCTCGTCATAACTGGTGGGGCGCGTCGCCTCCCGATCCCAAAGTGATTTGGGGAGAAAACATCAACATTAAACCCTGGTTGACAAAAGAAAACCCCGACGCTTTCAAGATAAATCATTGACGTCGATATTCAATTTTCCAATAGTCCCACTGATTTGAAACAGGAGCAGTCCGTGATCTATTTCCGCAATGTCAGTTTGTCTTTTTTAGACAAACAGTTATTTGATCAAATCAACTGGACGATTCATCCGAAAGGCCGCATCGGTCTGGTAGGCGATAACGGCACCGGCAAAACCACGCTCTTTCGCGCCATCCTTGATCAGGTGCATCTCGATTCGGGTTTTATAGACATACCCGACCGGAAACAAAAAAAGATCGGCTACCTACCGCAGGATCTGGTCGAACTCGAAGCAACAGGCCTGATCGAGTATCTCCGGAAGAAAAGCGGCATTGCCGATCTGGAAGAATCCATCAGAGGACTGGAACAAAGTATTTCGCACGTTAAACCCGACACCCATGAATACAGAGAGTTGGCCCGCCACTATGCCGATGCAACAGCTGAATTTTCCGCCCGCGACGGTTATGCTTTTGAAGCGCGGGCCAAGCAAATCCTCAAGGGGTTCGGCTTTGGCGAAAGTGATTTTGCCAAAACCTGCGATTTGTTCTCCGGTGGATGGAAAATGCGGATTCTCTTGACCGCCATCCTCCTTGAACAACCGGACATCATGCTCTTGGACGAACCGACCAACCACCTGGATACGGAAAGTATGGAGTGGCTGGAAAGCTACCTTAAGGATTACCCCGGAACCATCCTGGTGGTGTCCCACGATCATTTTTTTCTCGACAAAATCGCCACGCAAATCGCGGAACTAGCCGCTTGCCGCATCCACATCTACAAGGGTAACTATACCTATTACTTGTCTGAAAAAGACCGGCGGATGGAGGCGCTCAAGAAGGAAATGGAGCTGCAAAAAGCGCAAATTAAAAAAATTGAAGAATTCGTAGAACGTTTCCGCTACAAGGCAAGCAAAGCCGCCCAGGTGCAAAGCCGGGTCAAGATGCTGGAGAAATTTAAGGATATTAAACTGGAGGGCAACTCCCGCAGCGTCGTTATGAGATTCCCGGAAGGTAAAAAAAGTGTGAAGGAAGTCGTTAAGGTTGTTGATCTTGGGCACTCCTATGGCGATCTAACGGTCTTCTCCGGACTGAATTTTTCGCTTTTCCGCGGCGACAAGGTTGCCTTCGTGGGTGTGAACGGATCGGGCAAATCAACGCTATCGAGGCTTTTGAGCCTCTCGGAACAGCCCGCCGCAGGTGTCGTGAAATACGGCGACGGGGTCAACATGGCGTTCTTTTCGCAGGAAACCTCGCAAAATCTCAACTACGCAAACACGATCTGGGAAGAAATCAATTCTGTACCGACGACAGCCTGTGACCAGACCAAACGCAATCTGCTGGGTGCGTTTCTCTTTTCCGGCGATGATATTTTCAAATCCGTCGGCATGCTATCAGGCGGCGAAAAATCGCGTCTGGCTCTTTTAAAAATCATGCTCCTGGACACCAACTTCCTGGTTTTGGATGAACCCACCAACCATCTGGATATCAAGACCAAAGATATTTTTCAAAACGCGCTGATCAATTATTCCGGTACGGTAGCCATTGTCTCCCATGACCGCTACTTTCTGGATCATCTGGTTAACAAAGTGTTTGAGCTTAAAGACGGCAAGATTTTTGATTATCCGGGCAATTATTCCTACTTCATTGAAAAGCGCTCACAAAATGCGGCTGACACGACAGCAAAAAACAATCGCGGCGAGATCGCTCTCGACCAAACATTAACGTTGAAAGATAAAAAAAGGATTGAAGCAGAAGAACGCAATCGACTCTCGAAGATCAGAAGCACGTTGAAAAAAGAACTGGTCGCCGTGGAGGGAAAAATCGCAAGCATGGAAGCCAGAAAAGCCGCCCATGAAAAATCTCTGTGCGATCCTGAGACACACAGGAACTCGGTTAAAATCAAGGAACTCCAGATCGATTTTAAAACCGTTGAAAACGATCTGGAAAACGCCTACCATATCTGGACGGAACTCACCTGCAAGCTGGAAGAGACGGACCCGGCAGGCGCCGCCTGACCTGCCAACTTCCTGATTATTTACGCCCCGTCCAATCCCGATTTTTCCACATGCTGATACCAGGTGGCCGGATCGGCCAGAAATTCTCCCGTATCCTTAAGCGACAGCAGATGCTCGCGCTCGACTGCGGCTAGCATATTAAAAAACGCTATCTCTTTCGGGTCCGTGCATTGGCTTCCCAGTTTGGTGTATAGCGCGACACCACGCGCTTCAAAATCAATGGCCGTGCGGATGGCTTTGAGTTCATCCTCCGTGCCGGTAATACGGGCAGACTTTTTACCGGACATGGATTTTAAGATGGTCCCTGCTAATGATTTCTTCACTTTCAGGGGAACGGTGGCCGGCCATTTCTTCTGCTCGGTCCATTTATCATGGAGTTTTTTCAGCATTTCGTGATGTTCTTTTTCCTCATCAGCAATCTGCTTGAACATGTTTTTACCCGCCATATTCTTGGTTTTCCGAGCCTGGCCCAGGTAAAACTCGCGCTCTTTTTCTTCATTTTCCAGAGCAAAAGCCAATGCGTTCATTCTTCTATCCATGAATAGTACCCCCTTTGGCGGATGATCATATTTGTGCAACATTATAGAAGATATTATCAATTCGGGCAATACGTTTTTCAAACGACATGCTGCTACTGAATATCCCGGATATATTCTGCCATATTGTTGCAAAGATCAGATATGCGTTCCAGATGACCAAGCATTTCAACAAAGATGGGACCGGCTTCCGGGCTGCATTCGCGCTGATGGAATCTTTTCAGATGATTATCAAGCGATTCCTTGACCCGAACATCGACGTCCTCCTCACGGCGGATGACGTCCTTCACTGTTTCAGCATTGAAAATTTCCGTCAAAATCGAGGCGTCACGAAGATTGCACTCCACCAGTGAAAGAATGTCCTGAAGTTCTCTTTCTCCGCAATTGCTGAACTTTATCTTACGCGAAGCCTGCTCTCCGGCCAGAGCGCTGATCGACTGGATATGGTTGCCGATGCTTTTAATATCTCCGGCCATAGCGGCAGCGCTTCGTCTTCGCCGGGTAAAACTTTTTTCATCAACGCGGCAAAGGGGCGCAGAAAAAAAATAAAAACGCCAACAATCACCAGGTTCAGTAAAAAATGCGCCAAAGCGATCTGCTGGGGGACGCTGGTAGATAGACTCTTCAGGATTTCGATAAAAAAGGGCAGAAAAATCAGGCAGAGCAAAACGCCGACGCATTTAAAAATCAGGTGAGACACGGCGGTTTTTTTACCGCTGATATTGGCAACGCTTCCGGCGAACAGAGCCGTCACCGTCGTACCAATATTGGCGCCCAGAATAACAGGCACGGCATTTTCCAACCCGACCAGATCCTGTTGCGCCAGAACAGCCAGAATACTGATAGGTATCGAGGAGGCGTGGACAACGGCTGCAACCACCATCCCCACCCCAATTCCGAATAGCGGATTTTTGATCTGAGTAAAATAATTAATAAAAGAGGGTGATTGCTTGAGGGGCGCCGCCACCTGGCCGATGATATCCAGACCAAAGAACATCAGGCCGAAATAAAAAATCATTTCACCGGCGGTTTTCCATCCACCTCGGCAAGTCAGCCACAAAAGTCCGCCGATGGAAATGAAAAAAGGAGAAAATTCCGTAAACCGCCAGATGACAAACTGCACGGTCAGGGTTGTACCGATGTCCGCGCCCAGAATGATGGCCAGGGAACTGTAAAAGCTGATCAGACCGGCACTGACCAAACCAATCGTGAGCGCGGTTGACGCCGAAGAGCTCTGAAAGACGATCGCGGAGACGATACCGGTGACCAACCCATAAAGTGGTTTCTCCACGGCATATTTGACCAATTCTTTTATCCTGGCGTCCATCATATGACGGACGGCGGCAGAAAGGCGAATCATGCCGACCAGAAAAAAAATGATGCCGCTTGCGGCGATCAAAGCTTCTTTCATTTAGCAAATCAATTTCGTTATCAATCAACTTTTTTAAACATCTTGCCTTTGGCGCCGCAGACGGGGCAGGTTTCCGGCGCTTCTTTTTCTGCGGTAAAACCGCAGACGGGACAAACATAGTAGCTGTAAGCGTCTTTTGCAGCATCCGGAGAATCGAGCATCTGCTGATAAAGACGGGCATGAATTTTTTCCACGTCATTGGCGAAATTGAATGAACGTTCGGCCTCTTTGTGCCCTTCGGCTTTGGCGCTCTCAATCATCGCCGGATACATGCTCATAAACTCGTGTGTTTCACCGGCGAACGCTTCCTGCAAGTTCTCTTTAGTGGAACGGATGCCTTTCATTGCCCGCAAGTGGGCGTGGGCATGGACCGTCTCCGCTTCCGCTGCCGCGCGAAACAGCCTGGCGGCCTGGGCAAATCCCTCCGCCTCCGCTTTGGCGGCAAACGCCAGATATTTACGGTTGGCCTGTGACTCACCGGCAAAGGCTTCTTTTAAATTGTCTTCCGTTTTTGACATAATCATCTCCTTTTCCTTGTTTTTTATAATGGAATTCCTTTTATCATGACAAATTTATTGTAAAACCACAAGCGCAATGATTATGCAATCCGGATGCAAACCAAACAGAATTTCTGAACAAAGGACACCGCCGTTCCGCTTCACAGCAGAAAAATACAGGTCATCAGTTTGTATTTGACAATCAATAGTTTATTTGTTTATAAATTGTACGTAAATATGAAATCGGTTGTTATCTTAAACTTAATGTTCTTGTGGCTCGAAGGGTGGATAATATTATGAAGGAAGAAAATGTTAGCCCCGCCGATTCAATGCTCCAAAACGTCTCCCCGCATAACGCCCTACCTTGGCTTTTTCAACATCAGAAACTTTTCATTACGGAGGATACCGACCAATCTCTGGCTCTAAAAAATCTGATTAACAAATTAAATTATATTAATTTTACTGATGGACACATATTTTTCCTTCTAAATCAGAACTACACCGGCGCACAAATAATGATTAAAGCCTATCCTCAACCCTGTGCAAAAAACGAGCTTGTTTCCCACTTGGACCCATCGGATACTTTAGCTTTGACGGACCTCAAAAACCATGGATTAAATAATCTGGTGATTGATGAAGGCCACACAGCCATATTAGCCCCGGTTCAACTCATCAGCCTTGAAGGCGGTATTTTAAGAACAAGCTTGCCGGAGGTTAGTAAAATAAAAACTCTTCGCAAGATAAAACGATTTCCATGTGATGCCTTAAATTGTAAAATCATCCAGGGTGATTTTCATGCACCGGGCCGATTAATTGATTTTAGCGCAGGAGGACTGGGAATCAGCCTCAACGGAAGGAAAAATATCAAGGGATTCGATGACTCAAAACCGGCTTTACTCAACATCAATCAAAACGGCATTCAAATATACTCCGGTTTGTGCCAATGTGTTCGTAATGGAATAGATTCCCTCGACAATAAAGTTGTGTTCGTGCCACTAAACAATCAGTTTTCTCTATTCCCCAAAAGAGAAATGCGCAACGCTCGCCAACAGGTCGGGCCATCATTTTCAGTAAGCTTTCAACATCCATTTTTCAAAGGCCATATAGAAAGAGATCTATTCGATATTTCCCAAGCGGGATTTTCCATTAAAGATAAAACAGAGGAAGATATTCTCCTGCCCGGCCTGTTCATACCGGACATATCCATCATTTATGCCGGCATTGTGAAAATGAAGTGTTCCGCGCAGGTTGTTTACCGGGAGGTGGAGGCTGAAACAAATATGATTAAGTACGGCCTGGCTATCGCCGATATGAATCTGGAGTCTTTCACGCATCTGAGCCAAATTCTCGGAACATCTAATGTTAGTTACGCCAGCATCTCCACGGAAGTGGAAATGGATACTTTATGGGAATTCTTTTTTGATACCGGATTTATTTATGGTGAAAAATACAAAAATATCCAATCCTCCCGAAATTCCTTTAAAGAACTTTACAAAAAATTATACCATGACAATCCGGATATCGGCCGACATCTTTTATATAAAAAAAACGGCAAGATCTATGGACATATCGCCATGGTTCACGCCTATGAACATTCCTGGTTGATCCATCATTTTGCAGCGCGAAGAATGAGCAATCGTCTGCCCGGAATGACGGTATTAAAGCATATTTTTCAATATGCGGGATCGTATAACCGATTGCCGTCAGCGGGCATGAATCATGTGATGACTTATTATCGACCTAATAATGATATCATCGAACGGATCTTCGGAAATTTTACCCGGCACTTAAATGACAGCAAGAAAAGTTCCGTGGATGTATTTTCATATATGCTGTTTCACAAAGAAAATTCTGCCAGGAAACTTCCAGATGATTGGGTTTTAAGAGAAATCACTCTCCGAGATCTATCGAAGTTGAAAGATTTTTATGAGTCGACTTCCGGCGGTCTATTATTGAGCGCCATCGGACTTGATGTTCCATCCGAATCGTTAAAAAAATCATTTGCCGACGCCGGCTTCATAAGGGAGTACCGGACATACTGTCTTTGCTACAAGGACAAACATATAGCTTTTTTTATCCTGGACCAATCGGACATCAAACTGAACCTCTCCGATTTAATTAACGGCCTCAAAATTATTATCACAGAACCGGACATATTGTCATGGGCCATGCTCGCTGCGGTCGTTAATGGCCTGGGCGGATATTATCCGGAAGCCAGTATCCCATTACTTATTTTTCCTTCCTGTTTTTTGACTCTGCAAAACATAACGGTGGAAAAGCAATATGCTCTGTGGATTCTGCACGCCAAAGCCTGTGATGATTTACTTGTATACATGAATCGACTGATTAATCTTCAGACAAGAAGGCAATAATGGAAGATAGTCCTCTTTATAACAGCATGCTTATTCAAAATTATCTGGAATATTTGAGGAATGATTATCCGGATTTAAATATAGAGGACTTACTCAAAAACGCCGGCATTACCTTTCAGGAAATTGAAGACCGCGGACACTGGTTGACGCAGACACAGGTTAATCGCTTTCAACAATGCGTCGATAAAGCAACGGGGCACCCTCATGTGGCCAGAGATGCGGGAAGATATGTGGCCTCGCCGAAGTCGTCAAGCATCTTTCGTCAGATTATTTCAAGTTTTTTATCGCCGGCAATCGCCTACTGGGCGGCGGAAAAAATGTCGTTGTCGCTCAGTCGCCACCTGTCATTACAAAGCAAATCCTTGGCTCACAATAAAATTGAAATTGTCGCAAAGGTAAAATCCGATGTAAAAGAAGAGCTTTTCCAATGTGAAAATCGCATTGGAATATTTGAAGCGATCGCAAAATTTTATACAGATAAATATGCTCACGTCGAACACCCCCAATGCCTTCATCGAGGCGACAGATATTGCCGCTACATCATCTCATGGCAGGTATCGCGATCTTTAAAATGGGAAAAAGCCAGTTTTTACGTTGCCATCTCAAGTTTGATTATTGTTCTCCCCTTTCTGTTTTTTTTAAATTTTAAAGATTGGTTAATCTTTTTCTTTTCCGCCGCCTTACTATCAACCGGCACGCTACTATTCAGTTCTTTAATCCGGAACAAAGAATTGGCCACAAATTTGAGTGACCAGGGACAAGCTGCCGACGAAGTTGTCAAACAAGTTAATCTTCGCTACAATGAAATTCTACTCATTAGCGAAATTGGTGAAGCGGCTTCCAGTATTCTCGACCCTGGCGAGTTATTAATTTATATCGTTAATGCCCTGCAGAAACGCATACCTTTCAATCGGGGTATCGTGATGCTTGCCAACAAAGAAAGAACCCACCTGGATTACATTACCGGTTACGGTTATACATCTCAGGAAGAAGCGCTACTGAAAAAAACAAATTTCAACCTCACCAATCCGAACTCCAAAGGCGTGTTTTATCGTGCGTACAAGGAACAAAAACCTTTCCTGATCAACAGTTTTCACGATGTTGAAAAAGATCTTTCGCAAAAGAGCTCCGGCGTTGCCAAAGAATTTAGTATTAATGCCTTTATTTGTGTTCCTATTGTTTACAAAGGGAAGTCGGAAGGCATTCTTGCGGTGGATAATACCATAGGAAAAAGTACGCCGACACAAAGCGACTTAAGCTTAATGATGGGTATTGCCCATGAGATTGGCATCAGCTTAAATAATGCATTCTCCCATAAGAAACTTCAAGAAAGTGAAGAACGTTTCCGCAATCTGAGTAACAGCTCTCCTGATATTATCTATCAACTGGATCATGAAGGACGGATTAAATATATAAATCCCGCTTGGAAAGAGATCTTGGGGCAGGACAAAAATGACCTCGAGGGCAAACATATTTCTGATTTTATACGTCAGGAAGACCATCAAGCGCTTACCGAAACATTGCAAAGCATTCTTACCGATAAATTGAGAGTCAGAGATAAATATTTTACCATTTTCAATTCAAAAGGCTTGCCGCATTACATCACCCTGACCGGCGCGCCTGATTATGATGCAGAAGGCAATGTCATCGGAATCGTCGGAACGATTAAAGACATCTCTAAATTACGCAGTATGGAAGCACAGCTTCTGCAGGCTTCCAAGATGGAAGCCGTGGGTACTTTAACCAGCGGCATCGCTCATGATTTTAACAATATCATTCAGGCGATTATGGGCTACAATCAATTAATGATTTCCGGCAGACTCGGCAACGAAACGGATATGCCTTACCTCAGCAGCATCGGGGAACTCCTCACGCGGTCCCGCGAACTTGTCCGGCAACTGCTTCTTTTCAGCAGAAAGGTTGAACCCATCGCTAAAGCGATCAACATCAATGAAGAGATCAAAAGTATCCACAGCCTGCTCGATAAATCGATTTCCAAAATGATCGAGATTAAAACCGATCTTAGCGAAGACATTTCCCTGATTAACGCAGATGCAAATCAGATCGGACAGATCATCATGAATCTGGTCATCAACGCCCGCGATGCAATGGGTGACAGCGGTATCATTACGATCAGGACCGCAAATCTGGTTTTACATGAAAAAAACATGATTGACGTCTTTCACATCGATCCCGGCACTTATGTTCAATTGTCTATTGCGGACACGGGCTGCGGGATGGATCCGGAAATGACGAAACGCATCTTTGAACCTTTTTTCACCACCAAGAAACCGGGCAAAGGCACCGGCCTGGGGCTGGCGGTCGTTTACGGCATTGTAAAAAACCACAACGGTTTTATTTACTGTGAAAGCGAACCGCATAAGGGCACAATCTTTTCCGTTATTCTTCCCGCTTCAGCGGCGGAAAGAGAACCGCAGAAGGTTCAAGAAAAGCCAAAGCAAAACGATTACGGCACGGAAAAAATACTTTTGGCTGATGATGAAAAAAGCATCCTGGAGACGGTTAGAGACACTTTAAAGTTATTTGGCTACCAGGTTGTAACGGCGGAAAGCGGCGAGGAGGCGTTGGAGATCTATCGCCACAAGAAAGATGAAATCGATCTGGTCATTCTTGACCTGATCATGCCGGGCGGCGGCGGCAAAAAATGTTTGCACGATTTGCTGGAAATCAATCACAACGTCAAAGTGCTGATGACCAGTGGCTATTCCAGTAACCAGCAAATAGCAGATTTAAAACTCGCCGGCGCAGCCGGATTTATTCATAAGCCATACCGACCCGAAGATTTACTGTTCAAGATCCGGGAAATTATTGATACGCGGAATCATTCTGAAGACGACCGGATTCCCTTGCATAACAACAATGGCGTGTAGGTGAAACGCCTGGGATCCACGAGGTATTTCTCAAGGTCGACATAAAACTGCCGATGGCCACCTGGATATTCCTCAATCAAGTCTCCTGATTTTTTTGCCGCGATTTCCAGTTTTTTAGTCCAGTTATACTTATCTTTTTCTCTGATTTCGCCAAAAATTAAGTTGTGGCCCATCAGTTCCACGTCAATATTTTGAAAACCGTTGTCATACAGGAAGGAATAAAGCTTACGCCCGACAAACGTATCAAAGTTATACTGTTCATCAAGCGTTTTCATGATCTTGTCAAGCACAGCCGAAAGGGGCGCTGGCATGTCATAGTGCGTAAGACAATTGTAGTCCAGGTCGATCAGACACAGAGTGCCGCCGGGCTTCAGACAATTTTTGAGATTTCTTACAATATCCAATGCTTCCTTCCGGAAATACTCCAAAACAAACCGAACCCAGATCAGATCGAATTCACCCAGCTTATCCATCGGCTCACACAAGTTCTGAAGGCTAAATGTAATTCCTTTTTTACCACCGTAATGTCCATGAGCGTATGATATTCTTTGTTCGGAAAAATCAATGCCCACAATACTGCCTTGAGGTTGAATCATGTCATAGAGCAGCGATGTGGTTCTTCCCGGTCCACAGCAGCAATCTAAAATCCTCATGCCCGGTTTGACGCCACACCAGGCGGCCTGCCTGCGTAATGCATCAGCGTCCGTTTTAATATCGAGCCGAATGGCTTCCTCTTCGCTTTCCATGAGATAATCGCTTGCTGCGTTAAATTTATTCACTAATAATTTGTTTTGCATGATCCGTCCCTAGAGAAGAATTGAGATATCCATTGCGGATGACTGTTAAATAATGTTGTCCGCAGCAATCCATTGCCACCTTATCTACACGACGTTTTTAACAGATCTGTAGCATTCACGCAAGAAAATTGAATTGCCGGTTCCCAATAGCTAAAGACTCTGTAATGATTTTTGCTTTCATATCAGGGTAACAATCTCTCTTCTTCTGACAATTCTGAGATACTTACCAAGTTATGATAAACGCAGCCCAATCGGACGGTCCATATCCCCTTTGAATCATTCCATTCTGCGCCACTCTTAATGCATCGGCCGCACTGCCGCTTTTCCCCAGATTTTTATAAAACATCTCCATCAATACCGCTTTCGATTTATCCTCAACCTCCCAGAGTTGAGTCACTACCTGCGGGCTGACGGCATAAAGCCATGCGCTTGTTAAAGCCGGCATTCCCACACCCTTTGAAGATAAACCTCTTACCGCCCGGCATGAGCTCAACACAGCCGTGCGCCCACTCAGTTGCAGGCGGAAAATATCACGAACGCTCAGACATCCATGACGTGATTCGGTTACAGCCGGAGGCAAACAGGAATCGAGCGGCGCCTCGTCCGTCAAATAGCAATTCAGGACAAAGTGAATAATATCATAGTCGCCGGTTAACTTTTGCAAATAATCACTGGATGAAGCGTCTTGGGCAACATAATCAGCCTGCGGAAATATTCTTTTCAGCGTCTTGATCTCCTCTCCGGCGCGCGCGACAGTTGGTTGTTTTTCGACACACGGAGAGTCGGCCAGGATGATCGCCTTCTTCTCTCCCGACATTGGCTTCTTTGCCGGCAGATGTTTCAGCAGGCTGGCATGGGACAGATGAAAAATCGTAAAACCGTTCACCAGATAAGACCGCGCATAACGCATCGAGGCAAAAGGCAGGTTGTAAAGCGCTCCATGGGGCACAAAACCCACTCGGTCCCCGTAAACAAATGGAATAACCGGTTTTAAAAATGTGTCGTAAAGTTTTTCAGCCAGAGCATTGGCCTGACTTCTATCCTTCGACATCATCGCATGGCCATGGGTGCGTATCAGCCGGTCAACGTCGTTGCGGGACATCCTGATTCTTTCCTGATGGAATCCATTTTTACTGATCACCCAAATATATAAATATTGTTCTCCGACATAATAGGTAAAAAGAGTTGTATTATGATCCAGCAGTCGCTGAATATCGCCCATCTCCGGAGAGACAACACCGACGAGTAAATATAGAGCTTCGTCCTGCTCTTTAATCCAGGAAAGCTTTTCAACATAGGCTCTGCGAGATTTATCTATTTTATCAACCGTCTCCATAAAGACCGCGGCGCTGCCGACCGGTGATAAAAGCCTTTTGTGAAGCCTGGCCAATTGTTGACGATAAACGTACATTTGCTTTAAACCGTCCAAAACAACGGGTGTTTTCCCGATAATGTCTCTTGACAGCCGGTCGGCCATCATGGCCGCTTTTGATCGTTCGGCCGTTTTGAAAGCCCCTATTTCGTCGTTCTTTCCGACGTGCAGCTCTAGAAGCGCTTCGTAAATCGCCTGACGCTGGAAAGATCCGATTCCCCTCACGTCCTCATGACATAAAAGCCATGGGCCATGATCTTCCATCAGCGTCAGTGCCTTGTTCATGGCATTCATCGTTGGGTCAACGTCGCCCATTCCTTGATAATGATGTGCAAGAATCATGTTCGCCCAGATCGAATAAAAAGCCAGCTGATACCGATCGGCGATTGTGGCAAGGGCTTGACCCGCTTTGATCCCTTCGGACCTGTTTTTATCGAGGAGATAAACCTGATTGAGAAAAAAAATACCGTCGGCTTCACCCAAGTGATAATCGGTTTTCTGCGCTATGCTGACAGCCGTTTCAAGATTTTTAACGGCTTCCGGCACATTTCCCGCGATCCCGTAAGCTAATCCCAGCAAATTGTGCACATCACATGCCATAGACGACGGGATGATCTCCGGAAAATAGCGACGGACTTTTGTATTCAGAATATTCTTATTTAAAGCGGAAGCCTGCTCCAGATGCAATAGACCTTCGGAAATATTCCGACGGATATTTTGATAAAAGCCCTCATCGAAATCCGACAGACCTAGTCGGCCGGATACGGCCGGAAAGTAATCCGCCAGGATCAGTGTCATGCCATATCCCAGCTCGGTATCGCGCCTGAGCGCCAGCAAGTCCGGATTGTTGGAATCGTTTGGATTGGCCGCCAGGGCTTGTCCGAAGTATTTACGCGCCTTGGCATAATCGCCATTTTTTAAATGGTAATTGCCGTAATTATAGAAGATAAATGCATTGAAGGGACCCTTGGACCATTTTTTTCCCTGCTCTTCCAGAGCGCGGTAAGCCGTTTGAAGGTTGCCCAAGCGGACCAGCACAGATATTTTTCGGCTGAAAGCAGTTCCTTCCCCAAGGGCATTGTTCCGTTTACGAAATTCATCAATCGCGCGGTTGAAAAAATGAATGGACCGTTCCTGATCGCCGGCTGACTCAAAATGGGTTGCCACACGGATGAAAATATAAGGCACAGCCCAGTCCAGCATGAGGCTTGCGCTTTTGATCGAATTGGCTTCACGGGTTGGAATATCCGCGTCATAAGGACCATTGAGTTCAATTGGAACTAAAAAAGCAGGAGGCGTCGGCATGGTTTCCATCAAGTTGGCACAACCCCAAAAACCCATCAGGAATACCATCAAGAGAAACCATTGTATCCGGCAAAAAAAAGAATGACGCATGATCAAGTCCGCTTTATTCTGAACGGGTAAAAACAGGTCTGCTCTTCGCCAGGGTCTGCCGCGCTATGCTATTTCAGGAAGCCCTGAATGATCCGGTTCACTGCCTGGTCATACGTCAATCCCAGGCTCATCAGTTTGGTCAGTTGATCACTCGCAATTTTCCCGATCGAAGCTTCATGGGTCAATTCTGCGTCGGGATGACCGGCTTTGAGTGACGGCATAGTTTCATTGGTTCCGTTATCCATAATAATCGCATCGCATTCAATATGACCGAAACATTTGTTCTGCGCGTCCATCGTCGCGTAGAACGTCTGTTTGGAATTACCCTTCATCACCGACCGCGATATCATGTTGGCACGGCTTCCCGCGCCTTTTAAAACAATATTGTTTGTTGATACGGCTGTCTGCTCCCCATCCGTTAAAACTCTTTCCGTAATCAGCAAAAGACTGTCCGGTCCCAACACCGCTTCATTGAGCCGGTTGGCTTCATCCACGCCGCTGATCTGGGTCAACTCCATCTCTGCGTGCGCGCCTTCAGCCAGAAATACTTTGGTGGTCGGATTGAGCGTCCTTCGGCCCTTACCATCGCCTGAGGCATAGTGTTTTTCAACATAGGTAACCTTTGCCCCTTTGCCGACCTGGAAATCATGGACGCCGGCATGTCCTTCCGGCTCGGACGAACCGCAGTGAATGCCGCAGCCGGCGACAATCGTCACCTCGGCGTCATCCCCAATGATAAAGGAATTATAGACAACATCATAAAGACCGGCCTGACTCAAAATAACAGGAATATGAACCGATTCGTTTTTCGTCCCCGGTTTAATCGTGATAATAATACCGGTTCCTTCGGCATTACTTTCAATATTGATATTGGCCGATACCTGCCGGCTCAGGAGCTTGCCGTTTTTTCGTATATTGTAGGCGCCTTTGGGCAGGCTTTCCAGATCAGCGACCGTTTTTAATAATGATTTATCTATAGCATCCAGCATCACGATCTCCTTCACAGCTGTCCCGATAAGTGCACACACTCAAATCATCCAGAAGCGGCAAAGCGCCTTCCAGGTTTCCGCTATAGACAACCTTGCCTGAATTGATGATCATCACAACATCCGCCGCCTCCAGAAAGGCCCTGTTATGACTGACGACGATGGTGGTTGTGTGATTTTCGGCCAGTTCTTTTTTCAGAAGACTCACCATCGGACCAATTGTCCATAAATCGATCCCCGTATCCGGTTCATCGTATATCGCCAGCTTGGGATTGGCGGCAATAGTTATTGCCAGCTCGATTTTCTTGATTTCACCGCCCGACAGTTTGGCATCCACCTCTTTATCCAAAAAGGATAATGGACAAATGCCCACTCTGGAAAGAATCTCCAGAAGTTTATTTTCATCCTCAATACCGGTGGCAACGGTCAGCAGATCGCGAAAGGTGATACCCTTGAAGCGCGCCGGTTGTTGAAAGCTGTAGGCGATACCGGCTTTTGCCCGCTCAGTGATCGTCCAGGCGGAAATATCCTGTCCCTTGAAAATGATCGCGCCCTGCGATACCGGATTAACACCCATGATCAATTTAGCCAGCGTGGTCTTGCCGCTGCCGTTAGGCCCGGTGATCGCGTAAAATTTGCCATCTTCGAAAGTAAAATTGATTCCGTCGATGATGTTGCGCAAGCCGCCGCTATTTTCTTCTCTCTCCTGTACGGTGAAATATACATTCTTTAATTCCAGCATGAATTGGATCTGCCTTTACTTTGATAATTTTTACGCTTTGGCTATATGCCGGTTTATTTCTTCTGTCAATGGGGAAGGGGGGAGTGAGACTGAAGGCTTTTAGGCTGAAGGCCGAAGGTTAAGAAGAAGGCGCAAAACGCGCCGTCATGCCGGCAGAAGCCGGCATCCAGAAAGATAAAATGGCGCAGAAGGCTTACAAAATAGACCTTCAGTCTTCAGCCTAATGACCTTATCCCTACTCTTCCCCTGCCCTTTTAGGATAGCCGGTGATGTCGCGGATTTCCTCATAGAGGGGCTTTAACCTCTTATACATTTGTTTGTAAACACGTTTATAGAGCTGATCGTATGTTTTGTGCGTATTCAGATCCGGTTCGAAATACTGTCCGATGTGTGTCATCTCGGCAACAGCTTTCTTGAAGTTCCGATGCAGTTTCAGGCCGACCGCCGCGTCGATAGCCGCACCCAGTCCCGATGTTTCATAAATATGTGAGCGTGCTGTCGGCATGCCGAAAATATCAGCGGTGAGCTGCATGGCCGCGTCGCTTTGCGAGCCGCCGCCGGAGACCCGCAGTTCAGTAATATCCACGCCGCTGCGCTTTTCCTGACGCTCCTTACCCTCCCTGAGGGCGTAGGCCAGACCCTCCAGCATAGCGCGATAAAGGTGCGCCCTGTTATGCACATCGCCAAAGCCGATCACGGCGCCCTTGGCCTCCGGCCCCGGCACTTTAATGCCCGGCGACCAGTAGGGCTGGAGAATCAGCCCCATGGAACCCGGCGGCACTTGATGTAAGAGATCTTCAATAAGCGTTTCGACTTCAACACCCCGTTCCTCGGCGATCTGCTGCTCCAACTGCGCAAACTGTTCCGTAAACCAACTGACCATCCAATAGCCCCGGTAAATCATTATTTCCAGACTGTAGGCATCCGGCACTGCTGAGGGATAAGGGGGAATCAGTGGAATGGCTTCAATATATTTATAGTGCGTCGTATTGATCGTGGCAGTTGTGCCGTAACTCAGGCAGCCGATATGCGGTTCAAGACATCCGGCGCCGATCACTTCGCAGGCTTTGTCCGCAGCGGCAGCAATCACCGGCAATCCTTCCGGTATTCCCGTATCCGCGGCTGCCTGACGGGTAATTTCTCCCAGCACACCCGAAGGCTCAACTAAATCCGGCAGCATGTGAGGCTCAACCTGCGTAACCTCCCATTTCCAGTTCCGCGAAGAGGCCCAAGCCTTCTTTTTATAATCGAAGGGTACATAGCCGACCTGACATCCGACGGAGTCAACAAACCGGCCGGTCAGACAATAGGTCAGATAGCCGGAAAGAAATAAAAACTTATGCGTCTTCTCCCAGATGTCAGGCTGATAACGTTTAATCCAATTGCTCTCCGCTTCCGCCTGCAGGTAAGCCACGGTTTCACTCATGCCCGAGAATTTAAAAGCCATCCCCCACAATCCGCCTATCGGTTTCAAGCCGCTGGTGCGTCTCTGATCCAGCCAGACCATCGCCCGCCGCAACGGCTTGCCGTTTTTATCGAGATTGATCAGGGTGGAACGTTGTGTTGTCAGTGTGACTCCCACAATCGCTTCCTTCGGCACGGTTGTTTCATGCCAAAGCATTTGACAGGCCTGACAAAGCGATTTCCAGTAATAGTCGACATCCTGTTCCGCCCAACCCGGTTCACGTGAAATATAAGGCTTCATCGGAACCCTTTTTTTAAAAAGCAGGTTACCCTTTAAATCGAAAATAAGTGCCCGGACGGACTGAGTGCCGTTGTCGATACTGAGAATTAAGTCTCTGGTCATGAATCACCTCTATAGTGCGAAACGCAAATGCAAGATTCACTCGTCATGAGAAAACGTCATCATTCCGAAATGAATAAAAGTTGGATATTCATAGCACTGAATTCTTTTTTTTAAAACATGGTTTATTTTTTACATTAGTCAATACAATGGATAAGTAAGAAATTGCCGGAAAAGAGCGAAAGGAATGTCTTTGAAACTTAAAGAGCAGGACAACGCAAGCTGCCTGCTCTTTAAATGATCATTGTTCATGGATGTTACTTTTTAGCTGCAGCCTTCTTGACAACTTTCTTGGCGACGGCTTTCTTCACAACCTTCTTCACTGCAGCCTTCTTGACAACTTTCTTGGCGACGGCTTTCTTCACAACTTTCTTGGCTGCCACTTTTTTTGCGGCGGGCTTTGCAGCCTTCTTTACTACTTTCTTTGCTGTTGCTGTCATTGGGTTTAGCCTCCTTTTATTGAGTTTACTTCTTGGTTACAGAATTAGTAACCTTTCATGTGTTAGTTAATTTTACTTTATTTTTTCCCTCCGGTCAACAAAAACTACCAAATAATTATTATATTTTTTATTTTTAATTCCGGTAAGAAAAATTATTCTTATCAATGAAGCACAAATCGAAAATTCGCATCCACCGGGCGTCAGTGCTGCAGGCATGACGATCACAGATAATTTCTTGCTCCGACATAATGTTTGGCGAAGTATTCATCGGATAAAGAGTTGATGCGGATCCTTTTGCCGCGAGACGGTGCATGAATAAACCGACCATCGCCGATGTAGATGCCCACATGCGACACTTTCCCGCGACCTTTTATCAAAAAAAAGACCAGATCGCCTTTTTGTAAATCGTTTTGGTCAATCGCATCGCCTGCGTCATACTGTGTCCTTGAATGCCGCGGCAGATCCAGACCATTTAACTGATAAACCGTCATGGTGAGACCGCTGCAATCAAATCCCGTCTCGGCGGACGATCCGCCCCACAGATAAGGTACCCCGATAAAGTCCCGGGCGCTTTTCACCAGCGACTCTCTTAAATAATCCGTACCATATTGCTTTCGCTTTGCCGCCGCGGAATCTTCCGGCAGCACGATATAGAATTCTTCGATCACGCCAGCACTTTGCAGTGATTGTGCGCGCAGACGCGCCTGATCTTTGGATGAGAAGTTGCCGAAACGAACTTTAAACAAACCATCGGCTGCTTTGAAATAGGTAGCGTCCAGGCCTTGGCTTTTGAGCTTTTCCGTCAGACGCACCGCGTTTTCCGCCTGCGAGAATGCTCCCGCCTGAATCGTGGTTCCCATGATCGCCAGCGGTCTCTTTTGCGGCCGTGGTGACACAGCGCTAACTTTCTCTCCACGGCTCGCGCAGCCCTCCATCAACATTACAAGAATTAGAAACAACACAATATTCAGGCTGATTTTTTTTATTTTTTCCACACTGTTTTTATCCTGCATAAAGCCATATCATAATTTCCAGCGGGTTTGCACAAAGGCCGCCGCTTCTTCACTATTATGTATTCTGTTTTCCAGTTGCTCTTCTTCCAGAGTCCGCAAGACTTCCCCGATAAGCTTCCCGGGTGTAAATCCCATCGCCATTAAGTCATGGCCGCTCAAAAGACGCGGCGGATGCAGCGCTTCGTGTTCCAGATTCTGCAGCTGATGGCGGCAAAAATCGTAATGGTCCAGCATCCCGTGACTGGCCAGGCAATCCAGGCGATGTAATTGTAGATGCAGATGAAAATCCGGCATCCGCAAAAATCGCTTTAACCGGGCGGGCCGCATTTTCTGCACGTTCATAAAGGCCATGTGGTGATGGATCAGACTCAGCACTGTATCCTTTTGAGCGCGTGAGAATCTCAACCGCTGGAGAATGCCTTCGGCTATAGCCTCCCCCAATTTCACATGTCCATAAAAATGGACGCCGTCATCATCCTCCTTACGCGACAAGGGCTTGCCGACATCGTGTAAAAGCGCTCCCCAGGCCAGCGCCGGATCAATATCCGGACTGGTTTCATCCGACAATATCTCCAGCATAATCATCGTATGCTGCCAGACATCGCCTTCGGGATGAAAACGAGGCGGCTGCGACACACCGCGCATCCTGTCCACTTCCGGTAGTATCTGCTGCAAGATTCCTGTATCGGCCATTAATTCAAAACCAGGGCGGGCACCGCCACGGGTTAGTATTTTGTGAAGCTCTTCGGCAATTCGTTCGGCGCTGATTCCCTTAATGCTTGCGGCATGGTGTTGAATAGCGTCCCGGGTTTGTGGATCCATGGAAAAATTGAGATTGGCGGCAAAACGGATCGCTCGCAGCATCCTTAAATAGTCTTCATTGAAACGAACGGCAGGATCACCGATGGTTCGAATGACTTTTCTTTCAATATCCGCCCGTCCGTCAACATAATCGATGATTTGTTTTGTTTCAGGATCCATCAGCAACCCGTTGATTGTAAAATCACGCCGGAAAACATCTTCCTTTGCCGATGAAAAATGAACGCAAGTAGGCCTCCTGCCGTCTTCATAAGCATCGTCCCTGCGAAAAGTCGCTACGTCATAGGAATGACCATCCGCGATCACCACAATCACGCCGAATTTCACGCCTACAGCAACCGTGCGTTTAAATAACGCCACGACTTGATCCGGCAGAGCGGATGTGACGATGTCATAGTCGCCCGGCAAAACGCCGCGCAGACTATCCCGCACGCAGCCGCCCACGAAATAAGCATCATAACCCGCATGCTTCAAGCGGCTGATGATTGCCTCCGCCTTGCCGCGCTTTTCATCTTTATTTTCCGCCGTCCGAGTTAACATGGCTCCCTTAACAGGTTACCGCTTTCCCAATTTGATCGCACAGAATTCACCGCACATCGTGCAGCCTTCATCCTGGGCGCTCTTACTTTTTTCCAGAAGAGCAACCGTTTTTTCCGGGTCAATGGATAAATTCACCTGCCCTTGCCAATCAAAATTTTTCCGGCATTGAGACATTTTCCGGTCCCGCTCTCTGGCTCCCTGAATACCTTTGGCAATATCCGCAATGTGCGCGGCAATCCGTGCGGCAATGACGCCGTCGCGCACGTCGGCCAATGTCGGCAGGCGCAGATGCTCGGCGGGTGTCACGTAACAAAGAAAATCGGCCCCGGCTGCTCCGGCAATCGCGCCGCCAATGGCAGAGGTTATATGATCATAGCCAGGCGCAATGTCCGTCGGCAGCGGTCCCAAAACATAAAACGGAGCGCCCTGGCATATTTTCTTCTGGAGCTTGATATTGGCTTCCACTTCGGTAATCGGCACATGGCCGGGCCCTTCAATCATGACCTGGACCCCCGCATCGCGAGCGCGGCAGGCCAGCTGCCCCAAAATGATCAGCTCCTGTAACTGCCCCCGGTCGGTTGCGTCGTCAATGGCGCCGGGACGCAAACCGTCACCCAGAGACAAAACCATGTCATAGCGGTGAGCAATTTCCAGCAGGCGGTCATACTCTTCATAAAGCGGATTTTCCCGATCATTGCAGTGCATCCAGTTGGCTGTCATGGAACCACCCCGGCTGACAATACCCAAAACTCTTCCTTGATTCTCCACTGTGGCCACACTCAGACGATTGACACCACAGTGCACCGTGATGAAATCGACACCATCCCGACCGTTTTCTTCGATTACGGCAAACATATCCTCCGATGTCATTTCCGCAATCGCTTTTTTCTCGCCCAGAATTTTAACCGCCGCCTGATAAATCGGCACCGTCCCGATAGCGACGGTGGCTTTTTCCATGACCGCCTTGCGAATTTGAGCCAGATCACCGCCGGTGGAAAGATCCATTACCGCATCGGCGCCCGCGTCTGTGGCGATTTTTAATTTTTCCAATTCCAAAGCCAAATCATTATTGTCTCTGGATGTGCCGATATTGGCGTTGACTTTCGTACGCAATCCAAGGCCTATGGCGAGCGGCTTGATTTTCTGATGGTTCACATTACGGCAAATTACGATAGTACCATCGACCATGCCCTGCTTGATAAATTCCGCCTCAACACCTTCCTGTACCGCGCAGATTTTCATCTCTTCCGAAATGATCCCTTTGCGGGCTTTTTCTAACTGTGTCATTATTGCCTCCAAACTTTTTTAATATCATTTACCCAAAATGTTCACCGGCCCATGACCTTTTCCCAGGAACAGTGAATTTTTAATTGCTTCAGTTACCATCCTTTTCGCCTGCTCGACAGCCGGATACATCCTTTTACCTTGCGCAAGATTTGCTGCCAGCACCGAGGCAAATGTGCAGCCGGTGCCATGTGTGTTTTTTGTTTTGATCCAATCTTCTGAAAACTCGTAATACTGATTCCCGTCATAGAGGATATCAATGCTGCCGGAGTTCCTTCTGCCGGGCAAATGCCCCCCTTTGATAACAATATTTTCCACACCCAGATCGACAATGACGGCAGCAGCTTTCTTCATCCCCGCAGCCGAACGGATTTTCATCTGAGCCAGAGATTCCGCTTCCGGAATATTCGGTGTGAGAACCCGGGTCAGCGGCAGAAGCCTTTTGACCAGCGCCTGTCGGGCCTGCTCCTGCATCATCGTCCAGCCTCCCTTGGCAATCATCACCGGATCGACAACGACATTTTTTATTCTGTATTGTTCAATCTTCCTGACCACTGTATTGACCGCACCCGCCGTCAGCATCATGCCGGTTTTTAAAGCATCCGCGCCAATATCGCTCAAGACGGCATCCAGTTGCGCTGCAATGAATCTTTGCGGCACAGGAAAAATATCCTGAACCCCGCGGGTATTCTGAGCCGTGAGCGCTGTAATCACCGTCAGGCCATAGCAGCCGCAGGCGTGAACGGCTTTCAGGTCCGCCTGAACGCCTGCTCCGCCACCGGAGTCGGAACCACCAATACATAATATTTTGAACAGCCTATTCACTCAGTTCGCCTCCGGAAAAACATCTTTTTGCCAGTACCGGATCACCAGCAGATTTCCCGACTGGATACGGATGACGGCTGGATTACCGGAAATAATATTACTGACACCCCGCGATTCAGACATCATCAACGCCTCGTCGCTGAGGGTATAGAGAAATCCCCGAAGGGTAACGCCCTCGACTCTGGGACAAAGCGCGATAAGAGAAACCAGACAACCGATGGCGTCTGCAAATAGGACTTCGCCGTCCGGCACAAAAGCTTCGCAGTATTCATCCATCAGGCCGGTTTTAATTCCCGCTTCCTTGCCTTTAATCAGCAAAAATAGATTGGCCAGCGCGTGATCCATCCTTCCACCTTGCGCGCCCCAGATCTCAATGGTTTCCGGTTGCTGCGATAGCGCATAATCCAGGGCCAGAGCCGTATCGGTAAAATCCTTCCTGGCCGGAAGCTTAATGATCTTTACTCCCGAACGTTCGTAATGCGCCAGTTGCGACGGCTCAATGGAGTCCATGTCACCCACCAGCATATCCGGCGTCAACGAGGCTGCTGCCAGGTGGCGCGTGCCGCCGTCACAGCCGATCAACACGCGGTTGCCCGTTTGAGCCATTCTTTTCTGGAAAAAATCCGGATTCCCCAGGCGACCGCCACTGACAATGATAATGTTTTGATGCATAATGAACCCCAAACCACGGGCATTCTGCCCTCCGCTTTGCGGGATAAGTGAAACGAATCAATTCCGACCTGTGACCATTAGGTTACGCGTTTCACTTTCGGAATTGAGGTTTCACTAACAAATAAGCCATACCCTTACACCTGAAAAGGATATGGCTTAGATTGGTTTAGAATGATCGCCACTCCCTACGCCGGCATTACCCGGGTCAGGTTCAAAGGGTATAATCTCAGCCGTCCGTTCCACGGATTAAACGGCACCCCGCGAACAAAAATTAATACATTAACTTTCAAAAAGCAATCTCAATTTCACAACCGTTCGGATCTCCGGCAATACTGCATATGCCGTTACCCGGCTGCTGAATAACTTCAAATTTTCCTGCTTCATTGCAGAAGATTTATTTCATCTCGGCCAATTTTCGTTGCAACTGGCGAAGTGTAATGCCAAGAATCCGGGCGGTCTCGCGGCGGTTGCCGCCGGTGGAATTTAAAACAAACATCATGTGGGCCGTGTCATTTTCTTTGAGTGTGCAAAGACTGCGGCTCGATAAGGAAGGCGGAACCTCGGGCGCTCCATTCCCGCCTAAATGCGCAGGCAGGATGACCGGTCCGTAGGCCAGTAAAACGGCATTCTCGACCATCTGTGACAATTCACGGATGTTTCCGGGGTAATCTTTATGCGTAAGCAGTTGCATGGCTTCGGGGCTGATGCCATCAATGCTTTTTTTATGACGCAGACAAGCCTTCTGCAAAAAGTGGGCGGCCAGAAGCGCGATATCCCCTCTTCTCTCTCTGAGCGGCGGCAGGCAGACATAAGCGGACTTGAGCCGGTACATCAGATCGATACGAAATTTTCCTTCCTGACAGGCCGCTTCCAGATTGGTATTGGTCGCTGAAATAAGCCGGATGTCCACACGCACGGGACTTTTCGCGCCGAGTGGCGTGAAGGTCTTGTCTTCCAGAACGCGCAGGAGCTTGGATTGTAATCCAATCGGCAGTTCGCCGATTTCATCCAGAAAAAGTGTACCCCTGTCCGCCTGTTCAAAAAAACCCGCGTGGGCGCTCTCGGCACCGGTGAATGCCCCTCTGGCGTGCCCGAAAAACTGGCTCTCAAACATCGTCGCAGGTATGGCGGATACATTGACGGCCACAAAAGGGCCGGCAGGCCCCGGTCCCGCCCGGTGAATTCCCCGCGCCATCAATTCCTTTCCTGTTCCCGACTCGCCGGTGATCAGAATCGGATTGCCGCTGCGCGCCATCACCTGAGCGTAGGATATCAGGGCCTTCACCTGTTTATCCTGCGTAATCGTGTCGGCAAACGCCGTCGGAATGTCAACCGCCTCACGACTGGCGTTGATGGAAAGACCGGCCAGCAGCCCTTTTCTTTCATAGGCTCTTTCGATGGATAAAAAAAGCAATTCATTGTCCACGGGTTTGACCAGATAATCATAAGCACCTTGGCGCATGGCCCGCACGGTGGTCTGAATATCATCAACGGCGGTCAGAATGATAAATTCCGTCCCCGAACAAAAAGGCTTGGTGGATTCGAGCACCTGCATCCCGTCAATATCAGGCATCAGCAGGTCCAGAAGAACAATGTCAAAGTTTTCCTGTCGAATCCTCTTAATCGCTTCCCTGCCGTTATCGCAGGCCTCGGCGTTCTTAATGCCGCGCCACTTGAGAATTCTCTTTACCGAAGAAAGAGACACCTCTTCATCATCGACAATCAATATTTTCATAGCTGTTGTCTCCCCAAGTCATGGATGATCTTTTGAAGCTGATCGATGTTAAACGGTTTATGCAGCGTGTGGTCAGGCACTATCTTGATCTGAGCAGGCGGCTTGAGCGCTTTGCGGTCGGTCGCGTACAGAATGACCGGAAGGAGCGGAAATTTCGCGCGGATTTTTTCCAGCAGATACCAGCCGTCAAACCCCTTGAGGCGTATTTCCGATACGACGATATCCACCTCCGGATTCTCCGCCAGGAAGTTGAGAACGTCCTCTGGTTTGTCCTCGGCTTCCGAACGCCAGATCACGGCATCCACGAAATTGGCCTTGAGTTCTTTGAGATATTTAACATTGTGGTCCACGCATAAAATAGCCGGATAAAAGCTGATGTCGGTCTCGCCGTCCACAGGGAGATAAATGGAAAAACGGCTGCCCTTGCCCGGACGCGATAAAACGCTGATCAGCCCATGGTGTTCCTTGATCAGACCATAGGAAATGGAAAGCCCCAGCCCCGTCCCTTCACGCTCCCGTCTGGTTGTAAAAAAGGGGTCGAAAATCTGCTCCATAATTTTGCGTTCAATCCCCTTCCCGTTGTCTTCAATATCTACCACAACGGCTTTTAAACGTTCGATATGACGGCAGCGGATCCGAATCAAGCCTTTTTGCCCCGCTGGAATCGCCTGATGGGCGTTAATGAGCAGATTGGCAATCACCTGCTCGATTTTCTGAAAATGCCCGGAGATGGGAGGAATATTTTCGGAAATTTCCTGATCGATTTTGGATACGGTTCTTCTGACCTGCGCGCCCACAATCATCAGGGCGCCCGCGATCACCTCCGGCACGGCGACCAGTTTCTTCTGAGCGGTCTCATCGGAACGTGAAAACTCCTTCAAGCTGGTAATGACCCGGCTGATCCGGTTGGCTCCGATTTTAAACGCCTGGATAATCTCCTGCATGTTATGGCAGACTTCTTCATAGGACAAGCCGCGTTTTTCCCAATCGGGATGATGGGCGCTCGAGCGGGAGAGAATGGTCTCCACCGTGTTCCAGATTTCTTCCAGAATCGGAACATTATAGGCAATAAAGCTGACGGGGTTATTGATTTCGTGCGCAACACCGGCTACCACCTCGCCCAGTGCGGTCAGCTTGTGCGTTTGAATCATCTGCTGGAGCCGCAGCTCTCCTTCCTGACGGATTCTCTTGTCTTCCGTCACATCCTGCCATGCGCCGACAATGTAACTGGTGGAACCGGCCGGATGCTGAACAATCCGCCAGTAATCGGAAAACCAGCGGTAGGAATCATCCATTACCCGGAAACGGTAACTATAACGGTGAAACCCCTTGGCGCGTTCGTTTTGCAAATCGGCAAGGATGCGTTCCTGATCGTCCGGATGAATATGCTCTCTCCAGAAGCTCTCGTCATCGACAAAACACGGCGCGGGATAGCCGGTAATCTCCTCAATCGTGTTACTGACAAAAGTCAGCGCGCAATTCCCATCGGCCTTGCGGGTATAGGACACAATCGGCAGGGATTCCAGAAGCAGGGAAAGATGATCGGTGGTCTGTTTGAGGGCTTTTTGCGTGCGGTGACGCTCCATCAGTTCATTGAGCAGCGCCTCGTTGACCTGGGCCAGTTCCGCCGTTCTGGTCTGAACGCGTTCTTCCAGCTCTTCTTGCGCCTTCAGTAACGCTTCCTTCGCTTTCTTCCGTCGGGTAATATCTTCCAGCGTTTCGATCGCGCCGATCAGTTCACCAGCCGCGTTGCGAACAATGGCTGCCGTAAATCGCAGCCATTTGCCCTGATTGCCCAACTCCGGAAAAAAATCTATGGCTTCATAGGCTTCATCCAGCAGTTTGGACTTGGTATACTTGCCGGCATACCATCTGGAAAGATTGTCCTGTTCACGGCTCACCAGAAGATCCGCCATGCAGGGGCGCTTCTTGCTGTAAAATGCCCGCCATTGCTGGGACGTACCGATGACGTCTTCGGCCTTGATTTTGGTGAGTTCCTCGAGGGCTTTATTCCAGTATAGGATGTGGTGATCTTTGCCGATCACAAACGCGGGAATAGGTGAACCGCCAATGACGCTCTTCAGACGCTGCTCGTTTTCTTTCAGCTCCTCTTCCGCGCGTTTTCTTTTGATTTCCGATTGCCGGAGCTCTTTGAGTTGACGTCGTAATGTCTGAATTTCCTGGATAGGATAGTCGTCACTGTCTGGTCTGCCCGTCATGATTCCGCCCCTTTACCTGAAGTTGAGAGCTAATTCGATAGTCTCATCAACATAGATGGGAGGGAAATGTTCTCCGCGGTATTTCAGCAGGACATCCGCCATGCAGCCCAGGAACGCGGCTGCCACAGCAGGATCAAATTGATTTCCGGCGCCACTTTCTAGAATGCGGAGAACCTTGGGCAAAGGCATGGGGTCGTAACTCATCGTTTCCGTCTCCGTATATTTCGGGTAATCACGGGCCGATGTCAGGGCATCAAAAACATCCGCTACTGCAAGAATTCGGGCGCACAGGGGAATATCCTCCCCCTGGAGTTTATCGGGATAGCCACTACCGTCGAAACGTTCGTGGTGGTGAGACGCAATAAATGGTACTTGTGACAATGCTTTGGAGAAATGGAAGTTATCGAGGATTTCTTTTGTTCTTCCAGCGTGCATCTCCATTTCCATCCGTTCCGCCGTCGTAAACTGGCCGCTTTTGAGGAGCACGGCGTCTTTAGTGCCGATCTTGCCGATATCATGAAGAAGGCCTGCATATTTGATCAATTCCCTCTCTTCTGGTCCGATGCCCATACTGCGGGCAATCATCAGAGAATATTCCATTACCCGTTCCGAATGTCCGGCGGTCAGATGGTGTCTGGCGTCAACAGTCGCGGAAAGTGTGCGCATTGAACTTTCGAAAGAAAGCTTGAGCTCATCGATCAACTGAGCGTTTTCGATGGCAATCGCCATCTGGGAGGCCAACGACTTCAACAGGTTCTCATCCTCATCGTTAAATACCCCACCGCCCTGTTTATTTATTACCTGAATGACGGCGATTCTCCCCCCTGAACGATTGTTAATCGGCATGCACAAAACGGTCTTTGTGCGGAAATTCTGTTGTAGATCAAACTCACGTTTGAAATAGGGCAGTTCCCAGGCATCTGCGGTGTTGACAATTTCTCCCGTTTTGGCCACAAACCCGCTGATTCCTTCCCCGATAGGCAGTGAGAAATACTCAATTTCTTCCGCAACGGTGGTCCAGATTTCATTTCGATCCCAGTCGATTAAATACAGGCTTGTTCGTTCGGCATTCATGATTTTGGTGACGCGGCTGATAATCAGGGGAAAGAGGTTTGCAAACTCCACTTCTGCCGTCAGGTCAAGGGCAATCTCCAGAAGATTAGATATTTTTTTATTTGACGAGATTTGCTTCGCTAGAAGTTGACTGTTATCAAAGGCCAGGCGCCGTTCTTTCAGGATACGATACAGCTTGCTATTGAGCTCTGTCGCTGTAAAAGGTTCTTTGATAAAATCATTGGCGCCGGCGGTAACAATTGATTCGTATGTAAAGTCATCATCATAACCTGTAACGACTACGAAAGGAATATCAGATTGAATCTTGCGAACATCGGAAATTAAATGGAGACCCTCCATTGTTTCGATATCGGCAATCACTATATCGAAGTGCCGCTTTTCGATAATATCCATGGCCGCATCCTTGCAATTCACCGCCATGCATTGAAATCCGCAGGAGATCACAAGCTCCGTCATCATCAAACTGGCTTGGGGATCATTATCCACAACAAGAACTGCTTCGTGATTCGTCATGCTGTCCATTGCTATCACCAATTGTTGTTTGAATAGAATATTAAAAAGATTATAATGGATTGTATGGACCGTGTCAATGCCGGAGACAATAGGCATATGCCTGCGCATCTATTTCATCAAGGCGTGCGGCAAAAATGGTTTTTCCCTGACCGGTACTAATATTTAATCATGTCAATCTTTGTCAGCACCGACTGATTCGAGACACGCGGGGCATTCACCATATTCCATGCAACATACTGCTCAGCGTAGGTACTTTCAGCAGACATCCCATCCACGGGCACGATGACCTGCATCCCCCGGAATGCCGCCCCGCTGGCCGTATACAGAACTGCCCCGTGCGCTGCCGTCCCTGTTACAATGACAGTTTTTATACCCTTTTCCTTAAGGATTTTCTCCAGATCCGTCCCAAGGAATTTATCGGGCCCCGATGTCACCACAGGCTCCTTCCCGAGAGGCGCCAACTCCTTGGCAATATCGGCAACAGTTGCCCCGGGGGAAAGGCTGTACACCACGAAGATCCCTTTCGAGCGCGCCTCCGTAAGAAGCTTTTGAACCTTCGGAATAGAAGCAATACAGCGGGGGCGTCTTTCTGTATTACAGGTCTGCTTGTTAAAATCGAGCAGCAGGAGCGCTGTCACCTTCGGATCTACCGTCACAGATTTTAATTCCGGCGCAGAAGGAACCTTCACTGTGCTCCATTCTTCAATGATATTCTGTGCTGATACGGGGTAGCAAAGTAGAACCATTGCACAAAGGCAACAAATTAAAAGCGCAGCTTGCCGACATGCCGTTTTTTGTATCGTCTTCATTTTACTCTCCTTTCCAATTAGCATTACTACAAAAATCATATCTGATGCCGTCAACAACCATCGTGCAAGATAAATGAAGCTGAAAACTTTGGAAGAACCGGTGTGATAAAAACACACCTCTCTATTAACTGTCAATCTTTTATACTGAGTTCGGCTTTACACGAGCCATCGCATCATCAATCAACCACCTCGCGAGCTCGCTTTCGAGTATGAAATGAACGTCATTATATCGTGAGCAAGCTCACGGAGAATTAACGCTCGTCCCGCAAAAGCGGGATTAAAAGGCTTGAAATATCTGGCGATATTTTATTCAACGATTACATCTTGACACGCCTGCCCCGTTACCTTATAAAACCCATCGTCCGGTAAACGGAAACAAAGCTCGTTTTCCTGCGATTCTTTCTGGCGTTGCGCATTCAGGATGATACCACGCGGCAAGGAGAAAGGCGGCAATATTTCGCCCATGCAGGCTTATGACACGGGATATCAAATCAGGACTGCCGGGCGAAAGGAGTAATCTGATGTTGGAAAAATTCTTCAACCCCCGCAGTATTGTCGTCTTCGGCGCTTCCGCCACCAAAATGAATCTGGGACAAATCGTTCTACTTAACAACAAACAAGTCGGTTATGAGGGAAATCTCTACGGCGTCGGCTCTCAGGAAGGAGACGTGAGCGGCGTTCATATCTATACAAGCGTTGCCGATCTGCCCGAAACGCCGGATGTGGCCATTTTTCTGACACCCGCCAAAACCGTGCCCGGTCTGATGGAGGAATGCGGTAAAAAAGGCATCACCCATATTGTGATCGAATCGGGTGGTTTCAGCGAATATTCGCACGGCGACCACACACTGGAAGAAGACGTGCTGGTCGTTGCTGATCAATACGGCATGAAAGTCATCGGCCCGAATTGCGTGGGCACCGTCAATTTTGATTTAAAAATGATGATGCCGTTTGCCTTCTTCAAGGATATTCCCATCGGCGGCAGGCTGGGACTCATTTCTCAAAGTGGCGGCGTGGGTGGTTCCTATCTGCGCGCGATGTCAGGCTACGGAATCAAACCCGGAAAATTCGTGGCCATAGGCAATAAACTCCAGCTCGATGAAGTGGACTTTCTGGATTACTTCATGCAGGACGGCAAAACCGATATCATTGCTCTGTATCTGGAAGGTTTTAAAAAAGGCAGGGTATTTTTCGACCTGGCCCGCAAATCGCAAAAGCCGATTGTCATCCAAAAGTCGAACCGCTCGCCGATCAGTGCGAAAATCGCGCAGTCCCATACGACGGCGCTGTCCAGCGACGATACCGTTGTCGATGGCGCGCTCAAGCAGGCCGCGGCCATTCGTGTGGATGACGAACTGGAGTTCATCAACGCCATCAAGATCGTTCGCCTGCCGCTCATGAAAGGGCGGCGTATTGCAGTCCTTTCGCGCTCGGGAGGCCATGCGGTGTTGTCCGCCGACGCCTGCGCGAAATTCGGCTTTGAGATGGTTCCCTTTCCCCCGTCTTATATCGAACAGCTCAAAACGATTTACCACACGCGTGTCATCGCACATCAGAACCCCCTGGATCTGGGTGAAATCTTCGATTACACAATATTTACCAAGATTCTGGAAGAAGCGCTGAAACTGGACACCTACGACGGCGTACTCTTCAATCATCTGTATTCATCGGATTTTGAGGGAGCGATGTCGCGAACATTTCTGGCGGGCGTGGAAAAGCTGGTTGCCAAATATGCCAAACCGGTTTCTCTCACCATGATCTCTGACCGGGAAGAAATTCTAAAAGTGCAGCAGAGTCAACCCTTTCCCATTTTCACTTCCCCGCTGGAGGCTGCCGCCGCGTTGAATGTCTCTCTGACCTATTATGAACAAAAAGCGGCGCGGGACAACCGGGGCAAAACGCCAAACCATAAAATGGATCTGCGCACCGTGGCAGCCATCCGGGAGCGTTGCGCACGTGAAGAAAGAATCCCTTTAACGGATGAGGCTCTCACCATCTGCGCCGCAGCCGGTTTGACACCAATCCCCCATCTGGTCATCCGCAATGAACAAGAGTTAAAAAAAATGCCCCTGCATTACCCCTTGGCCGTGAAACTGATTTCGCGCGACGCGTCGCATAAATCCGACGTGGGCGGCGTGCTCTTGAATATCGGTTCGAAAAAGGAATTGTTATCCGCTATCTCCGGCATTCAAAAGGCGGTGCGTCAGGCAAAATCGCGTCCCGCCATCGACGGTTTCCTGCTTCAGGAAATGTCGCCCGAAGGCGTCGAATGCTTTGTCGGCGGACGGCAAGACCCGGCCTTTGGCCCGGTTATCATGGTCGGACTGGGGGGCGTATTTATTGAAATATTCAAAGACACGGCGCTGAGGCTCGCGCCTGTTACAAAAAATGAAGCTGAAGGCATGCTCAAAGAGTTGAGGGCGTATCCGCTGCTCACCGGCGCCAGAGGCAGAAAACCGGCGGACGTTAAATCCCTTGTGGATGTCGTTTGCCGGGTGTCCGCTCTGCTTGCCGCCTGCCCGGCAATCAGCGAGATTGACCTTAATCCGGTTATTGTTCATCCCAAAGGACAAGGTGTGTCGCTGGTCGATGCGCGCGTCTTTTTCTGAAAAGAATCACGGGCGTGAATCCCCCTTTGCGGGATAAGTGAAATTAATCAATTCCCGCTTGTAGCTTTCAGGTGTCCCGACCTATACTTGACTTAACAGACAGTGCCCAATTAAGTTTTGCCTTGACACTCATAACACCTACGAGTCCTTAACCGCGGTAGCTGTCGCTATTTGATGGTTATTTATTGAAGTCGGTATTTTGGGGAAATGAGTTCGTGTAGTAGAGTACTTTTGGTAATGCTCAATTACAGTCCGCAAAAGCTGATATCATTATGATCATTTTTCTTGACGATTCGCAAGAAGTGTCTATGAAAGCCCGTCACCCAGCCCTTAATAAACCTGATGCTATGGAATATCCTCGTTCCAAGCGGTCAATGATGATTTATTTCCCTGGGTTTACGGTTCTATGTACGTTCTGGCTCTATTCCCAAACTAAGAATGTCATGCCAATTCAAGAAGTCCTTTCCGAAAATCATACAGCACTCCGTCTGCTTGAAGACAACCCGTCATAAGCCATTGCACCCATTCGTCTAGAATTTTCAAGGCGTCACTTCCCAAGCAGAACGGTGTGCATTCATATGCTTTTTGATCCGTACCAATGGGTTGAATGTGGTCCAAACGCAAAATGGAGGAATTAGTTTTCTCCGGTAATTTATCCCACATGTACTGGGGATATTCGCACTCTTGGACTCGTTTTACAAAATCCGGATTCCAGCCGCCCGTTTTTCCGGAGAACTCTGCGCCATAATAGGGCGCAACTAAAATGTATGGAAGAAACTGCCATGCCGCACCACCAGCCCGCTGGCGCTTCGGGACTTCAGGAGGTTCAGAACCAACAACCAGAACGGGATGTTTTTTCATGCGATACACAGCACGAACTTCGCCGGCATAAGAGGGTAATGCGGCAATAGGAAGTTTGGGGTATTCATGCAGCTTCTTTATCTGTAGGGGCTCAATTTTGTAGTTGGCCTTGGAATGATCCATCGGAGAGGATCGCCCCTCAGGCACCAGGATCATGGGTTGTTGATCCATATGAGGAATGAAGGCCCATAAGAGTCTTCCCCTGCGCAGATCGCAGGTATTGTCATTAATCCACCAATCGTCAATGAAATATTGAATCGAATGTTCAGAATATTCCTTCATCGGATCTCGCCCGGGATTTCCATATTTCATCCGAAAAAATGATTTCGCCGGTACTCGGCAGGATAGGTGCGCCCGCCAGTTCATCAAGCCAGGCAACTCCATCAAAAAAGATGTCATCGTATCTCGGAGCGGGTTCCGGTCTTACCATTTTTTGATTCCGCTCCTTTTCCGCCAAACGGCTTTTAATTCTTTCTTTTAATATCGCCAATTGTTCTTTCCTTTGCTTCATTTCCTTTTTCGAAAGTGCAGCTGTCTGCGGTGCCTCTACACTCTTCTCTTTTTTTGAATCCATCGTACCTTGGTCTTGCGGGCGCGTGAAGGAAAGTCGCTCAAGGGGTGCTGCGTGCAGCATCGGCCAGGTGGTATAGACATGGTGCAAGAGGCCCGTTGTATCATCGCCAAATTCATGGACTGCATCCCTTATGGCGTGACGCACCTCAAAGGGCAACAAAGATTGTAATGATTCATACAATTCGTCATCCTGTAATCTCCACCGCACAAAGTCCGACTTGTATTTATAGGACGTTATTGTTCGTTCCGTTGCGTTGACATCCTGAACAACTGTTTTTATTCGTGAATAAACATCTGGTGACCAAGGACCATAGTGATAGAATTGCCATTCTGCGCCGGTTAAAGTCTCACCCTCATGAGCTTCCGCGAAAGCTAAGTCCGCCAGATAGACGTATTTCACTATATGGATGGGACCAAGCTCCTGGTTCCCAAAATCATCTTGGCCAGCTGCGGCAAGGATATACTTCACTATGAGATCAATTTTTGCTGTATCCATTACGCCACTCAGTATATAGGTTTTGCTCTCGTGTCAATATTTCCTTCTTAATCGGTCAACCATTTTTCACATAGGTTATCATCGTCGCCTTGCAGCGGCGCTTGGTCTGATCGACGAAGCCAAGCGTGAATTTTCCTTCCGGTTTTTGGAAGATATCCAATCCGCGGCCAAGGATGATTTTCCATCCCGTGTCGGCTTCAATCGAGCGGTCGTGTAAGCCTGTTTCAAAACGATAGGTAAGGCTGATGCGATCTTGGGCAAGGCTTTCTTTGAGTTCCTCCAGCTTTGCCGAGGCATCTTCTTCCTGTCTTTTGGCATCTGATCCCGTCACGAGTTCAATCGCTAATCCTGTCTCTGAAGAACTTAAGCCCTCACAGAAATTAAGAAAATTGTGAATTTGATAGTCATAACGGATAAAGGGGTCAACCAATCTGATAATTCTTGCCCCTTTCAAGTAGGGGTTGAACAGCCGGACGTATGAAACCCCGCGCTGTCCTTCGTTAATGTTTAATGTGGTCTCAATAGGTTTTCTGTCTGTTGACAAGCTGTCAGCCGGTTCAGCTACTTTTTCCGGCTCAGGTTTTTCTTCGGGATGAGACATCTGAAAATCATCCGGCTGTTCGCTCTTTATCGTGACCCATTGATATTCTTGATCCAACCTGGCCAATTCATCCCGAATTTGTTGCCGCATCCGAACAGCTGGATTGACGCAATACTCGACAAATTCTTCATCTGTAACCTGCAAATCGGGGAACAATAGTTTAAGAAAGCCCTCGGCAATCCGAGCGACAGCCTTGTGATCGCGCATATCATCACAGGAGGGAAGACGCATGCTATGGGAGACATAGTCGGCATATTGCAGATCGCTTCGCAACTCATGGAGGACTTCGCTGAAAAAGTCTCCTTTGAATCCCAGGCTTTTTGAAGGCGTATTCTTCGTGATGCGCGGCATAAACCACCCCTCAAGCAGACCATGCAAGCGATCCACAAAAGCCGATTCCTGAAGGGATGAAGGCAGTTCCTTGAAAATGCCATTTGTTTCATAGAGGGGCCGTCTATCGGGGCCAATGGTAATATTGCCCAGAATGGCGAAGCCGCATTCGGCTGTACCCATATCGCCGGTGGCCCTGCGATAACGGCCGCTTTCCAAATACATCTTAAGCGCCGCCATTGCCTCTCCGGCCGCATCCGTGTGGATCTTCTGAACCTCATCAATAACGACCACGTCATATCTGGGTATCAGTCCGAGCTGTTTGCTCTGACTGTTAAAGAACAAGGTAGGTGCGGACAGTTTACCTCCCGGGATAACAGCGGCATACCGACTAATATTGTCAAAAACAAAGGATTTTCCTGTGCCTTTAGGGGCGAGCTCGGCAAGGTTGATCCGCGGCTGAACCAAGGGAATGATACGGCTAAGCAAAAGCATCTTCTGGGGGAGGGTGTGCGTATCTGGATTAAATTGACAGCTCGATATCAACAAATCGATCCACTCCGGGAGAGTGAAATGTTTTCGACAGTCCCGGAAATATTTCAGATCCACCCCGGGACTCTGAAACGGTTTAAAATCTACCATCCAGATCTGTCCCTTTTTGACTTCTTCCCCGTCGGGCGGGACATAGCGCAGGGTGCCAAGTCCCCACATGCCTGTCTTGAGTAGCATCTGATTTTCATCAATGATGCCCTTTTGAACCATAGCGCTATTTGTATCCAGCACAGGAATACTCAATTCATGGGTATTCCTGGCGAGGTTGACGTTGACCCGAAAGTCGTCAATAATCTTCACTTCTTCCTGTTCCTTCAAGCGATTGAGGAGGATGTTTTTATCTGCCTTCTGCGGCAGATAAGAGGATACAATCTTGATAATTTCCTCACGTCCGCCTTCTGTCAATACATCTTCTGCGAGGAATTGGCTGATGATCCATTCACCCACATACACAGGGATAGCTCGTGCCCCGAAACCGGCTTTTGACATCAGTCCCTTATTGATGACCACCTCTCCGTAGTAGTCTCTCGCTTTTGTTTCAAATGATTTCATTGCCTTGCCTTTCTTATTATAGATCCGTCAAACTGAACCCGCCCGTTAGAGCTGATCGGAATTCCGCTGCTGTTTCTATTTTCATAACCCTCTCTTCTCCGGCTATTTCATAGGCGCATTGCACTATCAGCGATTCCTGACTAATGGCGGATTTGTTGAAATAGCAATCCAATTGAATGGTCGTGGTTTTCTCTTTTATCAAGACGGGAATTACCTGCCCTTTAATCTCCGCGATAGGTTTCACGACCGTCATGCGCAGGATTCGGATATCTTCCGGATTAGGGTTCAACATCTCTATCCTTAAAGGAGTGATCCGCTGAATGTGAAAAACCGCTTTACCCGATGCAGTATCCACTCTTAAGTCCAAGAAACGTGCTTTCGGCGCATTCCAGGCAGCCTTCACAGCTTTAAAGAAAGCCGCCGGGACGATCACCTCCTCCGGTGTGGCGCCCCCGTGCGTATATCCCTTCCCCCTCTTACCGGCGCGAACGGTATGGTGGCCTCGTGGAATAAAGAAGACATTGTCGCCGATCGTAAAGGGTGGGATAAAACGGTATCCTAAATCCCAAAGATTCGCCGGCACTGCATCGGCAATGCCTTTTTCGATCACGGCAAAGCGGCGGCGTTCATCAGGAAATAGTTTATTCAGCGTCTTTGACTCGAATGCCTGAGCTTCACTATCCAAGATGAAACAGGCGCCATGGTCTGTCAAGACATAGAGACCGAAGGATTCTCTTTGGCCAGGGCAACGGTCCAGGAGCGCGGCGACCGTGTCACTCACCCGCATGAACAATCGATGGAGTTCTCCCTCATGGGTCTCACCTTTCGCTTCCGGATCGCCATGAAGTATCTCATCGCCGGCAAGTAAATTGAGGTAAAGAACCGTCGGCTCGGTGGGCGCTGAGAAATCAGCAAGCTTTTTTAGATCCGACAAGTAGATGACTTTCTTGCCATCCCAGTCATTCGCTGCTCGTTCATGGAGGAGCGCGTCATAAGACTTTGGCGGAGAGTTCCAGGCCCCACTGAACAGAGCCGGTTTCACAAACTCCGTATCCGTTGGCAGGGGCGCAAAGCGATACGCCAGGGCATGGCGATTTAAACCCGTTTTCCGCAAGGCATCTTCAAATATCGGCCAGAATGTTACCGGAAGCCCATCTGCCAAGATGATCAACGAAAGCGATTCACTGCGGATAGAATCGCGAAAAGAATGGAGGGTATGAATCGAGCTTATTTCAGCGTTCTGATGAACAGCCGCATAGTCTCGGATATACCAATCCGTAAATAATCGCACGGCCTCCTCCACATCTTCATCATAGTGGCTATTTTTCGTCTGCCAATACCGATACGGCAAGTAGGAATCCACTGCCCAGGCTGCCCACGCCGATGGACTATTCAGCGAATCCTTATCCGGTAGAGCCGGTTTGGGTGGCACCACCAGGTAATCAAGGGTTGTCAACTCGGTAGTTTCTAACCCAGTACATTGTCGGAATTTTTCCTTCACGGTGGCAATATCTTGCGCTACCGGGGCAAACCGGCCGGCTTTCAAAAGGCTTTTTACCAGCTTGAATTCCAAAATCAGTAGTCCAGAGGCAACCTTAACTACTTTTTGAAAGGCATTGCTGGAATCAACTTCCTGAACGATGTCCTTAAAGAATAATGCTATTTGTATCGCCGCTTCTTCAATGGCTAAAAGCTCCAGGGGAAGATCCTTCAATAACGCCAGAGGGATGCTCCGTAAAATGTTTGCCTGCTGCAATGATATGACATATTCAAGAAGTTTAGGAGGGTATGCTCCGAGCAGTACATAAAGGCTCATGTCCCGCCATAGATTTTCCGCCCGACTGATAAGCACGGGTAACAATACCTTTTCCCAATCCTGATCGGCATGCGAAAGCCAGATTTCCCCTTGCTCAAGCAAACAACGGGAAAGAAGAGGATAACGATCAAATACACTTTTCGCTTCCTCGCGGTAAAGAGCGGGCACTATTTCGGCAATACGGCTTCGATCGAATTGATTCCCGCGAAATGAAGGCCCTAAGAGATGGACCAGGAGCGCTTCTGCAAAAGGGCAGAGCTTTTCATTCTTTACATCCAAATCGAGAAGCTTTTGCGATACAACGTCCTCATCCGTTAACCATTCCGGCAAGGTAACATTCCACGTCTCAGAAAGGATGAGCCGCGCCGTTTTCTCAACACAATCAAAGGGCAATTGGATCTGCTCGCAAAAATGCTGCAGCCAGGCAAAGAGATAACGCTTCCGTACCCAGATTTTCAGAGATTTATTCTTGGATACTTGAGCGATAAGGGCGTGACAGGCTTTCACGTAACCCGCCTCCCCCTCTGCCAGAAAAACGCCCTCAGGCAAGACATGGCTATAGTCGCCAATGTAGCTGATTTCAAATTTCATGAATCACTCTTCCCTACCAGATTTTCATGAATGGCCTTTACCAGCTTTTCCCTGGCTTCTATTGATAGTAGGCCCTGTGCAACGCCCTGTTGCAAAAGTGACTTCAGGACGGCAACTAAACCCTCGCGACTATCGGGAAACTTAAATGAAGCTTTTTTGTTTCCAAAAAGATCCCTATCCACGGCAACTTCATATTTTTTTGCTTTGTTGACCACCTCAATGGCAACCACATCGCTTAAGTTGCCATGCTCGTCCCGAGCGCGCATTTTGACAATGACACTTGCCTTTTCTTTTACAAAATCGGAAAGATCCATTTCTTCCTTGACGCGTAAGGCAGTTTCTGAATTTTTAGGATCATCCCCTGTGATGGTGTAGATCATTTCTGCGGCGCCCTTAGGTACGAAAATAACCGGCTTTTCGCCTTCGCCGATTTCATAAGTTTTTTTGGCTATTTTAGGAATGGGAACATCGGGTTTGGCCTCGTCTATTAAGACCTTGGCCTGCTTAATTTTTGCCACATAATCCGCTGTTTGGACAGTCGTCCAGTCTACCACTGGTGTAAATCCATACGCCTCGGGCAGTTTTTTGTAGAGTCGCGTCTTCATGTCATCAGATTTGGCCAGTTGTGAAAGCAACCCGTAAGCTTCACCTTCATCATATTTCGATGGGTCACGCTGGTTTGGGTTCAACCCTTTGTACCACTTATCAAGAGCGGCCTCGCATTCCACAACATCACCCGTTGCATCAAAGACTTTACAAACTGCCTGGGCAATGGAATTTTGAAGACTCTGAAGCCCGGCATCAAAAAGTTTGACGTCGGAAGCGAACGCCTCACCAATGGCCTGAACATTCTTTTCCAAAAGATTATCTCCGGCTGGCTCATTGCTATACAGGGATGGCAGTCCATGCAAAATAAGATCAAAGCGTTCAATGTGCCCAGCATCATCAAGCAATGCTTTCAACTGCTTCAATCTCGGCTGTTCTTTCTTTTCATAGAGATCCACAATCCTGGCTGCCTTGGGAAGTTCTCGCCACCATGTCTTTACCAGTTCTACCGTTTTTTCAACGGAGCGGACTTCACCGTGCTTCAGAGCCGGCGCATGAACCGCCTTGGCAACGACATCCACCAATTTGCGCTGAGCTTCTGAAATCTGGAAAACCTCCACAACGACCTTTGTGGCCGGGTCCGCCACAATTTGAATGACGTCTTCATAAGTCCTGATATTCTTTTCCACAGTTTTTGTCGTGTCGGTATATATTCGCAAGCTCTCACCAAAAGCGCGGAGCACATGCGCAAGAGCAAGAGTCTGAGCTGTCCCGCCGGCACCATAAGGCGGTTTCCCGACATCGCAAAGGAAATTGCCCAATGCCAGCATTTTGCCTGCCGGCAGGCTTTTAAGTTCCGTGCACAATGCCTTCAGCACAGGGTAGTTATCTGAAATCTTACCGGGGTCACTTTCACAATCAAAATACGTTACTGTTCCTTCCTTTCCAATCATTCTTAGTGCGCCCGCGCCCTTTAGAAGAACTTTCTCTAAGTAGCGCTTTTCTCCGTGATTATCAGGGTTCCCATTGTCAATCATCACCCGATCCGATTCGAGCAATACCTTGACTGCCTGCTTCAATGCATTGTTCTTGCCTGTTCGCCATTTATCATCATGGCAGGTATTCAAGTCGGGGTGACTTATGCGACAGCGTTTCTTATATAGATTTTCGCAGAGCTGGTCTGCCGGGCGGTGTGGCTGAGGAGGCTGGTCCACTAGAACCTGCTCATCCTTCCCATACCAGCATGCCTTTTCGCCGCTTGAGATGTCCCGGAGTATCCGTTGCAACTGGACACGGTAACCGTCCTCGCCGTTTTCAAAAATATCGCGCAATCTTGACTCCGTCTGTGCACTAATCTTGACAGCCTCATTCGGAGGCAAGTAATAACGGCAGGCTTTAACACGCAGCAGTGTATCGATGAAGGGTTGCGGAGCGTGAGGAATCGCGACGGCTATGTTCTCATTGGGAACGTCCTTGACAGCGTTTCTGGCAATTTGAATATCCGTCTCGTTCTCACAAAGGGCATAAATAACCGTTCCTTCGCTTCTATTCTTATCCTTGGCCAAGTCCTGCTCACATTCCTGCTGGATATCTTTCCAAAGCTTTTTTCCAATGTCCTTCGGACGAACAAAACGCCTCTGAAACCTTTTGTCTTCACTGAATGCCAGGTTAAACTGCTTGGCATAGAGGAATTCAAGTTCCTGGGGATCACCAGCCTCCGCAAGCAAGGCTTCGATCTCGTCTTTGGGATGGAGAGACTCATCAGTCAAAAAGCGGTCAATGAGGTCGTAGGGGTCTTCTCCTGTGCCTGCGGCAAGCTCGTATGTTTTGGATTGCTGCCGGAAAAATATCGCCCCAGTCTTCACGAGGACCTTCAGATGACTCTCCATCTTTTTCTTTTCAACTGCGGAAAGACAGTAGATGCCAAACTGTAGATTCTCCAGGTTGGTAGGAATTTGACAGAGCTCATAGATGAGGATGGTTCGTAGAATTACGAGGCGCTCATCCATCAGATCACCGAACATATCACCCTCGTCGACCTTCCTAAGCGCTTCAATGCTGGCGTAGTAACCATTTACGAGCTGGCGCTGCCGTTCACGCAATTCTGTATTTTTCAGGGATAGCTCCTTCTGAAAGAAGCCAAATAATTGATCCACAACATAGAGATTAAGTTTGCCGCCGCTAATAGTGATATCCGACTTGGCAATGAAATCGGCAAACGACCCTTCCGCACCGCCGACATCCCCGGAAAAGAAGGTGAACGTGCTGCGAGCGTCTGATCCTATCTCGGAAGAGAGTTTCAAAAGACAGGCCAGAGCCATGGGATGCATACCGTAGATATCTTCCAGAACCTTTTCTCGGATTTTCTTCATGTCCTCAAGCCAGGGGAAAAGTTTCAGAGAAGTGCAAACCGGCAGGAATGAGTCAAACAGGGTTGTTTTCGGTTGTATCTCCTGCTTCCATATCGCGGAGTCCTTTTCCACTTCCACAATAGCGCCGATGATCTCCTCAACCCCTTCGTTTAATAGATCCACCTGGGTTATACGCGCGCTCATCACAGCCGCATCGTCCTTGCTGTAACGATCCGCATAGGCCTTAAAATCCTTATGAATGCAGCCGACGAACATGATATTGGGCTCATTCTTACAAAGGGTTTCCATGAAGCCCTGGAGAATGTCTTTCGAATATGTCGCCTTTTCGAGCGTGAAGCCAAATTCGTCATAGAGAATGGCAACCCCTTTAAATCGTTCCTTGAACTCTTTATTTTTAATCAAATTCCTGATGATGGGGATGATATTGCCGGACTGGGCTTGAAAGACCAATCCCCCCATGATCTCCTGGAAAGCTGTGTGAAAGAGGTTTAACGTATCCGTATCGAATTCCTTTAGGCGCGACCTCAATTGCTTCACCGATATGCCGGGGGCCGTTTTTGCCAAGGCTTTCTCAAAATCCTCGTAAAAATTCCGAACTCCTTTGCCGCCTTTTTTCTCCCATTCATCGAGAATGCGCAGGACTTCATCGAATTCCGTCTGCAACTGCGCGTCAAGCCCCATCGCACGGCAGGCATCGAATATCGCCTTTAAGACAACTTCTTCAAAGCGTTTTCCTGAATGATAATCACAAATGACTACCAGATACTGGCCGTCCTTTCGGACATTTCTGAGCATCTTGGCCTTATTGGGATCGAGTTTTTCATAATTGCTGTAAAATCCTTTCACCCCCGGATCACCGCTGGAACGGCTGAGGGCATTGGCCAGCATAAGGGAGAGATGGGACTTCCCTGTTCCATAAGAGCCGCTGAGCAGGTAAAATTTTCGGTCGTTCGGCTGGTACAACCCTTGGCAGATGCGCTCGAAAGCAGCCCGATGCGACTTAGTTGGACGATACATGGCCATACGATCGTCATTTTCCTTCGCCTCTTCGTAGGCGCTTTTTAGGTTCACAAAGTTGGCGTACCCAGTCTTTAGCTTTACGACATCCGCAATTTTCCCCATTTGATTCCTCATAATGTGGCGTTATTAATGACCGTCTTATCCGCGGCGCAATTGGCATTAAATAACACGATATAATATCGAGTACTTAAAAAATTGCATTACGCCGAACTTACGCCGTAATTGCGCCAATCCCATGCAAAAAACTATTACGGCGATGTCTTGTCTATTCTTGATACAATCTCCCGCACAACATAATCGAACGCTGCATCAAGGTCATAACTTGCGCCGTCCGGCAGCAGCGATTCGATATCGCTCGCAAAGCCCGGATGCTTCATTTTCTCCCGGAGGTTCTTTTCATAGGTCTTGCCATCGACGGTATTGCCTTCAAAATCCATGTAGCGCCGGAAGATTTCCACAACACGTTCAGCGCTTGCTTTCCCTTCCGTAAGACCCAACCACAAATCTATGAGGTCGCGCCCTTTTCTTCGCTGGTACAAGGCGCGCGTTTTCGTCCCGAGCAACTCCTCAATCGTGTATGTCGTGATCTCGCAGTTTCCCTGAAACCAGCGGGAATCGACTGAGAAAGGAATCTTCCGGAATCCCTCCACGGAAAAATGCTCCCGCGTATTGATTTCCACTTTCAAGCGCATGGAAACCACCGGAGATCCCTCAGATTCCATTCTATAAATCAAAGTCACGGTCCCTTCCGCCTGATTGCGACGGGGTTTCCCCAGGAATTCGCCCAGTATGCCTTGAATCTTGTCAATGACCGGTCCGATACCGCCAGGTTCGATCTGAACAAGGTCGATATCCTCCGAGTAACGGCGCGGCGGATTGAAGTGCAGCTTGTTCAAGGCCGTCCCTCCCCGAAAGGCCAACTTTCCGGCCAGGAATGGCTCCTGAAAGATGGCCACCAGCGCCCTGCTCATGATCAAGTCCTGTTCCACCTGGGCATGTGAGATCCAGGGCGCCAAACTGCGCCAGCCAACAATGTGCGCCGACGGAATCATATATCCGCCTCCACTTCCGTATTGATCAGCAGTTGCCAGCGCGGATCTTTTTCTGCGCCCCGAATCGGCAACGAAGGTTCCAGCTTGGCCGGCAGTGGGTTGCGTTCTCTGATCCATTCCCTCAGACCCTCTACCAATTCAGAATGACCGGCTCTTTCCAGCAACCATCCCAGCCGCTGTCCATACGCTAGATTGCCGTCGACTTTGACGGCATTTACCAGCTTTAACCGATCCATACTTTCCCCAAGTTCCTGCAGGACGGTCAATACACGGTCCAGGCCGCCGATCGCTCTGGCGTAGCGGATCAGATCGATTGCAGTTCCTTCTGGAGTTGAAACAGGAATAAAACCGGTTTGAACCTTGGTGGAGACAACAGGGGTCGCCTTAAAGTTGGTCTTGGAAAAAAAGCGGACGGACAGGCTCCTGACTTGAAGCCTGCGCAGGGGACCGGTCGTGACAACTTGAAATTGCTGCGGCTGTTGATGGGCGGCACCGTGTAAAGCTGCGGCGCTTAGCAAACCGACGTAATAGGGCCGTCCCATATGGGTCATCAAATCAGAAATGAACCAGTCGGCGGGCAAAACGCGGGTAGAACTGAATTCAAGAGGGATTATAATGTAGAAACCGCTGAGAACTCGAAGTATTCTTTCTTTCTTCTGCAATCTGGAAACTGCCATCTTGAAGGCAATGTCACTCATTTGCAGGTTCTTGACAGCCTCCTCGCGGGAGAAGAAATAGAGCCCCTGGGCCTGACGGGCATCGACCCACTCGGCCAACTTGGCAGGAACCGGAGCATCCATCTTTTCGGCCAAGGCAAACCTCCATTAAAGTTAATTTTCGCAGATAGTAGCGGAAGTCGCTACTTTTTGCAAACGATAACTTTGCCATTGAGGCGATTCGGGGATCATTGTTTGCAGCGGGTATTTACTCTTATGTCAGCTTCTTGAACAGTATCCTTAATGCTTTCCCTTCTCGAATGTATTCCGTAAATGTTTTCTCCCAATGCCTGGGATAGAGGTTTTTCTTATGATAACCAGTGGTCCGGATAGTCTTTTCAATGCTGACTGCCCTTGCTTCAAGATTCATGAAAGCAAGCAGCTTAATGGCGGCCTGATCGCAGGTGCAGAAGATAAGCTCCTCATCATTCTGAATCAGACAGGCAATGGCTTCCAACTCCCCGGGATCAATACCCAGCCGGGCTTCTTTGGCTTCGTCTCGTACCGTTTGCAAATGCTCCACAGCAACATTTTCAATAATGGTGACGCGATCGCTGATAGCGATTTTGGTCCTCGCGCCGTCTCTTTTAAAGTATGATGCCTCAGAAAGGACGGTCTTGGTTACATGGATTTCATAACCCTTGATGATCCTATCGAACAAGTCGAGGGTATGAAGGTCGATGATGACATCGGCGTCAAGCAGCAGCAATTTTTTCATAGTTTTTTACCGCATACCCGGCAGCAGACAGATAATCATCGATTGCGGACCGATCGATCTCCATATACTCGGCAAACAACCCTCGTGAAATTTTCCCCTCCATCAGGCAACGGCAAGCAAGAGAAACGTACCGTTGCGGGAACTTCTCCGGCTGATGCTCTTCATACAGCCCCCGGCGCAGGCCTCGATCCATGTTCCGAAATTCGGCATCACCGAGAATTTTTTCGACCTGGCCTTTCTTAAGTTTTTTGAGATTGACAAGCCTCCACAGAACGGCTTCCGAAGAAACGCCGAACTCTTTCGCCAGTTCGATGATGTCAACCAACTTCAGTTCCTGATTCACCGCGATTTCCTTTAGAGCAGCAAGCAGATGTTCCTTCGGCAGGAGCAAACTCGCCGCAAAGCTATCGGCAAATTGCTCCGGCTTCGTTTTACGTGTCCCGTCTCCGATTTCCTCATGCGAGAATATTTTCCACGTGACGATGTGGAAGAGCTCATGGGCGAGATCGAAATTCCGCCGCCATGGCGCATCATGGAGATTGATGAGGATGCCCACGCCAAGGGCGCTGTCCACGATGCTGGCGCCGGACAAACCTTCTCCCAGGTCCAGATGAATAACTTTGAAACGAAGCGTGTTCTCCAGGATGTTCAGAAGATTGCAGGCTGGGCGTGATCCCAGGTCAAAGCGCTTATGAATGTCGGCGCCAAGCTTGTCGGCCGCCGAAAATCCGTTTTCAATGAAGTCATCACTGTCCAGACTGGTGAGGATTTCTTTCCAGCGCCGCTTCAAGCCGAGGAGATTTTCCAGGCGGCTGTAATTTTCGAGAAAGTTGAGAAATTGACGCTGCTCCTTTTGAACATCGCTGCCTGCAGTTCGCCGCCAGAGGGGAACTGGGTCCGATGGGATATTGGCTTCGAAGAAATAATCCAGGGGCCTGCTGTAAAGACGGGCCATCAAGATGAGCTCGCCGGCGCTGACGTTCCGAGTTCCCTTTTCGACGGCGGAGAGGATCTGGTAATGCTTGAAACCGAGTTTCCGCGTTGCTTCCACCAGAGAAAAACCAGCATTTTCGCGCGCCTGAGCAAGCCTTTCGTGAAGATTTTTACCCTCGGTATTTGAAGAGTTCATAACCGCCTCCCGATAAGATTATCTTATGTTTAGTTTTAAATTATTTTCATATTGCATAAGATATTCTCATGGAGATGTCAATATCAAATATCACTCTGGGCTTTTGTCGCGGTTGTTTGTCAATTGGATTTCACTCTCGTCCTGATACGAATTGTTTCCATGATCATGCCCTACATAGAAAATAACGACTGTCTCCCCATAAATCTTTTCGGTCTTTAGATGAACGATTGGATGAAAAAGAGGCATCACAAATCCTTTGTGTTGTAACTCATGCAGAGGAGTAATCTTATGCATAAGGCTGCTATGAAGTAATGAAGCTAATTACCCTTCTCATTTCATGGTGTTTTGGCTGGCCCACCTAAGATTTGTAGAATCACGAACAAGATACCGAAAGCCCCAACACCCCAGAGTGATTTTCTCCAAGGCTTTACAACAAGCCCTACAATACCGAATGAAACCATAAAGCTTAAACATCCCTGTAAACCATAGCTGTTGGGATGGCGCAATAGCCAATCCCATCGCCAGGCACTATTAATCACGACTAAAAAGATCAGACTCGTAAGTAATGCAATAATGATACTGGAAAATTGCCGAATGCGAAGTGCTTTTAGCTCTGCTGTTCGGGCTTTTTCCTGTGCATTATCCTTGGCGATAGTGAGTTCTTCTGCTTCCTTCTTTTTTGCATTCAATAATTCATATGCTTTGGCGATTTCTATAGAAGTCTCCTGTTTCTGTTGTTCCAGATCTTTTTCAACCCGCCCTTTATCAGTTGTTAACAAATCTATTTGTTTTGCCAAAGCTGCGCGTTCTTCAATTAGTGTTTGATTCTCTGCCGAGATGGCTGAATCCACCAGTTCTTGAAACTGTTCATCATTATCAACCGCACGTAATCGGTCGATAAGTAAATCATTGGAAAGCAATTTAGCAGCCGTTTCTTCTGGGAAATCCTTGTAGCATGCAAGAAGATTAAGCATTTTTGAGCAAGCTTTAACAGCACCGCTTCCAATAGTTCTGAATTCCGGTATTGCGAATGTTTCAGCGAATGACTTGTCAAAATCCTGACTTGCAGGGATAAATGGACGGAGTATTTGCCACAAGACATTAGGTAAAACAACTGATCCATATGATTTGGATCTTCGGCTTTCATTGCTATCGAAACGATATAACGTATAGTCACATGTTAGAAGCAGGGCACCAGCATTAATGGTCGATTTGGTGCTTTTTCTTATTGACCGGACGCAATCAAGGACGGCCACATCATGGATTATAGATCCATCAGGTTTTTTCTTATAAATGCTTTCCAAAAACTTGATATAATTCTCCTGAAGTGTGCCTCGCTCAATTAGCCTATCCTCTAAAGGTTTATATTCATCGATCCCTTTTCCTTTCAGTAGGAGATCAATATGCTGGTACGGCCGCAAGAAAGAATCGACATCAATACCAGTTTCAACATTTTTCTGATGGTACTTTAGTGCAATACCTGAGATGTAGGGAGATTTCATGGCTGCTCTGCTTAGTGATTGTGGCCAGTGGTTTTTTTTCAATTCACCAGCATAATAGTTAATCGTATCAATCGCTTCCTCTAGAGTTCTTTCGTGGTATTTCAAGTAAAATGGAAGCTTATTGTCAGAAATTACTTTAAGTAAATTATGGGAAACTTCCACTTGCGAGTTGACATGAATATCAAGGATACCAAAAAGGAAGTTGGTGTCACAGAATATTACGAGTGGACTCAAATTCTCACGATAATTATTGGCAACATCTGGTGAAACCATCAAAGAGAAGTAGTTGAAAGCACCATCCGCACACTCCGCAATATATTGTGTCCGATCCGGTTTATTACCTGCTGCAGATAGAAACTCCACAATTGCCGCCTTCGCAGTAGGCCAGTGCTTGCTATCAAAATGCGACTTCACGGCATCTTTAAGCATAAGCGATAGGCTTTTAGAGTATTCCTCCGGGAGTTCTACTGAAGAATCGAGAAAAGCTACGGCCTGAATCCCATGGCGCAGAAATGCTTTTGCCAGGTACGCCTGTAAGGCATCCCACGCCGCATCACTAGGAAAATCAACATACTTTTTGGAGATCTCCATCATCCATTCACCACGAATCCGTTTTTGTAAACATGACGCCTGTTCAATTTGGGCTTGAACGTTCATTCGCGATTCATCTGTGAGAACATAATTGGTTCCCAAAGGCTTGTGTATTCGACCATCTTGAATCAACCGATCCAGCGCCTCCTGGATTTGATGATTCGGAGCATCAATCCCAAACATCGTTGAGAGGACACCTGCTATATCATTTGCACTGCACAGGCTATCTCCTTCAAATGCAAGGATAGTATGGACAATTAATTCTCTGAGGCTCTCTTCAGGTGAACGAATATTTGAAATGGCCGCAAAACTACACATCTGTTGGAAATTCGTACTTGCTACCGAGATGCGAATAGTTTCTACATTAGGTTGCGTCATCAAGCGATCCCTCCTTATTCGAAATGTTTACAATAATAATGTGGCTATGCGGTCGTATTCCTCCAGGCATTTGCGTTTGGACATGAATTCGCCGAAGGCTTGTTCTTCTTTGCGTTTCAGGACGGGGAAGGTGTCGAGAATGTAGGCAAATTCGTCACGAGACAGACCATAGAGATGGGCGACGCAGGCGTCAATTTCGGCCCGTAACTGGGCACGGTCTCCCGTGTCCCTCCGGTCGGGAGTGCGCTCATGGACACCGCAGGCGGTTGACCATTCCGGGGTCAGATTGGCGGCTTCCTCGTAAAGGCGACGACGGGTTTCCTGTTCGTGCTGGGGGCCATAGGTAAATTTTGCTTTTCCATCTGATGGGTACCAGAAGGCTGCATCCTTCCATCTATCTATTTGAATTTCCTTCCACAATTCTGAAAAGCGCTCATCTATACAGGTGAGGCGAGCAGTGCGTGCGGTAATTTCTGGATGGACGGGGCTGTTTTGCAGTTGTGGAAGCGGTAAATCCATATAAGTCGTGCTCAAATGACTGGTCGTTTTGATCCGCGTGAGAAAATCGAATACGAAAGAGTTAACGACACCGCCCCAAAAGCAGATCTGTGACAAAGGATAGACGTTTTGAATGATTATATTGTGGCCAGACAACCTCGGACAGTAATGTTCAAACGTCCTAATAGTATATGAATGAGGGGATGGTTTTGGCAATATAGCGGCAATAAAAGTACGTTCATTCGTATCGGCAGCAACCTCTCTGAAGGCCAATCTGTATCGCTCAGGTGCCAGATCAATCTGGCCGTCTTTCGTTATTTTGAGAATGTCAATCTTTGACTTCTTTTCAAGCTCCGCAACTCGATTAACGGAATCTTTTGAATAAAAAAGCCGATAGGCTGTTGGTTTTAAATAATGACTGGGCGCAGCAAAGTCACAATCAAAATGCCAGATCATTTTCCCTTCAAACAGTTGTGGTCCACCTGTTTCACATGGCGAAAGACTTTCGGTGTGAGAAGTCAAGTCAATTTCCCGTGCCACTGTTAAATTCAAATCTGGACCGATAAGGGGGAACGTTTTGTAGATATTGAGTGAAATTTTTAAGTCCTGCTGGCTTTTGAATTCCATGACGCTCAGGGTTTCGGGCGAGAATTTGCGGACGTGATCTAACTGCATCTCCAGCGCCCCGGCGTCGATGACGGGCAGGCGTTCCGGGTCGTGTTCCATGAAGGCGCAGCGGAAGGCCTCTGTTTTACCTCCCTTTTCCGTGCAGAAAAGGATGAACTTGAAGCGCCCGTCCACGGCAGTGAAAACCGTCGGCCAGCGGTTCTCAAAACCATAGAGGCAACAGATGCGGCTCTCGTTGAAAAAAAGCTCTCGCAACGGCTGACATCCCTGGTCTGTATAGAGTCCACTGGGCGTTACGATCCCCAGGCAGCCGCCCGGCCTGAGAAGAACGAAGAACCGCTCCAGAAAGAGCTTATAGGTGTTGATGTCCCCTTTGCCCAGGGCGCGGTAGGCGGCCGGCTGCCGAACATATTCGCTTTGCTGTTCAAAGTCCAGGCAACAGGTCTCCCACTTCCTGCGGATGGGCGGGTGTTCCGCCATGAGGTGTTCGGCTACCCGGTTGGCCTCCTGTTTCGTGTAACTGCGGAAGGCACTATCATAGGCGGAGAAGAACTCCTGAGAATTCGGTTTAAGGATATCCCAGGGCGGATTGCCGACGTCGGCGTCGAAACCACCGTTTTCCTCGTTGAAGACCTCTGGAAACTCCAGCGGCCAATGGAAAAAGTGATGCCTACCCGCAAGGACTTTCGCCTTATCATCCAGTTCCATTTCGGCGATCGATGCCGGGGCTTCACCCTGTGCCAAACGCAGGAAGAGTCCATGATAATCATCTGGGTTTACTGCGCTGTCCATGAGATAGGCTGTGAAGAGATCCGCCAAGGGCAACAACGGGTTGATTCTTTCGCGCCGGGTCTCTTCATGGATCTCCTTCTGGCGATCCGTATCGTCCTCTGCAATCTGTGTGATGGACATCATGTCTCGGGCGGCTTTTTGAAAGGCCTCCGTCAGTGTTTCAGGAAAAGGTAAGTCCTGCAGTTTCTTATCTTTCTGAAGCTTCTTTTTGGCATCCTTGCTACGTTCCGGGATTCTCTGCAATTGGGCAAGGTGTCGGATACCGATAAGGCTGTTGCCGCATCGCAGATGATGATCGAGAAAAGTCAATTTGTGTTCCCGGGCGAAGCAATTGAGCCACAGAGAAAGCTTGGCCAGGTGGACGGCAAGGGGATTCAAATCCACACCGTAGAGGCAATGTCGGGTTATGAGCCGCCGCCAGTGATTCGGGGCACAGGTCGTCGGCGAGGACATTCCCTCAACATCAGGGATTTCAGCAAGAAGGCTGACAATCAGATCGGTAATTTGGTCTGCGGCGTTGACAAGAAAATGGCCGCTTCCCATACCGGGATCGCAGAGTCTGAAGATAAGGACGACTTCCTTGACGAAGCGTTCCACCAGGGCAATTGCCGACTGGGCTGCCCCACGCCGGACAGCCACATCATGCCCTTCTTGGGTTTCCCGGATAAAGAGATCGAAGCGCTCCCGGTAGTCCTGGGCGAAACGATCCTGCAGTGGCTGAATGACCGTTTTTCCGTTGAGAAATCGGACCAGACTCTCCGGCGTGTAGTAAGATCCAGTCTGCTTGCGCTCCAAAGCGGACTCACCAAAATAAACATCGCCTTTTTTAATGAGACTGTCGCTCGTTTGGCGGGCAGTTTCCGAAGCCAGCAGGTTTTCTATGCCTTTCTTTGTCCGGCGACGAATACGATCCGCATCGGCTAAAGTGACATTAAATTCGAGAATATTCTCGTACATTTCACCTAAGTGACGCACCTCCAGATTGCGGTAGGGGATGGGGTATTCCTTATCCGGATCTGAATCATAAGGATCTACATAGGCCATCAGATAGAGGGCGCGAGCAAGAAAGTCATTTCTCAGTTGCTGTTTCCCCAGAAATTTCTCTTGCTCATCATCAAACAGACCGCCATTATATCCCATGATTCCATACTCCGGATCGCCGTCGTTGACTGCATGGATCAGCCCTTTGAGGTGTTTCCAGAGATCATATCCTTCATGGTCTGTCCGGATTCCCCACCGGAAACGATGGGCCTCACGGCAGAGGGCCTGAATGGAATGCTTGGCATAAATCTCCTGCTTTTCCACCTGGGACGGCAGAAGGCTGCGGGACTCGGCGTAGAAGAGGAAAAGGCAACGATAGAGCAACTTGACGGCGCTTGCGAATATTTCCCCTCTCTCCTCCTCAGTGTATTCTTCACCTTTGCGGGGAGTATCCGCGATGAAACCATTACAAATATACTGGAGGGCTTCGTCAATCTGCTGGAGAAGCGGGGATTTCACTTTATCCTCGAGGAGCTTCTCAGATGCCGCCATGTCCTTGTCCAGAGGGCAAGTATAAACGCCGAGGTTGCGGGCGTCTTCCTTCCGTCCATCTTCTTTGTCCCCCGCTTCCGGCGTGAAGGAGTCCATATGGAAGAATGTCTCAAACAGGGCGTACTCTCCTTCATCATTCTGCGCCAAAGCCTCGGCAAGATTGAGTTCCACATATTCCTCAAATGGCTTGCCGGTGCGGTTTGTATAGAGGCGCCACCTTTCCCCATTCGTCAGGAGCCCCCAAGTCAGCTTGCGATGCCGCAGTTGCATGATCAATCTCGCCGGCCAGAAACGCCCGACCGAAGTATCATCCATATCCGCCCCCGGTTCTATGAGATAGAGAACTGCGACGCAGTTGGAATAATTGTAGTCCTCATACAGGGGATAAACGCCGGGATTATCTGTACTGACCGGAGGGACAAAGGAAAGATAACTGAGAGCCTGTTTGATATAGGTATTCCAGAGAGACTTTAGATTGGTCCTGTCGCAATTCTTCCAGGTATGAGCAAGGGTCGCCATGCGGCCCTGACCGGCGTCGTCCAGTTTTGCTTCGGAACGGATTTTATCGATAAAAAGTGTGCTGAATAATCCGTGGTTTCTCATAATCTCCTCAAGTGAGTGCGAGGGTGTCCCGCTGGTCAATGACAAACTGGTATTGCTTGAATCGGTCAAACTTCTGCGCTGCAAGGGATCGGTCAAACTGCATGGCGAAAAGCAGGGCGGGCTTTTTGTCCCACGTCTCGATTTGCTGGGCAAACTGCTCCAGGACACCAGCTTGACCCGTCCAGGTTGCCTTCAAAAATTCCATGCCGGATATGATGAGTATTTTTTTATTATCGCCGCGCTCTGCAAGAAAACGAAAAAGGTCGTTGATAGAAAAGGTTCCAACATTTTCAGAAAGCGTCTCATCTTCCGCAAAAACATCTAAAACATGCAGATGGGCGGCGACGGCTTGCCGCGCGAGTTCGGCGGCCCAGGATTCTTGTGATAGATAATCGTGAGTGAAAACGATGCAGGCTCTGCCACGAGGGCGCTTGGGAAGAGATTTTGTCAGTTCAACAATGTCCACGACTTTATCCAATTAGCCGACCTCCTTTTGCCTGGATTCAGGGCTGGCGCCTTCGTAATACCACTTTAGAAAGGTAAAAGCGGATAAGCCGTCCAAGAGACGAACCTGGTCAAGATGGTGTGTACTTTCATATCGCACCCATCCGTTTTGATGCAGCGGCTCTACAGCTTGGCGAAAGGTGGATTCATCAAAGCCGAATAAAAGGGAAGGCGACCCCTCTGCCTCTGCGATTTCCCGAACCTGCAGAAGGCTCTCCCCGCGCGTGGCGGCATAATCATATATCATGGCACTGAGGATGAGAGGCTCTACGCGCAGATGGCGCGTCCGGTATAACCGTCCATCGCTATGCTGGTGAAGGATTTCCAGCTTCTTAAGGTTTCTATTCAGGTAGGCATCTATGACGAAACGAACCTCCTGCTGTAGGTGCTTGCCGATGGTTCTATCGGTATATTGACCGGAAAGGGTAGTTCTTAAATTAGCCAACCAGCCGCTTTCGGTTATAGCCTGCTCTGCGGGAAGGATCGAGTTAAAGATTTCGTACCAGACGAGATTCTTGGAGCTACCTGCGCCCCGGTAATGGCACCATTGGAGGGTGCCGATCCTTTCCAGAAAGATATCGTGTGCGGCAATCAGTTCACCTGTCTGTGTCAGGGTTTGCATCCCTGGCTTAATCAGTCCCAGCGCACAACCGATACTCACGACACTTTCTATCTGGCGGTTAGACAATCCTGTGCTTTCTTGGATTGCCTCACGATAGATCCGCTTCATTGATGGGTTGGACAACAAAAAGTGCAAAACGCGGGACAACTGATCGAACGCGAAGAGATAACCATTGCTGAGCTGGAGTTTGCGGATTGGTTGAACCATTGAATGCCTTTTGTCGTAGAGAATGGTTTCTGCCGATAACGAAATTATTGCTTGTTTTTTCCTTGGCTGTCCATGTCCTCCCATAAATCTCATTTATTATGCGTTGTTAGATTGCATATTTATCACAATACGTCAATCATAGACTTAACAAATTATTAGTTTGATAAATTGAAAGAAAATAGTGCCTCACAACTCTGCACCTTTCAAACCGAAGTCAATGAATGTAGCCGATGAGCGAAAGTGTTGAGTTGTATTTGTACCCTTCAATGGTTATCGAAATCGGTCGGCCAGCGGACACGGATAATATCAGGATTCGACATACTGAACCTCCGCTGCTACCATGACCTCATCCCGAAAGTAACGGCTTAGCTCCGCCGGTGTCCGCAAGTCCGCTTTGCGTCCCAGGATGTCGGAAAGCACCAGTTCCATCTCGGCCAGTCGGATGTAGCCGACCCGTTGACCGGGTTGAAACTCTACTAGCACATCCACATCGCTTTCCGGCCGGAAGTCCTGCCGGAGAACCGATCCGAAAAAGGATAGTCGCCCGATATGATATTTGATGCAGAATTGTTCGATCTGGTTTTTCTGAAATTGTATATTGGCGATCGTACCCATATTCATCAACCCCATTCAACATCCTGTTCCGTCGCTCAACGCGTGTAAGCAAGGTTGGTCGGATTTATTAACTCTCCGATTCCAGTCAAAATCCGCATCACCTGTCGTTCATTACCACAGAATAACCTATAACCAGTTGTAATCTTGCATAATCGATCATATTTATCAAGCAAACAGTTCAGCAGAAAGAAAGTCATATTTCTTTACACCTTATGTAAAGAAAAATTCGTCCTAGGGCAAACCGGGTTATGCGCTTTGATCTTGGAATCGAAGTTTCACTAACCACTCTTTTTAATTGATTCTCACCCTGAAATGAACTAATAATTTCCCCTGACTAATTATCATGCAAAGGCGGCCTATGGACGATTGATGATTAATTTTTTATCAGCTTATTTTGCAGTCAACAAACCCCTGTCACCGAAGAAAAATGCCGTCTTAAGGCTTGACGGGGGCTTTTCCCTTTTGTCGCTAAAAGTCAATAAAAGGAGCTGACCGACATGAATATTTTAAAAAAAATCCTGATTGTCATCATCGCTTTAGCGGTCTTTATCAGCATTGCCGGCTTCCTTGTTCTTCCCGCCGTTCTTAAACCTGTCCTGACCAAGAAGATTTCCGAGGCCTTACACCGGGAAACATCTATTGCTCAAATAAAAATTAATCCCTTTGCTCTTTCGGCAACGATTAAGGGATTTAAACTGGCTGACCCCGGAAAGAGTTCGCCGTTTGTCACATTTGATGAGCTCTACGTCAACGTCAATGTCATGACGTCCATCTTCAGGCGGGCTTTACTCCTGGAAGAAATACGTCTTCATAAACCTTACGTTGGCGTTACACGAAAGAAAGACGGGTCCTATAATTTTTCCGATCTGATTCCGAAAACGGAAACCAAAAAAGAAGAGCCGGCCAAACCTTTTCTTTTTTCAGTCAACAATATTCAGATTGTAGGCGGAAATATTGATTTCCGCGACATGCCCAATAATACCGATCATGCAATACGGGAGCTTAATATCTCGGTTCCTTTTGTTTCCAATATCGATTATTACATGAAAAATTATGTCGAACCTAAATTTTCGGCCATTGTGAATGGCCATACCTTTGCTGTAGCCGGAAAAACTCAGCCCTTCCTGACGTCGCGGGAAACCCTTTTTGATATTGAGATAAAGGATATTGATGTCCCCTTTTATTTGCAATATGTGCCGGTGAAGATGAACTTTAAACTCACTGAGGCGCGGCTGGACACCAAGATTCAACTGAACTTCATCATGCACAAGGACAAATCGCCCGAATTGAAACTGACCGGTCAGGCCGCCTTAAGAAAAGTGACTCTGGACGATTTGCAGGGAAACAAGATCCTGCGACTTCCCGCTCTCACGGTGAATCTCGCCTCCGTCGAACCGTTTGTTCCCAAAGTTCATCTGACCCAAATTGCGCTCGATGCCCCTCAACTGGTGATCCGGCGAGATAAAAAGGGCAATATCAATCTGCTTAATCTTGTCGGGCCTGACAAAAAAGATGCACAAACCAAACCGCCGGACACGCCGGGCAAGCCCGATGATGGGGCTAAAAAGAAAAAAGAACTGATCCTTCTCGTCGACAGTTTCTTGATCGACAAAGCCGATATAACGTTTATTGACGCACAACCAACAAAGCCGGTGAAAATCGAGATCAACCCCTTGCACCTGAGCGTGTCCAAGATTTCCCTGAAGAAAGGTGACTTAGCCGATGTTGACCTGGCTTTGTTTATTGATAAAAAAAGCAACATAACGGCGAAAGGCCCGGTCGGCATCGATCCGCTTGCCGCCAATCTGGCGCTGGAAGTAAAGAACCTGGCCATCCGCCCGTTCCAGCCTTATTTTACCGAATCCGTTCAACTGGATGTCACACACGGCTCCATTTCGACTGCCGGGAATATTGCGCTGAATCTGGATGCGAAAAACAAACCCAGCGTCAAATATACAGGCAACCTTTCCGTTTCCAATCTGGCAACCATTGACAAGGCACACTCGCTTGATTTTCTGAAATGGAAGCAACTGAATTTTCAGTCTCTCGCAGCAGGCTACAATCCACTCTTTGTGAACATCAAGGAAATCTCGCTTAAAGATTTCTTTACTAAAATCGTCATCAATCAGGGCGGCAGCACCAATATTCAGGATATCACCGGCGCGCCAAAGACAGAAACAGACAAGCCAAAAACACCTGAGGGGGCGCAGCCTCCTCCAGAAGCCAAGATCGCCAAACCGGTCGAGAAGCCGCCGGATATCAAGATTGGCAAAGTGAACTTTCTGGGCGGCACGGTTGATTTTGCAGATTACAATATCAAACCGAACTACAGGGTAAATATGCTCAACCTCAAGGGCAGCGTCACAGGATTGTCCTCGCAGGAAATCTCCCGAGCCAGGGTGGATTTGACAGGAAATGTCGGTTACGGGTCTTCCCTCGCAATCGCCGGCACGGTGAACCCGCTGAAAAAAGACCTTTTCGCCGATATTAAAATAAGCATTAAAGACCTTGAAATGAGTCCCGTCACACCCTATACCAGCAAATTCCTGGGCTATCCCATCATCAAGGGCAAGCTCAATTTCGAAGTATCCTACCTGATCGATCAGAGAAAACTCACCGCTGAAAACAAAGTTTTCTTTGACCAGTTGACCTTCGGCGATAAAGTGGACAGCCCCGACGCCATTAAAGCCCCTGTGACGCTGGCGGTCTCCCTTTTAACCGACCGCAAAGGACAGATCAATCTGGATATTCCGCTCTCCGGAAGCCTTGATGACCCGAAATTTAAAATCTGGCCGATTGTCTGGCAGATCCTGGTTAACCTGATTACCAAAGCCGTCACGGCCCCCTTCTCGCTTTTGTCCTCTCTAACCGGAGGGGGAGAGGAAATGAGTTTTGTCGAATTTGATTACGGCAGCGCCAGACTGCCAGAGGCGGGACTTAAAAAAATCGACGCCCTGGCCAAAGCGCTTAACGACCGGCCCAATATCAAGCTGGAGATTGAAGCCTATGTTGATCCCGCGCAGGATAAAGAAGCTCTGAAAAAAGCCGAGTTCGACCGTCAGATCAAAACGCAAAAGCTCAAAGAAATGATCGATCGCGGCCAGGCACCTGTGCCGCTTGCGGAACTTACGATTGCTCAGGCTGAATATGAAAAATATCTGACCCTGGCCTATAAAGCGGCTAAGTTTTCGAAACCACGCTCAGCGCTGGGTATCGCCAAAGCCTTACCGCCGCCGGAAATGGAAAAACTGATCAATGACAACATTGCCATCACGGAGGGTGATTTGACGGAGCTTTCGGCCAAACGCGCCCAGACCGTTCGCGAGCAGCTGCTGGAGAAGGGTAAAGTCGAGCCGGCGCGGATATTTTTAGTCAAAGCTCCATCGCTTGCCCCAGAGAAAAAAGAAAAGGTGAAGGACAGTCGGGTAGGTTTTAAATTGAAATAAGAAATGCTAGTGTCTCGTCAATCAAGAAATGTCATTTCGACCGCAGGGAGAAATCTAAGATTTCTCAGTCGTTATGACTCCTTCGAAATGACAGCGTATCGTTGACAGGACACTAGGGGCACGCCGCGGCGTGCCCCTACCAATCCAATAACCAGAATATGGTGGCCATGAAAAATATTCGATCAGCATTCAACCTATTTTGCCTGAGCATCCTGCTTGTCTCCTGTTCAACGTTTATACCGCTCCATCAAGGACAATGTCTTCCCGATTTCCCCTATCAAGACGGATGGTATGGTGGGGATGGCGCCTATTCCATCGCTCTGGATAAACGGCGCACCCTTTGGATCTTCGGCGACACGTTTGTCTCAGAAGACAAGGGCAGAAAAGATCGGATCGGCATGGATGTCGTCCTGGGAACCACGCTGGCCGTCTCCACCTGCTCCACTAATCAGAAATTTTCCATTCAGTACTTTCTGAAAAAGAAAAACGGCCAATTTGTATCTTCATTTGGCCAGGACGAATGGCTCTGGCCGCAGGACCCGTTTATCGCCAGGGACACCCTGTATATTCCCCTGCTTGTTGTTCAGGGCTTGCCGGACGCTCCGCCGCCCTTCAATTTCAAAGTCGCCGGGCATAAAATCGCCCGGATAAAAGATTTCAAGGCGGATGATCCCCATCAATGGCCGGTTGACTATCTGGATTGGACTCACACGCTGGCCTCCGGCGTTGAGGCGCTGGCCACAACATCCGTCATTCATCACAATTACGTTTATTTTTATCCCCTCTACCGTTATGCGAAAGATAATGTCAGTATCTCCGGCAACATTCTGGCGCGGATTTCCACTGATCATTTAGACAACCCGGCAAACTATTGGGAGTATTGGACTCGCGATGGTGCATGGCAAAAGAATTTTAAACCAAACGAGGTGAAAATTATTTTTCCCGTCGGCGTTTCCGAATTGAGCGTTCGTTATCACATGCAGGATCAGCAATGGATGGTTGTTTATTTGTCTCCGGAAAAAAAGGGGCATCAGCTTTTGTATTCAACCGCCGCAAACCCCGAAGGTCCATGGAGTCCTCCTTCGGCTCTTATTGAAGCCGTTGCCGAAGTAGATCCCCGAAGTCCTCTTTACGATCAACATACATTTTGCTACGCCGGCAAGGAACATCGCCAATTCGCAAAACCCGGAAGCCTCGTCGTCACCTATGTCTGCAACTCCTCGGAGGATATCAGCAATCCAAATAGCTTCCTTCGCAAAAATCTTTTCCTTTATCGACCGGTGGTTAAGAACATCAAGCGCTGATAACGCTAGACAACGGTGAGCAGCATATAGGCAATCGAAAAGCGACCACTCTCCGGGATGTAGCAGAGAATCTTGTCGCCCTCCTGCAATTTATCGGAATGGAAAAGCTCTTCCATCATGACGTAGATGGAAGCCGCGCCGGTGTTGCCTTTATAGGTGAGATTGGTAAACCATTTTTCGTAGGGAACATGGAAGCCGATGCCGACCATCGCGTCATGAATTTTGTCGCGGAAATACTCGGAGGAATAGTGAGGCAAAAACCAGTCTATCTCTTCGGCTTTGATTTCTCTTCTTTCGATGGCACGCGCCAGGGCCATATCAATGCTGACTTTCACAATTTCTTCATTGAGGATTCCGGTATCCTGCTTCAACGCCAGGAAATTTTTGGCCAAAACTTCTTCCATCGAATCCAGCTGACGCCAACCGGTAACTGTTTTTGTGTCATCGTCTTTGACCCCGCCGGCAAACATGCAGACTTCCATTTGTCCCGCATAGGAGACGTGTTCAATCCAGTCCACGCGTAATGACTTCTTACCGTTGTTTTTCCGGGGTGACATAAAGACGGCTCCGGCGGCATCGGAGAGCATCCAGCGCAGAAAATCCGATTCAAAGTTTAAAATGGGATGCCTTTTAAAATCAGGATCGCCTTTTAAATGTTCAAAGAAATTGGATTTAATGAGCGATGAAGCCAGATCTGAACCGGTCGCCACGGCATTATCGCTCAACTGCAGGGCTACATTTGCATAAGCGGCTTTAAAGGACGTCATGCCGGAGAGGCAAATCCCCAAAGTGGTGATGACTTCACAGGGCGGCGTTTTCAACTCTCCATGCACCATCAGACCGTGACCGGGCAAGATCAGATCCGGCGTGGATGTGCCGCAACAAAGACATTGAATGTCATTGATTGAAAAATTATCATACGGTTTCAAACACCGCACGGCCTCAGCCGTTAATTGCGCGTTGGTGTAATTTATTTTGCCGGTTTTGCGGTCAATGGCATAGTAGCGGGTATTAATCCCGTTACTTTTAAGGACACGATTCTTGATCCGGGAAGGAATATTGTGGATATTGCCCAGCACTTCTTCCAGCTGTTCATTGGCGACCGGTTCATTGGGCAAGAAAGCGGCGATATCGTTGATGTAAACTTCCATAATTCTCCTTCAATTATTGTGGCCTGTGCGGTTTTTCATGCAGTCTTTTGACTAAATCGGCATACGCCTTGTAAAATAAAGCCTCCGGCATTTTTGTTTTCGTCACGGCATTGGTGAATGTATAATAATCCAAATCGAAAATGACAATCTCTTTTTTTATCTCATCATAGAGCGTCGTCCCCGGGATCGGCGTGAGAATGGATAGGACGGGAATTTCAATTTTATGGGTTACAATGAAATTCTCCAATTTTTCAAAATCATTCTCCGAATACTGGGGCGCCACGATAAAATCACCAACGATGACAATGCCCAGATCGTGCAGAATCTCAATGGCCTGACGGATAACGTGACCCTGGTATTTCTTGTTGTAGGCTTGCAGGCGCTCATCTTGAACATCCTCAAAGCCCACCACCACGGCATAGAGGCCCGCCTCTTTCCATTTTGCAAGCAGATCGGGATGTTTGACGATGGTGTCGGCGCGGACGTCGGCAAAGAATTTTTTACGGATACCGGCTTTCAGAATTTTCCCGCAAAGTTCGGATGCCTGCGCCGCATTGCCAAATGTGTTGGCATCCACCATCCGGATGAAAGGAATATCGCCGAGCGTCTGGATATCGCGAAGGACGGCATCGGGCCCATGCGTCAGATATTTTCCGCCGGTGATCCCCGGAATGGTGCAGAAAGAGCAGTTATGCGTGCAGCCGTATGCCGTGATGACAAAGCCCATCGCCAGCCCCAACTGTTCCAGATAATACTGGCTGCGGTATTTGGCAACCAGATCATAACGGGGCGCGACATCTTCCATTAAATCGGTCTTACTGAATTGCCGCGGTTTATATGACAAGTGTTTTCCCGGCGACGTACGGGCGACTCCGGCAATGCCGCAGCCGTTCTCACCTGCGGCCAGACGGTCGATCAATTCCGAAAAACTCTTTTTGCCCAAACCCACAACGATGTAATCAAACTCGGCGCTGTTGAAATCATGCGGATTATACGTCGCATGGTTGCCGCCGACAACAATGAACGCCTTGCATTGCTTACGGATCTTCGCCGCATAACGGATAACGGTGTTGGCCTCACACGTCAGCGAGGTAAACCCGACAACATCCGGCTGGAATTGATCGAAGGTTTTCCAGAAAGCGTCCTCATTTTCACACTTCCCATCAAATATCTGAACATCATGCTCGGATAGAGGTCCAGCCAGAACTTCCAGATTAAATGGCTCGCCTTTGAATATCTGTTTGAGAGACGTAATGCCGTATTCTTCTTCCGGGATGCTGCGGCCGCAGTTAGGAGGATTCATTAGCATGATTTTCATTTTTTGCTTCTTCGGCATAACTGAAAATTTTAAAATAATTCCTTTTTTGTGGACAAATGTGGACAAAACAAAAATGGGCTCCATCTCTGGAGCCCTTATTCCTGGTGGGCCAGGGCAGAATTGAACTGCCGACACTCGGATTTTCAGTCCGATGCTCTACCGACTGAGCTACCGGCCCGCCTTGTTGATTAAACCTGTGAAAGGCAGGAAACGTCTATAAAATAAGGTTTCTTTTGTCAAGGTATTTTTTGGCCGTCCGCCCCCGTTGCCTCTTCAGGGGACGGCGTTTCCGGCTTTTTCACTTCCGGACGTGAAAAGTTCCCGGATGTGTCGCCAAACTGAATGGGGCTTTCCGCCACAGGTTTGGAATCGGGAATGGTAATTCCGGGAGCACTCCCCTGCGGATCGCGAATAATAACCACTGTGCCGGCGATTTTGTCATGCCATCCCTGCTTCTTTTTGTCAAAAGCAGCCCAGATATAACCAAGAGGCACTGTAAATAATAAGCTGGAAAACAGATAGCCCACCGATCTTAAAAAAGCGATGCCGAAAGAAATCGGACTACCGTCGGCGGATACAACCTGCAGGCCTAGTAACTTTTTGCCAGGCGTCCGGCCATTCAGGCCATGAAAATATGTAAAATAAGCGATAAAGGGCAAAACGTATAATGCCGAGATGACAATTCCAATTGAACCAAAACGGTCAAGGTTAGTCAGTTTGTCAATCCAGATCTGACTGTCACTGGACATCACTCCGGAAAAATAAGCAAGACCGGCCACAATTGCCAGAACAATAAAAACAGCACCGATGATGACTCCGTCAATGGAATAGGCCACCAAGCGCCGCCAGAAACCCGCGAATTGGTATGTCGTCATTTTTCTTCCTCTCCTGCTCCTTGGCTGAATATGCCTTTTTCATACTGGATAATGGACAAAATCGCCGCTGCCGCTGTTTCCACCTTTAAGATTCGCTTGCCGAGACTCACCGAAATAAAATCTGACTCCTTGGCCTTGGCGACTTCATCCCGGGACAACCCGCCTTCGGGGCCCACGACGATAAAATAACGCACAACCATTTCAAACCTTTGATTATTTAACACATCCCTGATGTTTTGTTGATCTTCTTCTTCCCAAAAAATCAATTTCCGGGCGTCGGCTGTTGCCCTCAGGAGCATATCGGCAAAAGATAAAACCGGCTCTATGGCGGCCACATGAGGACTGCGCGAGCAGCGAGCCGCTTCCTGGACAATTTTTTGCCAGCGGGTGACTTTTGCTCCCGCTTTCTCTCCTTCGATCCGGCTGACCGAGCGGGCGGCTGTAAAAGGGATAATGACATCCGCACCCAATTCAGCGGCCGTTTTGACGATCAGATCCATTTTCCCCGCTTTCGGAATCGCCTGGGCCAGCGTAATGCTGATTTTTTTATCCGCCTGCGGAATTTGCGCTCCCAGACAAACATTCACGCCGGAAGCGCTGAAATCTTCAATTCGCGCTTCAAACTCATGTCCAAAGCCGTCGAAGATAATGATCTTGTCGCCGGATTTGAGGCGCAGAACCGTTTTTAAATACCGGAGATTATCCGTGCCCGGCAGGCAGGTTGTCGCATTTTGCAGCGTTTCGGAACTGTATATTCGGGGCAGAGTCAAAGCCAAACACTTCCCTTGAAAGATTTTACTGCCTGCAAACAATCAGGATGTCACCTCTGCTCGATTCCTTTTCAGCACGAAACAGACCCATTCTTTTTCAGTGAGTTTATTGTGCACCACCAGCGGCGCGACGATGAAATACTCCTCGATTGCGGGGATATCAGGCTCGATGATCCCGGAAATAATCAGATAGCCGCCAGGCATTAACAGCTGAACCAGATGCGCATGCAGTTTCAACAGCATTTTAGCTGTCAGATTGGCAATGATCAGATTGCGCGGTTGGCTGATTTGCGCCGCGTCTTCATTCAATATTCGCAAACGGTCGGACACCGCGTTGATGACAGCGTTTTCGGCCGCAATTTCCGTCGCCTTGGAATCGTTGTCCACGCAAACCACATCCCCAGCGCCCATCTTAGCGGCGGTAATGCCCAGGATGCCCGTGCCGCAGCCGACATCGAGCACTTTCCATTCCGTAATGGAACGATCCTTCAAAATAACATCTTCAATGGCTTCCATACACATGCGTGTGGAAGCATGCTGGCCGGTGCCGAAAGCCATGCCCGGATCAATTTCCACCACAATATCGCGACTGTCAGGCGTATATCTTTCCCAGGTTGGTTTGACAACGATATTCTTACAGACGCGAATCGGTTTGAAATATTTTTTCCACTGTTCGCCCCAGTCCGGATCGGCAATGATCTCGGTCGAAAGGGAAGGCGCGCTGACATCAGGGAAAATCTCTTCAAGACTTTTCAAATATTTGCGCACATTGTAAATCCGCTTTTCGCTGCGGATATCAGCGGGAAAAAAGGCTTGAATCACTTCAACGCCCTCCGGCTCTGGAAAATCAGTCGCACCGGGCGGCAATAGCGATTCGGAGAACACACCCTGCGCGCCGGTTTCCTCCAAAAAATTGCTTAGAGCATCGACCAGATCCGCAGGCGCTGTTATTTCAATTTTCAGCCATTTTTCCGGTTCTTTGGGAGTCATGTTCAACCTTAATTGCCCTTGGAAATTATTAATTCCGCTGTTGCGGGACGAGCGTCAATTCTCCGCAACTTGCTGCGATATAATGACGTTCATTTCATACCTCGACAGCGAGCTCGCGAGGTGGTTGATTAATTGGTCATTCCTATAACCTGTTTTTGTTAATATATCAAGCCGCGTCCCAGAAAAGGCACGGATTGATATCTTGACAAATTTTTTTTGAAAGCTTATGCTGCAACTGGTAATACCATCAGCCACCTGAGCAAAAGATGGATCTATTAAGAGCTTTGCACAACCACATAAAACTAACAATTTTGTCATTCCCGCGTAGTTTGTCAAAGGAGAAAAATATCTCCACAACATGATCAATCAGGAAGGATAGCCGGTTTACGGCGCCGTCCTCACAGGAGAGGTCTCTATGCTAAACCCTTTAAAATCCGAACATGCCATCAAAGAACCCTCAGGATTATCCGACCGCATCCAATGGTTGAGGGATTATTATTTCCGTGGAACCGAACGGGCCTGGAATTGAGGCGTCTTTAACAGCTATGACCGTTATCGGGGCGTCAAGTTGGGCACGCTGGATATTGACTGGGTCTACAATTCCATCTCGCCCAATCACGGACAGATTTACCCGCCGGTGCCTCTGGAAGCAGTCGCCAATTTCTAAAAAGTGTGTTTATGGCGCTGTCTTAGGTTTTAAAAATAGAACTGAACACCCGCCTGAACAGCATGGGTTTGAATGGGATCCCCATGGAGGGGTACCCCGCCTGTTTCAAAATCCGGGCCGCTCATTCCCATGAAACGGTATCCCAGAAGCAGTCGCCATGCGTCAGAAAGGGCGTAGGAAACGCCGGTCATGAGTTTGTATGTAAAGAGCTTATTGCTGCCATTGGTCGGAGGGAAACCGGCCAGAGTGATATCATGGGCCTCGAAAAGGACGACGCCCAGTCCTGCTCCCACATACGGCCTGAGTTTGACACCGGTGGGGATGTCATAAAATAAATTCATCGTCGCTCCCCACAGGTCATAGTAACCCGACATATCGCCGCCACCTCCGGCGAAACGGATGTCTTTCACATCATTCCGGCCGTACATGACCTCTCCTTCAACCCGGAAATCACTGTATCGATACCCCAGGCCTCCGCCGATTCCAACGCCCCATTTTGTCTTGGTCTCAGCAGGTGAAAGGCCCGGCGAGGTGGTTTCTACAGAAAAAGGGTAAACGGCGGACGGGGTAAACGAGAGGTAAAACCCGGTTGGCGGGGCATCCCCCTTTCCCTGACCAGCCCACAACACCCCTGTCGTCAACAAGACAAGAAGCCCCGACATGACAATCACATAGATTCTCAAAACTTTCTTCTCGCTTTCTTTATATAAAAAACGTTCGCCTTCGCTTCACCCGGTGGAGACAATGCGATGCATTACTTGTCTTCAGAGATTGTGATCCTAACCTGTCTTGAATATTCCTTCCATGGCAATTTCAACAATGCTTTTTCTCGATGAAGGAAATTCCCGTTCCTGGAGATATCCGGGCAAATCTTCTTTTTTGCCTTTTTTGCCCACTGCGATCATGGCCTCAACCTGATATTCATCCGATATGCGCAAGACTTCTTTTGCCTTGTCATAATCAAAACCCTGCATACCATGAACCACTAAGCCTTTCAACGATCCCTGCAAGGCAAGACTGACCCAGGCAGCGCCTGTATCATATGTATGAGTGCGGGCGGGTTTACCGGAATCAAAAGTGGTTTTGGAAATCACAACGATCAGCGCGGCAGCGTTTTTTGCCCAGACTTGATTTCCTTCGTTCATCAGGTTAAAAAATGTATCCCAGTGCGGAGTATTTCTGCGTGCATAGATAAAACGCCAGGGCTGATTATTGTTGGCTGATGGCGCCCAGCGCGCCGCTTCAAAGAGCGACAGGAGCGTTGCCTCATCGATTTCCTCGCCGGACATCGCCCGGGGAGACCAACGGCTGAGAAAGAGTTCATCAACATCATTTTCCCGTTTTCTAAAATCATGAATGTTCATAAATCACCTCTTTTTTTCATGGGTTTCTGTTATCTAAATATTTTTTTATAGCTGCTTGATTTTAAATGGATTTCATCCAGCCGGTTCCAGCAGCGCGGCAATACCTTTGAGCATTCTGACGACTTTTTCTTTCATGATCATGGACTTTTAAAAATAATTGAGGCGGTGCTTGACATTCTGGTTTGAAAACTATATAAAGCTCAACTTACTTAAACGGCCAACGACGTCCCCATCGTCTAGTGGCCTAGGACACGGGCCTTTCACGCCTGTAACCGGGGTTCGACTCCCCGTGGGGACGCCAAGATAATAAAAAAGGCAAACTGAATTTTTCAGTTTGCCTTTTTTATTGGGAGATTATTCCGCCGGGGCTTCTTCTTTCTTTTTGCGAGGCTTCTTCGGAGCATCCCCTGCGGCTGCTTCAGCGGATTTCTTTTTGGGATCTTTTTCACCACCCGCTGCTTTCTTCTTCGGCTTGGATTCTTTTTCCGGCGCGACCTTGGCTTCCTTCGGCGCGGATTTTTCCGCCAGTTTCTTTTCTTTGGCCTGCTTCAATTCTTCGATCTTTACCGTTTTCTTATCAAAAGCGGCGATACGAATATTCGTTTCCCTGATTTGCGATTTCAGATTTTTCACAAGAGGATCACTCTTTGTTTTTTCGCTCGCGACCCCTTGTCCGGCTAGTTTCGAGAGCCGCAGTTCCAGTTTCTTTTCTAATACTCGGCGTTGCTCGAGTCGCACGTCCTTATTTTTTGATGCCATTTTATCCTCCCTGAAATTTTAAAAATAAAATTGAATTGCACGGGAAAATAGCAATATTTTCATTGGAAAGCCATAAATATTTTCAGAAATCGTACTTGGAGAATCTAAAACTTCCCTGATTTTGGCAGACAGGGCTTTCAACAGAAACGGGTTGGGCATAAATTCCCGGTAACCCTGCTCCAAGATGATGGAGCCCTTTATGTTAATACCTTTGTAAACAAAGAAACGACCGCCAATCATTGCCGCGATTGCCGTCCTTGCGCCTGGTAATTCATCTTAGCCGCAACAAACCAATTGTCTCAATATGCTCAGTTTGTGCAAACATATCAAAAGATTGAAGGATTTGCAGATCGTAGCCATGCTCGTTCAAAAACTTTACATCCCGCGCCTGCGTGGCCGGATTACAGGAAACATAAATAATATCCTTTGATTCCAAGCTGGAAATTGCGGTAAGCGTCTCCGGGCTCAAACCGGTGCGCGGCGGATCAAGAATGATTAAATCGACTGCATCCTTTTTACCGATCTGGTCTTTCAGCACCTCTTCAATATCACCGCAGATAAACTCCGCGTTCAGTATCGCGTGTCTTTTGGCATTTATCCGCGCAAACTTGACAGATTTTTCATTGATTTCGACGCCAACCATACGCTGGGCATAAGGCGCCAGAAAAATCGAGAAAAGACCGGAACCACAGCAGGCGTCAATAATGGTCCCTCTTTTTTTTTCGCCGGCGAGACTGCAAACCTCTGCCACCATCCGGTCTGTCAAATACAAATTAGCTTGAAAAAAACCCGTACGGGGGACAAGAAATTCCCGGCCCTTTACCACACGCACGATGGCCTCATCGGTATAGCCCGCCGGTCCAGACCAAAATATCAAATCATCGTTATCGAATGAAATATCGCCTTTTCTCCTTGTATGTTGAATCTGTTCATTGATGGTTTCATCCATAATATCGCAGCGTTCAATATCCACGATTCTGCCGCCGGAAACATCCATAAAACCAAACTGGAAACCTCCGGCCGTTTTTGCGGCATGAAGCTGAGCCTTACCCCGATAGCCATAAATCCGAGGGGAATGAATGACCGCACTGCCCTGCGGCTGTAACATCCCACCGATTCTTGAAAAGGCTTCCGCAACCTGCTTTTGTTTGATTTTCAGCTGATATTCATAATCGATATGCTGATAGGAACAGCCGCCACACCGGCCATAATAACGGCAAAGCGGCTCCGTCCTTTGCGGTGACGGCTCGATGATTTTCAGCAACCGTCCCCGGGCAAATTTTTTCTTGCGCTCAACGATTTCAACCTCCACGATATCCTCAGGCGCAGCGAAAGGCACAAAAATAACAAACCCGTCCAGGCGCCCGACACCGTGACCGCCAAAAGCAACGGATTCAATTTCCAGAGTGAAACGATCTTTAATCTGCATAATCATCCTGTCTCATCCCATATCGTATACCATTTCGATTTCAAAGGATAACGCGGCGGCAAGGAGAAGGCTCCGCAAGCGTATTATTAATACGCTGAGGAAGCCGACGACGCGGCCAACAAAGTTAGCCAAAGAAAGCGAATTGGTATTATATTCAAACGCCGGAGTCAAGAAAGGTCGTATTTTTCTTTACAACGCGATCTATTGTTGTTAATTAAATCCCACTAAAAAATCATAAGGAATTCATGATGTGCGCTCAAAGAAACTCCATTTTGTGCCCCAACTGCCGCAAACTGATCAGTCTGGACGAACCGGCCTGCCCCTATTGCGGGCTCGTCCGTCCCGGCTTGCATGAAACCGCGGGGAAGCTTCGCAATATCCTTTTCGCCTTTGAACCGGTTAAAACAATCATCACTGTCAATATCGCTTTTTTTGTCCTGTCTTTGCTTCTGGATCTGGGCGGAATTTTTGCAGGAGGCAGTCCTTTTAGTTTCCTGTCCCCGTCCAATCAAAGCCTTTTGAGTTTAGGGGCAAGCGGCGCCATCCCTTTCTTTCTATATCATAATTACTGGAGCCTCTTTGCTGCTTCGTTTCTGCACGGCGGGATTTTACATATCGTTTTTAATATGATGGCGCTTTATCAGCTCGGACCGTTTGTTCTGCGCGAATTCGGCCTCCATCGCTTCATGAACATCTACATTCTAACCGGCGTTGTCGGTTTTGCCGTTTCCGTGCTGGTCGGCGTCCGCTTTACGATCGGCGCGTCAGCCTCCATTTGCGGGCTGATCGGCGCAATTATTTATTTTGGGAAAAGCCGCGGCGGATCTTACGGAGAAGCCATCTTCAAACAAGCGCTGGGCTGGGTGGTCGGCCTGATCATCTTCGGATTCATCTTCAGCGGCATCAATAACTGGGCACATGGCGGCGGGCTTCTGTCGGGGCTGCTTATGGCATATCTGATGGGTTACAACGACCGGAAGCCGGAAAGCGCCTGGAGTAAAATTCTGGCTTACGCCTGCGCCTTCATCACCGCCGGCGTTTTAATCTGGGCGATTGGCTCTTCGATCTACACTAAATTCATGGCGTAAATATTGACAGATCAAAAACCCTGATTATGATAATTTTCGCACCAGCAATCCTTTAAGGTAGCGGCCTTCGGGATGTCCCAGACCCAACGGATGATCCGGCCCGGCTGTAAGTGTTGCCAGTAACTGCAAGTCGGCTTGCGCATCGCGCGCCGCCCCCTGCACAATTTTGTAAAATAAATCTTCTTCGATAAAATTGGAGCAGGAAAATGTCGCCAGCATCCCGCCTCGGACCAGATGCTTCATCGCCTGCATGTTGATTTCCTTATAGCCGCGGGAAGCTTTAGTCACATCGCGTTTGGTTTTCGCAAATGCAGGTGGATCAAGGATGATCAGATCAAACCTTTCCTGCATATCTCTTAAATATTGAAACACATCCGCCTCGACCACCGGATGATCCCCTGTTGGAAAGCCATTGAGGCGCAGATGTTCCGAAGCGGCGGCACAGGCGGATTTGGAAATATCCAGAGAAACAACTTTTTTTGCCCCTCCCGCCGCCGAGTAAACTGAAAACGCGCCGGTATAGCAAAAACAGTTTAAAACGGTTGCGTCCTGAGACAGCGCGCCCAGCTTTTCTCTATTGCCGCGCTGATCCAAAAAGAAACCCGTTTTCTGCCCGCCGATAAAGTCCACGTCAAACAAATAACCATTTTCCAGCACCCGCACGGCGCCTCTCTGATCTTCGCCGTAAATAAACCCTTTGCGCTCTTCGATCCCTTCCAGCCCGCGCGAACGCCCGGCGCTCTGCTCGTAAATTCTCGCCGGCTTCAAATGGGAAATCAAGGCATCCATAATATTTTGTTTTTGCTTTTCCATGCCGGCAGTGGTGATGGAGACGGCCAGTGTATCCTTATAAACATCCACAATCAGGCCGGGACATCCGTCGCCTTCGGCATTGATGAGGCGATAGGCGTTGGTCTTTGCGTTGATGAGCCTCTGACGCAGCCGGAACGCAGCATGCACGCGCTCATCCCAGAAAGTCGCGTCAACAGCCTTGTCGCAATCCCGGCTTAAAACACGAAAGGATATGTCCGTCCGGCTATTGAAAAATCCCAACGCCAACATCTGGCCTCTGGAATCTTTTGCCAACACGACATCGCCATCAGACGGTTGACCCTGAATCCCGGCAATCGCGCCGGAAAACACCCACGGATGCCCGCGCAGTAGCGCCGCTTCCCTGCCGCTTTTCAACATTATTTCAGGATAATTTATTTTTGCCATGACGGCCTATCTAGCTTTTCGTGCTTGAATTTGCAAGCCGGAATGTACTATATGTATGTTCAACCTTGTAGGGGCGAATAACCTAAAAAAGTTACACGGTAATTATTCGCCCCTACTCATCATATGGAGAAAACACATGCATGCAGTCATCATGGCCGGCGGAAGAGGAACAAGATTCTGGCCCAGGAGTCGGGAGAAAAAACCAAAACACCTGCTGGATATTGTCAGCGACCGGACTATTATTCAAGAGACGGTTGACCGGATCAGAGAGTTGATCAAACCCAAAAATATCCTGATCGTCACGGGTAAAAAACATGCGCGTGAACTGATGAAACAAATGCCGGAAATCCCCGTGAAAAATATCATCATTGAACCCGTCGGCCGCAATACAGCTGCCTGCATCGGCCTGGCAGCGCTGCATATTCAAAAGAAAATGAAAGATGATATCATGGTCGTGCTGCCTTCCGATCACGCCATCGGCAACCCTGATAAATATCGATCTGTGATCGCCACGGCGGCCCGGGCGGCCGAAAGTGAAGACGCGCTGGTCACCATCGGCATTCAACCCACCGGACCACACACCGGCTTCGGCTATCTCGAAGGGGGCAAAGCGGTCGGAAGCGTTGGAGGCGATGAAGTGCTGCACGTAAAGTCAATCCGGGAAAAGCCGGATCTTGCCCTAGCCCGCAAATTCGTCAAAAGCGGTAGATTTTACTGGAACAGCGGCATGTTTGTCTGGAAAGCGTCAACCATTCTGCGGGCAATCGAACAGTATTTACCGGATCTGCATTCAGGCTTGATGACGATCAAAGGTTCACTGGGTACAGATTCCGAAGCTAAAACCGTATCCAGGGTTTATCTGCGGCAGAAATCCATCTCCATCGATTATGGCGTGATGGAAAAGGCTAAAAACGTCTTCGTCATTCCGGCCGAGTTCGGCTGGAGCGATGTGGGCAGTTGGGATGCGCTTTGGGATATCTCGAATAAAGACAATAAGAAGAACGCGCGAACCGGAAGCGGCATGGTCTTATTTGAAGACACGGAAGGCTCCCTGGTTTACAGTCCGGGCAAACTGGTGGCGTTGGTGGGCATGAAAGACGTCATCGTGGTCGAAACGAAGGACGCACTTTTGGTCTGCAAGAGAGGACAATCTCAGAATGTCAAGAAAATCGTGGACGTGCTGGAAGCCCTCGGGCAAACTCAGCTTCTCTGATCTTCACCCGGAAAGACTTTCAGATAAACCGGCTTGCCCTTCACAGCAAAAGTTCCTTCCTGTAACGCTTTAATGATGACGTCAAGGCTCGTTCGTTCATCATCAAAAGCGATAATCAGAAGGTTCGGCTGTCTGGTTTGATGTTTTCTGACACCATCGATTTTTTTCAGGATAGAACCTATCCTCTCGCTTGCCCCTCAAGAAAAGCACTCAGGCACGGCCAATTGCACGACGCTTTCCGCCGCTTGGACGCCACTGGCCAAAAACACCAGAGAAATAAACACCAGGAAGGTACTCGATATTTTTTTCATAATCTCTCCACTTGGAACCGTTGTCTCGTCGCTATTCGCTTTTTAATTACGCCAAGTCGCCATAAGTTGCAACGGTAATTTACAATTGACAGGGTATCTTTTATCTGGAATAAAAACCTCAACAAAAAGAGAAAGAAAAAAATGACTATTGCCTTATCGTTCCCCTTTATTTTGGCTTCTGCCTCGCCGCGCCGCAAAGAACTTTTACGTTCCGTGGGATTAAAGTTGAAAATTATTCCGGCTCATGTTGACGAAACACATCTTGACGGCGAAAGCCCGCAAACTCACGTTCGAAGGCTTTCGATTGACAAAGCGACGGTCATCGCCGATCAACATCCGAAAGCCCTGGTGCTGGGCGCGGATACGATCGTTGTGATCGACAGCCTGATTTTGGGCAAACCCAAAAACAAAAGCCAGGCGCGGGCAATGCTGGAGCGATTAAGCAACCGTCAGCATATCGTCTTCACCGGCTTTACAATTGTTTCAGCCGGTTCCGGGATATCAAAAACCAAAGTTGTCCGATCAGCCGTGCGATTTAAAAAAATAAGTCCAGAGGAAATGGACTGGTATGTCAACTGCGATGAGCCCTACGACAAGGCCGGTGGTTACGCCGTTCAAGGTAAGGGCGCGTGTTTCATCAAGGCGATCCGCGGCTCCTATACCAATGTCATCGGTTTGCCGCTTTGTGAAGTTTTGGAAGAATTAAAACGAATTGATGCGGTTCATTTCAGGTAAGTCATCATGGAAACAGACATCAGATCCAATATCAGTTTAATCCGGCAAAGAATTGAAGCCGCCTCAGCGCGCTCGGGACGCGATCCTCGAAGCGTCAGGCTGATGGCGGTGAGCAAAACCGTTGCCCTGGAGCGGATCCGAGAGGCTCTGGAAGCGGGCATCACATTACTGGGTGAAAATTACGTTCAGGAAGCCCGGGAAAAGATTCCCGCCATCGGTCACGCTGCCGAATGGCATATGATCGGCCACTTACAAACCAACAAGGTTAAATACGTCGTCAACTTGTTTGACTGGATTCATTCCGTTGACCGCTTGGAACTGGCCCGTGAGCTGGACAAAAGAGCTGGGCAAAACAACCGTAGACTAAACGTTCTGATTGAAGTTAATGTCAGCGGAGAGGAATCCAAAAACGGCATGGAGCCCGACGCTGCGTTAGAACTTGTCAGGCAAGTTTCCCTTTTACCCAATATAAGCGTGCGCGGATTGATGACCATGCCGCCCTATTCCGATAACCCGGAAAATTCCCGCCCTTATTTTCAAGCGCTGCGCAAGCTGCGCGACGAAATCAGCGCCGCTGCTATTCCCAACATTCGCATGGACGAACTTTCCATGGGCATGACTGACGATTTTGAAGTCGCCATTGAAGAAGGCACAACTATCATCCGCGTCGGCCGCGCCATCTTTGGAACAAGGTTATGAAAACCATGTAGATGATTTTAATATACCACATTTTCCTGCTGCTTTACCCACGTCTTCACGTCTTTTAATAAAGCTTTTCTGAATTCATCCGGCTCCAAAATCACGATATGCGGAATCCAGGACTTGAGGATGTCGCGGATAGACTCGTAGTTGCCTACTCGGAAGATGACGACAAGTGATCCATCAGGCTTGACTTCCCTGATCTCCTGAGTCGGGTACATCTTCCGCCGTCGAAAATAATCACTGACGGCTCTGCCCACGAGAACGACAACTTCCAGATTACTCTCCTCTTCAAACCAGATATTAGCGCTTGACCGTAGTGCAGCATCAAGATTTTCCGGGAAAGCTTTGAAGCCCGCCTTTAATGATCTCAAATCACCGATCTTGTCCATGGCATAGCGCTTGTGTTTCCCGGAATCCGGCTCATTGCCGATGAGATACCAGAAGCCGCTGAAGTAAACAACGCGGTAAGGCTCAAGATTGACGGAATGTGCGCCTTGCTTTGCAGCATACTGGAAGCTGACCTGTCTTTTCTCCCTGATGGCCTTCACAATCCGGTTCAGCAGGGCACTGTCCAAGTGGACAGCATCATTAATCTTTACGAAAACCGGCATATTGGTGACACAGTCATACAGACTGTTCAGGACAGAATCGGCAGCATTCTGGAAAGGTTGCCCCAACTGCCCGACAATGTTCTTCAAGGCTACCACCAGGGCCAGCTCCGTGTCGTCAAAGACCTCAAGGTTCTTTACCAGGTCTTTACTCAACAGATAGTTGCCTTTCTGAATTTCATAGATAGGAAAACCGGATTCTTTAAGCAGCAAGAGATCACGCTGGATAGTCCGTGGGGTAGTCTGGAAGTATTCACTTAGCCAAGTGCTGGAGACCTTCTCCTTTTCCATGAAGATCCGAAGAATTTGTCCCAGACGGATCAGTTTTGTCTGCGCGTTGCGGTCACGGGTCATGGTTTTTCTCCCTTCCCTTAAAGAAATAATATTATTCTGACAATAATAATGCGACGTACGGTTGTCGTTGTGACATTGAACTATCAGAGATTATCGATTATGGTCAACTTAAAAAAGAAGAATTATTGACAAATCGTTAGTGAAATTTTATAGATAAAAGCCACTTGCCAAACACCAGACGAAACATTGAGTTTAAGTTTGCCAGAAAGCAGTTAATCGGCAGAAACAAATTGGAGTCGCGCATGAGTAAACTCATATTTATTTGGAATATCGATCATAATAAAAAAGTGAAAATCAAGGAAATCAGAGAATATAATATTGTCAGAGAAAGCAGCGATGAAAAATCTGAATATTGCGTTGACGCTTTTGGATTTTTCCATGGTGCCGTCCGTGTATTCAAAGGAAGCAAGATGGATTGCATTGACTTCGTAGATTCTCTTACGGAAAGAACCGGAAACAAGCAGGAAGAGATGAATGAAAACTGTTTAGAAAAAAGGGGTGAATAATATGGCAAACGCAACAGATAATCTTGAACAAGCAGAGAAAATAGTTAATGGGATTGTATATGGACACATTGAAAAAGACCGTGCGTTAAATATATGTCGTTGGCTCATGTCTTTTAACTCACAAGAAAAAGGCTTCAGCGTCAAATGCTACCAAACAAATGTCCCAGACATCAGGTTTTGTGTTGACAGAGGAAGCGACTGTGAAGGAAAAAAAATTCGAACCGTTTTTGTAACAATAAGATCAAATCTTCAAATATTATTTCATACAAAAAACACTGATTTCACATACCTTAAACAAGATCAAAATGATATTTATTATATAATTCCTGAAGCTGGCAAAAAACTTGATATGGCAAGAATAAAATTTCATATTCTTGAAGCATATTGCCAAAAGATTGACCAGCTTAAATTAAATTCCTCTATGTGCATTGGAACCAAAATCACCGAGACTATTGAAACAAATGACACTGCTATTAACTATTATACTTTTCAGAAAGAAGATTTTGAAAAAGCATACCGAACGATCGCCAAAAAAAACCAGAGTGTTTTCATAGATGCCGTTCTAGATCAGCTCGAACTTGGCGCGAAAACATTGGGGCATAAGCTGAAAAATAACTGGAGACTTGAAACTGAAAGAAACATCGCAATCTGGTCGAAGATGAAATGATTCTCATCATCATTTTCCGGTGAGATGCAGTAATAAATCGAAAGAAATTGATATGAATTATAAATTTGATGAATATTATAAAACGTGGGATAAACATGGTGTTAAATTAACCTCCCGGATTGAAATAACAAAAGATCATTTGGATCAAGTGACCGAGAAACCTGATGTTTGTGACGTTCTCCCTTTTATTGCTGAGTGCCCTGGAAAATGGCAGTAAGTAAGGAGTGATAGCCGTAGTGACAGAAAAACATGAATAAACTAAGAAGAGAGGGCATTTTTAGATAAATTAATTTCTAAAGGGGGGCCATAATATGGCCATTGTAAGCGAACAAAACAGGAAAATACTAAAAAACATGAAAAAAGAAGATGTAAAAAATGCTATGGACCTTTTTGATCAAAAATTCAGAAAGGATTTCGAAAAGACAAGGTGGAAAAAATATAGCCTATTACATAATGGGCAGTCATATCCACCCAAAGACCTTCTTAGATGTGTCATTGCTGGAATGACGAACTCCTTATATGACCGCGATTCTGTAATAGGTGGTGGTCCTAGTATTAATAAATACTTTATTAACCTTGGCTTTACTGTTGAGAATAATGAAAAGCCGTCTGTTAATGTAAGTAAACCGAACCTCTATGCACGGCAGGAACCAACAAGCACCCCTCCTGCAGGCGAAATCCCAACCAGGGAAGAAATCAAAAAAATCCTTGGAGAAATAGCGCCTGAAGGAAGAGAAGTTGATGAAGATTCATTAAAGAGTAGAATAGAAGTTACTTTTAAACTTAAAAATCGAATGCTCATGCCCGACTGGTGGGAAATCACGAAAAAAAATCTCTTAGATTGGTCGAATAAGGACAGAAAGGACAAAGAATGACATACAGTAAGTATGCTGAAATGGCATTACGCTATGGGATAAAGCCGAATATTCCTATTACAGCAGAAGTATTAGACAAACTGAAAGAACAGTCAGAAATATTTGATTTAATATGGGGATCACAAGCTGCAATAAGCAACAATTCTTCACCGGCCATATTAAGTATAAGCACTATGGCTGAAATTCGAAGATTAAATGACCTGCTGCTCACACATCCGGCATTCAATAAAGAAAAATACAAAAATAGCAGGAATGAAATAGAGAAACGTGCAGATAAACATTACTCTGTTGATGTGCGACATTCTCTCAAGCGTTTTACAGAACGACAAGAAAAAATCAGAATTAAGCTGGGCCTTAGCAATACAGGCAACACTAAAATGACAAAAGAGCATAAGGAATCTGAGTCTCCAGACAGTGAAATTCCTTCTAGGAATGAGGTTGAAGCGGCAATGCGCAATATCGGCAAACAAGTTCACGAAGATATTCTAAAAGAAACTTTGAATGCCGTCTTTACGAATCAGGGACGAAAACTCCGCAAGGATTGGTGGGAAGTAACCAAGAAAAATCTTGAAGAATGGTCTAAGAAAGGATGATTCATGTCGCAAATAGATTATAACCCGTTGAAAAGGACCGTGAGAATGTGGGGAACTATGGAACATATCTATGACTATTATGAAGACAAAGATTATTTCTTCTCCCAGGAAATACTGACGCGCTATTTCCTGTCCCTTAAAACAAAGCCATTTGTTATCCTGACAGGGATCTCCGGCACGGGAAAGACGAAGATTGCCCAAGTCTTCGCGGAATACATGTGCCAAGGGCTTTCTTCTGAGGAAAAAGCAAAGCGCATCGCCTTTGTACCAGTGCGGCCTGACTGGATGGATAACAAGGGACTTCTGGGATATTATAATCTTCTTGATGAAAAATATCATGCCACACCAGTCTTGCAAATTCTACTGGAGGCATCAGAACATCAGGACAAGCCATATTTCATTATTCTCGATGAAATGAATCTGGCCAAGGTGGAACAGTATTTCTCCGATTTCCTGAGCATCATGGAGAGCCGGACAACTGGAAATCTTTCCGGTGAACCGCTCTGTCTGCATTCGGCTACAAAGGCCGAAACGCCTGACGGGTGGGTCATTCCACAACGGATCATAATCCCGTCAAATGTCTATTTTACCGGGACCGTCAACGTGGATGAATCCACCTACATGTTCAGCCCGAAGGTTCTGGACCGGGCGAATGTTATCGAGTTCAACGAAGTGGATCTGGCAAGCTATGAAAAGGGGATTACTTCGGCTGATGGATGCATCCTGAAGGAACAGGATGTCAGAGAAAAACTGCTGCCGATGGCGGGGGAAACGCCTTTCTGCAACAAGGCCGATTATACCAGAGCCCAGGAAATGGATAGCGATACCGGTGTGTATCTTTCAAAAATCCTGGAAATTCTCCATCCCCATCACCTCCATTTCGGCTTTCGCGTCGTCAATGAAATTTCCCGGTTTATCCTGCATGCCAGTGACATGCTCCAGGATTTTAAACTCGAAGAAACGCTGGATATCCAGATCCTTCAGAAGATCCTACCCAAGTTTCACGGCACCCAGGCGAAACTGGAAGAACCGCTGGGAAAACTGCTGGCCTTTTGCAGCGGTGTAGAGTCTGAAGAAATTCCGGAAGATGCCCCGTTTCCCAGATCAGCGCAGAAACTGGCCAGGATGATCCAGAACCTGAAAATTCAAGGCTATGCGAGCTTTATCGAGTAATATGGCGATTCTCCTTTATTCATCAGAACTCCGCATGGCCATAGCCGATGATCCCCAGTTTCTGTCCGACGAATCGGCATTATCGTCAATGGATCATGACGGCACGCCCATCATCCTTCAGGACTGGGAAACCTATTTTGTCAAGTTTTATGGTGAAACCGAGCCCCCGTTCTTTCCGGAACCAGGGAGATATTACAATCAACGAAAATTTCCAGGTCGGCTGTTTGAGGTAAGTTTTCGCAACGCCGTGGGAATGACGCGCATCGGCCCCATCCCTATCCTTGTTGTCAGCAGAAAAATCACGGATACGGTTTACGCGGCGATGCTGGATTATATCGCCGGGAAGTACGCCAATCTGGTGTTCAGCTTTGAAAACCCGCTCGGTCAGCAATACTGTAAGGATAGGCCGGGGCAGGATATCGCCTATGTGGAATATCTTTTCCTCAAAAAATATCTCCTGGACGGATCGCCAAACATAGACAGTATTGCCGCACTAATCCTGGCCAATCCCCACCGCAGGCTCTATCGGGAATATCGCCGTAACAGCATTGATGCGATCACAAGTATTCCGCCAGCGATGCTAGTCAACATGTTCAGTTCACCCGACCGCTTCGCTGTCCTGAAACCCGATCATCCTTTGGTGTCAACAGCCTGCGGACGGGCCATCTTCAACAGAACCGGTCGGAGGTTGTTTCCCGCCGAGGCCATGGAGGAACGGAAGCATTATACAGTGGATACGAATGAAAACCGGTTCATGAAGCATTTTCTGCAATCGGTTCAGCGCCGTCTGCAAGGTCTGGCGAAAGCCCTGAAGGGAAAAAGCGGTGGCTATCTCAATCCCGATATTGAAGCATCTCTGGAAAAAATGGACAGGGGACTTATGTTTTTTTTATCCGATCCCTTCTGGTCCGATGTGGGAACCATGCGCTTCATTCCGGCCGGGTCGCAGGTCTTGCAGCGTCGCGACGGCTACCGCCAGTTGTTCCGTCTTTATTCTTTGCTTCAGCTTGCCACCCATTGCCATTTCAATAACGATGATTTTCAAAATCTTCTGGAAACCAAAGATACTCCGACGCTTTTTGAATACTGGTCCTTTTTCGTTGTTAAGGATGTTCTGGATAAAATAAACAAAATCCGGTCCTGCAGGACGGTTGTATCCACCGATCCTCTTGAACAAAAAATAATTCAGGGCATCTGCATCGAATATGAAGGCGGAATTTTCCTGTGGTTCAATAGAATCTCTCCAGGGTCTCCCGGGTTCATGCCTTTCGAAAATCCGCGTAATACCGTTCCCAATGAAAGCTACTCCCATAACCTGCGACCAGATATCGTCATTTCGAGAGGCAACAACATACTCATATTCGATGCCAAATTCAAAGGCCAGCGGGACAGTTTTTACGGTGATGAGAGGGGTGACGGAACCATCGGTAAATGGAGGGAAGAGGACATCGACAAGATGCATACCTACCGGGAGGCAATCCGGAATGTCTCCGGCGCCTATATCCTCTATCCGGGGGAGGAAGCGGCCATTTATTCGGCGCACAATTCGACAGGAATATATGAAGGTGTTGGAGCCTTGCCATTAAAGCCGGAAGCGGGGGCGCGACCGGTTCAGCGGCACCTCGAAGGTATCGAAAAGATAGTCAAAGAGTTTATTGCTGTATGATAGAAATAGCATACATGATCGAATTACTGAAAAAGCTCAATACGGATGTCACGTTCAGGCCAGATAACGGCGCGTTTCGCTCTAAACTGGTTGAAACGGTCATTGATAATGCTGATGAAGAATACGTGGAGCTTTTTTCCGCAAATAGCTGCGATATACAGGTCATCATTTCGAATCGAACTATTGACGAAGGTGTAATACGGTTTGTGGTTGGCAGTGATCTTGGTGAACAATCATTGGAATGCGACGTTTCCGTACTTAGTGAAAGGGCAATCCATGATCTTACCGGGCAGCTGACCCGATTAATTGCAGAACAGTCTCCACCTGAGACACATTGTCCACCAAAGGTCATTATCAGGAAAAATTATGAGGGTATGCTGAACATTCATCAGGCTGCGCAAAAACTCGGATGCTCGCAAATATTTCTGAAAAGCAGAATTCCCTGTACGTACTATACCTACAATGAGGTTAATGGTAAAAAAGAAATTAAGGAATATTACTGGTCAAAAAATCTGATTGATCGACTATGCAACTCCAAGATGAATGGGATAAAAGAAGATGTGAAATATATTGCAGAGGAATGCTGTGAGGGTGATTACAAGTGGGCAGAGGAAATTTTGGGCTTGCTTGCACACCCTATGTCCATGCGCAAAGTTGATGCCGCATTACCGAAAAACATAACAAAACAGCCAGTAAAGTTCATTGCCAAGGGAACTACAAGCACCGAGCCTTCACGAAAGAAGATCCGATGAGTACTCCCCCTTTGAACATCTGTGAATTCATCAAGGAATCCTGAACGCTTATGCAGAAAATTGAAGACACAATTTATTACTCTGCTTCCGATGTCGTCAATTTTCTTGAATGCGAGCATCTGACGGCGTTGGGTCTAATCAACCTGGAAACCCCTCTTCCTCAAACTGAGGATGACGAGGAGGCCATTCTGTATCAGCAGAAGGGGGTTGCCCATGAAGGGGCGTATGTTGATCACCTTCGAAACAGTGTGTCATGTCTCGTGGATATTTCCGGACACAGGAATGATCTGGATATGGCGGTGTTGGCGACTCAGGACGCTATGCGTTCCGGGGCAGATATCATCTATCAGGCCGCTTTGCGAAATGGTTTCTTTATAGGCCATGCGGATTTCTTAAGACGGGTAGCCATGCCATCCAGCCTGGGCAACTTCAGCTATGAGGTTATCGACACCAAACTGGCCCGTTCTGCCAAGGCTTCATATCTCATTCAACTTTGTTTCTATTCCGAACTGGTTGCCCACATCCAGGGGCAGAATCCCCTCATGATGCACATCGTCCTTGGTGATCGCCGGGAGGTAAGTTATCGCCATGCCAACTATTCCCGGTACTATGGATTTCTTAAACAGCGATTTGTCAACCGGGTCCATTCACCAGCAAATGAAACCTACCCGGACCGCTGTGAACACTGTGATTATTGCCGGTGGCGAAATCTGTGTGAGGATCGCCGTCTCAAGGACGATCATCTGAGTCTGGTTGCCAATATCACTCGCCTTCAGATAAGGAAGTTGAATGCTCATGGCGTAACGACACTGGAATCACTAGCCAAACTTCCAGTGCATGAATATATCCCTAAAATGATTCCAGAAACGCTGGGAAAACTACGCCATCAGGCGGCGCTGCAACTTCGCAAACGGGAAACAGGAACAGACTGCTTCGATCTCCTGCCCCTGGATTTGGAAGAAAAAAGGGGATTCTTTAGACTGCCGAAATCTGATGCCGGGGATATTTTCTTCGATATGGAAGGAAACCCGCTTGCGGAAGATGGTTTGGAATACTTGTTCGGTGCTCTGATATTCAACGGGGGAAAACCTTCTTTCCAGAGCTATTGGGCACATAACCGGCATGAAGAACGACAGGCCTTTGAGCAGTTCTTGGATTTTGTCGCCGGTCATCTTCAAAAACATCCCCATGCCCACATCTACCACTATGCCCATTACGAAGAGACAGCCCTGAAACGGCTTATGTCCTTTCATGGGACGCGGGAAGCGGAGGTGGATAATCTGCTGCGCCTTGGCAAGCTCATTGATCTTTTCAAGGTTGTCCGGGAATGTATGATAATTTCAGAACCCCGTTATTCGATCAAGAATGTGGAGCATTTCTATCTCGAAAAACGGGTTGGGCAGGTCAAAGACGCCGGGGCAAGTATTGTCTATTACGAACGGTGGAAGGAGACGGGTAATCCTGAACTTCTCAACGCAATAGAAGACTACAATCGTGATGATCTCAAATCGACTCACGAACTTCGGCAATGGCTGCTGACATTGAGGCCGGATGGAATACCTTGGGCAAATAGTGAATCTCATGCAACCATTGTTGAGATGGGCGAGTTGAATGAGGTTGAACAACGACTGGCCCATTACAGAGAATTGCTGGTCGATTCCCTTCCTGTGGACCGGAGTGTCTGGTCTTCACAGGAACACTTTCAGGAGCTGACCTGGCAGCTTCTCGATTTTCACCGACGTGCCGACAAGCCCGTCTGGTGGGCATATTTCTCCCGGCAGGAGATGACCGATGAAGAACTCATGGAAGATGTGGAATCGATTGGCGGTATGACAAGAATTCCCGACGATTCCAAAAAATCAGACAGGGGTGCTTTAGAGTATGCGTATCGTTATCCTGAACAGGAAACGAAACTCAAAACAGGAGATAGTTGTATCCGCATTGATACGCTGGAGAAAATCAAGAATTTAGAAATTGATGAGGATAAGCGTTGTGTAAAACTTCTTTCCTTTCCCCGCAACAGCCCGTTACCTGACAAATTGAGCATTGGCCCGGGTGGGCCGATACCAACGAAAACTCTTCGAGAAGCATTATACCGCTTTGCCGACAATGTCATCGCGGAGCAGCATGGTTATATGGCCATTGAGGCCCTGCTGAAGCAGGAACTTCCTCGAATCAAGGGCCATTCTCCGGGAACCTCCGTTATCATGGATATCGGTGATCCCCTTTCCCAAATTACAGAGGCCGTGGCAAACCTCGATCAAAGCTGCCTTTTCATCCAGGGACCTCCCGGTTCCGGGAAGACATGGACGGGCGCACATGTCATCGTAGAGCTTCTGAGCCGTGGGCTCCGTATCGGCATATCATCAAACAGCCATAAGGCCATCAACAATCTGCTGGCAAGTGTTGAAAGGATTGCCGAAGAAAAGGGCGTCACTTTCTGCGGGGCGAAGAAGTCTGTGTCTGACAGGGAAGACAGTTTGTTCAATGGCAAGATAATTGAGGATGTATTCAGCAATAAGGAGATGTGTGATGAATGCTGGCAGCTTGTTGCCGGGACAGCTTGGCTGTTTTCTACAGAACCAATGGATAAGGCTTTTGATTACCTATTTGTAGATGAGGCCGGACAAGTTGCTGTTGCGAATCTCGTCGCTATGGCAACCAGCACTAAAAATATCGTTCTTATCGGGGATCAGATGCAACTTGCGCAACCGATCCAAGGCATACACCCCGGTCGATCGGGAGAATCCTCTTTGGAATACCTTCTGAACGGCATGGCGACCATTCCTCCGGAACGCGGTATCTTCCTCAAAACAACTTGGCGAATGCATCCAGATGTGTGCCGATTTATTTCCGATGCGGTGTATGACAGTCGTCTGCTGCCGGAAATGGCGAACAGCGTGCAGCAACTTATCCTTGACAAGAATACACATCCTTTTCTCAAACCGGCGGGTATCCTTTTTGTCGCTGCCGATCATGATGCTTGCTCACAAAGGAGTGAAGAAGAGGCTGGGATAGTCTTAGAACTCTATCGGAGTCTCTTGAAACAAAGATTTGCCGATAAAAAAGGGAAGTCGCATCGGATAGCAGAAGACAACATTTTAGTAGTAGCACCCTACAACATGCAAGTGAATCTCCTCAAGCGTATTCTGCCAAAAGGTGCCCGCGTAGGCACAGTGGACAAATTTCAGGGACAGGAGGCCGAAGTGGTCATCATTTCTATGGCCACATCCAACGGTGATTATTTACCTCGAGTAATTGAATTTTTGTACAGCAGAAACAGACTGAACGTCGCCATTTCCAGGGCCAGATGTCTCGCTATCCTGATCGCCAATACAGCCCTGATGTCGATCCGCTGCACAACACCGGAGCAGATGGCTTTGGTTAACACCCTCTGCTGGGTTAAAAACTATTCCGAAACCACAATGATCACTTTACACTGCGAGTAGGTGAATCTGGCCCGAACGGATTAATTTTTGTCTGCGTGTTGAGGTCACGGGACATCGAAGGAAAAAATTTTAAATACTTTTTTTGTGAGAAAGCTGGCATTCTTTGAGGGTATACGAATCTTCAAACTCTTGCAAAAAATGATTCCTGTCCGCAGTTTGCTTGCGGTAGCGACTCCAATTACATGAATCGCTATGTTGTGTGCATAAAAAAAGCCCCTTTGAAAAATCAAAGGGGCTTTCTGTTTTAAATCCGGCGGCACCTACTCTCCCACACAGTCGCCCATGCAGTACCATCGGCGCGAAGGAGCTTAACTTCCGTGTTCGAGATGGGAACGGGTGTGACCTCCTCGCGATAGCCACCGAAATTTATCTCTTTATGAAATTGCATGACAATGCATATCGCTTTGTTGAAAATTGAGCACGATTTAATAATGAGACCATATATATAAATAATTATTATGGTCAAGCCGCACGACCGATTAGTATCAGTTAGCTGAACACATTACTGTGCTTACACATCTGACCTATCAACCTCGTAGTCTACAAGGGGTCTTTAGTCTTGGTGTCTCCACCAAGAGGGATATCTTATCTTGAGGTGGGCTTCCCGCTTAGATGCTTTCAGCGGTTATCCCTTCCGAACTTAGCTACCCAGCTATGCCGTTGGCACGACAACTGGAACACCATCGGTTCGTCCATCCCGGTCCTCTCGTACTAGGGACA
>WRPE01000052.1 GCA_009773315.1 Syntrophaceae bacterium
GCTTTTGGCAGCAATTTTTTCGCTGCTGGAACAGTTTTATGCTTTCCCGCATGGCTATCATGAGCACGAAGCGAAATGCGCGGGGTGACTTTTTACAGGGGCATCAATCTTGATGAGTTGTCCGTTTTTGTTTCAGCCACTCAGTTTTTTAAATCATATTTCTTTAGCTTATAGCGCAGCATTCTCTCCGACATGCCCAGAATTTCCGCAGCCCGGGTCTGGTTGTCCGTCGCCTTGTCCATCGCCTTGCTGATCAGATGTTGTTCGAGATCTTCGAGGGATTCGCGAAGCGATCCGGATAATTTTTTATCGGAGAAATCGGTGAAGGAATCATTTTTAAAGGGCAGGTCGGTTACGGTAATATAGTCGTCCCTGGCGATGACGACGGCCCGTTCCATGATATTAACCAGTTCCCGCACATTGCCCGGATAGTCGTATTTCAGAAGCAAATCGCGCGCTTCCGCAGTCATACTCCGGATATTTTTTCCGTTTTCTCTGATAAATTTTTCCATGAAATGATCGATCAGCGCGGGAAGGTCTTCTTTTCTTTCCCTCAGCGGCGGGAGCGACATCGTCACCACTTTCAGACGGTAAAAAAGATCTTCCCGAAACGCCCCTCCTTTGACCTGAGTATCCAGGTCACGATTGGTCGCGCTGATGATTCGCACGTCCACTGAAATATTGGTGTTGCTGCCCAGGCGCGCAATTTCCCGCTCTTGTAGAAAACGCAATAATTTGACTTGAATGCCAGGGCTGAGCTCGCCGATTTCATCAAGAAAAAGCGTGCCGCCGTCCGCCTCTTCAAAACGGCCGATGCGGCGTGAGCTTGCGCCGGTGTATGCGCCCTTTTCATGACCGAATAATTCGCTCTCCAGCAGATTTTCCTGCAGGGCGCCGCAATTCACGACGATGATGGGTTTGTGAACGCGCGGGCTCAATTGATGAATGAGGCGCGCCAGAAGTTCCTTGCCGGTGCCGCTTTCGCCCTGGATCAACACGGAAGCCCGGCTGGCTGCGACCCGGCTGGCCATATTGATCAATTCCGTCATTTGTGGGCTCTTGTAAATAATTTTATCGGTAGTGATGCCCTTTTTGCCCAGCTCTTCTTTTAACAGTTCATTTTCCCGGATCAGTTTTCTTCTACTTATCACCCGGTCAATAATCAACAATACTTCTTCCAACTCGACAGGTTTCGTGATGTAATCGATGGCGCCGGCCTTAATTGCTTCCACAGCCGTTTCAATCGTACCGAAAGCCGTAATGATAACGACATCGATTTCCGGATTGATGCGTTTTACTTCCTGCAGCACCTGCAGCCCGTCCATGCCGGGCATTTTATAATCCAGCAGGAGCAGATCAAAATGGCCGTTCTGGACAAAAGAGACGGCGGTTTCACCGTTTGCCGCCTCGGCCAGTGTGTGCCCTTTAGAGCGCAAAAAATCCCGCAACAGCTCTCTTTGGGACTTTTCATCGTCAACAATAAGAATGCTTAATTTTCGCATGATTATTTAATCCCTTATGATGAAGATTTTTCGCTGAGTCTTTCCCGGGGCAGGACAACCTCAAATGTTGTTCCGTTCCCTTTATGGCTGATCACGCGGATTTCTCCGCCATGTCCACGGATGATCTCGTTGGCCAAAGGTATCCCCAGACCCACACCTTTTTCTTTGGTTGTATATTCGGGGCTGAAGATCTTTTCTATTTCCTCCGCAGTCATGCCGCAGCCGGTATCGGAAATGCTCGCCATGATATAATTCCCCCCTTCTTTATCCACAGTAATGGTAATTGTTCCTTCCGCAGATATGGATTCCAAGGCGTTTTTAATCAAATTCAAAAAAGCCTGCTGGAGTTTGTTTACATCCATGGGAATTATAGCCGGCTGCAGCCGCCATTCTGTTTTAATTGTTATGCCGCGGGCGGATGCTTCCTCCTGAATCAAGCTGACAATCTTCTGCAAAACCTTGGCCACGGAAAAATCGCTGAATTGCAGGCGGCGGCTTTTAGAAAAAGTCAGGAATTCTTCAATGATTCCGTTGAGCCGTTTTATTTCATCTCGAATAACGCCCGAAAGTTTCTGAAATTCATCGACTTTACTCTGGTCGGCCGGCACAAAATCCATCTTTAACCGTTGTGTTGCCATACTGATGGCGTTTAAAGGATTGCGGATTTCGTGCGCGACGCCAGCGGCGAGCCGTCCTAAAGAGGACAGACGTTCAGCTTTTTCCAGGCGGCGTTCCATGTCAATAATGCCGGCCAAATGACGGTTCTGATCGTGATAGAGCAGCCACATGGACAGGAGGGCGATGACGACAACCAGCAGCATGAAAATAAAAATATTCCTGCGGTTTTCAGCTATGATTTTATCCATCGAACCGCGTTCCAGGCCGATGCGGACAAGGCCTGCAACTTTTTTATCCAGCGTAAAGGGAGCTGCCATATCGAGAATATTATTGCCTTGTACATCCACTTTTCTGCTGACAATTCTTGTTGTTCCTTTCAGAATTCTCTGATGGTTAAAATCTTTATCGCTTAATCCTTCCGGTAATTTCCCTATATCGCCGAGCTGCTTTTCCTGATCATTAAAGATTTGCATGTAAACGATACCGTGGCCTTCGCCCATCTTATTGATGGCGCGCCCCACGGCAACTTTCATGCTCCAGTATTTCAGCCCCTCCTTATCCAGGTTGATCACGACGGTTCCACTTCCGTCTTTGCGTCTGAGTGCGACAAAGCCGATACCCTGTTTTATGCGGATTTTTTCCAGCAATTCGATAGTCGTTGCCTTGCGTCCGTTTGCGCTCAGATCGTTTTCGTCCAGCATACTGGTTTTCAGCGGGCTGCTTTGATAAACTGCGTTACCCTCCCGATTGAGGACGGCCATGTACCAAAAGTTATGATCCACCGCGAATTTATGGAGATAGACATTGTTAATTAATTTCTTTTTCCATTGTTCGTCAATTTTTTGTCCCAGCGCGGTAATGGCTTCGATGACCAGCTTCTTGGAATAATCCGCTTCTTCCTGACTGGCTGTTTTGGCCTGTGTCGGCATTTTTCCCGTCATGGCCACAATGCTCTTGAGATTATCTTCCGTTAGACGCTGTAAAACACTTATGGTGGCGAGCGCCTGATCTTCCATAAATCCCACCAGGTTGGTTTCACTACGGCGGATGTCCAGAAAACCCATGATAAGAATCAAGGCGACCAGAATAGCCGAGACGATAGCCACGGCCAATGGTTGAAGAAAACTGCCGTTATAGGGATGGGAGGCGCGCCTGATAATGGTTTCTTTTTTTCTGAAAAAAATCATAGTATCCCCATTTTACAAGAATCCAGCCGATGTTTTTACCAAGTATCCTTATGTTTTGCCGGTCATCTTAAGCTATTCATAAAAAATGTCAACGATAAATACCGGGTGGCTCGACATTTTTGTCGAAATATGGGCAAAAATCGACATTTTTTATATTGTTGTTATTGTTCGATTAATTTTACTAATTCAAAATAGGCCCGACATTTATTGCCGAAGGGAAACCCCTATAAAAAAAGGGCAGGGAAGGTATTTATTGACTAAAATTTTATTATATCAATTACTTACGTTTTTATTGCGATTATGGCACAATATCTGCTTAGTAATAAGCCAGAAGTGAAAGATAGTTAGTGTCGACTAAAAATATTACGGGCATGATTAGCCGACAGCAAAAATAACCCAGGAAGGTATTCAGACCTTCACTCTTCTCTCCTCGGGAGGCTCTAACCAAGCCTCCCATTTTTTTTGTCATTTAGTCTCTTTATCATTTTTTCGCCGCCGCCAGGCATGGACTCTTTCTTTGATTGTCTTTTCAAAACCGGCGTCTGTCGGGTGATACAATATTTTCCCATGAAGTTTTTCCGGTAAATATTCCTGGGAAACAAAAGCATCCAAATAATCGTGCGCATATTTGTAATCTTTGCCGTAATCCAGTTCTTTCATTAACTTGGTCGGTGCGTTACGGATATGCAACGGGACAGGCAGATAGCCGGTCTTATTGATCAGGTCCTTCGTCTGACCATAACCGGTGTATAGAGCATTGCTTTTAGGCGCCGTCGCCAGATAGACGGCCGCCTGCGCGATGGCCAACTCGCCTTCCGGCAGGCCGATAAAGTGAAAGGCCTGTTGGGCGGCCATCGTCAGCAGGAGAGCATGGGGGTCGGCGTTGCCGATATCTTCGGAAGCAAAGCGCAGCATGCGGCGCAAAATATAGAGCGGGTCTTCTCCGGCAACGAGCATGCGTCCCAGCCAGTAAAGGGTTGCGTCCGGATCCGAGCCGCGCATGCTTTTATGAAAAGCCGAGATCAGATTGTAATGTTCTTCGCCGTCCTTGTCGTACAAAAGCGCTTTTTTCAACAAGGCTTCCTGAGCGGATTGCGCCGTGATGACCCTTTCTTCTGCCGGCAGACTCTGGATCAGCGAGGTGACGGCTTCCAGATTGTTCAGGGCCGTGCGGGCGTCGCCATCGGAAAGACGGACCATAAAACGGATGGCCGCCTCGTCGGCTTTGATCGTGAATTTTCCCAGGCCTCGTTGCTCATCGGTCAGGGCGCGCTGCAAAATGGCCATTAAATCTTCTTCCGCAAACTGTTTGAGCGTGAGCACACGTGTGCGTGACAGCAGAGGTGCGATGACCTCAAAAGACGGATTTTCCGTTGTCGCGCCGATCAGCGTGACCAGTCCACTTTCCACGTGCGGCAGAAAGGCATCCTGCTGGGCTTTGTTAAAGCGGTGAATTTCGTCAACAAAAAGAATGGTTTTCTTCTTCTTGGATTCCCAGATATCTCTGGCGTCGTCAACCACCTGCCGGATTTCCTTCACGCCGGAGAGGACTGCGGAAAAACTGACAAAAATAGATTTCGTTTCATTGGCTAAGATGCGTGCCAGGGTTGTTTTGCCTGAGCCGGGCGGCCCCCAGAAAATCATGGAGAAAAGTTTATCCTCCGCGATGGCGCGGCGCAGCAACGTTCCTTCGCCGATCAGATGCGGTTGCCCGATATAGTCGGCGAGCTTCAGCGGCCTCATTCTCTCGGCCAGCGGCGCCGTATCCAAGGCATCGCCCGGTGTGCCCAGACTGAACAAATCCAGATTCTTCATGTTTACCTCTAGTATTATTAAGGCTTCGGGAAATCCTTGATGGCCAGCAACGCTCTTTGAATTTCTTCATCCGGTAATTCATAGGCCTGCAGCTGGCCGGACAGATAAGCGTCATAAGAGGCCATATCCACCAGGCCGTGGCCGCTCCAGTTAAAGAGAATCACTTTTTCCTTGCCTTCTTCTTTGGCGCGCATCGCCTCATCGACGACGGCCGCCAGGACATGGTTAGTCTCCGGAGCGGGAATAAAGCCTTCCGAGCGCGCCCATTTGACACCCGCGTCGAAAGTTTTCATCTGATCGTAGGCTCTGGGTTCAATAAAATTTTCCCGGACCAGATGGCTGACGATCGGGGCCATGCCGTGGTAGCGCAGGCCGCCCGCGTGGATTGGCGCGGGGATGTAATCGTGACCCAGTGTGTACATCGGAAGTAGCGGCGTTGTTTTGGCCAGATCGCCGAAGTCATAGGCGAATGGGCCTTTGGTCATGCTGGGGCAGGACGTCGGTTCCGCGCCGACAATCTTGACCTGTTTGCCATGGATTTTATCGCAGACATACGGCGTCGCGATACCGGCAAAATTACTGCCGCCGCCACAGCAGCCCATGACGACATCGGGGTAGAGACCGAGTTTCTGCATTTGTTTTTGCGCCTCCAGTCCGATAATGGACTGGTAAAGCAATACATGATTCAACACACTGCCCAGAGAGTATTTTGTGTCTTTGCTGGTGACGGTATCTTCGATGGCTTCGCTGATCGCGATGCCCAGAGAGCCGGGGGAATCGGGATGCTCGGCCAGAACGTTGCGGCCGGCCTGGGTCAGGTTGCTGGGGCTGGGGATGCATTCCGCGCCCCACGTGTTCATCATCATGCGCCGGTAAGGTTTTTGTTCATAGCTGACCCTGACCATATATACACGGCACGCCAGACCAAACATCTGCGTGGCCATGGACAGAGCCGAGCCCCACTGGCCGGCGCCGGTTTCCGTGGTGATCCGCTTGGTTCCCGCCACCTTGTTGTAATAGGCCATCGGGATGGCGGCGTTGGGTTTATGCGATCCGGCGGGGCTGACGCCTTCATTTTTATAATAAATCTGCACGGGACAGCCGAGCAGCTTTTCAAAATTGCGCGCGCGGTAAAGGGGAGAGGGACGCCACAGCAGGTATTTTTGCAGCACCTCGTCGGGGATGTCGATCCAGCGCTGGGTGGATACTTCCTGCTCGATGATGTTCATGGGGAAAATTGCCGCCAGATCATCAGCCGTAACCGGCTGGCCTGTGCCGGGATGCAGCGGCGGCTTCATCGGGGTGGGCAAATCCGCCATAATATTGTACCATTGCCTGGGTATTTCCTTATCATCTAAAAATGTTTTGACCTGTTCCATATACTCTCTCCTTTAAAAAAAGAATTTATACTTTCCTGCTATCCTTCCAACGGTTTTGTTCCTGGGAGCGCCGAGGCTAAAAAAAATGCCATGGAGTTTTTCTTCCCATGGCATTTCTATACGTTGGCGAGTCATGGGAAGGAGCTTCCCTGCCCATACTCGATCATTAAAAAGATCTTATGGGCAGACACTTTTCGTCTGCCACCACCAGTTTTTATTGGAAATATTTGCCAGCATTGGCTACAATCAACTTTCAAATAATTTGGGTTTATGCCTAACATAGCCGGGAAAGTCTTGTCAAGGCGAAAATGAAAAGTGAGAAACGATGAAAGAATTTGATCCTTTCGGCTGGTTGGAAAGATATTTTTCAGCCAAGACGCTGCACGTAGTGATCCGCTGCGGGATTATGATTATTCTGCTGGCGTTTTTGATTTCCCGGATAACATCCTATAGCCGTTACTGGTTCAAGCCGCTCTGGGCTGCCGAAACCCTCATTTTTGTTGTCTTTCTGATCAGCTACGCCATCCGCAGAGATCCGGTGAGCCGATCACGGGGCGTCCGGGAAATCCTGATACCGCTCATCGGCGGCGTACTGCCCTTTACCTTGTTGTTTTCGCCGGTTAATGTCGCCCTTTTGTTGCTGTTTGTAGCGATTCAATTATACCGATCCAGGATGGAAGAAAATAAACTGGCGCAGGTCTTTCCCGCCTATGGCACCTTCGCCGCACGGAGTCTCTGGTTCTGGCCACATCGGCCGGTTAGGGGCCGTTAAGAAATAACTGATCAACTACCTCGCAGCAAGCTGCCGAGGGGTGAAGTGAACGTCATTTATTATTGAACAACGGCTTAGATAAAATAAACGCTTTAACCCGACTGCTTGACATTTCAATGGGTATCCGGTAGCCATCAGAAGGTTTTATTTACAGGGGCATCAACAATAGCTTTCCGTTTTTTTTCAAGCCTGTATCGGTTATAACGACAAAGGAGCATCAGATGACAGATCCATCCAAGACAAATACTGAACTGATCCAAGAAAATGCCCTATTAAAACAGAGAATCCGAGAACTGGAACGAGCTGAATCAGAGCGCATCCGGATAGAAGAAGCCTACAAAGACAGCGAATTGAAATATCGTTCGCTCATAGAACATTCGAGCGACGTCGTGTTTTGCGTCGATCGAAAAGGGAAATATAAATTCGTGAACCAGGTTTTCGCCTCGACATTCGGCAAGACTCCCGACTATTTTCTGGGCAAAACATTCTGGGACATATACCCGAAGGAGCACGCAGACCAACGTCAGGCGGCAAACATCAAGGTTTTCGAGACCGGCGAGAGCCAGTCATTGGAAGTTGTCGTGCCGCTGCCGGACAGAACCCTGTATTATATCGCAAAAGCGAATCCGGTGAAGGATGAAAAATGGAAAGTGGTATTGAACGTCACTCACGCCATTGACATCACCGAGCGCAAGCTAATGGAGGAGGCACTGCGGGAGAGTGAAAAAAAATACCGTGAACTCAGTATTATCGATGATCTCACGCAGCTTTACAATTCCAGATATTTTCATCAGCAGATGAGAATAGAGATTGAACGAGTGAACCGCTACGGGCAGCCTTTAACCCTTATGCTTTTAGATCTCGACAATTTCAAGGCCTTCAACGACGCGTACGGCCATGTTGAGGGAGACCAGGTTTTATTCCGAGTCGGTCAGGTGGTCAAGAGATGGCTGCGCCATACAGACTCCGCATACCGTTATGGCGGAGAAGAATTCACCATCATGCTGCCCATGACAACAAGCGCGGACGGCGCCGTCACGGCGGAGAGAATCAGGACAGAATTCAAGAAAGAGATTTTTATCCCGGAGCCGGGTAAACAGGTTCATATGACGTTGAGCATCGGCCTTGGGCAATACATACCGCAGGAGGAGTTGAGGACCTTCATTCACCGGGTTGACCAGCTCATGTACCAGGGGAAAAGGAGCGGAAAAGACAGGGTTTGTTGCGAGCCGTAACCGAAATTCAACTGGTAATCCTTACCTCAACTTAGAACTGAAAGTTGCGGACCCATAGGTGGATGCAGCAAGCACAGGTTCCTGAAAGAGAGCATCCGGTAATTTTGCCAGGGATGCTTTGTTACAAACGGTATTCAGTTTATCCCTGCAGGAGAGATCAACAGATGTATGATTCATGCTAAGCCACATCCGGAGCTGCATGGTATTCAAGAACTGTGGAGGAAAACGGCTATCATGCCGATCATTCAGGAGTACTTATGATTTTACCTGGGAATAGTAATTACAGTAATCGTTTACAGAACAAGAAACAGCCCTTCTTTAATCCCGCTGTTGCGGGACGAGCGTTAATTCTCCGCAGCTTGCTGCGATATCACGACGTTCATTTCATACCTCGCCAGCTTGCTGCGAGGTGGTTGATTCATGATCCTTATAAATTCTTTACAACTTTCATAATCATCGTGATGTTGGGTGCATTCCTTAATGCAGACAGTGCCCCCGCTCAGTACCAGCCACAAATCACCGGCATCGAAGTCAATCAGGTCCTGGGGGTACAAAAAGATAATCACAAGTATTTTGTGGCCGGCAAAAATACGGTGGTGCGGGTGTTTCTCAGTCCGGGTGTAACCGTTGATCCGGCAGCTACCTGGTTGAATGTGTTGCGTGACGGCAAGCAGGCATTTAAAATATATCCGAAGAAAACTGCGGGTAATGTCACCGCGGTTGATTTTCTGTGCAAGAATCTAACGTCCTGCGAGAAATGGGCGGCGGGTTCCTATCGATTTCAGCCTTACATCAACGGAATGGCCGGAAGCGTTTCCGATCCCTATGTGTTTTCCACCGGCGCCAAAGTACGTGTCCTGGCCGTGGCCGTGAAGGCCAACTACGGTGGCGGCGTCATCAAATCGATTTCTGATACGAAATGGAAGACCATGGGAAGTTTCATGCAAAACGTTTATCCACTTGCGGAGGATAACCTGGTCTGGACAGTCCGTGAGGCCGTTCTGGACGCCTCGGCGATTTCCTATAACCTGGCAAAAGTGGATAAAAAAGATGGTTATTGGCCCGGCTGTCATAAACTATCAAATACGCTGGCCAACCTCATTCCCTCCAAATGTAAAACAAGCCCCCAGAGCGAGGGTTGTTATGACCTTGTGTTAGGATTCATCAAAGATTCGATTACGATGGAGAATGGCCAGGAACTGGTCGGTTACGCCTACCCCGGATCAAAATCCGTTGTGGCTGTGGCCAGCGACGACGACGCTCCCGGGACGGTTGCCCATGAATTAGCCCATCAGTATGGCATCGGCGATACTTATAACGATGCAACATTGTCTTCCATCAGTTGCAGCGTCAATCCTGCTCCAAACGGATTCGAGGGGCGGGATTTGGACAAGGGTCTTCCGGAAGGCGTTGTCATCAGTTGTAACGCCGGTCGTCTGCCCTCCACTCTCAAGGGGATAAAGTATGATATTAATGGAGCGCAGGTTGCTAAATCCGATCATCCCTACGAGGTATATGGCCGCGGACTTCTCGAGGAAATGGCCGACTTCATGAGCGCCGGCGGCGCCTGGCAAAAACAATTGTGGATTACAAAGGACAGCTATGACTGGCTCTTCCGGAAACTGGTTTTGCAGGAACCCGCGCTGCAAAAGAAATCCCTGGTCAGGGCAGCGGTGGCATCCGCTCAGCGGTTTGTCAGTTTCTCCGGCACTCTTTCCAAAACCGGTATTGTCGAATTAAGTCCATGGAAGAGCTATACAGATACCGTCACCCTCAGCGATTCAATCGGTTCCCTTATGGTGCAGGCTGTCAACAGCACCGGGGACGTTCTGGCCTCGACGTCTTTTGCCGTCCAGTTTTATATGGTTCATCCCCCGCGGACATTAACGACGGCGCCTTTTGAGGGAGTTGTCAATTTCCCGGCCGGCACGGTCAAGTTCCAGATCGTTAAAGACGGCGCGGTGCTCGCCTCCGTTCCGGTTAGCAATCATGCACCGACTGTTACCGGCGTCACTCCCCAAACATCGACAACGCTCACCGGTTCCTATACCATTACCTGGACGGGAAGCGATCCGGACGGCGATTCGCTTTTGTACACGGTAGAATACAATCCCAACGTGACCAATGAATCTTCCGCCTGGATGATTCTGGCCGATGAACTGGAAACGTCTTCCTGGACGGAAGATTTCAGCCGGCTTCCGGGTGGCAACCATGCCAAAATTCGGGTAACCGCTTACGATAGCGTGCTTTACGCAACGGGGGAAAGCGCCGAGTTTGTCGTGCCCTTCAAGAAACCGGAAGTATTTCTCGATGAATTAGCCTGGGGAACAGTTTATAATTTGGGTGACGATATTCTTCTTATGGCCGAAGCGAATGATCCGCAGGATGGAGCGTTGCCGGACGACAAGATTAGATGGACATCGGACATTTCCGGTGAACTGGGGTATGGTTCCGAACTGATTGTTGAAGATCTGCAAGCGGGCCGCCATGTGATAACCGTAACCGCCACAAACAGCGCCGGATTATCTTCCAGCGCTACGCTTTCTGTTCAAGTGGGTTCCGTCTCTGACACCGGGAGCGGACATTGCTTCATTGCCACGGCGGCCTTCGGTTCTTACCTGCACCCGGATGTCGGCCTGTTGCGTGAATTCCGGGATGAGTTTCTCCTGACCAACCGGGTTGGACAAGCCTTTGTCCGCTGGTATTACAGAGTTTCCCCGCCGCTGGCCGACTTCATTTCGCAAAAAGCCTATGTTCGGGCGGCGGTGCGAGTTGTGCTACTGCCCACCGTTGGTTTCAGTGCCCTTGCCCTGAATATCGGTTTGTTTGGGAGTGTGTTTTTATTCCTGGCCTTCCTGTTTCTGGCCGGTATAGGCGTGAGAAAACTGGTTCGGTTCGGCAGTCAAATAGATTAATCTTTAAGGAGATATTTCATGATAACAAACCGGATTCACCGCATTTTGTACAGCGCATTCCTTTTGGGATTCTTCATGTTCGTATCGATGCAATCCGCACTCGCTTGTACCCGCGCCGTCTATTTCGGCAAGGAAGGCCAGACCGTCACCGGCCGCACCATGGACTGGCTCGAAGACATGCAGTCCAACCTCTGGATCTTCCCGCGCGGCATGGCCCGCGGAGGCGACATGGGTAAAGAGTCCCTGAAATGGACGAGCAAGTATGGCAGCGTGATCGCGTCCGGCTACGAGAGCGGCACCGCCGACGGCATGAATGAAAAGGGCCTGGTCGCCAACATGCTCTACCTCACCGAATCGGAATACCCCCCGGATGACAAGCGGCCCACGCTCATCACCGGCGCGTGGACACAGTACGTCCTCGATAATTTCGCAACGGTCGGAGAGGCCGTGGCAGCATTGCGCCTGGAAAAGTTCCGCGTGGTCACCGTCGCAGCCCCCAATGGCAAACCGGGCTCCGTCCACTTTTCGATCTCGGATGCCTCGGGCGATTCAGCCATTTTCGAGTACATCAACGGCAAGCTGGTCATCCATCACGGCAGGCAGTACCAGGTCATGACCAATTCGCCGATCTACAGCGAGCAGATCCCCTTGAACGAGTACTGGAAGCAAATCGGCGGCACCGTCATGCTGCCGGGCACCAACCGCGCCGCCGACCGCTTCGCCCGCGCATCATTCTACATCAATGCCGCCACCCAATCCGCCGATCTGCGCGAGGCTGTTGCCGCCGTTTTCAGCGTCATGCGCAACGTCAGCGTGCCCCGCGGCATCAGCACGCCAACCCAGCCCAACATATCGTCCACAATCTGGCGTACGGTTGCGGATCAGAAGAATAAGGTTTACTTCTTCGAGAATACCGCAAGTCCGAGTCTTGTGTGGGTGCAACTCAATCAGATCGATTTCAAGCCGAATTCGGGTGTTCGCAAGCTCACCCTCCATGGCAATCCGGACCTGGGCGGGGACCAGACAACCCATTTCAAGAAGGCTGAGGCGTTCAAGTTTCCGGCGCCGCATTAAGCGAGGGTAAATAGGCTATTGCGACAGAGCCATCAAATTTGCAAGGTTTTTAGAGGATTCTTTGGCACAACTTTTTCAGTTGCTTGTCACGAATAATAAAAAGGGAGGATTATGTATATCAAAAAAAATTCGGTTGTATGGTCGCTATTCCTGATTCTTGTCCTGACGTTGTTTGTCGGATGCGCAGGCAGTTCCGGGTCCAGTTACAATTCAACTGCTCCGCTAAGCGCCGAAAATGTCAATCTGATCTTTGTGGTAAGCCCGGATTTGACTTATCAGACACCCGGCGACGTCAATCCGGACACGGCAAACCTCACCAATCAGGGTTTACAGCGCTCACTTCTCCTGGCCACATACCTGAAAACGCAGGTTCTGGGAAGAAAGAACGTAAACGGCATTTACGTGCTCGCACCGATGACGCATTTGCAAACCGCAAACAATTACCCTGATATGGCAGCAATCTGGTATATTCAACAGTTTGCCCTCCTCAACCAGATCAATCTACCCGTTGATAAAAATGGAACCAAATATACCGCCAACAGCTACCTGATCAACGCAGCGTATGCTCCAGGGTCTGTGCCCAGAGGAGTTGTTTTGCCGACTACATACTGCCCTGATTGCCAGGGGCTGGATTTCAACAACACGAACGGCAGCAACGATACGTTAGTATCCGGTATCATCAATAAAAAAATCCCGGGTTATTATGTATTTTCGGCGCCTTGGGAGACAATCAGCGCCTTGTTGGCCAATACCAACAGCCAACAGGGTTATAACCTGACTCTTCCGGCGACCTATGTAGATACAAATTATGTCTATGCAATCTCCATCGCTCCGTCGGGAGATGCTTACCTGGTTACCTACAACAGCAAACTGAAGCCGCCTTCCACTTATCCTGTGCTGCCCTTGCCAGTGACACGCGCTTCATGCACATACACGCAGCAGCCTTATTTCAGCACCACACGGACCGGAGGGGTTCATGGCGTTGTCATTCCGGCGAACATCAACAAAAACCAGATAATTTACATTGTACGGCATGCAGAGGCGCATCCGGGGAACGTGTTTGAAAACGGCAACTATGTGGGTGCAGGACAATGGCGCGCGCTGGAACTTCCCAATGCTCTGCGCGGCAAAATAAGTCCCAACATGGTTTATTCTATCGACCCCGCACAGTGGTTCAATGTTTCATCCGTCAGCCCCCCATTCAATGTTTCATACGTCAGGCCCTCATTAACGGTACTGCCCTATGCCATCGCCAATAATTTGCCCTATTATCTGGTTTCGAGCTTCTATATCGTGGATCAGAACGTTGCCCCACTCGCCAGTGACTTTTTCTTTACCGGTGGTAATTTATCTAATAAAAACATACTACTGGCGTGGGAGTCCACACGTATTAAACCGCTGATCAATGCGCTCCTGAAAAGCTATGGCGGCAGCGGCCTCCCACTCCTTGATCCCAATTGGCCGATCGACGACTACGACACCATCTGGACCGTGACGCTTGACGCCTCAGGTAACCTGACGGTGGACAACGCGTTGTGCGAAGGCATCGATTCTGCGGCGCTGCCGGCCACGGCCCCTCAATTCTGACCGTCAGAGTGTACCACTTAGTGGACATGCAAGAGATAGAGCCTGTCAGCCAATTTTCAGGCACGTAGATTCTGGCTGTCTTCCTGCTATCAGTAAAACGTCAACCTCGACGAAAACGCATGACTTTAACTCGTAATCATTGATGTTATTTTTTCGGTAATCATGATATTGGTGAACCGCTCTGAAGGGCTTGCAGAGACGTGATGCATGGTCTGGTGCCTCTTTGCTCCGAAGCTGGAAGCGACGGAAACAATGGAAGGCGTTGCCCTAAGCATGCGCGCTGTATTTCTACCCGATCTCGACTCAAAGGAGGGGATACATGAGACGTTTTATGTTTGTTACAGCGTTCTTGTTCTTTTTCATGACAGGACAAGTATTCGCAGCGGATAATCTAACCAATGCAGCTTCAAAAATCGAATCAGGAATTTTAAGTGTTCTGAATGGAATCGGAAGTACGATATCTCATGCTGCAAAAGAAACAGGCAAAACAGGATTGCATCGTGAAACTGAAATAAGAAAGCTTCTTCAGAAGAATTATATTGCCGGCAAACCTTATGCGATCAATTCCACATTCATCGATAGCAAGGGTATGATGAAGTTTATCGAACCCGAACAATACCGGAGCTATGAAGGCTCGGATATCTCCGGACAGAAAGCTATTATTAAGATGCTGAAGACAAAAAAACCCCGGATGGGGAATGTATTTGTTTCTGTCGAAGGCATAAAATGTATCGATATTGAATATCCCGTTTTTTCAAAGGGAAAGCAGTTCCTTGGCTCTGTCAGCATGATTGTAAAACATATTGAGATGATTCGTACTGTTGTGGAACCGATTGAGAAAGATCTGGGTGTAAAGAGTTGGGTCATGCAGAAGGACGGCCTTATCCTCTATGAGACAGATCCAACACAGACAGGACTTAACCTGTTTACCGATCCACTCTATAAAGACTATCCTGAATTGATTGCTCTGGGCAAACGGACCATCAAAGAAAAGGAAGGAGTGGGATTTTACACTTTTCTCATTCATGGAACGAAAAATGTTGTGAAGAAAAGGGCTGCTTGGAAAACGGTTCATTTCTTGAGTAACGACTGGATTATTGTGACCTACAGCGAGGTTAAATAAATTACTTCTGCATGGTTAAATTCGAAGGGTGCCTGATTCTGACCAAGCAATGACGCTTGAACGAACAGATCCTCTTGACAATACATCAACGCTGATGTATATGACACCTGTAATCTGGAGGTGTGCTTGTACAATCTGATCTTCTACACGGCGGAGCGTGGTCATTCACCGCTTGATGATTTTCTTGATGGGTTAGACAAGAAGTCACGGGCGAAGGTGGCTGCATATCTGTCGCTCTTGGAAGAGCAAGGGCCGAATCTCAAGCGGCCATACGCTGATATTGTCAGGGGTAAAATAAGAGAATTGAGAATACAATACAGTTCTAACCAGTTCCGAATCTTATACTTCTTCCAGATGTTTGATCAGATTGTGCTGGTACATGCATTATCCAAGAAAACGCAGCAATTGAAAAAGCATGATATCGACTTAGCTGAAAAACACATGGAAGACTGGATGCGGAGGTTTCCTACGGGAGGTGAAATATGAAAAAAGGCAAAATTCGGACATTCCAAAGCAGGTTGCGGGAAGACATCAAAGATCCCGAGTTCAAAACGCATTACCAAGAAGAGAGGCAAGCTCTAAAGCTGGCAATGAAGATTGCGGAACTGCGTGATCAGAAGGGCTTATCGCAACAGGAACTGGCAAAACTTATGGGAACCAGCCAGCAGGCGATTTCGAGGATTGAGAGCGGCGAATATGAGGGCTTCACGCTTAAGACCTTGGAAAAAATCGCTGAAGCAACCGGGATGCGGATTAAAATCGAGTTTGTTTCGGCATAGTCTGTTAGCTGGCGATTTTTCTTAAAGTGTCAAATAGAGACTTTCAAGCTCAGCCGCGACAAACAATTTGTCGAGAAGCTGACCGATGTCGTGGGCCTGTATCTGAACCCGCCGGAGAAGGCGCTGGTTTT
>WRPE01000006.1:0-94287 GCA_009773315.1 Syntrophaceae bacterium
TCTGTAGGCAAACGCCCAAAAATCAGGCATAGCTTATGTACTCAAAATTACTCAATAATCTCAATGCCGCTTGCCTACCACTGTCGAAGGGGGGATTATATATTTCTCCTATGATTAAAAACCTTTGGAATATAAGCGCTCTATTCGATGATGCAAAAATCATTTTTTTCCTGATTTTTGTAATTTTTTTTCCCATTCCCAGGCCGTCTTAATAATAACATCCAGATCATCGTGCTTCGGTTCCCAGTGAATAACCTTTTTGATTTTTTCATTGGCAGCGATGATCTCCGGAGAATCCGCCGGTCTTCTGCCTGTTTCCACCACCTTAAAATCAATCCCCGAGACACTCTTTACTTTCTGAATCACTTCCTTGACCGAAAAACCATGCCCGTAACCACAGTTGAGAAGATCGGACTGATTATTTTTTAACATATAATCGAGGGCCAGCACGTGTGCTTCCGCCAGGTCATTTACGTGAACATAGTCCCGAATACAAGTGCCATCTTTCGTTGGATAATCCGTACCATAAACGACCATTTGCTGAGATTGTCCAAGGGCTGTCTTAATCGCCCGTGTGATAAGATGCGTGGTGTCTTGATAGGCCTGACCCAATTCGCCATCAATATCCGCTCCGGCAACGTTGAAATAGCGAAGCACCATATAGTGCAACTTGGTCACTTTTGCGGTGTCCGCAAGAATCCGCTCCACCATCGCTTTCGTAGCGCCATAGGGGTTGATGGGATTCAAAGGCATTGTCTCATCAACGGGCACCTTGTCGGGCGTGCCATAAACCGCGGCAGTTGATGAATAAACAATATAATGGATATTATTCTTCAACATGGCTTCCAAAAGGTTCACCGAGTTGATGACATTATTGCGATAATACAGAAGCGGCTTGCGGGTCGATTCTTCGACCTGAATCGAGGCGGCAAAATGGATGACGGCATCGGGCCTGAAATCCTTGAGAGTGGCATCAAGCAGATTTGCATCGGCAAGATCTCCCTTCACCAGCCGACCGTAAAGAAGCGCCCATTCATGGCCTGTGGAAAGATTGTCGTACACAAGAATATCATGTCCTGCCTGACCAAGGGCTTTCACACAATGACTGCCTATATATCCGGCGCCGCCGCTTATAAAAGTCCTCAATGGTTTATTCATATTTATGTCTCTTATCGCGTTTAGTAAGTTCAAAGGGCATTTCCTGATGCGCACTGGTGTTGGTAAAGCCATATAGGCTTTGGTAATTCATCCGATATCCCTTCAGCCATTGCTCTAATAAATAATCCTGATGAGTATTCCCATGGATATTTTTTTCCATTTCTTTCTGAACCTTATTACAGGGGATATTCACAATCTTTGATTTTTTATAACCGACTCCCATCCGAATCAGAAAAAAACGGCGGAATTTCTGCAACTGATCTTCATAGGTGTTCGGTGCGGAAAACCGGATTAACTTTGTCATAGCAGTTATTTCTTGCGTGGAAAAGAAGTGTCCGTCAACCGACAGAGGATAAGACCAGTCATATACGCCCTGATTCCATTGCCAAAATATTTTATCCTCGTCACCGCCTGGATAAGACGTGAATTCCGGCAACGGCTGTTCTTTCTGGACGGGATAGCATTTTGTCAAGTTTAATCCCATTCGTAAAGACGGAACTGTTTTATCCGTATCGAATTGGGCAAAGTCAGAAATATTAAATCTATCAATAAAAAGTATATCATCTACAAGGAAAAAAATTTGGGAGGTAAGCACGGAATCTAATAGTTTTATAAGATCATCCCGAAAAGAATTATTTGACGATTGTTTAATAAACGAAAATTTATCTGAAAATATTTCCATGACTTCTTCATAAGCCCGCTGATGCGCTGGCGTTGAGGTTTGATATAAGATGTGCAACGGTGCTGGTGAAACGACTTGTTCGGAATAGGAACACAGAAGTGCATGAAGCTGTAAAGCCCTGTCCTTGGAAAAAACAATCCCCTCTGCAGGATATTCACTGGATCTCGCCACGCGGATCATGCGTGATTCATAAAGTTTTGCAAATACCTCTTGCTCCCATTCATCTTCGCTTGTTTGCAGGACAAGTCCGAATCTTTTCAATAAAAAATTAATGCTTGAATGGAAGAAATTACTCACGATTCCATCTCTTCTCAACGTTAAAAAACTGCCTTATTTTTGATCGCATCTCATGCCTGAATCTTCCCAAAAACCGCGGTCCTGCGCGATAGAAATCTCTTTCGTGGCGGCAGGCGTAAGCAATATGAGCATTTTCAGGGAACAAAAGTGGACTTGGTATGTTTTCCACACCATTCAACACAGATTCAAAAATATTTGCTCTTGCCTTATAATTATCACGACGGTTAAGTTTCGAATAAAATGTCGAGGGGGTTTGCCGGTAAACGACATAAGGATCAGGTAAACTCCAGATTTCGCCGAGAGCGCCGACGCGCAAGCACAATTCGTAGTCTTCACCAATATGAGGGGTAAGTTTTTCATTATAAAGACCTGATTGTTCAATAGAGTCCCTACGCAACATGAGCGATGAATGGATCAGATAGTTTTGGCTGAGAAGTCTATCGTAGCTTATTTTTCCCAGCTTCTCCTTTTTAAAATATAATGGTGATCCATCCCAATTTCCCGTTCCATTCCAGTAAAAGGCGTTACATCCTAATGCGACACATTCGGGATGGCTTTTGAAAAAATGTAACTGATATTTCAGCTTGTCGGGTAACCACAGATCATCATCATCAAGAATAGCAATAAAGCGGGCATTACCCTGTCGAATGGCGCGATTTCGTGGGACAGACGGCAAGCCTGCGTGGGTTCCGGGCAGATAGACAAAACGGTTATCCTGCAGAAAAGGTTTTACGGCTTCATAAGTCTCAGGTGATTCGCCGTCTTCGGCAACCCAGCATTTCCAGTGCTGATCACTCTGAGCAGCCACGCTCTGCAAAGTCTCTTGTAAAAGACCGTATCGCTTATAAGTTGCTACAATGATATCCGTAGTCATCAGATTCTTTAAAAATATTATATTCTTATTGCCTTAGGGAGGTTACTACTAAATATTACCTTCAATATCAAGGAGAATCCGCGCTCTAAAAAATACCCGACAATGCCGCTACGAGAAGGACTTTTTTCATCAAATCCTCTTGTTGCTCGCAGCAGGGGCAGACACTCTATTCTTGCTGTTGGCTACTTTCTATTATTCCAGACCCGCGTGCCGGAGTTGGAGGAGCCCCCCCCGATTAGCCCTTGGATAGGGCAATAAAATTTGTTGTTCTGAATTGTTCATAAATTTCTTTATATGATTCAATCGGATAAAAATATCCTGACGGAGTAATTCTCATAATTTTCATATTGTTTTCACGAAAGAAATACCAAAAGTCCTGGAAAAATGTTCGTGTATCTATGTTGCATCCACCAAATTCAAAAGTGACCATATGGATTGACTTTGTATAAAACATTCTTACTGCGCCAGCCAGCACGTCGAGTTCATGTCCTTCGACATCAACCTTTAATAAATGAATATGGGTTATCGCATTTTCTGAACAGTAATCATCAATCGTACCGATTTTTACTTTCTCTGTTTTATTAAAATCGATATCAAAGTGATCCAGTTTTCTTTTTGTAAGAGAGGCCAAGCCTGAACCAACACTGTCAAAGTATAATACGGCTTCGCCTTTTTCTTTGCCTAAACCAATATTGTTCAGTTTAATTCGTTTATTGTCTTTGGAAGATTTTGCAAGCATCTTAAATGTTTCCTGTCCGGGCTCAAAACAGTGGATTGAAAAAATATCTGCTGCAATATTATCAAGAATGAGACGAAGGAATTGTCCCTGGTTTGAACCAACATCAAAAACACAATACGGAGGTTTGAGCTTTTGTTTAAGAACATCAAAGATGGCTTGTTCACCGCTGGAGAAAACTCCGCCACCAGATCCAATACCCATCAGATCTTGAGAAATCTTCACGTTTTTTTCTAATATGCTTTGAATAAAGTGGCTCCCTGATACCCTAATCAAAGCTTTTTTCAATATTGACATTAATTTTGTTCTCCTGCGATGACTGCAATTCTACATCTACAGTGCTATAATGGCCATCCTCGCCGCATCCAACGTATTTTTCATCAACATGGCGATGGTCATCGGCCCGACACCGCCGGGCACCGGCGTAATGTGGGATGCCTTGGCGGCGACCTCGTCAAAAGCAACGTCGCCGGCCAGTTTGCCGTTATCCAGACGGTTAACGCCAACATCAATCACCACCGCTCCCTCTTTTACCATGTTCGCGGTTATCATGCCGGCCTTGCCCACAGCCGCAATGAGAACATCGGCGCGCGATGTTACGGTTGGTAGATCTTTCGTCTTGGAATGACATATTGTCACGGTCGCGTTTTGCGCCAGGAGCAGGAGCGCCATGGGTTTGCCGACGATGTTGCTGCGTCCGACAACAACGGCGTTTTTCCCGGAAAGGGCAATGCCCGTGCGGGCAATGAGTTCCATGATGCCTCGCGGCGTGCAGGGAATAAACAGCGGTGAACCGGTGACGAGCCCGCCCACATTATAGGGGTGAAAACCATCCACATCCTTGTGCGGATCAATGGCGGCAATGATTTTATCGGTAGCAATTTGCCTGGGCAGCGGAAGCTGAACTAAAATACCGTGGATAAGCTGATCGTGATTCAGATCGTTGATCAAACGCAATAGTTTTTCTTCGCCGGTATCGACGGGAAGTCTGTATTCGCGGGAAAGAAACCCGACTTCCGCGCAGGCTTTGGCCTTTCTTCCCACATAAACTTGCGAGGCCGGATCTTCGCCGACCAGGACAACGGCCAATCCGGGAACTATACCGGTCTTCTCTTTGAAAACCAAAGTTTCTTCACGAACCGACTGACGAATATCCTGCGCTATTTTGTTGCCATCAATAATAATCGACATGAATTGCCTTTCTGGATCGTCAATTTTCCCCTGTTTGTTGATATGCTAACGCCCGGAATAAAAAAGCCCTAAAACACACCATAAGGTAGCGTTGAGGGCCTTAAGTATTTTGCGATGATAGAACCCTACGTAATACAATTCTAATATTTAGTCAGTCCATGAATGCGGAGGATCAAATGTGCAACAAACTTTTTCAAAGCGTCCTTTGCGTTCGACCCTCGCATTTTGCACAGATCATTATTTTTACTATTTCTTTGCAATCAAATCATCCACAGCTTTGAGCACAGCGTTGATTTCCACGTTGCTCCATGGGTTGTTTTTATCGGTGTACCTTAAATATTTTATTTTTTTGTCTTTGCCGATCAACACAAACACGGACTTGCCTTTACAATCACCCAAGCTCCAAGCCTTAGGAAGAATATGATCAGGATCAGTCAGGATTGTACTTTTATATTTTTCGATCTTTTCCTTGACTTTTTTTCGAATAATGAAGTTGGGCACAAGGGAGTCTTTCATATTAGCAACACCCAATCCCCTGAACACATCCTTGCTGTATTTTTTTTCCTTTATCGCGTCATTCAACGGATCGCCAAAATCAGAGGCACTTGTGTCGGCATAGGTTACGGCAAGCACGTGAGTGCCAAAATCCGGCATGGTTGCAGGTTGATCACTAGCATCCCTCAGTTGAGGATTAGACAATTCCTGCCCCACTGCAGCGGCATTTACAAATCCGGCGCCGAGAGTAAAAGCCATGACTAAACATGCAACGACAGCCATCAAACTTTTCCACAACAATGATCGCTCCATAGCAAACCTCTTAAATGTATTTTGTAAGTATTCTCTCTGATTAAACAATGTGTGTCAAGAGAAAATTACCGGGGAAGCTAAAGCTTCAAAAATACAAGGGCTGTTATCAGTATCCTTAATTTATCTTCTTGAAAAAACATTCTTTCTTTGTTAAGGGAGCGATGAGAAGTCCGGGAGGGGAAGAGACTATTAATCTGGCACTGCTTTTAGCGGAATCGGTTCAGAAGCACGCAGATCGGCCTGTTTTAATTGCGGAAAATCGGCGTATTACTTACAGGCAATTGTATTCGGCTGTTCAAAACGTTACGCAATCCTTAAAAATCAGAGGCATAAAAAAGGGTGACAAGGTCGCCCTCATGCTGCCGAATATCCCGGAATTTGTTTATTGTTATTTTGCGATCCTCGAACTGGGCGCCGTTGTTGTTCCATTGAGCATCGCATCCACACCCGCTGAATTGCTTTATCTTCTCAATAACAGTGACGCTAAAATATTTATAGCCCAGACATCCGCAGCGAAAAAATATCAGGAGATTAAGGATCACCTTTTAACATGCCGTTCCCTGTATGCCGTCGATTCTGAAGAGATCAGATTAGGTGTGAGCCAAGAGCCCGGATCGCGTCAATCGGATTGCCTCTCCGCAGCCATTGATCCCGATGATCCGGCAGTCATGATTTACACGGCGGGTTTAACCGGCAGACCACTGGGTGCGGTCCTTACCCATCATAATCTTTGTTCGCAGCTCAGCATGATTCAACCGATTTTTCGAAGAGTGAGAGATGACGTCGGCCTTTGTTTGATCCCGCTGTCTCACTCTTTCGGGGGCACCGTAAACATGCTTAACGTCATTCAAGCGGGATGTTGCACGGTCATGATGGATCGATTGACCATGGATAGTCTTTTCTCCACTATCGAAAGGGAAAAAATAACTTATATCTGCGCCGTTCCCCGACTCTATATCGGAATGGTCTTTTATGAAAAAGCGACAAAGCATGATCTGAGTTCTTTGAAGCTTTGCGTTACCGGCGGGTCGGCCATGCCGGCTGATTTTATCCCTGTTTTTGAGCAGAAACTCGGCGTCCGTATCTTGGAAGGCTACGGGCTGACCGAAGCCTCCCCCGCCTGTTCTTTCAACAGAATAGAATCCAAGGCAAAACCTGGTTCCATCGGTTCCGCTCTGACCGGCATTGATATCAAAATTGTTGATGATACGGGACAAGAGCTGCCCCGCAATGAAATCGGCGAGGTGATTGTCCGGGGCGCCAACGTCATGAAGGGATACTATAAAGATGAGGCGGCCACCGCTTCCGTGATCCGAGACGGCTGGCTTTATACCGGAGATCTGGGCAGGATGGACGAAGACAATTACATTTTCCTGACGGGCCTCAAGAAAAGAATGATCATCACCAGTGGCTTCAACGTTTATCCGCGCGAAGTGGAAACCGTCCTGAACCTGCATCCAGCCGTGCAGGACTCACGGGTCGTAGGCAAGGAAGACTTAATGCGCGGAGAGTTGGTAAAAGCACAGATTGTTTTACGCGATGGGTTTCGCCCGGATGACAAAGAAATCATCCGGCATTGTAAAGTGTATCTCTCCCCTTATAAAGTGCCGCGAGAAGTGGAATTTGTCGCGGCGATCTACCTTTAAAAAACTTCACGGGGGGGGAATCTAAGCCAAAAAACATAATTTTTATTTTAAAATATGTTATAGGCTTCAGAAAAAAAGCAAACAAAAGAAATGCGAAGGAGTTGGAAGGAGTTGCTGTGCAATTCAGAATAATTGTCAAGGGCACAAATCTATCAAAGCTTATAAAGACTCTGCCCTCGTTTTTAAGTGAATACAGAGAACTCAAAAAGCAGACCACGCACAGCCCTGATGATTTCCCTTTTGATAAATTTTATCCCTGCATTGAAGATCGTTCGCAGGAAAGTGGCACTGCTTCCGGTCATTATTTTCATCAGGACCTGCTGGTCTCCAGCAAAATATTCAAGAACAACCCCATCAAACATATTGACATCGGTTCAAGAGTGGATGGTTTTGTTTCTCATGTAGCCTCATTTAGAGAAATTGAAATTTTCGATATCAGAAAATTGACGATCCAAATTGACAACATTGTTTTTAAACAAGTCGATATGATGGATCCCCAATTGGACCTTGCTGAGTATTGCGATTCTATATCCTGCCTTCATGCCCTGGAACACTTTGGCCTCGGACGTTATGGCGACAAAATTGATTATCAGGGACATCTCAAGGGCTGGCAAAACATCTACAATGTTCTTAAAAGAAACGGGAAACTGTATTTCTCCGTACCGATCGGAAAGCAGAGAATAGAATTCAACGCCCATCGCGTTTTCTCACTGGATTACCTGTTGAAGATGATGAATAACCGTTATCGAATCAATTCCTTTTGTTATGTTAATGATGCGGGTAATTTGATCAAAAACGCGGAACTCAACAGAAACTCAATAACTGATAATTTTTCCTGCCATTATGGATGCGGCATCTTTGAATTAACCAAGTTATAAAACCGCATCAAGGAAACCCGGTATGCAGGGTTACAGTTGAATCCACTACAAAATTTATGACTTCCCGACAGACACCATTTCTATCAGTGACGGATCATATTCTTGGGGTTTCTCATACCCCAGAAGATTGAGGAGAGTCGCCGCCACATTGGACAGACCTTTTTCTTTGATATCCGCCATCCGGTATTCGCCCTGATACCGAGGATCATAGATGATAAAGGGGACCTGATTCAGGCTATGCGCGGTCTTTACTGATTTTGCGCCCTTTTTGTCTATCGTGAACATCTCATCCGCGTTGCCATGGTCCGCGGTGATAACGGCAATGCCTTCGATCTCCTTGATGACGGCCAGCAGCTCTCCAACGCATTTATCCACGGTCTCCACCGCAATAATGGCTGCCTCCATCATACCTGAGTGCCCGACCATGTCGCCGTTCGGGAAATTCAGCCTTCCGAATCTGTAATCGCCACTCTTGAGCAGGTCTATAACAGTATCCGTTATCTCGTTGGCCTTCATTTTCGGGGCGCGGTCAAACTCAATCCTGTCGGAAGGTATCTCTACATATTTTTCAAGTGATGCATCGATATAACCGGAACGGTTGCCGTTCCAGAAGTACGTAACATGGCCGAACTTCTGTGTCTCAGAGACGGCAAAGGTTTTTACCTTTTCAGCGCAAAGGTACTCACTGATGACGCGATCAATAGCCGGAGGTTGTACAAGAAAATGGGGAGGTATATGGGCATCGCCGTCATACTCCATCATTCCCGCATAGAATATGTCCGGAAGGGGTCCCCTGTCGAATTCATTGAATTCCTTCTCGGAGAATGCCCTGGATATCTCCATGGCGCGGTCGCCCCGGAAGTTGAAAAAGATCACGGCATCCCCGTCTTGGATTGTTCCATTGGGTATGCCTGAATCATCGGTGATAACAAATGCAGGCAGATACTGATCCGTTGCCTTCGGGTCTTCCGCGTAAAAGGTTTTCACGGCATCAGTTGCGGATAGAAACTTTCTGCCCTCCCCCAGGACATGGGCCTCCCATCCCTTCTTAACGATAGTCCAATCGGAATTGTATCTGTCCATCGTGACCTTCATGCGTCCGCCACCGGAGGCGATGGCGTAATCAAGACCTTTTTCCACGGAGATCTTTTTGAGTTTTTCCTCTGTAGGAATAATATAATCAAGCGCTGTCCTCTCTCCCACATCCCTTCCGTCAAGAAGGGCATGGATCCTGACTCTTTTGAAATTCAGCTCAGCACATTTGTCGATCATAATGAAGAGCTGTTCAATATGTGAATGGACATTCCCGTCCGATAAGAGTCCGATAAAATGGACCGTCCCCCCCGTTTGGGAACGCATTACGATATTATCCCAAGCGTCGGATAGAAAAATCCCTCCGGTCTTGAGCGCCTTGTTTACAAGACGCGCGCCCTGTTCAAAGACCCTCCCGGCACCGATGGCATTGTGACCTACCTCGCTGTTTCCCATGTCATCATCTGAGGGCAGTCCGACTGCTGTACCGTGGGCCGCAAGGTGCGTGTATAGATCAGATTTGAACAATTTATCAAGGTTGGGTGTATCAGCCCGATAAACGGCATTCGTTTCATCTGCTTTACCTATGCCCACACCGTCCATGATGATCAATAACAGGGGACCTTTTCTGCCATGAAAGGATTTTAATTGTTTGAGATGTAATGACATGTATCTGCTCCTTCAGCTTGACCGCGCGCCCTCTTTAGTGGGGATCGGTCTTCAGCCTAACAGCCTGTTTGCCTAATAAACAAAGAGCCCTTTCTTTTCAGATCGGGCTCTTTGTTCAATCAGTTCATGATGCTGGTCGTGTTTGCACTAGACCGCACATGCATCAACGGGTGGTTTAATTTCTTCCTTGCCCATGGCCTTAACAACCAGTTCAGCAATATCCCAAGCCTGCATCGTTTCGCTCATCTGCTGATCCTTGATGCCGTCAGACATCATGGTGAGGCAGAACGGGCAACCCACGGCAATCGTGTCGGCCTTGACAGCAATCGCCTGCTTGGTACGCGCATTGTTGATTCGCTCTCCGATATCTTCTTCCATCCACATTCTGGCGCCGCCGGCGCCGCAACAGAAACTCTTGTCGAAGCTGCGCTCCATTTCCACCAGTTGGAGACCGGGAATGGCTTTCAAAATCTGACGAGGCTGGTCGTAAACGTTGTTGTAACGCCCGAGGAAACAGGAGTCGTGATAGACAAACGTTCCCGACAGCGGTTGAGTCAATCTGATCTTGCCGTCGGCAATCAACTTCGCGATGATCTCGGTATGATGGTACACTTCAAAGTTGCCGCCGAAATTCGGGTAGTCTTTCTTCAGCGCGTTATAACCGTGCGGACAGATGGCGATGATTTTCTTCACGCCATAGCCGTTCATCGCGTCAATATTGGTCTGGGCCAGCGCCTGGAAAAGATACTCGTTCCCGGCGCGCATCGCTGAGTCACCGCAGCAGCCTTCTTCATTACCCAAGATACCAAAACTGACACCCGCTTCCTGCAGAATCTTAGCCAGTGCGATAGAAATCTTTTTGCCGCGGTCGTCAAACGAACCCGAACAACCCACGTAGAAAAGATATTCCACACTGGGATCTTCAGCCAATGTTTTGATGCCCAACTCCTTGGCCCAATCACCGCGCATGTGCGCACCCACACCCCACGGATTGGAGTTGTTTTCCATATTGCGGCAGGTCAATTGCAGTTCGGGAGCGAAATCCGCTTCGGTCAAAACCTTGTAACGCCGCATATCAATAATCTTTGGCACATGCTCGATGGAAGCTGAGCAGTGTTCCATACAATACATACAATTGGTGCAGGCCCACAGTTCATGCAGGTCAACGACTTCACCCACGAGAGCCTTCTCCGCAGGGGCCTTGTCGCCCTTAAAGGAGAGCACTGCCTTGTCGACGACGGAGTCAACCTTGTTCAGCCCCCGCATAAAGACATTCTGCTTGGCCGCCTCACCGCTCGCCTCGAGTTCCGCCTTTTTTGCCGCCACCGCCGCCGGGGCGTTTTCCAGCCAGTAGGTTTTAATATCCTGGACCATTTTCTTGGGCGACAGAGGCTTGCCGGTCAGATAAGCCGGGCAACCGTCCTGGCAGCGTCCGCAGCGCGTGCAGGCGTCGGAATCAAAAATCTGCTTCCAGGTAAATTCGTCCAGCTTGCCCACGCCAAACGCTTCCGCATTTTCAAAGTCGCGGATCGGTTCAATGTAACCGGTCGGCTTATGGGACTGGAGGAAATGATTCGCAGGTGTCGTAATGATATGCAACAGGCGCGAATAGGGAATATAAGCAATAAATCCCAGAGCGATAAGCGCATGCACCCACCAGCTCACCTGATGGAGGGTTCTGGCGGTGTCGATTGCGATACCCGTAAACGTCTGGGCCAGAAGCCAGCCGACGAACGACCAGACTTCCCAGGGCGGATTCGTAACATGAATACGAAGCGCTTCCACAATGAAACCGGTTACGCAGATTACGCCGATGAGCAGCAGAACAATCACGTCATCCGGCGTGTTATCCATCTTACCTTTGTAACCCAGCCGATCGGGCTTTTTAACAAACCGGCGATCCAGGGCAAGCACCACGCCGATGATAACGAAGAGCCCGAAGAGATCCAGAAGAAATGAGAAGATTAAATAAAAATTGCCTTTCAGGAAAGTCCAGCCAAAGAGAGGTTCTGTGATGTGATGCTGTCCTGCGTCAAATGCGGCGCCGAAAATCAAAACAAAGAAACCGAAAAAAATCAGGCCGTGTATCACGCCCGGATAAGGATCTTTCAGCACCTTCTTCTGCAGGAATAATTCCGTCAGAACCGTCTTGACCCTTCGCCCCATGTCATCCAGGCGCATTTCCGGCTTGCCTATCGCCTTCCACATGTTCCAGCGGCGATAAATGCCGTACCCAAATATGGCCAAAGCAATAAAGGTCAGGGAAAAAAGGAATACTTCGGAAATCGGCAGAGGAATGTTCCAGAAAACCTCCCGACCCTCCAGACCTACATAAAATTCATGTTCTTTCATTGATCCTCCAACTTATATTGAGGGCTGCTTTGTTTCTTTTCGAATATGAGCTCTTCAAAAAAAAGGTCTTTGCCCCGCATCACGGGGCAAAGACCTTTGGTTTTTAAGCAACCAGCTTCTTGCAGACGGCTGTCAATTCGGGTATGACCTTGAACAGATCATCCACCACACCGTAATCGGCTTTCGTGAAAATGGGCGCTTCCGCATCTTTGTTGATCGCCACGATGCATTTGGAAGAGCTCATGCCGGCCAGATGCTGAATCGCGCCGGAAATACCGCACGCGATGTACAGGTTCGGAGAAACAACTTTACCGGTCTGTCCGACCTGATCTTTCTGTAGTTTCCAGCCGGCATCGACTGCCGCGCGGGACGCGCCGACCGTGCCTTTGAGCACTTCGGCCAGTTCTTCGAGAATCGAGAATCCCTCGGGGCCTTTCATGCCGCGACCACCGGAGACAATCACGTTGGCTTCCGTCAAATCGACTTTACCACTGGTGTCTTTCTGAACTTCCAGAATTTTGCTCTTGATCGACGCTGCATCCACAGCCGCGTCCACTTTCACAACAGCCCCGGCTTTGGCATTTTCAGCCGCCGGAAACACATTGGGACGCAAAGATGCCATCGCAGGCGTTGCGCTGGTGACGATTTCGCCAAAGCACTTTCCTGCATACATGGGACGAATGGCAACAAATTTGCCGCCGTCAAGCTTTACATCCGTACAATCTGTGGCGAGACCCGTGGCTAATTTTGCGGCCACGCGGGCGGACAGATCTTTACCCTGAACCGACGCGCCCAAAAGCAGGATGGCCGGATCATTTTCTTTAACCACTTTGGCGACCACGGTTGCGTGGGCTTCGGTGATGTAAGGTTCCATGGCGGCATTGTCGCCCACAAAAACTTTATCTACACCGTATTTGCCGAGCTCTACGGCCAAACCTTCTATACCTGAACCAAGCAGAATGGCGCTGACTTCATCGCCGCTCTGGTCGGCAAGCTTGCGGGCTGTCGAGGCCAGTTCCAAACTGATTTTCCTAAGCGCGCCGTCCCGCTGTTCTGCTACTATCATGACTCCTTTTGCCATTTTCAATTCCTCCGCTTCTTAATTAAATAGCTTTTGCTTCTTCTCTGAGTAACCGGCCTAATTCCGCCGCCTTTTGCGCGGGCTCATCTCCGCAGATGATCTTTCCGGGAGGCCTGGCCGGAGGTGGAACAGTCTTGGCTACTTTCGCTTTCGCGTCGGTGGCAATACCAACGGCGGCAGCGTCTTTCACATCAACTGGTTTCTTCTTCGCTTTCATGATGCCGGGCAACGACGCGTAACGCGGTTCATTAAGACCCTTCTGACATGTCACCACGCAGGGCAGTGCTGTCTCAATCAGAAGTTGTGCGCCTTCAATGGGGCGGATCACTTTGACGGAGGTACCGGCAAAATCCAGCTTGGTGACCAGCGTTAACTGCGGCAGACCCAGAGCTTCAGCCAGCATGGCGCCGACCTGACCTGAGTCATCATCAATGGCGCGCTGTCCGCAGAAAATGATGTCGTGGGGCAGTGTTTTGATCACGGCTGCCAGAGCATTGGCGACAACAAAAGCATCGGCACTGTCAAAAGCCGGGTCGCAAATGTGCACACCCTTATCGGCGCCCATGGCCAGAGCCGTACGGATGGTTTCCATCGCTCTTGCGGGGCCGACGGACACGACCGTCACTTCGCCGCCGTTCTTTTCCTTCAATTTCAATGCTTCTTCCACACCAAATTCATCGTAGGGATTCATAACCCACTTGATCTGGCCTTCTTCGATACCTGAACCGTCAGCTTTGACTTTGATCTGTGCTTCGGTATCCGGCACTTGCTTTACGCATGCAATAATATTCACTGTCAAAAACCTCCTTCTCCTGCACGTCGCTTAAGCAGAGGCGGCACGTGCATTTCATTTTTTCTTTTAAACATTCATTCTATAAAAATGCCCGATTCTCCCGGAAGAGAATCGGGCGCCTATGCTACAGTCTGTTCTTTACGATGTCCTCAACCACGGACGGATCAGCAAGCGTGCTGATATCACCCAGGTTACTGACGTCATTGGCAGCGACTTTCTTCAAGATTCTTCTCATGATCTTGCCACTGCGGGTCTTGGGAAGACCGTCTGCCCACTGAATCTTGTCGGGGGTAGCAATCGGCCCGATGACTACGCGAACATGAGCGATCAACTCTTTCTTCAACTCTTCGGATTTTGCAACACCAGTCTTCAGGGTAACGTAAGCGTAAATTCCCTGGCCTTTGATGTCATGCGGCATTCCAACGACGGCTGCTTCTGCAACAGACGCGTGAGCAACCAGAGCGCTTTCGACTTCGGCTGTTCCCATGCGGTGACCGGAAACATTGATAACATCGTCGATACGACCGGTGATCTGATAGTAACCATCTTTGTCGCGGCGGCAGCCGTCACCGGTTACATAGTAGCCGGGGAACTGTTCAAAGTAGGTTTCCTGGAATCTCTTGGGATCGCCATAGACGCCCCTCATGATGCCGGGCCATGGTACTTTGATGCACAGTGCGCCGCTGGCCACTGTATCGGTGAATTCTTTTCCTTCGTCATCCACAAGCACCGGCTGTACGCCGAAGAACGGCATAGTGGCCATACCCGGTTTGATATCAATAGCGCCGGGAAGCGGGGTAATCAGAATTCCGCCGGTTTCCGTCTGCCACCAGGTATCCACGATGGGGCATTGACCTTTACCGATCATATTGTAATACCAATTCCACGCTTCGGGGTTAATCGGCTCGCCGACGGTTCCCAGAATGCGCAACGATGAAATGTCTGCTTTACCAACCCATTCGTCGCCTTCTTTGGCAATCGCGCGGATAGCGGTAGGTGCGGTGTAGAAAATGTTAACTTTGTATTTTTCGACCACCTGCCAGAAACGGCTGTAGGTCGGGTAATTGGGCACGCCTTCAAACATAACGGATGTCGCGCCGTTGCAAAGCGGTCCGTAAACAATGTAGCTGTGACCGGTGACCCAGCCCAGGTCGGCCGTGCACCAATAGACGTCGCCGTCATGATAATCGAAAACGATCTTGTGGGTGTAAGAAGTGTAAACCAGGTAACCGCCCGTGGTGTGCATAACGCCTTTGGGCTGTCCAGTTGAACCTGACGTATAGAGGATGAACAGAGGATCTTCGGCATCCATCCATTCCGGTTCGCACTTGGCATCAACTTTAGCCATTTCTTCATGGTACCATTTGTCACGGCCGGCCGTCATATCACACTTGATTTTGTCGCCAACTCTGTTGACTACGATAACCGTCTTGATTGAAGGACAGGATTTTAAAGCGTCATCGGCAATGGCTTTCTGGGGAACAGCCTTGTTGCCGCGGAAGGTGCCGTCGCAAACCACCAATACTTTGGCGCTGCAGTTGATAATTCTGTCGCGCAGAGCGTCAGCGCTGAATCCACCAAACACGATGCCGTGAATGGCGCCGATGCGGGAGCAGGCCAGCGTGGCAATCGCCAATTGCGGAACCATCGGCATATACAGAACAACGCGGTCGCCCTTCACAACGCCATTGGCTTTCAGAACGTTGGCAAACTTGCAAACTTCTTCGTGCAGCATCTTGTAGGTGTATGCTTTTTCTTCGCCCGGCTCATTGCCTTCCCACTGAATCGCAACCTGATTGCCGCGTTTTTCGAGGTGTCTGTCGAGACAGTTGTAAGAAATGTTGAGTTTAGCACCTTCAAAGAATTTCACATAGATGGGACCTTTTTTAATATCAAAGTTGTAATCCATAACTTTGTCCCACTTCTTAAACCATGTCACCTGCTGCTCGGCGATTTCCGCCCAAAAAGCTTCCGGCTGCTCAGTAGATTTTTTCCACATTGCATCATAGGCAGCTCTTCCGCTGACCCAGGCATTCTTCTTCATTTTTTCCGTAACCGGATATATCTCCTTCAATTGAACCTTCCCTGCATCCGCCATGTTAAATATTCCTCCTAGTTTTAAATTTTTGAATTTTCAAACGTTTGCTCAACGTTTCGCCAAAAAATAACTTATCCATTTAATTCAAGGCACTCATTCCTACGTAAGATTTTTGAAACACCGCCACTCTTTATTTTCCGCAGCATCGAGCACCGCTTTTAAATGCCATAGATTAACTGGGAATAAGCCTGCAAACACGAGCGCCCAGTATGCTTAAGGTGTGCAATGAGTAAGTTAACTCATTAGAGTTGAGGTGTGCACCGCCATCTGTGAACACATTAAAACTTTATTTTTACCTTAAGCGGCGAAGCGCCCGAGAAAGCTCGCCTGCGTCACTTTTTCATTAAAGAATTAACTATTTGCCCCTGATGCGCATGTTTTAGACGGGGCGTCACTTTTTTCAAAGCGCTAAAAGTATTGAATCTTACTGATTTCTGAACATGAGGTCAAAATTTGACCGCAAGTCAATTTATCCTTGGGGACTCACCTACTCTAATATCAACATCCTGTCAAGAAATATTTAGAGCGGCAGACAGGACACTACAGACGGGGTTGTGCAGAGCCTATTAACTATAATATTAATAATAAAATCAAGATATTATAATGGCATGACCTGAGTTATTCCGGAACTCAAATGAGCAGCCATGCCGACTACTAAACAATGAAGTGCAACGTCGTCCAGGATCTTGTTTTTGTCGATATCCGTCACGTAAAAGACATCGCATGCCCGATCATTCCTTGTGGATAATTTTGCGGCCACGACGTTGATGTTATTTTCATGAAAGCACCAGGCAATCTTGTGCAAAAGACCGAAATTGTCCGCCGTCTCGATTTCAACAATCGTCGCCACCAGGGAATCCTTATTGTTGATACGGATATCAATAACTTTGTTTTCATTGATACCGCGAAGTAACGGAGGAGGATACTTTCTAATTCGATCAGCCACCAGACTGTCCACCCGGACACAATCACTCTTGATCAGTTCCCATTTTTGAAAAATGTTCGCCAACCGTTTTTCAGACGCCAGCCGCGGTTTATCCGGTGGTTCGACATGAAAAATATCGAGCACTTTCTGATCCGGCGTGGAATGAATTTTTGCGCTCAGGATATTGTAGCCTTCCGACGTCATACAACCAATGATGTCGCTTAGCAATCCAACCCGGTCGGGCGCACAAACGATCCATCGTTCAAAACCGGCAAAAACCTTTTGATGGAGATGCAAACCATCTTTATCCACCCGTGCCAGCCACTGTAGATGCTCTGCCCGCTCGCCAGGCAGTAGATCATCTACATAAGGATAATCCGCAGAAGGCATGTGATGCACATTCTTTGTTCCATGTTCGCTCTGGTCAAGAATGCGATAAACACGATCATACAATTGCTCCAGTTGATAAGCTTTCCAACCCGTCCACGTGTTATGACCCACGCTGCGGATATCGGCAATGGTCAACAAATAAAGAAGATTCAATGTCTCAACATCGGCAATCTCCGCCGCAAACAAATCCAGATTATGGTCCTCAAAGTCTCTGAGCAGCGAGAGATTGGACATATCGAGATGATGCGCAACAAGAAATTGGATTTGTGAAACCTGTTCCCCTATTAATCCCAGATGCTCACAGAGCTCCCCGGCAATCACCGCGCCGTTTTGCGTGTGATCACCGGCTTCGGCCTTGCCGATGTCGTGCAGTAAAACAGCCAGGCGGAGAATCATTTTGTTGGAAAGGCCGGCATAAATTCCCCTAATCTTGTCATCCGCGTTTCCGGCAAATTCGTCACAGACCCCTATGGCCATTAGAGAATGCTGATCAATGGTAAATTCATGGTATTGATCATACTCCACTTTGCAGGCCAGCGCCGCAAATGGCGGTATCATTTTCGACAAAAGACCGGTTTCATGCATGACCAACAAAACCTGGCTCAGGGCATCCGGCCAGGCCAAAATAGACAGAAAAACATCTCCCGCCGCCTTAGATTTAAAGCCTTCAGGATTCGTAACCTCGACGGCGTGCCGGATTTTATTGCGCAGCTCAACGCTCAAAGTTCCCTGACAAGCCAGTGAGTGTTTGAATATCCGCAAAACCGATTCGGGGTGATCCAATTGAAATTTTTTCCTGTCATGCAGAAATATAATGCCGTCCAAAAGCGAGATACCGGGCTCGATTTCAAGTGAACTGACCCGGCGGCGGACGTCGCTCCAAATGCTTTTGCCGGAAAGATCTTTCTCTAAAAAAGAAAGCAGACACAACCGGATGTCACGAACGGTTTTGAAATAAACCTCGAGAAGACGTCCGGTATGTTTTCCTTTGAAACCGTAGCGGGCGGCAATAGCATCCTGATACTGCATTTCCAGAATATCCAGCCGCTGCCTCGCTGCAACATGCAACACGGAACGCAAGCCGGTGAGAAAGGCGTAGCCGGACGCGAGCATTTTAGTTTCAGCTAAGGAGAATCCCGACTTGGCGTGAAGCTGTGCAAACCCAACGGTGCCTTGCTTCACACGCTCCGCCCACAGCAGGCGCTGACAGTCTCGAAGCGTGCAAATGCCGTTTTTCAAATCCGGCTCTATGCGATACAGAGAATTTTCAGAGGAATACAGCCCGCCGCGCAGTGCAGCCGATATTTCCCCGATATACTCTTTTTTCTTCTTTTTAAAATAAGGCCGGATACTGTCTTTTTGAAGCAACTCATATAAGCCTTGGTCGCCAGATAGATAGCGGCTTTCCAATAGAGCCGTATCCGTAGCCAGGTCTTCGCCCATAATGGCGCGGCACTCATCCAACGTGCGAACAACGCAACCCATCGTAAGACCGATATTCCAGAAATCTTTCACGACAGCGCCAAGCATCTCCGAGTCATGTCGGTCGCGGTGGAGAATCAAAATATCTATATCGGAGTAAGGCCAAAGCTCGCTGCGGCCATAGCCGCCCAGGGCGACCAGACAATAGTCCCGATCGGCAGCAGGTCGATCGATATGGCGGCGGTAAATCGTGCGCAGGGCGTCGTCAACATACCGGCTGAATGTGTGAATCACCGCAACAGGCTCGACGATGGCGCGTTCCGGAGAAAAAACGGTATCGCGCGCAGCCGCAAGGCGTGATTTAATCTCTAGCGGGGTCATCACATGTCCCACTAAATCGCTTCCGGACCGCGCTCACCGGTGCTGATACGCATCACGTCATCCATCGGCAGGATGAAAATCTTCCCGTCGCCGATTTTGCCTTCCGTGCCGGTGCGCGCTGCCTTGGCAATCGCCTGGACGGTCTGTTCCTGATACATGTCTTCCACGGCAATCTCGAGTTTGACCTTGCGGATGAAATTGATTTTATATTCATGTCCGCGATAAGTTTCCGTATGGCCTTTTTGCCGACCGATTCCCTGAACATCGGACACAGTCAGACGAAACACCTCGATGTGGCTCAGCGCCTCTTTTACCGCTTCCAGACGCGTCGGCTGAACAATAGCGATAATATATTTCATGGCATTCTCTCCTTATGATAAAAATCTATCGGCGGATATCCTGTTCGGGGTAAGCGGATATATTATGGATGCTGAGATCAGCGCCGCGCATTTCATCTTCCTGGCTCAGACGGATTCCCACCGTATACTTGAGGGTTAAATACACCATCGTTCCGACGGTCAGCGCCACGACGATCGACGCAAACGTTCCCGCCACCTGCGCGCCCAGAGAAATACCTCCCATGCCGCCAAAAACTTTCTGTCCGAAAATTCCGGTCGCGATTCCACCCCACGAACCGGTGATGCCATGCAGCGGCCAAACACCCAGCACATCGTCGATTTTAAGTCTTTCTGTTTCCAGCTTGAAACCGAAGATAAAGATAATGGAGGCGATACCGCCAATCAGAAAAGCGCCGAAAGGATGAACGACGTCCGAACCGGAGCAGATGGCGATCAAACCGGCCAGCGCACCATTGTGAATAAAGCCCGGATCATTTTTGGAAAAGACCAGCGCAAACAAAATGCCACCCACCATCGCGAAAAGCGAGTTAACGGCAACCAGACCGCTGATGGCTGAAATGTCCTGAGCGCTCATGACATTGAAGCCAAACCAGCCGATAGCCAGTATCCAGCTGCCCAACGCCAGAAATGGAATATTGGATACGGGAATGCCCTGACTGATGCCGTTTTGCCAGCGCCCGATTCTCTGTCCCAGAATCACAATAGCCGGTAGCGCCAGCCATCCGCCCATGGAATGCACAACCACGGAGCCTGCATAATCGTGAAATTTAAGACCGGTCGTGGCGACAAGCCAATCCTGAAAAAAACTAAAGCGACCCCAGATGACCGATTCAAATAAAGGGTAACACAACCCGGCCAGAATGGCGCCTGCCAGCAGTTGCGGCCAAAACTTGGCGCGCTCCGCAATCCCACCGGAAATAATCGCCGGAATACAGGCGGCAAAAGTGGTCAGGAAGAAGCAGTGAACCAGATCAAATCCGCGTGCACCGGCCACCACCTTGCCGTTTAAAAGATCTGCAAGGCTGCCTGCATCCATCCAGAAATTAATGCCGTAGGCAATGGGAAATCCGATGAGAAAATAAACAACCGTGGACATTGACCAGTCCGCCAGAATTTTCACCAGCGCATTGATTTGATTTTTTTCGCGGACTGTGCCCACTTCCAGAAAAGCAAAACCCGCATGCATGGCAAAAATCATGACGGCGCCCAGCATCAGAAAAAGCGTGTTGCCCGAATACTGAAGGGTTTGTACCGTAGCGTCCATGAAACCTCCTGAACCAATAATGTATTATCACCTTAAAACCATTGATACAGAAGCAAGGAGTTTGCCAGGAAGTGACCGACGGTTATTTGCGCATTTCCATCGATCGAAATATAACTTTAAGCTATTGATACTTATAAATTATTTTTCGGAAGATGGGTTTCAATGCATCACGTCGAATAGCAAGATTCCATCATTTGCAGGCATACATATTTGTGTAGAATGGCGTGTTACAAAACAATTGTGTACTTCATGAACCATCCCGCCGTCTTCGTCAATATATACTTAAACATGGTTTCCTCTCTTATCGTGCGGCGGGTTAAGCATTGTCTCGCCGCAAAGTTTTGGGGGATTATGACAGAAAAGCATCCTGATATGTATCAGTAAAGACTGGTTCAGTGTAAAAACCCGCTTGACTATTGTCCGGTATTATGATCATGGTCCATACAGAGCGTGCTATTTTTTAGAATACTGACTATCTTTTAATCAATGAGACGCAACCACCGGAACCGCTTTTTGTCCTGGTGGTTTTTTGTTTATCGCCCGGCAAAGACAACAGGATCCATGAAAAGTCGCAGGCGATATCGATCAAACCAGGCAAGAACAATTGCTTGGTAGGTGAGGCATACAGGCCCTCCCTTCAACCTTCCTTCTCAATCAGGAGCTGGATGGGGGTGATGACGATGCTTTGTGGAACCCCACGGGGGAACGAAGGTTTAACATATGCCAAACCATTGGCATAAAGAGAAAGGGAACTAAAATGAACAAGAATTTGTATGTCGGCAACCTGTCTTTCAAGGTCACAGATGAAGATCTGAAGACAAACTTTGCGGAAGCGGGCGAAGTCGCCTCCGCGTCCATTATTAAAGACAAATTTACCGGTCAGTCCAAGGGATTTGGGTTTGTCGAAATGAAAACGGAAGAAGGCGCCACACAGGCCATTCAGAAATTTAACGGCGGCATGCTCGACGGCAAAGCCATCACCGTTAATGAAGCCAGACCGAAGAAAGAATTTGGCGCAGGCGGCGGTGGAAACCGTGGCGGCGGTGGTGGATATCGTGGCGGCGGCGCTGGCGGAAACCGTGGCGGTGGCGGCGGAAACCGTGGCGGCGGTGGCGGCAGATACTAGAATTTAACTGAAAAATTGCGTTACTTCTAAAAATAAAGAGCAGAAGGTTATTCAAAACAAACCTTCTGCTCTTTTTGTTTAAAAAATCAGGTTGTTCTTCTTCCATCAAAAACTGAATCTATTTGCTCGAATGAATATAGTCTGTAATCTTTGCGGCGATGGTTTTTACGACAAATTCAAATTCATCAACGTCCTTATCCAGGAGCGTCATACGGAAACCCAACAGTGGCGAGAAAAATGACGTCAGTGGCACTACGCAGATACCTGTGGACGCCAGCAGGTAGTAAACGAAGCGTTTGTCGTACTCAATGTCTTTGGTGAGACTCTCTATATAACTTCGTACTTCCGGCTGCTCAATCGACAGGAATTGCCGTTCGTTGAGCACCGATTCGTTGAACAGGACCGTCATATAAAAAGCGCCGTTGGTTTTATTGGCAATCAGAAAAGGAACATCTTTAAAAATGCCGTAGGCAATGTTGGAGAGTTTTTCGTAATGCTGCGTGCGCTCCCGCAAATAATTTTTATATTCCGGATGCGTCATGATCCGGGGAATTGCCATTTGCGGCAGCGTGGTGGAGCACACTTCAGACATCTTCTGATGCAGAATTGTATTGATGAAGCGGGCAAAAATCGGGTCTTTGTCCGCGTTATACACTTCCATCCAGCCGCAGCGCGCGCCGGGCCAGGGAGCTTCTTTGGAGATGCTCTTCATGGCGATGGCCGGAACATCGCCGATAATATCGCCAATCGGCACAGTCGTTTTGCCGTTATAGACTATGTTGATATAGGTCTCATCGGAAATCACAAAAAGATCGTTTTCCCTGGCAATCCGGACGATATTCTGAAGCGCCTCGACCGGATACACAAAACCGGTGGGATTATCAGGATTAATAATCAAGATGCCGACAATCGCCTTATGGCTTTTAACTTTCTGCTCCAGTTCACGGAGATCGGGATGCCAGTTGTTGTAAGGATTCATCCGGTATGTATTGGACGGAAAAGAAGCATGGAGCACTTCCGCCATAAAATGCGTGGAATACGTCGGCTCCGGCATGATCATGCGGGCATCCACCTGAATGGAACTATAGGCGCGGGCAATCGCGTCACCCAGACCGTTGAAAAAAATGACATCCTCGGGCGTAATCTGAGCTTTGCCGCGTGAATTAACGCGGTCAGCAATGAATGTACGCGTGGCATCCATCCCCTTGGTGGGTGAATAAGCATAAGAGGCGTCTTCCTTAATAATATCGATGAGAACCTCTTTCATCCAATCGGGGATCTTTTCACCTTTTTGTACCGGATCGCCAATATTTTCCCAGATAATTTTCGCGCCGTATTCCTGAAGTTTTTTGGCGATAAGCACGATGTTACGGATTTCATAAGTCAGCCCGCTGCCGCCGCGGGAAATTTCAAAACGCATAAGTTGTCAAACTCCTTAGATATTTTTATAGTGATTCATAATACATATTTTAAAATTTATCCAGAGTTTTTTGAGTTTCACGCTATTTGCGAGCATGGCAATAACTTTATGAGGGACAAAAAAACCTTTTCGTGATATTTGATGCAGATAATAAAAAACAAAAGGACATAGATTATGGACGACACAAAGACTTTTGCCGAAATGTTCGAGGAATCCTACGCCACCCCCAAGCGTTTTTCCGTGGGGGAAAAAGTAGAAGCGACGATTGTAAAAATTTCTCCGGAATGGATTTTTATTGATCTGGGCGCCAAAAGCGAAGGCTATATTGACAAAAAAGAATTCCTTGATGACGCGGGCAACCTGACCGTTAAAGAAGGCGACACCGTCACCGTCTACTTCCTTTCGTCGCGTCACAGCGAAAGACTCTTTACCACCAAACTGCTGGCACGCAAAAGCGTGGATGAATTTTTAGTCAACGCCTATCAAAATGAGATTCCTCTCGAAGCCACTGTCGAAAAAGAAATTAAAGGCGGTTTCTCCGTAAAAATCAGCGCCAGCGCGAGCGGCTTTTGTCCCTACTCGCAAATGGACAGAAAAAGAATCGATAATGCCGTAGATTACGTCGGGAAAAAATTCGATTTCATTGTCATAGAATATGGAGAAAACGGCCGCAAAATCGTCCTGTCGCGCCGCCCATTGCTTGAAAAAATTGACGAGGAGAAAAAATCCGCGCTGAAAGACTCCCTGCAAAAGGGCATGACGGTGCAAGGCATCGTAACCTCCGTGCGCGACTTCGGCGCGTTTGTTGATATCGGCGGCGTGCAGGCGCTTCTGCCCGTTTCGGAAATGACCTGGGGCAGAGTGGAAGACACCCGATCTCTCTATCAGCCGGGCGACACCCTTGAAGCCGTTATCATCAACCTGGATTGGGAAAACGACCGCGTGACTTTATCCTTCAAGGATACGCTCCCCGATCCTTGGAATGAAGTTGTCCGCAAATACATCGAAGGCAGCATCCACAAGGGCAAGGTATCGCGACTGACGGATTTCGGCGCGTTTATCACGCTGGAAGCGGGCGTGGATGGGCTTTTGCATATCTCCAAACTGGGCAAAGGGAAAAAGATCAAACACGCCCAGGACGTCCTGTCCAAGGATCGCGAAATCGACGTGAAGATCGAAAAGATTGACCGCGAGAATAAGAGAATATCGCTGGATCTGGCTGCAAGCAGTGAGGAGAAAAAAGGCTCGCCGGAAGAAAAAGACGACTATCAGAGCTATATGCCCAAAGCGCCTAAAACAATGGGCACGTTCGGTGATCTGCTGAACAAGGCTAAAAAGAAGAAATAAAGAAGTGACGGTATAAAAAAATTATGGGTTTAATCCGTTTGTTGATGAGCGATCCGGCGGCCTTTGTCATGCTGGCCGTGTTGCTTTTATATTCCGTGATTTTACACGAGCTGGCGCATGGCTGGGTAGCCTACCGGATGGGCGACGCAACGGCTAAATGGCTGGGCAGACTGACGCTCAATCCGATCAAGCACCTTGATCCCATCGGCTCGCTGATGCTTTTAATTGTCGGTTTCGGCTGGGCCAAACCGGTCCCGATCAATCTGGAAAATATTCCCGCGCCGCAAAGACGCAAGGGATTGATCCTGGTTTCCGCCGCCGGCGTTGCGGCCAATATCCTTATCGCTTTTTGCGCACTGCTTTTATGGCGGCTGATTTCTCCTGAACCGGGCAGTATGCTTTATCAGGTGCTTTATTTACTGTCGCATATCAACATCATGCTGGCGGCATTCAATTTAATCCCTATTCCGCCGCTGGACGGCTCAAAAATTCTGATGGGTTTCACGCCGGAATCATTCAACCGCGTGCTTTATCAGATCGAACCATTCGGTTTTTTTATTGTTCTGGGCCTGCTGTTTCTGGGAGCGCTCAATCCGGTGATTGATATATTCCAATACGGCATTATAACTTTTATATCTTTATTTTTACCTGCATAAGCGAAAGAAAGGAGGAAATACCATGATGACTTTTCCCGAGTTATTACAGAAAAGACGGGCAATCCGAGATTTCGAAGAAAAAGAGGTCCCCCTCAAGATTGTTGATGAAATCCTTCAGGAATCGACGCTCGCGCCGTCCGCCAGCAACAATCAACCCTGCCGTTTTGTCGTGGTCCACTGCCGCAAAATAATCAAGGCCCTGTCTGACGACAGCAAGGCCAATCTCCTGCAGGATAATGCCGACAAAAAGATCAAACTCAATCCCGACTATGTTACGTTTCTTCAAAACGAGAATTTCAATGTGTTTTACAATGCGCCCTGCGTCATTTATATCGTCGGGGCAAAGTCGGTGGGTTCGCTGGATGTGGACGGTGCGCTTGCCGCAAGCTACATCATGTTTTCTGCGGCAACCCGGGGCTTGGGCACCTGCTGGGTTGCCCTGGGCGCAAATATCCGCGATTCCAAATTGAGAGCCGAACTGGGCATTCCCGACAACTACCGGATCGTCGCGCCGATTATTGTGGGCTATCCCAAGGCCATTCCCGCGCCGTCTGAACGGCACGCGCCGGATATTCTTCGCGTGATCACTGAAGCGCGTTGATGACGGTCTAAAGATTGGCAGCCAGAGTTCTTAATCCGGCGGCAGCATTTTTTTTCCAGTGGATGCGGATAATCTTGCGGCCTTTATCCGTGAGCGCAAGCCTGTCCGCTTCGGCCTGCGAGGCCTTGAGCTGCCCGAAGGTCAGCGACGAGTCTGATTTGCCAAGAGCATCGGGAATCTCAATATCCCTTTTGTTTCTGCCGGTCAGCTGAATAAACAGGCCGCGGCCGGCATCCCCTTTATGTAACTGGCCTACCGAATGCAGGTAGCGGGGTCCGTAGCCAACCGTTACGGCTATCCCATATTTACGAGAAATCGCGGCCCGCAACTCTCCCAGCGCTTTGTCGATCTGCGTTGACGGACTTAAATAAACCTGCAACCCCACATAAGCATTTGCCGCCGCGGGCGCTAGAAATTGTGTCAGCGCTTCGGAAACGGTCGTCCCGGCAATATCGCCGTAAACATAACAGTCGCCGAAAGTCTGCGCGGGCTGCATCTTTGACCACGCCTCATTGTTTTTGAGTTCCGCAATCATCCGGTTCGTGTGCTTTTTGGTCGCTTCGACATCCGGTTGATCAAATGGGTTGATTCCCATGAGATGAGCAGCGACAACCGTCGCCATTTCCCACAGAAACATTTGACCGCCCAGATCATAGACATCGTTAATCCGAATTTTCAAGATGGGGTGCCCGGCGCTCGCCAGTTGGGTTATCCGTGAATTCCATTCGTCCCGGTCATGATGAAAAATGACAAAAACCCGGTCTTTCCCGTAAGCGCTCACGTCCATCTGCGGTTCGTTCAATACCGGCAGAATTCCCTTGCCCTCTTTGCCGGTGCTCTCTGCAATTAGTTGTTCCAGCCAATCACCAAAAGAGCTCCAGGACGGCGGAAGCATCAACGTGAGCTTGTCGCGGCCATACTGCGCCAGTATTCCCAAAGCGGCGCCTAAAAGACATCCGGTGGAATCGCCTTTACCGGAAAAGAAATCCGTTTTTTCCTGCCTGGCTGCCGCCGTTGCGCTTTGCAACAGTTTTTCGATCTGCACGCCGATTAATGCCGCGGGTATCATTCCCACAAGGGAAAGCGCCGAATAGCGGCCGCCGATATTGGGATTATTGGAAAAAATATATGGAAGCTGCAATTGCCAGGCCTGCTCAAGCATCGGACTGCCTTCATCGGTAATGAACATAAAATGCTCGTTGGCCAAAACACCATGCTTTTCGTCGGTTAAGTTGTAAAAATAATTAAAGAGCGAGATGATTTCCAGAGTCGATCCCGACTTTGAAGAAACAATAAAAAGCGTTTTCTCCAGGTTGAGTTTTTCAGCCACGCTGAGGATAGTCACCGGATCGGTTGTATCCAGAACTTGCAGCTTCGGAAATCCCGGCGCGCTTCCGAACATGTTGTTGAAAACTTCCGCCGACAGACTCGATCCGCCCATGCCCAGCAGGACAACATCTTCAATGCGGCCGTTGGTGAAAGGCGCAAGCGAGACCCGGATTCTGCCGGCGTTTGCGGACGTTTCCACAGGGGCATGCAACCAGCCCAGCCGATTGGAAATTTCCTCAGGCGCCGGTTTCCAGACGCGGAAATCGTTGGCCCAGATGCGCGCAACAATATTGCTGCGGCGCATTTTCTCCAATGCATTGGTTACGGCGCTCTGATAGGGACCGAGTAAAAAAGAAACACCTGTCTTCTGCATGACATTTCTCCTTCGTTAATGAATGGACAGCATTTCTTTGGCCACCGCAAAAATATTAGCAGACGTGAAGCCGAATTTTTCATAAAGCACCGGCCCGGGCGCGGACGCGCCGAAGGTTTCCATGCCGATAATTTTCCCCGTCAGTCCCACATAATGTTCCCAGCCAAGCTTGATGCCGGCTTCCACGGCAAGGCGAGCGGTTACTTGCGGAGGCAATACGGAATCGCGATACTCCTGCGGCTGGCGGTCAAATATTTCCCAACTGGGAAGCGAGACCACTCGAACCTTAGCACCTTCTTCGGCAAGTTTACGGGCGGCCCAAAGCGTCATCGCGACCTCCGAACCGGTGGCAATCAAAATCAATTCCGGATTCGGCGATGATTCCCATAGGACGTAACCGCCCTGACGCACGCCGGTGGCGGAAGCACAGACCTGCCGATCCAGCACCGGTAAGTTCTGACGGCTGAAAAGCAGCGTGGTGGGACCGGTGGCATTGGTTAAGGCTATACGCCAGGCTTCGAGTGTTTCATTGGCATCCGCCGGACGCAGCACAGTCATATTGGGCACTTGCCGCAAATTCATGATCTGTTCAATGGGTTGATGCGTCGGACCGTCTTCTCCCACGCCAATGCTATCATGCGTGAAAACAAAAATGGCGCGCAAACCCATCAGGGCCGCCAGCCGCATGGGCGGGCGCATGTAGTCGGCAAAAGTTAAAAAGGTTGCCGTGTAAGGAATCACACCGCCGTGCAGCGCCAAACCCACGGCAATGGCTCCCATCGCGTGCTCGCGCACGCCGAAGTGGATGTTACGTCCCGTGTAATCCCATGCCTCGCCCACCATGCCGTGCAGACCTTCGCTGGACAAAGCCTCACTTTGGAAATCACCCAGACCTTTGAGCCAGGTAAATGTTGAGGGATTGAGATCCGCCGAACCTCCGGCCAATTCCGGGACTTTGGCCGCAATGGCCTGTATGACGATTTCAGAAGCTTTGCGTGTGGCGACATCTTTGGAATCGGCGGGAAATTCGGCAAGAGCCGCGTCCCAATCGGCGGGAAGTTCGCCTGCGAGCGTTCTTTCCAGTTGGGTGGCCAGAAGCGCGTCTCTTTGCCGGTAAGCCAAAAGTGTCGAAAGCCACAGCTTTTCGCTTCTCCTGCCGCGGGAAACAGCCTTGCGGAAATATTTGCAAACATCGTCGGAAACATAGAAGGGTTCTTCGGTCGGCCAGGCGCACGTGTCTTTCGCGCCCTGCAGTTCCTTTTCTCCCAGCGGCGAGCCATGTGCATCGCAGGAGCCTTGTTTGCCGGGCGCGCCGTAACCGATGGTCGTCTGCACACAAATCAGCGAGGGCTTGCCGGTTTCTTTTTTAGCTTTTTTAATGGCCCGGTCGATGGCGCCCACATCGTTTCCGTCTTGAACTTTTTGCACCTGCCAGCCGTAAGACTTGAAGCGCATTTCGATATTTTCGGTAAGAGATAATCCCGCAGAACCGGCGAGAGTGACTTTATTGTCGTCATAGAGAACGATGAGCTTTCCCAGACGCAGATGACCGGCCAAAGCGCAGGATTCCGCCACGACCCCTTCCATCATGTCTCCGTCTCCGGCCATAACATATGTGTAATGGTCAACGATGGGTTGTCCTTCGCTGTTGAACCGCGCCGCCAGATGCGCCTCAGCAATAGCCATGCCGACAGCGTTAGCCAGTCCCTGTCCCAAAGGCCCGGTGGTCACTTCCACACCCGCCGTATGTTTGTATTCAGGATGTCCCGGCGTGCGGCTGCCCCACTGGCGGAAATTTTTAATATCGTCGAGCGACAGATCATAGCCGGTCAAATGCAGGAGAGCGTATAAAAGCATCGAGGCGTGACCCGATGACAGAACAAAGCGGTCGCGATCCGGCCACTCAGGATTTTTAGGATTATGTTTGAGGTGTTTTGTCCATAAAGTAAAAGCTGCTGCCGCCGCGCCCAAGGGCATGCCCGGATGGCCGGATTTGGCTTTTTCAATGGCGTCGGCAGCGAGAAATCGGATGGTATTAATGCACTTTTTCTCTACTTCATTTTTGCTTGACATATTTTCTCCTTAAAAAGAAAGATTGTTCATTCATACCAATTCGCTTTCTGTGGCTAACTCTGTTGGCAGTGTCGACTGCTTTCGAAATGTATGTAAAATAAGCCTCGTTGCCTCTTCCTTTTTGCAACCTCACTATCCTTTGAAAGTGAAATGGTATAAAATAAACAGTCAATTATTGCATTAAAAATTTATTATTTTCAGAGTAAGAAGTCCCCATACAAAATATCTGAGAAATTTACCGGCAAACATAAATATTATAACCTTCATTACCGGAGCTCTCATAAATCCAAGGGCTACGGCCAGCGGATCACCAATTACAGGGAGCCAGCATAAAAGAGAGGCAATGGCTATATGGTCTTTAATTTTTGAATGGAGAGATTTCACTTTTTCCATTCTGATATTCATGTACTTTTCAAGCCAATCCCATTTTACCAGAAAGCCGAGAAGATAACTGCTCATACCCCCCAGAGTATTGCCTGCCGATGCAGAGAGCAGGCAGAGTGTAAAATCATAATCCCCGTAGAGCATGGTACTGAACAGAACCTCTGAACTGAACGGGAACACAGTTGCAGCAAAAAATGCTGCCAAAAAGAGTCCGATATAACCAGGATCAAGTAATTCTGTCATTTGTCAGACCATCGGATTTTTTAATCAAAGCCCTATCGATGCAATTCTTCATAAAACTTTCTGCTGACAGGACAGGTAGAATTTTTATCCATTTAACGTATGCTCAAGAAGTCAATCTATTGCGGCCGCGGCGATTGCTGCCAGTATGACTGCAACGATTTATAAGTCTGCTCCATGCGCTTATTTCCCCCTCGTAATTCGACGCTTGATCAACTTTACCGCTTCAGTAAATACGAGGAGTGTCAGCGGCAGCAGCGTCACCAGCAGCCAGTCAAAATTTACAAGAGATGTCAGGCCAAATGCGACCTGCAGTATCGGCAGATGAATCATACCCATAACCATTATTATTGTAACGAGTACACTAGTCACAAGCGCAAGATTGGAAAACGGATGCATAATGAAAACGCTCTGATGCAACGAGCGACAGGCAAACCCGTTTACCAGTCGCGCAAACACCAGGGCGGTGAAAAACATCGTTCCGGCCCTTAGATCACTCGCTCCGGTATGCAGCGCATATACATAAACCGTTGTTGTCAGGAGGGCAATCCATACCCCGGCGAGGAAAATTTCTGACAATGCAGAAGTATTTAATATGCCTTCTTTAACCGCACGCGGTTTCTTGTCCATGATTCCCGGCTCCGGTGCTTCAACACCAAGAGCAATGGCCACCAGTCCATCCATGACAAAATTGATAAACAATATCTGCACTGCAGTCAGCGGCAGGGGAAGTCCCGCAACCATTGCGATTATGATGCCAATCACCGTCCCCGTATTTCCGCTGAGCAGATACACCAAATATTTTCTGATATTCTCAAATATCGTACGCCCCTCTTCCACGGCCGAAACGATCGAAGCAAAATTATCATCCGTGAGAATCATGTCGCTTGCTTCCTTGCTTACGTCCGTTCCGGTGATTCCCATTGCGATGCCGATATTGGCTTTCTTGAGCGTCGGTGCGTCATTAACGCCGTCACCGGTCATTGCTACAATGTTGCCCTGCGCCATCAACGCTTCAACGATGCGGTACTTGTGCGCCGGTGAAATGCGGGCAAAAACGTTTGCCTCGTTGACAACGCGGTTGAAGGTCTCATCATTCATCTGTTCGATTTCTTCACCGGAATAGGCGCTGCCGTCTTTCAATATGCCAATCTCCCGCGCAATAGCTACGGCGGTAATTTTATGATCGCCCGTAATCATTACCGGACGGATGCCGGCGCTTTCACAGCGACGGATCGCTGCAAAGACCTCGGCGCGAGGCGGATCGATCATACCCACAAATCCGACAAGTATCATCCCCTCTTCCGGCTGCGCTTTCGTAAAAGATTCTAACTTCTTATAAGCAAATCCGATTATGCGGAGCGACTCTTCGGCAAATTGCCTGATCACGTTTTGTAAATGCATCCTTGTTTCATCGGTGATCGCAATGATGCCCTGCGCTGTCATGATTTGCGTTGAACAACCAAGCATTACTTCTCCGGCGCCCTTGCTGTAAGCAAAAGTTTCTTTATTAATTGAGTGGTAGGTGGTCATGCGTTTTTTTTCCGAGGTAAACGGATCCTCGGCTATACGTAGGATATGGCCCCGCTGCGCATCGCTGTTCAAACCGACTTTTGCAGCCAGCACCACCAGCGCACCTTCGGTAGGATCACCGGTAATCACCCACTTGTCTTTTTTAATCAGATGTGAGTCGTTGCACAGCGAACCAATCTGTATGAGTTGCGCAAGGGCAACATTGTTGTTGTCATATACCAATCCGTCGTACTTCAGTTCACCAACCGGCTCATATCCGGCTCCGGCAACGGACACGATTTTGTTGTCAACATAGATACGGCGCACCGTCATCTGATCTTCGGTGAGCGTGCCGGTTTTGTCACTGCAAATGATATTAACAGCACCGAGCGTTTCCACCGCAGGCAGTTTGCGAACCAAGGCACGGCGTTTCACCATACGGCGCACCCCCAGCGCCAGAGAAATGGTTACCACCGCCGGCAACGCCTCCGGAATGACGGCCACCGCCAGGGCAACGCCCCAGATAAACATCTTTACCAACTCGTATCCTTTTAATATTCCAGCGGCGCTCATCATAACGGCAACCACCAGAGCAAAGATGCCGATCCGGCTGCCCAGTGTATCGAGATTCTTCTGCAAAGGGGTTTTCTTCTCCGGTTCCTTCTTCAGCATCTCGGCAATTTTGCCGAATTCAGTGTGCGAACCGGTTGCGCAAATCAGCGCTTTACCACGTCCGTTGGACACGGCGGTTCCTGCATAAACCATATTGAGGCAGTCACCCACCGCACAATTTTCAGGAAAGGTCATCCCGGCATTTTTAACAACGCCCTGCGATTCACCCGTAAGCACCGCCTCCTCCAGCGTAAGGTTGGCCGCTTCGATCAAACGGGCATCCGCCGGAATCGTGTCGCCCATCTTGAGTACCACAACATCCCCAGGCGCCAGCAACCGTGCTTCAATCAAGTGCTCCACGCCGTTGCGCAGGACCAGCGCCTTGTGTGCCGCCATCTTCTTGAGTGATTCAATTGCCTTCTGCGCCTGATATTCCTGTACAAAACCCAATACCCCGGCCAAGAGTACAATGACAACAATCGATATAGCTTCGATGATATCGCCCATCAAAGCCGAGATGATTGCCGCAATGATCAGAATCATAATCAGCAAATTAGCAAACTGCCCTAGTAGCTTCTTCCATGCCGGATCTTTTTTCGTTTCGGTAATTTCATTGAATCCAAAGGTGTCAATTCGTTCGTTGGATTTTTCCTCCGACAATCCTGTCTCTGTTGAATCCAACCGGGCAAACGCTTCGCGGACACTAAAACTATGAAATTTTATATTGCTGATTTCCTGCATGTAGGCTCCTGATCAATTGTATTGGTCTACGCTATTTGTTGCAAAATGTGCTTTCCAGTTGAGTAATCATATTTTGTTCTTCAGCAGATGTTTTACCTATACCTAAAAAGCCGCCGGCCGCTTCAGCGACAACGGTAACATGCGCCATAATTTCTTTCTTAAAATGAATTACTTCTTCATTGGTCATCTTATGGCATACCGCGTCCACATAATGCTTCCATGCCGTTAGCAGTGACTCGGACGGTTTGTTTTTCAGCCATTGATCGAGCAACTCATAGCTGAGACTGTCCGACGTCCAGCCAAATTTGCTCACTGCACTAAGGATCGCATCTTTCTCCTTCTGATCAACATCTCCGTCAGCCCAGGCAATTTCAATAAGTGGCACCAGTGAAATCGACGCGAGAGTTTCCGGGCGTAGATTCATGGCAATTAATTTTTCCAGCACCAGATCATCGTTTATTCCCGACACTGCCGCGAGCGCCTGCTTGGTTTCCTTCATTTGCTGCATCGCGCGGTATTTCTCCGCCATCTTCTGATTTTCCTTGTAAAAAAACTGTTCCTCAAGATCATTGATTTTCCCTAATTCCGGCATATACGTTCCTCCTTTTTAATCAATTATAGATTGGCGCGCATACTAGTTGAAAATCATGAATTAGGCAATATTTATCAAAAGTTGTTCCATAAATATTGGAAATATCAGGGTAAGAACAGCCTTAAATGAGGCAGGCGAATCGTAGAAAATGTTGCTGCTTTTCTAATTTTTCAGAATACTTTAGCCTTCAGTTGTCTTCTCTAGCGCGTCATCAATCCAGCGCACATATTCTTTGCTGCCTTTAACAATCGGTACGGCTATAATCTCCGCTGTTTCATAAGGGTGCAGGTTTTTAATCACGGTTTCCACTTTATTGTAAAGATTATCCCTTGTTTTAATCAAACAGAACCACTCCTGCGTTTTTTCCACTTTGCCCTTCCACCGATAAATACTGGTAATGGGACCGGTAATCTGCACACAGGCAGCCAGCTTTGTCTCCACCAGATGTTGAGCGAGTGTTTGCGCCTGCTCTTTGGTTTCCGTGGCGGTCGTCACTTGAATGTATGATATCATTTGTTCTTCCTTAAAACTTAAATCTTAAATCTCTTTCCTCATCTCATACATCATAATTGTTGCTGCTTGCGGTAGGCTCAAAGAATCCGTCCGAGCATTACCGGGTATGCACCAGCGCTCATCGGCAAACGCCAATAAATACTCAGGCAGGCCATGACTCTCACTACCTAAAAACAGAGCTGCTTTTTGTGGCAGCGGGCGCGGCGGTAGTCCCTGGTGTACATCGCTGCCCACAAGATAATGATGCTTTTTTATTTGCGGCAGTGCCGCTCTTAAATCAACATCAGAGACAATAGTCAAATGAAAAAGGCTGCCCATCGAGGCACGGACAGCTTTGGGGTTCGTGTAATCAGCGGAGTTGGCGCTTAAAATTATGTTGCTAAAACCAAACCACAGTGCGCTGCGCATCAAAGCTCCGACGTTGCCGGGGTTGTTTGTCTCATGAAGAATTAAGATATTTCCCGGGCGCGTGGATAAAAAGGCAGTCAAATCCAGTTCCGGCTTGATTTGGACTACAGCCATTATCCCTTCCGGTTCCTTATCCTGGCTGAGTTTCTTCCACTGAGAGCGGGTCATCGAATAAATCGGTATATTGTTAGCTGTCTTATCTACCAGCCCCTCCCAGTCTTTGATTTTTTCCGGCAATACCAGAATGGCTTCTGTTTGCCCGTCACTCGATAATAGCTCCTCTACAACCTTTACGCCTTCGACCAGAAAAATTCCTTCTGCCCGCCGCGCTTTGGTTTCGGTAAGCCTAGCCCATTTTTTCAACTGGGTTTGTGAAGCGCTGGAAAGCTCAATTTGCATAAAGATGCCGTCCCTTTTATAATATGCGGCGTAGCGCCTGAGCCGCGTTATGAATAATGTCCCATGACGCGCTGAACGGCGGGGCGTAAGCAAGATCAATATAACCGATTTGATCAAGGTCCAGACCCGTCCACAGCGCCACGGAAAGGACGTTGATCCGTCCCACCGCTCCGGCAAAGCCAACAGCCTGCGCGCCCAGCAATTTTCCCGATGACCGGTCGGCAATCAATTTCAGGCCGATTTTTCTCACGCCCAGAGAAGGCGCCATCGCGCTGCCCCAGGTGATATTGCTTGCCGGCGAGTAACCTGCCGCGACCGCCTCTTGTTCCGATAGTCCCGTGGCCGCACATTCCAGATTAAACAGCCGGAAGGACTGTGCGCCGACGATGCCGTCAAAGGTGAGCGGTTTGCCGCCGATGTTGCGTCCGGCGACGCGGCCCTGTTTGTTGGCGATGTCACCCAGTGGCATGTTTACCCAGCGGCGGCTGACCTTGTGAAACGATTCGCAGCAATCGCCCACCGCATAGATATTTTCGATGGAGGTCTGCTGGGCAAAATTGACGCCAATCGCGCCGGATTGACCGATTTTCAAACCCGCCGATTTTGCCAGACGCGCGTCAGGCCGGACGCCGATAGCCAGCAGGACCAGATCGCCTTCATATTCGCCTTTATCCGTCGTGACACGAAGCGGCGCGCTTTTTCCCTTTTCGATCGATTGTGCTGTGGCGTTGGCTACAAATTCCACGCCGTGGGCTTGAAGCTCCTCAAGCATAACGGCCGACAGGGCAGCGTCCCAGCGGTTGGCTGGCAGCGCGTCCTTGTGGATGATGGTGGTATGAATTCCCGCGGCATGGAGCGCTTCACTCATTTCCAGACCGATGAAGCCTCCGCCGATGATCACAACACGGTTGGCGCTTTTTTCTTTAAGCCAGGTTTTGATGGCGATAGCGTCTTCAAGATTCCGAAGCGAAAAAACGCCGGGTAGAGTGAGTCCCGGCATATCCGGCACAAACGCGGATGTGCCCGTAGCCACCACCAGAAAGTCGTAGGGTATGGGACGGTTATCCTGAATTTCGACAACACCTTTTGTCGGATCAACACCGACCACGCGCGTCTGGAGCCAGACGTCGATGCCGCCTTCTTGGAACTTTTCCGGCGTGCGCGCGATCAGTTTGCCTTGGTCTTTGATTACATCGCCGATGTAATAGGGCATCGGTCAGGCGGCAACCGCGACAAATTTCCCTTGTTCCACCATCGTAATCCGCAGAGACGGATCGTTTCGTTTCGCTTCGGCGGCCGCTGAACCTCCGCCTGCGCCGCCACCGACGATCACCAGATTCTTTCCCATAAAACCTCCTGATTTATTTCAATAAAGAGGAAGCTTGTTTACGCCAGAGTATGATGGCAATACCCGCCAGCATCATGATTATACACAGGACTTGTCCCATCGTGTTGAATGCCAGAACAAACCCCAGGTGTGCATCCGGCTCGCGGAAAAACTCGATAATGAAGCGCACCAGACCGTATCCGAAAATATAAAGGCCGATCATGAAGCCGTCGAAGGGATTTCGCTTACGAAGCAACCACAGGACGACAAATAGAAACAGGCCCTCGAACAGGGCTTCGTATAGCTGTGACGGATGGCGCAGACTCTGTGTCGCATCCTGCGGAAAATACATTCCCCACGGCGCCGTGGTCACGCGACCCCAAAGTTCGCCGTTGATGAAATTGCCGAACCTGCCGAACATGTAACCCAGGGGTGCTGCCGCGCACAACCAGTCGCCGAATTGCCAATATCGAATCTTGTGTTTACGGCAGAACAAAAGGGTTATTCCCGCTACGCCGATCAGGCCGCCGTGATAAGACATGCCGCTCAAACCGACAAACCGGAAGCCATTAGAAAAATCAAATGGTATAATAATTTCGAGCGGATGGGACATGTAGTAGTTGAAATTGTAAAATAGAGCGTAACCGAACCTTGCGCCGACAATCAGGCCAACCATCGCCCAGACGAGATAATCCTGCACAACTTCCGTGGTTATTGTGATTTCTTTGCGTTTAATCCGGTAGGCAAACAAGAAATACACGACAGCGAAAGCCACCAGATACATGAGGCTGTAATATCGCAGTTGAAAAGAGCCGATGCTGAAAAGCGTGGGACTGATGTGCGAGGGCAGATGCTGCCAGGCGCTGATAAAAGATTCCATTGTTTAGTATTTTTGTCCTTTCACGTCATCGATATACAACTCCACGCTGTGGACGGCGTTAGCGCCGTCGCCCGCGGCTGTGACAACCTGGCGAAAAAGCTTGGAGCGGCAATCGCCCGCGGCAAAAATACCTGCGGCATTGGTTCGCAAATGTTCATCCGTTATTATAAAACCGGTTTTATCCATTTCCACCAGCCCTTGAAACATTTCCGTGTAAGGCAGGCGACCGACAAAAATGAAAGCGCCATCGGCGGCCATTTCGCGGATCACGCCGGTGCTGACATCCCTTATCTTGACACCTGTAACAAACTCAGTGCCGGTGATTTCCGTAATCGTTGCGTTCCAGATAAATTCAATTTTCTTTTCGGCAAAAGCCCTTTTTTGCAGTATTCCCGCCGCGCGCAGTCTGTCGCGGCGATGAATTACAATTACTTTTTTGGCAAAATGTGTCAGGAAAAGCGCTTCCTGAACGGCTGTGTCGCCGCCGCCCACTACAATGACGTCGCGGTTGCGGTAAAAGGGCCCGTCGCAGGTGGCGCAATAGGATACGCCACGTCCTATAAATTCCGCTTCTCCCGGAACACCCAGATTGCGCCACATTGCGCCTGTCGCGGCAATAATACTAAGTGTTTTATAGACTTTGTCTCCGGCGGTCACTTCCCAGACTACCTGGGCTGCAGGACTTTTTTTGACAGCCGTTACATCTTTGGGAAGAACTTCCAGGCCGAATTTTTGTGCCTGCTTTTTGAAAAGCTGCATCAGCTCAAACCCGCCGATGCCGTCGGGAATGCCCGGGTAATTTTCTATCATATCCGTTATGGTGATCTGGCTGACTGTGCCCGCGCCTTCGATGAGCAGCGTCTTCAGCGCGGCGCGCGCGGCGTAGATGCCGGCCGTGTAACCTGCCGGTCCGCCACCGATAATGACAACATCATAATCATATTCCGGCAAGTTTGCCTGCGTCATAACAATCTCCTGTTGTTTTATCGCTGACTTTAATCAGGAAGAGAGGCTTTTGTAAAGACTAAATTGATAAGATTTCAAGCGCCAAAAGGAAAGAAAAGATATGCCTTATTGAAGTCGATGAAGATTTGGCGCGTTCATTGATGGAAGATTCCACGTCTTCCTGGAGCGATAAATACTTTAAAAACCGGACAACCTTCACCAGAGAATAATAATTTCCTTGACAAACAAGATGACCGGTCATATTGTGCCGCCATGGTCAGGGAAAATATTCATATCAAAGAAAAACTGCTGGAAGTCGGCGCTACCTTGTTTTGCGAGCGGGGCTACCACGGTACGGGCATACAGGAAATCGTAGATGCATTAAGCATTCCGAAGGGGTCTTTCTACAGCTATTTTAAAAGTAAAGAAGGCTTCGCGGCAGAGATTGTCAAACATTATGCAGACCATGTCTCCGAGGTGTGGACTATCTTGATTGCCAAGGGACCCGATGATGACCCGCTTAAAATGCTGCGTAACGCTTTCGAGTCCATAATTCAGAGCCAGGATGCCTGCCGCGTCAAGACGGGCTGTCTTATAGGCAATCTGGCCGGAGAATTGGCGGAATCCAGTGAGTTATGCCGCGGCACCCTGAAATCGGTAATGGTTACCTGGTGTGACCGCGTGGCTTATCATCTCGAGCGCGCCCAGGTTCAGGGTACCGTGCGTCGGGACATTAAGGCAGATAAACTTGCCCAATTCTGCTGGGATGCATGGGAGGGCAGTCTTTTGCGCATGAAGATAGAAAACTCGACGGAACCGATTCGCGACTGCGTTTCCCTTTTATTTGATGTCTTCCTGAAGCCTAAATGATTTCATTAATTTAATCTATGCCTGCTTGTAAATGGGCTTAAAAAAAGGAGTTAGAAAAGAGGAAATGAATATGAGTCTTTTTATGATCGATCAGAAAAAATGCAAGCGTGACGGCATCTGTGTGAAAGATTGTCCGGCACAGGTGATTGCTATGGCGGATAAAAACGCCTTCCCGTCACCGATAGAGGATGCCGAAGAGTTCTGCATCAACTGCGGCCACTGCGTAGCCGTATGTCCTCACGGTGCCTTGACGCTTTCGTCAATGCCTCTCGATGCTTGTCCATCCCTGCAAAAGGACCTTCTTCCCGGACCGGAGGCCGTGGGGCAGCTTTTAAGGGCGAGGCGTTCCATCCGCCAGTACAAAACAGAACCCGTACCCCATGATCTTTTGGAGGATTTGATTGATCTGGCCCGCTATGCGCCCACGGGGAGCAATAAGCAGCAGGTGCACTGGACGGTTTTTGAAGACCCGGCCCAGCTGAAGCGCTTCGCAGCGATGGTGATCGATTTTACACGACAGAACCTTCCGGGCATTGCAGATGAGGACATGGTCCGGCGCATGCGTCGCATCATCACCGCCTGGGATAACGGGAAAGACCGGATCCTGCGCGGGGCGCCAAACTTGATCCTGGTTCATTCCCCGGCCGACCTGCCTTTTGCCGAAGCGGACTGTGTGATCGCCCTGACCTATCTGGAACTCTATGCCTATGCCAAAGGGTTGGGAACCTGCTGGGGAGGCTATTTTACGGCAGCGGCCAATCTTCATGCACCCCTGGCCGAAGCCTTGAGCCTGCCCGCGGGCCACCAATGTTATGGCGCGATCATGTTAGGCTACCCCAAAACCGGCTATGAGCGAATTCCGCAAAGAAATGCACCGCTGGTGACATGGCGGTGAGAGGAGAGAAAAAGATGAAGGACGTTTATCAACGACTGGCCGAGTTTCTTGACACTTTTCCCCAGCGGTATCCGTTGCATACGGAATCGGGAATCGAGCTGAGAGTGCTGAAACACATTTTCTCGCCCGAGGATGCGGAAATGGTGATGAAGCTCACCCCGATGCCGGAAACGGCCGCGGAGGTTGCCTGCCGCATCGGGGCGGATCCGGAAAAAACCGAACAGATGCTCTTTGAGATGTCCCACAGGGGGCAGATTTTTCGGATTGGGAAAGCCGGGAGTTATAAATATATGGCAACCGCATTCCTGGTGGGAATCATCGAGTTTCAAATGAATCGGATGACTCCTGAATTTGCCAAAGACATGGCGGAGTTTGGGCCGATTCTATTCGACGCCACCTGGATGAAAGGAAAAACGAGGGATCTGCGGACGATTCCCATTTCCGAGAGCGTGGACTCGGATGCCCAGGTCATGCCTTATGAAAGTGCCGAGGCGGCCATCAAATCCTCCAAGTATATTGGTGTTTCCGATTGCATGTGCCGGAGACAGAAAGCACTTCTGAACGAACCTTGCAGCAAGCCAATGGAGGTGTGTTTCCATTTCGGCAGCGGCACCCATTATTTTGTGGAAAACGGTATGGGCCGCTACGTTGAGCAGGAAGAAGCCCTGGCCATTCTGAAGAAAGGTGAGGAAGCCGGTCTGGTCTGTCAGTTGAGTTCCTCCCAGAACGCCGTCGCCCTTTGCATGTGCTGTGATTGCTGCTGCGGCCCTCTTATCGCCTATAAAAAATGTGCTAAGCCCTCGGAGATGGTCAACAGCAGCTTCTTTGCCCGGGTGAGTGAAACCGATTGTATCGGCTGCGAGCTCTGTGAAGAGCGATGCCCCATGGACGCAATTTCCATGGACGATGTCGCCCACGTCAACCTGGACCGCTGCATCGGTTGCGGCGTCTGCGCCGTCACCTGTCCCACCGAAGCAATCAAGGTCTTCCGGAAAGACAAGGACAAGGAATTCGTCCCGGAGAAAGACCTGTTCACGGCGACCATGGCGATTCATCAACAACGAAGGGAAACATAAGAAAAATCGGAAGGAGCACAACCAAGCCATGCGTATTAAAGAAAAACTGATTCATACCGCCCTGGGTGACGGCATGATCGACAAGGACGGCGCCGCCGTGGCTGTGGCCCGGATGGACGTAAAAAAATCATACAAGGGAACCGGGCCCCTGCTCCAGAAAGTCATCCGCGACACCGATGAAGCGGCTTGGCAGGACATCAAGGCGAAGATCAATTATACCTACGAAAACATCGATGCCGCCCTCACCGCCCTGGAGGAGGAGACAGGGTTTCTTGCCCTCCTGCGCAAAAGACTCGATCTGGGACAAAAGATTCTCTTCAAGCCAAACCTCGTCAGCACGGAGAACATTGACCCCTATACCTATGGTCCGACCCCGGGAAGCACGGGAAATACGGAATGGCCCTTCGTGGCTGCCGTGATGCGCTGGTTCCATGACAAGGCGGGCATCAGCTACTACCGGATGTGCATCGGCGAGGCCGCCACGGCCCTGTCCAGTGTTGCCGCCCACTACCGCCGGATCAAAACGGCGGGAAGGCCCGTGACAACCGAAGCGGTCATTGAGGGACGCTCCGATAATTTCTACGGGGGGTGGGGTTTCTATTTCGTCCGCCGGTATCTTGCCGAGGCATCCGATACATCCATGGGAGACGATGCAATGCAGGGATTGGAAGAAAGCATGGCGGGCATCTATCTTCCCCCGGGCAAGGTGACGGACAAGCTTATGGTCTATGACCTGAATCGGATCTGCGACGATCCGGCAAAAGGAAGGGATATCCCCGTTCCGGGTGGTGAGAATTTTGATTCTCTCATTCTCCATAAAGTCATCATCGGCGGCGATCCTTCCGATGCCGCTGATCGGTCCGCTTACCCGGGATGCATTCTGGTTAATCTGCCTCGCTTGAAGGTTCATGCCCAAGCCCTCTTTACCAATATTATCAAAAACCTCGGCATTGGCCTCTATCCCATGGAAGTGTCCCGTTCCAGCAACTGTGCCTGGGAATACGCAACGCCCCACCGGAAAATTCCGGGGATGAAGGGCGCCATTCCGCATCAGGTATGGGTTCCGGAGATGGATTCCGCAACCTGCCTTCCCAGGAAAGGCGTTGACGGGAGCTATCTGGTGAAGAAGACAGGCGGCCTGACGGGAACCATGATCGATATTATCGCCGCCGTGGCCAACCAGAATATTTTTATGATGCACATCGTCGATGCCGTGGAAGGCATCAATCGGGATCATCAGGGGCAAGGCCTGGGCATCAAGGAACCCGAGGGTCTCGTGATGGCAGGTATCGACCCCGTGGCGGCTGATCTTTTCTGTGCCCGCTACATGTTCAGCAATGTGGGCCTTAAAGAGGCCGAGGAAAGTGGCCTTGATGACGGCATGGGCGGGTATTTCCCCCAGGCTGTTCCAGTGCCGCGATATGACGGCCAGGCCATTATCACCGAAAAGGCCTATGACTGCCCCCTCCGCAGGGATTACTGCTTCGAGCGGGCCGAGCAGCGTGGCCTGGGAAAACGTTCCTATTATGTGGTCGGCCATGACGCGATCACGGGGCATCCCCTGGCTTCCTTCCGTGGTCGACTGGGTTTTGTGGAAGGGAACCGCTTCAACGAAATCGTCACCAGCGCCCTTTATTCCGACACCTACAAAATGCCCTGGGATCTGCAGAAAACATTCTTCGGATACATGGATGCCGTTGATACGCTGGAGGGAACATCGCGGAAGCGCAGTTTTCTCGACGCCTTTGACGAAACGGGTGACGGCACCGTGACCTATGAAGAATATGGAAAGAAGGGGCTTTACGGGCCAACCAATATTTTGGGTGGTCTCAATATGAGCACCAAGGCAGATGAAGATGAATCGGAACCCTTCCGGGCCTTCTACGCCATGCTGTCCAACGTCCCGAGGTGCTCAAACCCCAAGTGGAACCCCGAAGGACACGACTTCACCAGAGAACAGGTGTACGGGTTGGTAACCGTTGTAGCCCAACTGATGTCCCAGTCGCCCAAAGAGGAAGCAGATCCCTTCTTTGCCGGCCTCATGTGGGGGAAGGGGAAATGGCCCAGCTACTCCCTGGCCTTCGATCGGTATATCAAACAGGTGCTCTATGGTTGGAAATACCCCGCCAGGATCGGGATATCGAGTCTCTATGGAAGCGCCTGCGCGTTTGCCGATCACCGGCAGAACGGCAGGAAGTTTCTTGGCAATGTCCGCGGCGTCCCCGATCCCGAAGCGGCTCAAAAATATGTGGAAGCTGTGCGGGAAGGCCGCATGATGCCCCTGGATTTCACATTCTATACACTTCCAGGTTATGGCGGGACCAATCTTCCCAATGTAGAGGAGTCCTCCGACCCGAAAAAAGTGCTCACGGTCATCTTCGAAGGGGGGACAAAGCATTGGCCCGACCCAAGAACAGAAGACCTGGAACCCGGTACATGATCTAATAACCGAAACACTCAATTCTTTAGAGGAGAAGACCTATGAAAACATTAGAGCATCTGCTGACCCCCCTGCGGGTGAAGTCCATGAATATCCCCAACAGGATCGTCATGCCGCCTATGGGAACACGGTTGGGCAACGCTGACGGCACGGTTAGTGAGGCAACCCTGGCCTATATGAAGCGCCGGGCCCGAGGAGGCGCCGGGCTTATCATCACCGAGATCACGGAAGTGCACCCCCTGGGCGCTGTGGCGCCCCAATGTCTGGGCGTGTGGGATGACAAATTCATTCCGGGGCTCAAAAAGCTTGCCGCTGTGGTGCATGCCGAAGGCGGCAAGGTCGCCATGCAGCTTCACCATTGCGGCCGGGAAAGTATGTTCCAGACCCAAAGGAAGACAGCCGTCGCCCCTTCGGCCATTCCGAGTTACATCTACGGCTTCCTCGGAACGCCCAGGGAGATGACCCTGGAAGATATCCGGGAGGCCATTACGTCCTTCGGCACAGCGGCTGTTCGTGCCAAGGCCGCAGGCTTTGATGCCGTGGAACTCCACGCCGCCCACGGCTATCTCCTCATGCAGTTTCTCTCGGCCCATTCCAATCAGCGGACCGATCAATATGGCGGCGATTTCCGGGCCCGGGCCCGGTTTATGATCGAGTGCCTGGAGGAGGTCCGCAAACAGGTTGGAAACGATTATCCCATCTTGATCCGCATCTCCGCAGAGGAATGCATTCAAAACGGCTATACCGTCTCCGATATACAGACGATTATCCCCAATTTCGTTTCCGCCGGCGCGGATATGATCAACGTATCCTTCGGCACCCACGCCAGTGCCGCCGTCAGCGTTGATACGCCGAATGCGAGCGCCCCCATTGAATATGAGCAGGGCTTTAATGTCGGGTTGGCCCGCAAGATCAAAGACGTGACGGAGGTGCCCGTTATCGCCGTGGGCCGTTTTACGGACCCCTATATCATGGACGAAGCCATTGCCCGTGGTGATGCGGACATGATCGCCGTGGCACGCCAGCATCTGGCCGATCCCGATTTCCTGAAAAATGCCCTGGCTGGGCATCCGGAAGACACGATTGAATGCCTTGCCTGCAACCAGGGTTGCATCGAACGACTCGTACTCGAACAGCAGTCGGTGCGTTGCGCCATCAACCCGGAAACGGGTCAGGAACTGATCTATCCGACAAAGCCGGCGGTGGTTTCCCGAAAGGTGTGGGTGATCGGGGGTGGTCCGGGCGGTCTTACTGCGGCCTATGAGGCGGCAAGACTCGGCCATCAGGTCATTCTTTTTGAACAGGAAAAGGAGGCCGGCGGACAGATACGCTTTGCTGAAAAGGCTCCCCATAAATCGGCCTATGGCACATGGATCAGAACCCTCACGGCGAAGTGCCGGAAAAAGGGCGTCGATATCCGGACGGGGACGGAAGTTACGGAAGATATGATTGTCCAGGGAAACCCTGACGTCGTCATTTTGGCTATTGGCGCCGATAAGTCCACTTGTCCGGTCGAGGGCATTTCATCCTCTGTTGTCTGCGACGCCTGGCAGATTTTGAATGGCGATGTTGTCCCCAAAGACCACGTCGTCGTCATCGGGGGCGGTCTGGTTGGAATGGAAACGGCGGATTTCCTTTGTGAGAAGGGTGTCAAGGATGTTACCCTGGTTGAGACGCTGGCTAACCCGCCTGTTCCAGCGGTCTCAGCCCATGGCAAAATGCTGCATCGGCGTCTGGGGGCTGCCGGAGCCAAGCTGATGTTTAACACGACCATCAAGGCCATCGAGCAAGGATCGGTTCTGGTCAGCACCAATGGGAAAGAGCAGAGGCTGGAACCCGTCAACCAGGTCATCGTGGCCGTCGGCGTTACCCCTCGGAATACCTTTAAGGATATCCTTCGGGAAAAAGGCATCCGCCATTTCATCATTGGCGATGCCGGCACCCCGCGCCGCATCATTGAGGCCACAACAGAAGGGGCGAGCGCGGCATGGACGATATGAAACCTGGTTTTTAAGGCTGCCTTCATCACCGCCGAAACGGCCACTATGAAGGGTAAAAAGGAGGGAGACACCATGTCACTGGTCCATTTGGAGGCTGGCGCTGGTGAGGCCATCCGTCTGTCAATGCCCGCGAAGGAGTCGAACCGGCCGATCCGCATCGAACTCCATTCCACGGGCTGCTGCGACGCTTCACTGGGCCTGTGCCTGGATGACGTTCGCGAGGCAGACCTGATTTATGAATCCGACGGCCTGCAATTTGTCATGAGCCCGGAAATCCACCAGCTGGCAGGCGATGTCACGATCGCCTGTGCGCATGACCAGGACAAAGCGGGTTTTGTCATCAAGTCGGCAAAACCCGTGAGTGAATGGGACGGGTTTGGCGTATGCCATATCAGAACCTGACCCCCTATGAGCATCTCCGTTTATGTGTCAGTTCTCCCTCTACCTGGAAAATATTTGCACACCCCATTTTTCTACCTTGAAATATCATACATAGTGTTTGATTTTTCAAGGTAGATCTGCTAAGTTACAGCCATGGAAATTATTAAAAGACAGCAAGATCAAGCTGCATTGTCCAAATTGATGGCAATTTTTTCCGTAGTGGCCATCCTCGGCCCCAGGCAGTGCGGTAAAACAACACTGGCAAAGACTATTGGCGCCGATCATTATTTCGACCTGGAAAATCCGCAGGACGCCGCCCGCCTGGATCAGCCGCAGCTTGCGCTCGAAGATCTTTCAGGTGTAATTGTCATTGACGAGATCCAACGCATACCGGATTTATTTCCGTTGCTGCGTTATCTTGTCGATCAGAACAAAAAGCGAAAATTTATCATTCTGGGTAGTGCTTCACGGGATTTAATCCGCCAGAGTTCAGAGTCACTTGCCGGCCGAATTGCTTACCACTACCTGGGTGGTTTTCGTTTAAGCGATATTGACGAGACAAAGATCAAAATGCTTTGGCTGCGTGGCGGATTACCCCTGTCTTTTCTAGCCAGGACAGATGAAGAAAGTCATGTGTGGCGTAATCAATATGTAACAACATTTCTGGAACGCGACATCCCGCAACTTGGCATCAACATACCAGCCCGAACATTACGTCGCTTCTGGACAATGCTCAGCCATTACCATGGACAGATTCTCAATTACGCCGAACTGGGCCGATCTTTCGGTGTATCAGATATGACCGTGCGTAAATATTGCGACATTCTTGAGGGAACGTTTATGATCCGCATTCTCCAGCCCTGGCATGTCAATACTGGTAAACGGCTTGTAAAGCGACCCAAATTTTACCTGCGCGATTCCGGACTGTATCATAGTCTTTCTTCCATCGAGACGCAAAAACAGTTGCAAACATGGCCAAAGCTGGGTGCTTCCTGGGAGGGTTTTGCACTTGACTGTGTCTGCCGAATGTTGGAAAAGCAGGATAACGAACTTTATTTTTGGAACACACACGCGGGCGCGGAGCTTGATCTTTTCTGGCAAAACCGCGGCAAGAACTGGGGTGTTGAATTCAAGTATGAAGACGCGCCACGCCTTACCCGATCTATGCAGACAGCCATGGACGATTTACAGTTGTCTAAATTATGGATTGTTTATCCCGGCAAACAAAAGTATCAGCTTAGTGAGAACATCTCTGCCTTGCCGCTGGATTTGTTAGAAACTGAATTGCTGTAAGCAACTGCGGGCCGCAATCCTGGATAGCTTGCAGGTCGTTTGTCAGGTTTTCAAAAATTGCAGATTATCACCCTGGACAATCAGATTCTTCCATTCGTCGTTTTTCGTCTCGCCCAGGCAGCGCACGGTTTGCAGAGGCGCGGCGCCGATCCCAGCATGGGCTTCCGCAAGTATTGCCGCCTTGGAGCGCTTGCCCGCATACTCGAGTGTGGGAATTTTGGCCCGGTCCAGCGCCTGAACGTCAAACTTTTCGGCCATGCCGGGAAAAAGTTTAGGCAGTAAGTCGGGCTTGGGCTCCACGCCCTTATTAATCGCCTCGATCAAACCGGCTTTGTCTTCTTCTGTTAGATTGAGCTTAACCATTTATCCTCCATGTGACGTCTTTGAAATCCGCCATTCATATAAGAAATCAATTCATATCCACCACCATAACAATTGACAAGGCTGTCTATGCTGGATATTTCTTTACACATCATATAATTGTATTGAGCGATTAAAGTACTCACTGCATATTGCAGCGGGTTCAGATTTTCTTGAGGTTGAAGATTATACGCGTCAAACGTTTGTAAAAATTCTTCCGTGCCTGAACCTGCGATATATATAATGTCACCGTTATCGTTCAGTTGCTTATTTCCGCAATTAAACCCGAAGGCATGAAATAAATTATTGTGTCGTAACATTCCAACAATGGACACATTTTCCCGAATTTCCGGATCAATATTATCCAGATAATGCAACATTTCATCAATGCTGCATATCTTATCTTTATACTCGGAAATGAGATCTTTAATGACTCTTTTTGCGTAAAATGCCGAATTAGCCCAACAGACGGCTAAATTATTGTTTATAACTACCGCCTTTTGCCGTAGTCCGACGGGCTTATGCATGTTTTCTATATCTATTTTTGGCAGATTATCGTTAACAGTCGGCAAGCAGAATTTATCATTTTTCCCTGGACTTGAAATTAAAAGATCACCAATTAAGATTGGCCATCTTTGAATAAAAAGAGACGCAACCATTGTCATAATGCGCCTCTATATTAAATATATTTGATTATGTTCAGCCATTTTACGATTACTCACATTATTATCTTTCCCGTCCGCAGATGATCAAACCATTTCACATAGCCTGCCGGTTTGAGAAGATCGAAGGTGTAGAATTGCTTTATAGTATTTTTATGTTCTGACGGAAAGTTTCCCGGCAATGGCTCCAGTAATTTCGCATTGACTGCTGCAAAATGTCTTTGTGCCCATTCGGCTTTGGCCGGCGTGGCTTCGTCATCATCGTCATCGGATTTTATTTCCACAACGCGAAGCAATGTTTCATAGCCTTTATCTTGCAGATTTCTCAGTTCTTCCAAATGGCCAGTTTCGCCTTTTCTTTTCAATAAGGCGATGTAGGAATCCAGATTTATTTTGATGAAAAAGTCCGGATTAAATCCATGGCGTACACGGTCTTTGCCGCCCCTCCAATATTCATAATCAATAGAGTAGTAACCTTTATCGGGCGCTTTAATCCAGGCGTCCAGATATTGCTCATGTGCAAGCAGCCGGAAAACAAATTCCTTCTCGGGATAGTGTGAAACCAGCACGGTGCTTTGCGGTGATTTCAAAACCGATGGGTTCACGATGTACGGCGGCCGGTCGTCATTTATCAGGATTGGGCGGACATACTCACTGTGTTTGGCGAGCAGCCCCGTGGAATCAATAAAGCTTAATTCCTGCTGTCCGTCCGGATGAACTTTGGGTTTGCGCGTCGCCATCAGATATTTGATCAGGATTTTTGAGCGATCATCGAGTTCCTCTTCATAGGATTCGCTGATAAAGGCCGTGGCGTCGCGTTCCAATTCGCCGATGCGGAGCGATCCTCGTTCCATATTTGCCGTAATGGCCGGAACAAGGTCGCCTGTGACGTTTTCAAACACGCGCTTTTTTGTGCCGCGCGGCAGAAACATGTTAAAATAAAGCTCTATCTGTTTTCGGTTATCGTCCGTTAAACCGTCATAGGGTATGTCCGCTTTTTCCATTGCTGCAAGAATGGCATTGCGTATTTCATCTTCTTCGGGACACCGATCATGCTCACCATTGCCGAAATCAAAATGAATGCCCTCAAATTCACGCATTTTAAAACGACGGTAGCGTTCGTCCACCATACTGTCCACTGTGACGGTTTTCTTTTGCAAAACATATTTGTCCGTCCCTTTGATCCGTTCAATGGTCACATTTTCGTCAAGGCTGTATTTGGTCAGGATCAATTCGCGCAAAGGCAACGTTGGCTCTTCCGGCGGCGTATTATCTTCCAGGCGCGTGCCGGAAAGGTAATTCAGATTAAAAAGGGTAAAGTGGTGACGGCCGCGCCAGTTTTCATCATCGAGCTTGGTCAGCGGTTCCGTGGTGATATACATATCCGCATTGGTGACGGCGTCCATCAGCTCGCGGATATGATTGGCGAACTTTTCGTGATTGGTCACCGTCAGCATCGGATAGGTCTGCTGAAGATCATCAAAAAGGACTTTTCGCGGAATGCGCAACCCACGTCCCAGCACCTGCGAGATCAGCAATTTGGAATTGAAAATGCGCTCTTCCATCGGAACAATCTGAAAAACATTGTCCACATCCCAGCCTTCCAAAAGCTTGCCGACGGAAAAAATAAATTCGACCTTGCCTCCCACTTTATCCGGGTTTGTCTCTTCAATATTATCCAGCTCCTGCTTATACTCCGATGAAGAAACATTGCTGATAACACAAATAACCCTGGCCCGCGCCATCTGATCAAGTTCCGCTTCAGTGCCATGGAGGCCGTTTTCTTCTTTTTCCCATTTGGACAAAAAACGAATGAACTCTTCTGAGCGTGTTTTGGCACTGGCCTGTGTCGGGCAATAGAAAACCGTGATGGGCTTGACCTGACGCCCGCCTTTTCTTTTATAGGCATACTTTTCGGCATTTTCGATGTGCTTTTGCAGGACCACGGCAAAACGCTTATCCGTGGTCCAGGCCATCGGGCCATCATCCGTTTCCACATTAATAATCGGATTAATGTCCTTGATGTATTTTTCCTTAATGGCCGTGCTGATATTGTAATCGAAAATCACATCGGCAAAGTAATCGTCCTGATTGTAGGGCGTTCCCGTAAAACCGATGTGGCGCGTAATTTCCTTGTTCTTTTTTAAAAACTGCATCCAGAGCCGTTCGGCTTTTTCTTCCGATGCTTTTCCCTTATCCTCTTCGACTTCCTGATCCAGTTCCAGCGCGTGACGGATGGCGTTGAAGTTCAAGTGCGAATAAGCATGATGGATTTCATCGCCCAGCACCAAAACTTCCCTGGTGTTTTTAAAAAGCGTGTCGCGGATGCCGCCCACGGTGTAAATGGCGTTGATGTTTTCAATGGTAATGCTGCCGTCGGGGATGGCGTCGTTATTGGTCAAAAGATCAATGGCTTTACCCGAATATTCTTTGGGCAGCAGGTCATTCCAGGCTTTGCGGTTCATAAAATCTTCAAACTTGTCGCGCAGACCTTCTTCGATGATGGTGGATGACGGCCCCAGCACCAACACCCGCTTGGTCAGTCCCATGATGACGGAAAGATAAGCCACGGCGAAAATGACATAGGATTTGCCAGTGCCGGTAGCCATATGGACAACGCCCGAAAGTCGGTCGGCCAGTGGCAAATGCCCCATCATCATTTCTTCGGAACCGAACCGCTCCCGGATATGCTCTTTGCGGGCAAAGTTTTCTTTAGCCAGTGCAGCGACATTTTTATACCCGCCGCCCCAGAGATAAATCATCGTGGTCTTGATGGCATCATACTGATATTCGCGCCCGCCCGTCACCGCGCGGACATACTCTTCAATATCGGAAAAGCGGAACTTGTCGTAGCTGCATTTGCGCAGATTAACATCCAGCGTATGCTCGGAGAGGTTCAGTTTTTCGACGGTTTTTATTCTTTTTGTCTTGGCCATGTTTATTCCAGATTATAGGGTTTGGATTCGTTGCCATGACGGTCGATGGCGATAAGTCCCACGCTTTTGGTCAGGCCGTCAAAGACGACCTTGCCGTCTTCGGCAATGTCCGCTGCAAAAATAGTTTTGTCCATATCAAAAGGTTTGCCGGGTTCATAATCCAGATCGATAAGGAGCATCGCCAAACCGGAAAACCCCGGAAACTTTTTGCCTTCCCTGTCCAGTATTTTCGTTTCAAACTTGCACAGCTTAAAGCCTTTGGCGCAGCGCTTGGCCTTAATCTTGACGTCGTCGTTGAAGTAAAAGGCGGTGGAGGTGATGAGATTGTTCACGTTGGCCTGGGAGTTGGGCTGCTCACAGAGCACAAAATTGCGGGAAATGTCTTCCAGCACTTTGTAGGGAAAGGGTTTGATCAGAAAATGGATGTCCCGGCCTTCCTGATTTTTAATCGTCGTATCGCCCACATTGGTGCAGCTCTCCGGCGTGATGATGTAGTATTCACCCTTCAAGCGGCCACCCGCCTGCGTGGCGATTCCGCGCAGATAGGTGGCATCAATTTTTACCTGCTTGAGGAACTGGTCATCCCAAACCGGATAGACTTCCACCGGATGATTGTCCCAAAGGGCGTAGATATTAGCCAGACGGTATTTTTTTGTTTTTTCTTCATCGCGCACCTGACCAAATAAACCCAGCACGAAATCGATATAGGCTTCCTTGTGTTTGCGCAAATCCATGACATGCGAAAAATCATAGGCACCGGCGGAGACGACACAAAAAGGTTTCGGTGGCTGGCTATATTTCTCAACCTTTTCGTTAGCTTCCCTATGATAAATTAAACCACACACTTTACACTTCTTGTATTCATCATTCTCAGCAACAACACTGTTACATTTATCGCATCGTTCTATATTATCAGTATTTTCTTTTGAATTAGCGCCTAGTTTTTTCGAAGAGCCGATATTCAAAATGCGTTTTTGCATGGTATAAATGGCGTGTTTGCCAAAATCGCAGGTAATCCAGCGGCGGCTGAGTTTTTCGGCAACGGCGGCAGTGGTGCCGGAACCGCCAAAAATGTCCATAACTAGGTCGCCGGGGTTCGAGGAAGCTAAGATTATCCTCTCGAGCAAGGACTCTGGTTTTTGGGTGGGGTATTCCAATCTTTCAACTGCTTGTGAATTAACTTCAGGTATGTCTATCCACATATCCGTAAGAGGTTCACCCTTTGCCTCATCTAAATAACGAATTAAACCAAGCTTTCCAGATGGATAGTGATAAATCTTGCCTTCTGCTTCAAATTTTTTTATGGATGCCTCAGAATATGTACCAATCGTATCAATCCTATATAATCGACCATCTGCGTTTGGCTTGAATTTTGCCTTTAGATACTTTTCTGAATACTCTTTGTATCCAGCAACCCAAGTTACATTTTCACTTTTTGAATAGAACAGGATATTGTCTGATGATCTTGCGTATTGCTGTGATACTGCTTTTGCACCTCTTGGGGGCTGTCTCCGCCATCGAACATCATTTCTAAAATTTGTATCTCCAAACACTTCATCAAGAAGCACTTTGAGGTAATGATTTTTCTTACCATCTAGATGCAGGTACAAACTTCCATTCTCTGCCAATATTTCGCGCATAAAGATTAAACGTTCACGAAGATCTTCTAAAAATTCGGCTGACGCAACTTTGTCGCTGTAGCTTGAGGCACCATCTTTGGACTGGAAATCCGATTTCGTCGCAAACGGCGGATCAAGATACATGAGTTTCACTTTCCCTTTGACCTTATCTTTAATCAGCGGGTCAACATTGCGGTAACAGGTTTTCAAAAATTGCAGGTTGTCGCCCTGGACAATCAGGTTTTTCCACTCACCGTTTTTCGTCTCGCCCAGGCAGCGGACGGTTTGCAGCGGCGCGGCGCCGATGCCCGCGTGGGCTTCCGCCAGAATCGCCGCCTTGGAGCGCTTGCCCGCATATTCCAGCGTGGGAATCTTGGCGCGGTCCAGCGCCTGCACATCAAACTTTTCCGCCATGCCCGGAAACAGCTTGGGCAGCAAATTGGGTTTGGGCTCTACGCCCTTATTGATTGCCTCGATCAAACCGGCTTTGTCTTCTTCCGTTAAATTGAGCTTAACCATTGATCCTCCATGCGCCGCCGCGCGCGGAACCCACTCGCGCGATTGCGCCTTTGCTTTTAAGTTTCTTCAAATTGTTTTCCACGGCCGTCGTGCCGATGCCAACTATTTCCGACAAGCCGTTGATTGTAATGCGCGGATCAGTGGCGATTGCTTCCAGAATTTTTGTTTGATTCCGGCTCAAATTTTCTCCCCACTTTCTCCCCACTTTCACCCCGCTTTTCACCCAACCCATCACCCAACTGTCCGCCGACCTTCTTCTCCGACTTTCCCTTGTGGAAATGAACAGAAAGGCCCCCGAATTCTTCTTTAAATTCCGGCTCCGGCAATCCGGCCTTTTTGCATTCATCCATAATCTTCACTGTGCCGCGGCCCCAAGCTTCAATCATGCCTGCCTTGAAAAAGACGTCGGCCAACAGCTCATTGCGCGGCCGGGATAAGTGCCATTTCTTTAAATCCGAAACGTTGATGCCGGGCGGCAGCCCGCCTTCATTCCAGACCTGTTTGAATTCCTTATTCTGATTTTCAACCTTGTGCATTATGCTATCTCTTTTGTCTTTTTAGAAAACTTCAAGTCGCCAATATTTTGTAGTGGAAGGACCGAAATTTTTTCATGAACCGGATACTGTGTATTGCCGGGGTAAACAATCCATAAATGTTCAAGCTTCAATGTTTCCAGAGCCGAATGGATGGATTTAGTCGCAACGGGAGCTTCGCTGTATTTAAATTCCAAGCCATAGCGCCGCCCGTTATGGAGGAAAAACAGATCAAGCTCCGCTCCGCTGTATGTTGACCAGAAATAAATCTGCCGCGTATCAAGAACGCCCAGCGTTTGTTCCAGTGCAAAACCTTCCCACGACGCCCCGACGCGCGGGTGGCCGGTAAGCGACTGAAAATCGGAAAGACTCAGTAACTGGTGGAGAATCCCTGAATCACGAAAGTAGATTTTGGGCGCTTTCACCTGGCGTTTGCTCAGATTCTCGTGCCAGGGCATTAACTGGCGAATCATGAAGGTGCCCGAAAGAATGTCGAGATAGCCGCGCATGGTTTTGTCGGAAAATCCCATGGCCCGCCCCAATTCTGAAGCATTCCAGATCTGTCCGTGGTAGTGAGCCAGCATGGTCCAGAAACGCCTCATGGCGGCGGCCGGGATGGAAATGCCCAGTTGAGGAATATCGCGCTCCAGAAAAGTCCGAATGAATCCCTCCCGCCAGGACGCACTATCCGTGTCGGAAGATGCAAGAAAAGAACGGGGGAATCCGCCCCGCAGCCAGAGTTTCCGCTCGTCTTTTGGTTTGATCTCCGAAAGTGTAAACCCCGTCAATTCCACAAATTCAACACGTCCGGCAAGTGTTTCCGAAGCTTTCTTCATCAGTTCCGGCGATGCGCTGCCTAAAATTAAAAAACGGGTCTGATTTTCAGGCCGGTCAACGAGCACCCTTAAAACATTGAAGAGTTCCGGCATGCTCTGGATTTCATCCAGGATGACCGTGCCTTTCAGGCTGCCCAGGGCAAGCTCGGGATTTTGCAGTCGCGTCTGGTCAGGCCGGGATTCGAGATCGAAATAGGTCGCAACACGGTTTTGACCAAACAGCCGCGCCAGCGTCGTTTTGCCGCATTGCCGAGGGCCCAGCAGGGCTGTCACCGGCGAGCGCCGCAAGGCATTGGACAGTTGTTCAATAGAGGATGGCCGTTTAATCATGTCAAACCTTATACATTGAATATTCGGATTGTCAATCCGAATATTCAATGTTACATATTAAATCCAAAGTGACCGCGCTTTTCAGAAGTCCCGCAAACACGGAGGGTCTGATAACCTGATACCCTGAAGGGCACGCGAGACCCGCTCAACATTGTAGGGTTTTCAGTTGAAGCTCTCCTGCAATAACTGGTTTAATACATCCTTTTCCGTCTGCCCCTGGGTTTGCGGCCTTAGGTTGAATTTGTTGATACGCAGGAATCGGTAACCGTAGCTTTCCAGTTCCATTTGTCTTTGCGTGTCGTAATCCAGATAGCTCTGCGAAAAGTTAAGGTTGTTGACGTCGCGCGGATTTTGAAAATGATATTCCAGACCGTCATATTCCAAAATCAACGTTTCTTCCTTGCCGCCTTTGGCATAGGTCAAAAGAAAATCAGCACGGTATTTTGGAATACAGGCGTTATACTCGGCTGCAATATATTTTCCGATGTCAAACTGCGGGATGATCTTGATATGCTCGCGCCGCTCTTGCACAAAGGAGGTTTCCAGAAGCAATGCATATAATTTCTTCTCCATGGGCGATTCAAAAACTGCTTCATTTTCAATGAAAAAATCATTTTTCTTATTGAGTTCCAATGTGCTGGCATAGTGTTTGAGCGCATCGCCCAGGCGCGTGTTGCTGAACTGTTCAACCGGCTGGCTCATAACAAAAATCATGGTGTCTTTGGCGCGGCTGAAACCGACATTCAGCCTTTGCATTTTGAGGCTGCGAATATTATCCGCCGTGCCTTCCAGCACGGGGTAGATGCTGGCTAAATTGGCGTTTTTCAGTTTTTTATCTTCCACAAACGAATAATAAACAATGTCGCGCTCTTCACCCTGCACATCACCGACAAACCAGATGGCCAGTTTGTGGTCACGCCTCAGAATTGCCATGTTGAATCGTTCATTGAGCGACTGCTCCATGCGCGCCTGTTGTTCTTTAAAAGATGTAATGATGCCGATGGTGCCCTTAAACCCGTTATCCAGACGTTTTTTAATATCATTAGCAATCGCTTCAATTTCGTCCAGATTGGTATTGGGACTGGCCTTGCCTTGCGTCTCGACAGAGATAAACTGCAATACGTCGCTGATGGGCTTGGTGCGGATGCGGTTGACGGTCAGTTCCATCTGCGCTTCCTTGTAAAAATGATCGTTGGAATAGCTGATAATTTCCGGGAAGCTGCGGAAGTGCTCTTTGAGCGACGTTGTATAGTTGGCAATGGCCTTGGCAAAGGTCAGCGTTGAGGTGCGGATGTTGAAGGTTTTGAGCCACAGCACGGTGCCGTCTTGCGGCTTGAGCAAGGTATCGCTCACCTGATCGTCCGGCGAAATTTCTTTGGATACCTCATCAACCAGTTCCTTTTCGGCGGCTGCCGTCACGGTGGTGTTGTAGTCATCGGCAAAGGCGTTGATGATTTTGGCAAAATAGCTTGCTGAATACCGGGCATTGACATTGGTGGCGCTCACCGCGCCGTATTGGTATTCATCGCCGAAGATCACCACCTGTTTGGCGCGCAAAATGAGCGAAATGGAATCGGCAATGGACACCTGCGAGGCTTCGTCAATAATCAGCACATCGATCAAGCCTTCTTCCATCGGGAAATGCCGGGAGATTGTGCCGGGTTCGGCAATAATGCAGGACACGCCGTCCAGGAGCACTTTAGCTTCCTCCATGGAAAATCGTTTTCCGCCTTCATAGGATACTTTGATTCTGGCCATTTCTCCCAGATGGTTATTGAGATTTTTCAAACGCTGGTCGTTGAGATTTTCAATTTCTTTTTGTTTGATCCGGTAATAGTTTTGGATGTCCGTCAGATGAAGGCCAGGCGTCCGGGCATGTTCGGAAAGATAGCCATGCAGCTGAATCCATTGCCAGGCATGTTTGATCTTTTCGTCATGTCCCTTTAGTTTGGCCAGCCCCTCCAGGCTTATCCGGGTTATGCCGAAATGAAGCAGCAGGGGGCCGTAGTTCTGAAACGAAGACTGCAACGCCTGATACAGAGCAAGGGTTAACAATTCTTTAAATTCGTCTAATTTTCTAAATGCTTCATAAATATCACCGATGTTTTTGTTCTGATTGCCGGGCAGTGCGCGATAAGCTGCCAGCAAGCCCTTGTATTTGCGAATGGATAAGACAAGGCGGATTTTTTCCAAACCGGTTGTAAGGTCACGGATGGTTACATTTTCTTTATCCATGTTCAGGATATGAGCAATTTCCTTGAGAACACTGGCAAACTGTAAGCTGGAAAGCGTCTCCAGAAGAGACTGAAGTTCTTCTTCCTTTGGGGCTTTGCCCAGCAGTTTTTTAAAGAAGCCCGAGGTAGTGTGCTTTGTGCTGACGGCCGATATTTTTATATTATCCTGGAAATACATTTTAAGCTTTTCCAGCAATGCGGAAAAACTGGCAGGTATTTCCGCAAGCGACGTTTCCAGTTGCCGGTCTGCTTCGGGAATACGGTTAAGCTCTTCACAGGCTTTCAGAAATTCCGGTATTTTTGTTTTCTGATCCAGAAGATAGGCGTATTCCTCAAGGCTGGCGTGGTCAAGCTTTGGCAAAACGCCGGAATCCAGAAAATCCTGAATAACGGGAAAGTCGGTTTTCTGATCGGGCTGCTTTATCGTTGCCAGAATAGAGGCCAGTTCTGCGTCTTTTGCCAGTTCCTGATCGACATAATCAAACTGGATGATCTTTTGAATCATTTCCTCATAACAACCGGCCTGCCTTAGTTTGTCCTCAATCTTACGAATCAGGTTCTCGCTCTGTTTCTTTTCATCGTTTTCGGTAGCCTCTCTGTTGTATTCGAGCGCCCGATTGCTTGCCGCGCCGACCACCGAATTGGTCAAGGTGTTTTGAAGATTGTTTGCCGACCCCGTTTCCTTGTCCATGCGGACAATGGAAGGTTTGGCCTGCGGGTGCAGGGATTTATATTTATCCGTCAGCATGCGGTCGATGACATCCAGCGCCTCCTGCTTGTGTGAGGTAATAACCACGGATTTTTTATTTTCATTGGCCCAATAGGTGAGCGCGGCAATGGTATGCGATTTGCCCGTACCCGGCGGGCCGTCAACAACGATGATGTGATTCTTTTCATGGGCAAGCGCCAGTAAAATTCGCTTTTGCGAATTGTTCAGCGGCAGCGGACTTTCGGAAATGTATCGTTGCGGGCTTTTGATGGAATATTTTTCCAGATATTTTTTATCGACTTCTTCCTGATGGTTGGGCACAGCGCCCCGGACATACTGATCAATGAAATCGGAAAACTTGCCTTCTTCATTCATCTCCATTTTGGTCATGAGCTCAGAGTAGTCCAGGAGCTTCTTATCTTCATTCGTAATCGTCTGAAAGCCGATGCGATTCTTTATTGCGGGGAATTTATTGTCCGCGTGCGTGATGCGGTTAAAAGACGGCTCGGTAATAAAAGGCGTTTGAAATCCGTATTGCGTCTGGATAAATGTTTCCATCGCACCCAGGTGTGCATTCATGGCGACAATGGAAGAAGCCCGCGGGACGGTCAGAACACTATCATATTTAAAATAATTGACGGCCGGCGTATTTAAAAGCATCAAGTTGCGGGGAAAGGAAAGGGTGACTTCCGAACTGGATGTTCGATATTCAACTTCCACAAAATATAAAGGGAAAGCTTCCCCGCTATTCTCCAGCATATGAAAGAACAGATATAACGTGCCCAGCTTGGTAAAGTCGCCATATTTCTGAAGATTGTAATAGAGGTCATAGATAACAATATCGTCGATGGTTTTTGTAAAATATTCAGACAGCGCTTTGATGTAATTTTCACTATCCGTGAAATTATTGCTGATGGCTTTGATCTGTTCAAACTTCTGATTGACGTAATTGGCCACGCCAAATATGGATGATGGCGTATATTCAATATGAAACTCTTCTTTTTTTTGCTGAACAACTTTATCCTGAAGATTGTTTAGCGCTTTTTCAAACGCACGACGCAGTGCTAGATTATAAGTCCGGATGCCATCTTTGAGCGCCAACGCTTTTTGTCGCGCCAGCAAATCACGTCCTGCCTCATTGTCCTGGGCCGGAACGATTTCGCCATTTGTGTCAGCGATGAAAGCTTTGTTCTGGGCAATCAGAGCGTCTTCATCGCTCAGGCATTGATCCAGATAGGCTTTATTGAAGTTATTTTGCAGCAGCGCTTCAATTTCAGTCTGAAATGCTTCTTTGCTGATCAAAATTGCATATTGATTTTGTTTTATCGTTATAGGTGCGAGGTCACCAGTTTTAACTTTATTGAGCAGCAAGGTCTGAAATGACGGGAACAGCGAAAGGTCGAGCGTCAGTTCATTGTTAGTCCACTTATAATTAATGAGACGCCGGAAATTAAACCGGGTTTCGGTAAATGTGGCAAAGTAGTTGAGAATTTCTTTTGGCAGCTTGTTCATGAGTATCAATATCGCCTTAGTTATTGCTATACCATCAACTAACGAATATTGCTAATCTCTTGATTTTATTGGTGCCCCTGGCGTGAGTCGAACACGCGGCCCACAGATTAGGAATCTGTCGCTCTATCCTACTGAGCTACAGGGGCAGCCTTGGTTTCAGGTTCCCGCAGGATGCGGCGATTTAACATTCTTTGCCCGGCGTGTCAACCGCCGGCGCTTCACTTGCCTGCGAAATCCTTCAGATGCGTTTCCAGTAAACGGTCTTTATTGAAGTTTACCAACTTCAGGTTTTGCGGTTTCGTGCCGACAAAAGCGCATTTGGGCACCAGTCCGATCAATTCCGATTCCAGGATTTCAATGCCACGCTCGGCCGCAAGCTTTTCCACCTGTTCATAAATCACTTTAAACGGCGTTTCTTTGCAATTCGTCAGGTTCATGGACACCTGCGCCAGATGCCTGCTTTTTAAAATGACACCAATAGCGCGCACATGCGGGAGGCCGCCGCTTTTCTCCCGGATCAGGGATGCGATTTTTTGCGCCAATCTCAAATCATTACAATTCAGATTGATATTATAGGCCACCAGCAGTTCGCGCGCGCCCACGGCCGTTGCGCCCGCGCGCGGATTGAATACCGGCATGCCGGCATCCGGAGCATCGCCAGGATTGGACATCTTTTCCGCCAACGCCTCGTATCCGCCGCGCCGGACATTCGCCAGTTCGCTGCGCTCGGGGATCAATGCCGCATGGCCATAAAAATAAGCAGGCACGCCGAATCGTTCATATAATTGATGACCGAAGAGATGCGCCAGATTCACAGCATCTGCCATTTTTGTTTTTCCCAGCGGAATGAAGGGCACCACGTCAACAGCCCCCAGTCGCGGATGGACACCGGTCTGATTGCGCATGTCAATCAGTTCCAGGGCCTGCCCCGATGCGGCCAGCGCCGCTTCCAGCACATCTTCCGGTTTTCCCAGAAACGTAAAGACACTCCGGTTATGATCACTGTCCCCGCTGTAATCAATCAGGCGGATATTGGGAAACGTCTTCAAGACGCGGGCAATCGATTCGATTTTATCTAAATCGCACCCTTCGCTGAAATTCGGCACACATTCGATAATTTTCATGTCTATACCTGATAAAATTTTAGAGTCGGCAACTCCACACAGGTGAGTTTGCCGCCGTAAACCGCGCCGGTGTCAATACCGATTTTATGATCGGTAATCAGAGGCGCGCTGAAATGAGTATGTCCAAAGACAACCCGTTTTCCAAAATCATAGTCGGAATCAATAAATTCCTGCCGGATCCACTGCAAGTCATGGGAAGACTGCCCGCCAAGCGGTATCCCGGGAAGCAGGCCGGCATGCACAAATATAAATTGATCCGTTTCATAATACGGCAAAAGCGATTCAAAAAAGCGCAGATGATCCGCTGGAATTTTTGCCTTTCTTTCACGCGGGGCGTCCGACCGGGATATCCCGTAAGCCCTGAGCGTCATCATGCCGCCGTTTTGCAGATACAGGTCCTCGTCCATGCCTTCCAGATAGCGAATCAGCATGTCTTCGTGATTTCCACAAAGACAGATCATTTTTTGATGTATCTTTTTGAGGCCCAAAATGTAATCGACCACGTCCTTGCCTCCGCCTGCGCGGTCAATATAATCGCCGATAAAGAGCAATGTATCATTTACCGGATCGGCTGCGATGTCCTGGATAAGACGCTGGAGCTTATCCAGACAGCCATGGATGTCTCCGATGGCAAATATTTTATTCATCATCGAATGCCATCATGAGCCGCATCTTAATCCAACAGGGCGGCCGTAAAATCTTTACTGTCGAAGGGTCGTAAATCATCCAGTCCCTCGCCGACGCCGATAAACCGCACCGGGAGCCCCAGTTCGCCGGCAATGCGCACCACAACGCCGCCCTTGGACGTTCCGTCGAGTTTCGTGAGCACGATACCGGTAACGCCGATATCCTCTTTAAACATTTTGGCCTGCATGACAGCATTCTGGCCTGTTGTGGCGTCTAATACAAGCAATATCTCATGCGGCGCTCCCGGCAATTCCCTGCTGATAACCCTTTTGACCTTTTTGAGCTCCTCCATCAGGTTGGTCCGGGTATGTAGACGACCTGCTGTATCCACGATGACGACGCCGTTAAAACCAGCTTTAATCTTGCCGATTGCATCAAAAACAACAGCGGCGGGATCGGCATTCATTTTCTGCTTGATTACGGGCACAGAAACACGCTTTCCCCACACTTCCAGTTGCTCGATGGCCGCCGCCCGGAAGGTGTCGGCGGCTACCAGCAAAACATCATGACAATCATTACGCAATAAATTAGATAACTTACCAATGGTTGTCGTTTTACCACTGCCATTGACGCCGATCGCCATGATGACAAAGGGCTGATTCTTGGGAATCACCAATGGTCTTTCAATCTGCTTCAGGATCGCTATCATGCGTTGCTGCAAAACACTCTTAATTTGCGAGGCGTCCTGTAATTCCTTTCGCTTCACCCTCTGCTGAACATCATCAATCAGATCATGGGTAAATTGCGGTCCCATATCCGCTGTAATCAGCAGCTCTTCTAATTCGTCAAAAAGGGACTGATCCAGCACCTTTTTCCCTAAAATAAGATCATCCAGATCCATGGTAAGGACTTCGCGCGTTTTGGCAAGTCCCGCTTTTAATTTATCAAATAAACCCACTTAACAACAAATTCCTTTCTTCAAGAATAATCTTTGGGAAATGGTCTGCGAAACGTCCCCCGGGAAGCCCTTCGCATGAAAACAGCCAAGGCTATTCTGTATTCATAACGATTTTTGCTGCTAAAGTAAAGGAATGGATTAGTTCAGATTAACGGAGACCAGTGACGATATGCCCTGTTTTTGCATGGTCACGCCGAAGAGCGTGTCGGCAACTTCCATCGTGTTTTTGTTATGCGTAATCATAATGACCTGGGACTTCTCGGCAACATCCCTGATCAGGCGGTTAAACAGGTTGGTATTGGCGTCATCGAGCGCCGCATCGACTTCATCAAGAATCAGGAAAGGCGTCGGGCGGTACAGCAGAATAGCAAAAATCAGCGCGATCGCCGCCAGAGATTTTTCACCGCCGGACAGCAGACTGACGCTTTGCGCTTTTTTACCCGGAATCTGAATATCAATATCCACACCGGTTTCCAGCAGATCGTTTTCATCGGTCAGCAGCAGCTCGCCGCGGCCGCCGGGGAAAACATGAGCAAAAGTATCTTTGAAACACACATTGACGGCGGCAAAGGTTTCGGCAAATCTTTCACGGGATATTTTATTAATCCGGGTAATCGTCCTTTGCAGTGAAGACAGTGACTCATTAAGATCGGCCAACTGCGTCGTCAAAAACTGATTGCGTTGATCGAGTTCTGCATATTCATTGAGCGCCAGCAGATTCACCTCGCCGAAATTTTCAATCGTCTGCTTGTCTTTTTCCAAGAGGGCGGTAAGTTCGGCAATTCTGTCATCGTCCACCATCGTGAAGTCCGCCATGATGGCCGCCAGATCAACATTATGTTTTTCAGCGACCACGTTTTGCAGATTCTCGATGCTCAAAACCACTTCGCGGCACTGCATGTCCAGTTCGTTCACTTGCCGGCGCAAATCATCAAGCTTCTTTTTGATATCCCGAATATCGTTTTCCTGAACCTTCAGCAGGTCGTCTACCTTCGCCCGCTTTTCCTTCATTTCGGCCAATACGGTTTCGCAGGAGGCCAGATTCCGGTAAAGCTCCTGCAGGGCCGTCTGATCCGTTTCAACGGCGGAGGTCAACTCGGCCATCTGGCGTTCACAGGAAATAATCTCTTCTTGTTTGCGCGCAACTTCACTTTCATTGACGCTGCTATCATGCTGCAATCGCGCGACAGTTCTCAGATCCGCTTCCTTCTTCTCCGCCAGAGAGGCCAACAGAACTTTTTTATCCGTGAGAAGCCTTTCCTGCGCGTCAATGGCCGCTCGCGATTGCTGCCGGCGGTTATTGAATACGGAAATGATTTCGTTGAGCTCTTTTTCCGCCGCCTCTTTACGAAGAACATCCGCTTTGATCTCAAGCAATTTTTGTTCGGCCTGGGCCTCTTCTGTTTTAATATTCTGACGGTTGTATTCGAGGACGGCAATTCTCTGTTTTAATCGTCCCGTTTCATCTTCGAAACGTTCCATATCCTTTTTCCGGCCGTTCATATCTATCTCCAGCCGGTGCGCCCTGTTTTTCAATCCGGTGAGTTCTTCATCCCAGCGAGTAATCGCAGAGACCAGTTTCTTTTTTTCCTGAATTTGATCTTCCAGTTCGACGGAAAGCCTGGAAACTTCCGTTACCAGTTCCGCGATTTCTCTTTTCGTCGCCAACAGACTTTTTTCCACAGCCGATCCGCTGCCGCCGGTCAACACACCGTGCGGGCTGATGGTATCACCCTCCGGCGTCACAAAGGTGCCCCGAAAACCGTTTTTCTTCCATAGGGTAATGCCTGTAGCAATCGACGGCGTCAATAAGACATCCCCCAGCAGACAATCGGCAATCTGCTTGAATTCTTCCTCAACAATCACTTTGCGCAGCAGGGGCTCCGCTTCCTGGAGGTGCTCGGCGCTGTATGTATCAGCATCATGACCGCGTAACTCCACCGGCACGAAACTGCCTCGGCCCAACTGATAACTTTTCAAATAGTCAATGGCGCGCACGCCTTCTTCCTGATTTTTCACAACGACGTATTGCAGCTTGTCGCCCAGCACCGCTTCCACGGCCGATTCATATTCGCGTGGCACATTGATGTGATCGGCCACCACGCCGTAAAACGTGTTCGGACTTTCCTGCGTTTCAATAACCTTTTTCACGCCTTCGTTGGACCATTTAAAAGCGGCCTGAAATTCCGAAAGCGATTGCAGACGAGATGACTTGCTGCCCGCCTCTTCTTTGATATGCGTGATTCGCTCTTCGACCATCTGCAAATCCGATTTGGCTCTGTCCAATTCGTCGGCGGTTGTTTCTTTCTGCTCTGCAAGCCGGGTGATTTCTTCTTCTTCCGCCGCCAAACCCGCGGTGAGCAATTGCAGCTTATCCGTCAGTTCGGCAAGCCTGTTTTTGTCCTGTTCGATTTCGCGGATTTCCCTCTCTTCGCGCTTCCGGAAATCCTCCATGTTTTTGTTGAGGCTCGCAATGATATTGTTGAACTTGGCCAAATCCTGCATCACATCAATGTAATGGATTTTATGTTCTTCCAACCGGCTGTTAATTTCCCGGTCGCCTTCCAGAAGCCCTTGAACCTCTTTTTGTCCTTCATCCAGGTCCTGTTGCAGCTGCGTCATCTGGTTAAAAGCGTCCGCAGCTTTCTTTTGCAGATTTTCAATCTCAACCGCCAGGCTCGACTTCTTATGCTCCATTGAATCGATTTCAGCCTGATTTTTTTGTTTGCGTTCCGAGGCTTCCGTCATCCGGCGGCGCGAAAACTCAATATTCTTTTCCTTGATGTTAATCGAATTCTTAATTTCATAGAGTTCGGTTTGATGGCGGCTGATCAGTTCATCGTTTTCCAGCAGCTTTGCCTTCATTTCTTCCAGAGCGGATTCCTTCGCCTCCATGTGAGTTTTGATGGCTTCAACCTGCTCGGAGAGCCGCACACGCGCGTCCTGCAGCGCGACGTTTTTCTCGGCCAGTTTGGCAAATCCCTGCCGGGACAAAACCAGTTCCGTTTCTTTAATGCGCAGTTTTACTTCTTTGTATTGTTCAGCTTTTTTAGCCTGCCTGGTTATGGCGCCAAGCTGGGATTTGACTTCCTTGTGGATGTCGTTAAGACGCAAAATATTCTGTTTGGTCGCCTCCATCTTACGAACAGCGGTATCTTTGCGGCTTTTGTATTTGGACACGCCGGCCGCATCTTCGATAAACAAACGACGATCTTCCGGTTTGGCTTCCACCAGAGAGGACACGGAACCTTGCTCAACCAACGAATAGGTTCGGGCGCCGATACCCGTGCCCATAAAGAACTCTTTGATATCGAGCAGGCGGCAGGGAACGCGATTGATGCAGTATTCGCTTTCACCGTCCAGGATAACCTTGCGCGAAATGGACACTTCCGTTAATTCGCCGTAAACGCCCGGAAAGCTCGATCCGTTGCTGGCCAGCATCATGACGACTTCCGCCATGCTCACGGGGGCAGCGTCCTCACTGCCGTTAAAGACCACGTCGTCCATTTTCTTTCCACGCAATGCTTTGACCCGCTGCTCGCCCATCACCCAGCGGATCGCATCGACCACGTTTGATTTTCCACAGCCATTGGGCCCGACAACCGCATTGACCCCTTTGGAAAAATCAATAACGACCTTGTCGCGGAAAGATTTGAAACCCGTTATTTCCAACCGTTTTAGTTTCATGGCATATCTTTAATCGAAGTGGTTAAATTTTAAAGAAGTCTAACAAAAGATATTTCCTTTGTAAAGCGAAAATACAACAAAATGTATTCACAAAAAAATTATACCACAATATATAGTGCTTTGATCATTGGGACAAGAAAAATGGGATTTGATGAAAAGGCGGTATGGAGAGAAAAAAATTGGCTGAGAAAACATGGAAATTTAGTCGAAATTTTATCAGCTCTTCGAACTGGTTATTAATGAAAGAAAATTTCTTATCCTTGCGACGTGTGCCCTTTAGGGTAGCAGACATTTGGTCTGCCGCGTGCCCCCTGACTAGGGGGTGGCAATCTAACAACATGAGATTGCTTCGCTTCGCTCGCAATGACCCGTTTATATTTCTTGGAAGCATTGAATTAGCATCAAGTTGCTATGCGAGATCAACTATTTAAAAAATGCCTTCCAGTTCCTTCCCACAATAGGAACATGAATTCCCCGATAGATGACGAGCAATAACTCTGTAACTATGACGATTAATTAAAAGTTTGTTGCAATTTGAGCAATAGGTGTTTTCACCCTCGTCACCCGGCACATTACCGCTATACACATACTTTAAGCCGGCTTCTTTACCGATATGACGGGCGCGATGCAGCGAGGCGATAGGGGTTGAAGGCACCTTCAGCATTTTAAACTGCGGATGGAACCTGCTGATATGCCAAGGCGTTTCCGAACCAAGACTGGAAATAAAAGCGGCAATATCATTTAATTCTTCGAGAGAATCATTCAATCCCGGAATAAGCAACGTTGTGATTTCAATCCATATTCCACGATTCTTCATTTCCTTCAAACTGTCCAGAACCGGATTGAGTCTCGCGCCACATTGTTTTTTATAAAACTCATCGCGAAAAGACTTTAAATCCACATTGGCGGCGTCAAGATAAGGCGCCATGATTTCAACAGATTCCGGCGTCATAAAACCATTCGTCACAAACACATTTTTGAGACCATCCCGGCGGGCGATCTTTGCGGTTTCCAAAGCGGTTTCCAAATAAACAGTCGGTTCCGTATAAGTATAAGCGATTGTTTTACAACCGCTTATTTTTGAGCGCTCCACAATGACCGCAGGCGCCGTATCTTCGCCTGTAATCATAAGGGTAGAACGGGGCATTTGAGATATTTCATGATTTTGGCAAAATTCGCAACTGAAATTGCAGCCGACCGTGGCAATGGAATAGGAGCGCGACGCTGGGTAAACATGAAAAAATGGCTTCTTTTCAATAGGATCAACGTGCTCGGCAATCAGCGTCCCAAAAACCAGAGAGTACAGAATGCCATCCTTATTTTCTCTGACACTGCACAAGCCGCGCCGACCAGAGTTGATTTTACACCGGTGAGCGCATAATGCGCACTGCACGCGGGAATCGGTAAGTTTTTCATAAAGCAATGCTTCGCGTATCATCGCTCTTTCTCTTGCAGCATGCCCCGAACAGCTTCCGGAGCTGCCGCCTGCGTTTTCGTTTTCAGTTCGAATGAATTCATGATGGGATTTTGCACAGTTCGATAGGTATATCTGACTGGAAATACCATGCCGACAAACGCTCCCAGGGGGTTATTTTTCATGGGGAAAATTTCTTCAAACTCCGAAAAAAATGTATAAACCGGATAAGGGAGATAAATCACGGACCCCCATGTGACAGAAAGGGTCGCCATTGTTTTGTTAATAATGGATTGCATTTCACCGATGGTGAAGAAACGAATGGCTGAGGTGACGGAAAAACCAAAAAGCTTCCGCACAGATTGTTGTGTCCCTACAAGAGAATATTTGTTGAAAAAACCGACAAAAACGCGGCTGCGGCTGACCCGGACGGCCTCCGCCATGACTTTTTGGGGATCATCCGCGGCCTGCAGACCATTGATTAAAGTGACGACATCAAATTCATTATCGGAAAAAGGAAGATCTGTGGCGTTTCCTTGGACCAATTCGCATCGATGACCGATTTTATTTCGCGCTAATGCCAGAGCAGTATCTGATGAGTCAATCCCCGTCAGGAGACAATTTTTCTGCTGGAACAGACGCAAATAGTTCCCTGTCCCGCACCCCACATCCAGCAATGCTTCACCGGCCAAAGGAGACACCAACTCCAGAATTAACTTCTCCTGCCGGGAAAATATATACCGGCCCGGTTCAGTTTCCAGCCATTGGTTCTCTGATGCGGCCTGAATTGGATCGAACAACATGAAGCCAACCCCCTCATCAATTGCTGCATTACTTATAAATTTCCCCGCAACGCCATCCGCTGATACGAAATTCTGTTTATACGAACATCAACGCTTGGTTTATTATACTCAAAATCAAGATTATTGCATCAACGTATTGTTTAGCCGCCAATGTCCGACATATCGCGGTGACATTTTTTCAGATGCCTGTCCGTGCAATCCAGGTCGTGTTTTTCCGGTTTCAGTAAAATCGCTTGTTGGATAAGGGCGGCCAACTCGTCGTCATTGCAATGACGACTCAAAGCCGCTCTCAAATCGATTTCTTCATCCTTGAGCAGGCAGGCGCGTAATTTGCCGTCCGCCGTTAAGCGCAGGCGGTTGCAGATTGAACAAAAATGGTCGCTCACCGGATTAATAAAGCCAATCTCGCCTGCTCCGCCTTTAACCTTATATATTCTGGCCGGACCGTCTGTTTTGTTTTTCTTGCCCGCTAAGGGTTCAAGCTTGAATTGTTTGCTGATTCTTTTGAATAACTGATTCGTCGGTAAAAAGTCTTCGGGTTGATTAGCGTTCACCCCACTAATCGGCATAAGCTCAATAAATCGGATTTGAAAAGGTTTTTTCAGCGCCAATTGCGCAAAATCGAGCACCTCATCATCATTGAAACCTTTTATCACAACCGCGTTAATTTTTATGGGTGAAAAACCAGCCTTTCCCGCGGCGGCAATGCCCCGAAACACATCGTCAAGATGGCCGCCTCTGGTTATTTGGAAGTACTTGTCTTTATTCAGAGAATCAAGACTGATATTGATTCTGGTGATCCCGGCCTTGAATATGTCTTCTGCGTATTGATCCAACAAAATGCCGTTAGTCGTTAAACTAATGTCCTGAAGACCTTGTATCTGCTTCAATGCAGCGGCAAATTTGACAAAGCCACGGCGGACGAGCGGCTCGCCCCCGGTTAACCGAACCTTGACCAGACCCATTTTAACCGTCTGGGAAACGATGCGGATAATTTCTTCATACCGGAGAATATCGTCATGCCCCTTCAGTGAAATTCCTTCTTTAGGCCGGCAATACGTGCAATGCAAATTGCATCGGTCCGTGATTGAAACCCGCAGATAATTTATGTCCCTGTCGTATTTATCCAGCATGGCTTGAACCTAAAAACTCCTTTAATTATCTGACCGACGTTCATTAACATAAACTTTCCGACAAAACAACTTTTGCATTTTGATCCCGCTTAAGCGGGACGAGCGTTCATTCTCCGCGAGCTTGCTCGCGAGGTGTTGATTCAAGCAAATCATTCATAACCTATGATTATTATATATGCCCTCGAAACAAAAAGTGAAATGTTTCTTGACACGACGCTATTTCTCGTTTAAACGAAAATAAATCGAGTTTCCTGCCTGTTGTTGAACAATAAGATCACGTCAGAGCAAGGCCAAGTCATCTGGAGAAACTATGGAGAAAATGCCCATAACCAAAGAGGGTTTCGAAAAATTGAAAAAAGAATTGGAAACCATTAAAAATGTCTCCATTCCGGAGAATATCAGAGATATTGAAATTGCGAGAGCTCATGGTGATCTTTCCGAAAACGCGGAATACTCCGCAGCAAAAGAACGTCAGTCCTATCTGTACGGCAAATCACAGGAAATAGAAAACAATCTGGCTTCCTCCAACATTATACCGTTACCTGGAAAGATCAGCGGTAAAGTAGTATTCGGATGTTTTGTAGTCATCGCCGATAGCGACGGCGGCGAGGAAATCAAATATCAATTGGTTGGACCTTTTGAGTCGGATATCAATCAAAACAAAATTTCCGTGACGTCGCCGATCGGCAGAGCATTGATCGGAAAGAGCATCGATAGTCAAATTGTCGTTAAAACGCCTGGAGGAACCCGAAACTTTCAAATTATTGATATTTCAGTTGAATAAGCAATTACAATACCCCAAAAGTCACATAGACAAATACTGATACTGATAAAAAAGGCAGCCCATAGCGTAATGAGCTGCCTTTTTTATCTATATTGCAACGAATTAGTTCTACGAAAATTTATCAGCAATGCTAATCCGGTTAATAGCCCGGGTAAGAGCTAAATGTATTTTTTCGTAATCATTATGTTCTTTTGTTATCTGCGACAAGCTGGCTGTTGCTTTTTCTTTTGCCTTATTTGCCCTGTCCTTGTCAATCGCATCGGCTCTTTCCGCCGTCTCAATCAACACAGTGACCTTACCCCCCGTTACTTCCGCATAACCGGTATTGACGGCATAATATGTTTTTTTACCACTGGCAAGATAATAAAGCTCTCCAATATCCACAAAGGTTAAGAAGGGTTCATGGCCTCGCAACACACCAAAATCACCTTCTGTTCCGGGGATGGTCACTTCATCGACTTTTCCGGAAAAAACCATTTTCTCCGGCGTCACTACTTCAAGAATTAATTCATCCGACATTGAAATCCTCGCTTATCAGGAAAGCTTTTGAGCTTTTTCTACGGCTTCTTCGATGCCACCGACCATGTAAAAGGCCTGCTCAGGTAATTCATCATGTTTGCCTTCCAGAATTTCCTTGAAGCCTCTTACTGTGTCGGCAACGGAAACAAACTTTCCTTCCGTTCCTGTAAACTGCGCGGCAACAAAGAAGGGCTGGGACAGGAATCTTTGAATCTTTCTGGCGCGACTCACGGTCTGCTTATCGCTTTCGGAGAGTTCATCCATACCCAAAATGGCGATGATATCCTGCAAATCTCTATATTTTTGAAGTGTTACCTGAACCTGTCGGGCAACGTTATAATGCTCCAGACCTATAACATTTGGATCAAGAATACGCGATGTTGAATCCAAGGGATCCACTGCGGGATAAATACCCAGTTCCGCGATCGGACGGGACAAAACGACGGTTCCGTCCAGATGCGCAAAGGTAGTTGCCGGCGCCGGGTCGGTCAAGTCATCTGCGGGAACGTAAACACACTGAACGGCGGTAATTGAGCCTTTTGTCGTCGAGGTGATGCGTTCCTGCAATTCACCAAGATCTTGGGCCAGCGTCGGTTGATAACCGACGGCCGAGGGCATACGTCCCAGCAGAGCGGAAACTTCAGAGCCGGCCTGCGTGAAACGGAAAATGTTATCAACGAACAAAAGCACGTCCTGTCCTTCGATATCGCGGAAATATTCCGCATTGGCCAGAGCGGTCAAAGCAATTCTTGAACGGGCTCCAGGCGGTTCAGTCATCTGTCCGTAAATCAAAGCGGCCTGCTTGATAACGCCTGATTCCAGCATTTCACGATAAAGATCGTTTCCTTCACGGGTTCTTTCACCAACACCCGCAAACACGGAAATGCCGCCGTGGTGCATGGCAATGTTATGAATCATTTCCATCATAACGACGGTCTTGCCGACGCCTGCTCCGCCGAACATGCCCATTTTACCGCCGCGGGGGAAGGGAACCAGAAGATCAATAACTTTAACGCCTGTCTCCAGAACATGAACGGATGTATCCTGCTCCATGAATGTCGGAGATAGACGGTGAATCGGCATGTGAGTCTCAGCATTAATGGGTCCCAGACCGTCCACGGGACGACCGACAACATTCTGAATTCTGCCGAGGCATGATTTGCCGACGGGAACGGTAATCGGTGCTCCCGTATCTTTGCATTTCATGCCACGAATCAAACCATCGGTAACATCCATGGCGATACAGCGGACAACATTGTCGCCCAAATGCTGCGCTACTTCAACAACCAGGTTATCTTCATCGTCGCTGATCGCCGGGTTGGTAATTAAAACAGCGTTTAGAATGCTGGGAAGTTTCCCCTCCTCAAAAGTCACATCAACAACGGGTCCAATAACCTGAACAATCTTTCCGATATTCATAACTATCTCCTTACAAATAGTCGCATTAATATATTTTACATGCGGCAGATTACCGCAGAAAAATTAACCTTTCGACAGAGCTTCGGTACCGCCAACTATATCCATCAACTCTGCCGTAATGGCCGCTTGTCTTGCTTTATTCATTTTCAGAGTCAGCGTGCTGATCAGTTCTTCACAGTTGCTGGTTGCGTTATCCATAGAGGCCATCCGCGCGCCATTTTCACCGGCTGACGTTTCCAGAAGAGCACGGAAAACCAAAACATGAACATACATCGGCAGCAATTTATGCAGTAATACTTCATCCGATGGTTCATAAACATAATCCAAGCGCTTGTCAGATTCAACTTCAGTATCCTGACCAATCGACGGCAAAGGAAACAACCGGACAACCGTAGGCTTTTGGACTGAAACATTGACAAATTGGTTATAAATTAAATACAATTCATCGTATTCTTCCTTGATAAAAGGCGTAATGACTTCGTCAGCAATGGATACCGCCAATGTCATGTCAAATTTACTTAAGAGATCTACCTTTTGTGCAATAACATTCACCTTTTTCCGGAAATAATCTCTTCCTTTCCGGCCGACACTGATGAGTGCAATCTCTTTGCCTTCTTTGCCCTTCTCTCTTATAAATCGTTCAGTCGCTTTAATCAGATTTGTATTGAAGCCACCGCAAAGTCCCCGGTCGGACGTCATGCATATCACTCTGATTTTCTTGGGATCGCGGACGGTCAGCAGTGGGTGCGTCATGCTTTCCACGCGTAACGCCACACTATTCAGAACATCCATGAATTTTCCGGCGTAAGGCCGGAAATTTTCCATCTTCACCTGCGCCGATTTAAATTTAGATGCGGCAACCATGTTCATGGCGCGTGTAATTTGCTTCGTCTTTGCAACAGCGCCAACTTTTCTTTTTATGTCTTTAAGCGAGGCCACCGAAAATTCTCCTCAACTGTTTATTTTAGTTCAACAATCTATTCCGCTACAAAAACGGAGTCGAATGCCGTCAGAGCATCCTTCATCTTCTTTTCCAATTCAGGAGAGATAATTTTCTTATCTTCTATTTCTTTAAGAATATCAGGATGTTTACTTTCAACAAAACTCAACAACTGCTTTTCATAGATCTGGACTTTATCAACATCGATTTTATCAATAAAACCCCTTGTTCCCGCAAACAGCACGACAATTTCCTGCCCCAGAGACATTGGCTGGTATTGCGGTTGTTTCAGTAACTCAACCAGACGGACACCGCGATCCAACTGCGCTTGTGTGGATTTGTCCAGATCGGAGCCGAATTGGGCAAATGCCGCCAGCTCCCGGAACTGGGCCAGATCAAGTTTCAGCGTGCCGGCAACCTGTTTCATCGCCTTCACCTGGGCGGCACCGCCGACGCGGGACACGGACAAACCGACGTTGATAGCCGGGCGGATACCGGAGAAGAACGAACTTGGTTCAAGATAAACCTGGCCGTCTGTAATCGAAATAACGTTTGTGGGAATATAGGCCGATACGTCGCCTGCCTGGGTTTCGATAATCGGCAGAGCTGTAAGCGATCCACCACCCAACTCCTGACTGACGCGGGCTGAGCGTTCCAGCAAACGGGAGTGGTTATAGAAAATGTCGCCGGGATAAGCTTCACGCCCGGGAGGACGACGTAAGAGCAGTGAAATCTGACGATAGGCAACAGCCTGTTTGGACAAGTCATCATAAACAATCAATGCGTCCTGACTTTTATCTCTGAAATATTCACCAATACTGCAACCGGCGTAAGCCGCAATATACTGAAGCGTTGCCGGGTCAGACGCGCAACCTGCAACAATGCATGTGTAAGACATCGCGTCATGCTGCCTTAATTTTTCCACAACCTGTGCCACGGTGGATTTCTTCTGGCCGATGGCGACATAGATACATTTGACGCCTGTGTCTTTCTGGCGAATGATCGCATCAATACAAATGGCTGTTTTACCAATTTGGCGATCACCGATAATGAGTTCACGCTGGCCACGACCGATCGGTGTCATGGCGTCAATGGCCTTGAGGCCCGTGTACATCGGCTGATTAACGGGTTGGCGTGCAATAACACCGGGAGCAACCATTTCAATACGGCGAAACTCGTTGGACTCGATGGGACCCTTGCCGTCCAGCGGTGCTCCCGTCGCGTCGATGACACGGCCGAGCAGCGCTTCACCGACCGGAACCTGCGCAATTTTACCAGTTCTTTTAACGATATCGCCTTCTTTGATATGCGTAACCTCTCCCAAAACAGCAACACCGACATTATCTGCTTCCAGATTGAGCACCATGCCCAGGATACCGCCGGGGAATTCGAGAAGCTCCATGACCATTGCGTTTTGCACACCGTAAACTCTCGCGATACCGTCACCGACGGACAAGACAGTTCCCGTTTCGCTTATATCCAGCTTTTTTTCATAGCTTTTAATTTGCTCAGAAATAATTTGACTGATTTCTTCCGCCTTGATTGCTTCCATGTCTTATCTTGCCTCCCCTAAGAGATTCCTCATATTATTCAATTGGTTTTTGATGCTGCCGTCATAAAGCGTATCACCAACACCAATGACTATGCCACCCAAAAGGCCAGTGTCATTTTCAACAGTCACTTCAACTTTCCGGCCAGTTACTTTCTCCAGATTAACACTAATGAAATCCTGCATTTCGCGAGATAGCGGAAATGCTGTTTTTATATTTACTCCCACCTTCTGCAATGATTCATCCATCATCTGTTTATAACAGATTTCTATATCTGAAAGAACGTCGATCCTTTTCTTATCGATCAGCAATTTCAAAAAATTGATCGTCATTGGAGAAAGTGATAATTTACCAATGATCTTCTCCAATACATTTTTCTTACTGTCCTGTTCAAAGACCGGATTGGCTAAAAACCCTCCCAAATCCTTATTCTCTGCAATAACTGAAGAAAACTTCCCGAGTTCTTTGTAATATTGTTCCAGTTGCTTTTCTTCCTCGGCAATTTCAAAAAATGCGCGAGCGTAACGTTTAGAAATATTGCTGATCAATTTTTGTTCACCACCTTATCCATATATTCCTTGACCATGGCCTCATGATCCTGGGCGGTAATATTCCTTTTTAATATCTCTTCCGCCATCTGCACCGAAAGCGCAACCGCTTCACTGCGCAGTTGACCGGATGCCTTCTTCAACTCCTGCTCAATTTGCATCTGAGCATCTTCCTTTATTTTTTCGGCAACTTTTTTTGCATCCTCAATAATTTTTTGTTTTTCAGTAATACCCTGAGCTTTGATCATCTCAAAAATACCGTCAATTTCCAGGGAAGCTTTATCAATCTTTTCGGCATACTCCCTATACTGTTTCTCGGCATCCGCTTTTTGAACGGTGGTGCTTTCCATGGACTCCTTAATTTCCTGACGTCGACCAGCAAAAAATTCCTTGATTTTGGGTGCCAACAGCCAGGTCAGAAAACCAAAAATAATAGCCGCATTTAGAGATTTAAAAGCAAAGCCTTTCCACTGGGAAGAATCACCACCCTCGCCGCCACCTGAGGCATAAGCCAAGCAGACTGAAGCAAGAACAACCATTAAGGAAAGAAGCAATGAGAAACGAATGGATCGGTATGAAAATTTCATTGGACTCTCCTTCCCAAAACCTTTTCAGCAATCTCGAGCGAAAGCTTGCGGGACTGATTATCCAGTATTTGCCGCGCCGCCTGCATTTCCTGATCCATCTTCTTCTGAGATTCCTGAATCATCAAAGGTATTTCGTTTCGGACAGCATCCACGATGCTTTTAGCCTGCGTTGCGCCTTCGCCGATAATCTCTTTTTTCAACTCAGAAGCACTGGTCTTAGCCTTGTTGAGTTTTTCATCATATTCGGCAGCTTTTTTATCAACAGAGTCCTTGAAAAGTTTAATCTCATTTTCAAGTTCTTCAAGTTGTTTTTTGCGGCGCTCAATCATGGATAAAATGGGTTTATAAAGAAGATAATTGAGGATAAAAATTAAGGCTATGAAAGTAGCCATCTGAACTAAAATCGTATAATCCGGAATTACGGTGACCACAACTTACCTCGTCGTTTTTTCAGAACCTATTGTCCCTTTAGCTGTTTTTGCCGAGGAGCAATCGGGGTGAATTAAATTTAATCTACATTTCAAACAGCGAAATCTCAGGCAGTGATTTATTTCAGAAATTTAAAGCTCAATTACCGGGCTTATGCTGAAACCAGCCACACCGCGAGGGCGGAGGTTACTAATCATACCCTTGTCTGCTTGTCAAGCTTTTTTATGACCGGCGGTCTATTTTTGATAAATTCGGTATTATGACAATTGAAATAAGTGTTTGAAAGGACTTAGTCCACTGCCGAACTAATATTTTTTTGTTCTTTCGATTCACTCATGTGCGATCTGCCGTCAAAAAGCGCCCCCTCCTCCATAATAAAGACTGGCGTACGTACATCGCCAAACAACCTGCCTGTGGAATGGATGTTGATTTTTTCTTTAACTTCAATACTGCCCTGAACTTCACCGCCGACATAAACACTATGAACTACCATATTTGCCTTCACTAAAGCGCCCTGGCCAATGTCAACGGATCCTTGACCGTAAATCTCCCCTTGAAAGTCGCCATCAATGCGCACATTACCCTTGAAAATAAGTTTACCGATAAACTCGGCGCCCTTCCCTAAAAAAGCTTTTGTATCTTCAACATGTTTCTTTTTTTCCCACATACTCTTCTCCTTGCAATTCTGGATGACAAACACATCAATGTTGTAAAATAAATCTGCGCACACTCACATTCATCAATAGTCCTATCGCTCCCAGTAACGTCACGATTGCCGAACCGCCGTAACTTAAGAAAGGCAATGGAATACCCACAACCGGTATCATGCCTAATACCATCCCCATGTTAATCACCACCTGCCAGGCAATCAGCGCGGTAATGCCAAACGCGAGTATCGTGCCCAATAAATCTTTTGAATGCCAGGCAATTTTTAAGCCCCAAATGATCAAAGATATAAACATCAACATCAACACCAGCCCGCCGATAAAACCCCATTCCTCAGCAAACACGGAGAAGACAAAATCCGTCTGCTGCTCGGGTAAAAACTTCAACTGGGTTTGCGAACCTTTTAAAAATCCCTTGCCTAAAAATCCTCCGGAACCAATCGCGATCATCGATTGAATGATGTGGTAGCCCGTACCCAGAGGATCACTCTCCGGAGAAAGAAATGTCAGCAATCTGTCTTTTTGATAATCCTTTAAAAAGGGCCAGGCCAGGGGCAGCATGGCCAACACGCTGGCGACGGCGATCAAGATGGACTTCCAATTCATGCCGATAAATAGAACAATCGAAGTGGAAATAATAATGGTCACCAACGCCGTCCCTAAATCAGGCTGTTTTAAGATCAGGACACTAGGAACTATCACCATCAGGAAAGGAACAAATAATTCCCTCAACAAGTAAGGTTCGTTGGATTTATGATCGTCAAAATACCGGGCCAGGGCGATAATGATGGCCACCTTCATCAGTTCGGAAGGCTGAAATAAAAGGAATCCGAAAGAGATCCATCGTTGCGCGCCATTGGCCGTGTGGCCGAACATGGCCACAAAAATAAGGGACGCCATAGAGATCGCATAAATAATATAAGCCGCTTGACTAATAGCGCGGTAATCAATTAAAAAAGTAACAAGCATTAAAGACAGGCCTAGCATAATCCATTGCAACTGTTTTAAGTAAAGCGGTGATCGATTATCGATGAGACTGAAACCGGTGGAATAAATATTGATAATGCCGATGGCGCAGATAGACATCACCAAGGCAAATAACATCCAGTCAAAATTCTGGAATATGCGACGATCGTATTTTAAAAAAATCATTTTCTTCCTTAAATGCAAATCCTACGGTGAGGCACCAAATTTGTAAAAAGTTCATCAATCTCCGGTTTGATCGGCCGGTGGAATAATTGCAGCAACCTGGCCCGTCTTTTCTTTTTTCTTGGCATCGAAATAGGCATTCAGAATTTTACGGGCAATCGGCGCGGCAACAGCACCGCCTCCTCCGGCGTTTTCGGCAACAACAGCTATCGCTATTTCCGGATTTTTCATCGGAGCATAGCAAACAAATAAAGCATGATCTTTATGAAATGCGGCTATTTTTTTCTGGCGGCGGGCTTTGTCGTTCTGCGGCAGCCCAATCACTTGGGACGTTCCTGTTTTACCGCAAACATCGGCATAAGGCCTGCGTGCGGCAGCGCCGGTGCCGCCCGGTTCATTCACCACGCCCCATAGCGCGCGATTGAGCACCGCCATCGTTTGCTGGCTCAATTTGAGTTCGCCTATTTTTTCGGGCAAATATTCCTTGGTGATGCTGCCATTGGACAATTCGATCCGTTGAACAAGAAGCGGTCGCCACCGAGTACCCCCGTTGGCCAGAGAGCTATAGGCTTGCACCAACTGCAGCGGGGTTGCTAAATTGAATCCCTGGCCGATGGATATCGATATCGTTTCGCCGAGCAGCCACGGTTCTTTCATGCGCTTCAGCTTCCAGTCTCGCGTGGGAACAAGCCCCTTTCTTTCATGATCAAGCTCAATGCCGGTTAAATCGCCCAAGCCAAACATCTTCGCATATTTTGCTATTTTATCCACACCGAGCATCTTTCCGACCGTATAAAAATAGACATCACAGGACTCCACCAGCGCCCGGTGAAGATTAACCGACCCATGTCCATGTTTTTTCCAGCAGCGAAAGTTTCTATTCCCCAACTCGAAAGAACCATTACAAAATATTTTAGTGTCGGGATTAATAATGTCTTCTTCCAACGCCGCTGCGGCTACAATCAGTTTATAGATTGAACCGGGCGGATACTGTCCGGAAATAGCCTTGTTGGATAAAGGCTTCAGTGGATTTTTTTGAAGCTTCTCCCATTCATCACGGGCAATACCGCTATTAAACAGATTCGGATCAAAAGACGGCGAGCTGACCATCGCCAGAATCGAACCGTCCCGCGGATCCATCGCGACGGCCGCGCCGGCAAGGCCTGCAAAAGCTTCCCAGGCCGCCTTTTGCAATTGGGCATCTATCGTCAGCACAACATTGGAACCGGAAACAGGATCAATCCGTCCCAAATTCTTAATGACCTTACCAAATGCATTTACCTCAACAAGTTCATTGCCGCGACTGCCGCGAATATAGGGATTAAAAACTTTTTCGATACCGTACTTTCCTGTAATATCGCCGGACAAATAATCTCCTTCTGGTTCTTCCAATTCCCTCTGGCTGACTTCACCCGTGTAGCCGGTAATCGGCGCAACTATTTCTCCATCCAGATAAAGGCGGACAGGTGTGACCTCGATATAGACGCCCGGCAGATCAAGTATATTTGTTTCCACCAGGGCGACTTTTTCCATACCGACATTCTTTTCCAGTCGGACAGGCAGATAAGGCTTAACGGTCTTGGGGAACGGCCGATCGGAAGAAATCTCCAGCGTTTTCGTTTTATAAATATCTTTGATCCTCTGGAGCAGCAACTCATGATTGATGCCCTTGGTGGGCATGTACAAGACATCAAATGACGGGCGATTATCGACCACAACAGTCCCGTTGCGATCCATAATCAAGCCGCGTAACGGCTGGATTATCCGAAAACGGACAGCGTTGTTTTCCGACCGCTGCTTGAGTTCATCCCCCTTGATGACTTGCAAATACCAGAGGCGAATCAGCAGAATGGACAGAAACAGCCCGATCAGAATGAGGACGATTTTAAGCCTCTGCCGAAATTCCGCTGGTTCCGGTCCGTTGCGGAGGCCGCATTGTTTTTCCATACATTAACCCTTCTACCTTGCGCATCACATAAAAAAAGCCGACGGAAAGGACGCTGATCAGCAAAGCCTGCGGCACAAAAACCAAAAGCACGTTATTCAACATGTCAAATTCAAATACAAAATGATAGAGCGAAATTAAGATCAGCGCCTCCACAAGAGAGCAAATCAGACTGAAAAGAGCGATTAAATAAAATTTCCCCGAGGCAAACCGCGATGAAACAAAAGAAGAAAATATAAAAATAAGCAAGTAAATCATTGTAAATAATCCAAGAATTGATCCGGATACACCATCAAACATAAAGCCCATCATGAAGGACAGAATAATACCTTTCACCAAATCCAGACGAAACCCGGCGTAGATGACAGCAACCAGCGACAGTTCCAGCGTGAGCCAACCGGAAAAAAGGACGTCGGCCAACATACTTTGAAATACAACCAACCCAATGGTCACAAAAGGCAACAATAAATAATAAATCATTTTTTTGTTTTCTTTTCTGCGGAAATTTCCTGTTGATCGGTCACCAGAACCAGAACCTCCTCCAGTGTGGTAAAATCAACCAAGGGGGCTATCTGGATTTTTAAAAACAATCCAACATCCATAGGGTCAACGTGACTGACTTTACCAATGAGCAATCCTTTGGGGAAAATATTGCTCATGCCGGATGTCATAATCACATCACCTTCTTTGACATCCTGAATTTTGGAAACATATCTGACCACGCAGCCATGCGATCCGGCGCCGCGAACAATTCCATGCACCCGCGTCCGTTGTATCAGCGCATCCACGTTGGAATTCTCATCAATCAGCAGCAGAACTTTTGAACTGTGCCAGGAAACATCCGTCAGTCTTCCGATTAACCCGGGTGGAACGATGACCGGCATACCGCTTTTCAGACCATGCGCACTGCCTTTGTTGATCCAGAGAGTTTTGGAAAGGGCTGCCTGCTCCCGGCCGATGACTCGGGCAGCAATAGGACTGTGATGATAATCATTTTGTAATGAAAGAAGTTTTTGCAGTCTTTGCGCCTCCAGGTAGCCTTCTTTGTAGAGGATCAATTCCGTCTGGAGCCCTGCTATTCTATTTTTCAGAATTCTATTGTCTTCTTCCAGCTTAACCAGATGAATATAGCGCGTCCAGGCCTTATTGACGTTTTCGATAGGCGCGTTAAGTGTTTTTCGCACAGGCGCTGCCGCTTCCAATACCAGCTTTTTAACAAAACTCGTACCGGAATCGTATTTCAAACTATACGCAAGCAGGATCAGAGCCGCAGTAAAAATGGCGCCAACAAAGATGATGGTTCGATAATTCTTAAAAAACATTCTTTACCTGATTCAGGAAACCAATATAAGTAAACTCAGACCTGAATGGTGATGTCTTTGAGCACATCCAGTTGATCCAAGGCCATACCGGCGCCGCGGGCAACAGCGGACAGGGGGTCATCGGCAATCGTGATGGGCAGACCGGTTTCTTCCCGGATCAGAACATCTATGTTTTTCAATAAAGCGCCGCCTCCGGTCAACACAATTCCGCGGTCAACAATATCACCGGCGAGTTCCGGCGGGGCATTTTCCAAAGCATCTTTAATCGCGTCGACAATCAGCGTCACGGGTTCGATAATCGCTTCCCGGATTTCTTCAGAGTTTGTTTCGATGGTCTTCGGAATGCCTGAAATCAGATCACGTCCTTTGACATCGATCGTTTTTATTTCACTCATCGGATAAGCGCAACCGATTTCCATTTTAATGATTTCCGCCGTTCTTTCCCCGATCAGTAAGCTGTATTTGCGCTTCATGTACTGAACAATTTCTTCGTCGATCTTATCCCCGGCCACCCGCACTGATTTGGCATACACAATACCGGCTAGGGAGATAACGGCTACCTCCGTGGTGCCGCCGCCGATATCGACCACCATGGAACTGATGGGTTCGGCAATCGGCAATCCCGCACCGATAGCCGCCGCCATGGGTTCCTCAATCAGATAAATCTCACGGGCGCCGGCCGACTCGACGGTTTCACGCACCGCACGGCGCTCCACTTGCGTAATGCCGGACGGCACCGAAACGATAATCCGGGGACGCACCAGCGATTTGCGGTTGTGAACACACAAAATAAAATGTTTCAGCATGGCTTCCGTAATATCGAAATCCGCGATGACACCGTCGCGCATGGGGCGAATGGCAATAATATTGCCGGGTGTGCGCCCCAGCATGCTTTTGGCTTCATTGCCGACCGCCAATACTTTTTTTATTCCACGGTGATCCTTGTGCACGGCAACAACGGAAGGTTCATTTAAGACAATTCCCTTTCCTTTAACATAAACCAATGTATTGGCTGTTCCAAGATCAATCGCCAGATCATTGGAAAACTTTCCCAGAATATAATCGAACAACATGTATCCTCCTGTTTTTCCCTCAATGTGTCGTATTTATATATTTTTTTGTCTATAGCGTATTTCATTCCCCTAAGCAACGCATTTTTAAAATGTATTTGCAATTTGTAAATGACTGTAATACTAACGCTAAGGATTTTACTTATTATGAGTTATTCAACCACACTCGCAGCAAGCTGTCGAGGTATGAAATGAACGTCATTAATATCGCAGCAAGCTGCGGAGAATTAACGCTCGTCCCGCAACAGCGGGATTCAACATTCGCATCCGAGGTGACTATATGCTGAAGTTTTTCCGCAAACACGCACGAGGCTGGTTCATGCTTATTTTTATGGCCATTATTATTTTTGTTTTTGTCCTTTATTTTGGAACAGATAGAGGCTCACAGACAACCAACGCGATCGCAATCGTCGACGGCACTGTGATCAGCGAATCCGAATATTATAACGAATACTCGAAAATGACGGATATGGTGAAAGCGCGTTACGGCGGCGCCTTAACAGCGGATATGCTCAAGCAAATGAATCTGAAAAAGACAGCATATGATAACCTGATCAACCGCCAGATTATCATTGCCAAAGCAAGCGATTTAAAACTGCAGGTATCCGATGACGAGTTAAAGCAAATGATCACGACCATGCCCGCCCTGCAAACGGACGGAAAATTTGACAACTACAAATATAAACAATTATTACGGTACAATAAGTTAACCGCCGAAGATTTTGAAGCCAGTCAGAAAATTAACTTGGCAGCCGGTAAAATTGAAACCATTATTCGGGAGGGCATCAAAGTATCCGATCAGGAAGTGATGGATTTATATGCTTTGCAGAATCAAAAAATCAACCTCAATTTCGTTCAAATTTCCGGCGCCGATATAACCAGACAGGTCACACCATCGACCAGTGATCTGGAAAATTATCTCAAGAATAACAGCAACGCCTTTCGCATCTCCGAACAGGCAAAAATTAAATATCTGTATTTTGCAGCCGAAACATTTTCTCCTGCTGAAATCAGCCCTTCCGACATCAAAGATTACTACAACCGGCGCAAAGAAAATTATAAAAACAAAGACGGCAAACCCATGGGCATGGAAGAAGCCAAACCGATGATTATCAAGGAGCTAAAGCAAGGCCGGGGGATGCAAAACGCCTTTGCCGAAGCCAAGAAAGCACACGATACAATCTACCAGGAAAACAATTTTGACGCTTATGCCGCAAAGAATAATCTAAAAGTTCAGATTGCCGATTTTTTCCCACTCAACAAACCGCCGCTGGCGCTCGCTTCGTTGAAGGATCTGACACAGCAACTGGCGGGTTTGCAGAAAAATGATATCAGCAAACCTTTCGCCACCGACAACGGCTACTACCTCATCCGCATTGAAGATAAAAAGGCCGCCTATACGCCACCGCTCAAAGATATAGAAAATGACGTTCGACAAAGCTATCGGAAAGGTGAACAAGATAAAATCGCCGCCGAGGAAGCCGCAACCATGATGGAGAAACTGCGAAAAGGAGAAACCCTGAATAAGCTTGCTCAGGAAAAAGGCTTCAAAATACAGGAAACCGGTCTGTTCCAGCCCGGAAATGTTATTCCTAAACTCGGTTCTCATCCGGAGGCCATGGAAATGCTTCTGTCTCTTTCCTTGAACCATCCCTATACGGAAAAGCCCCTGAAAATCAACAATACGAACGTGATTTTCAAGCTCATAGAGATGAGCACGCTGGACATGAAAGATTTCGAAGCCAAAAAAGAGACATACAAGCAAGTGGCGATGAACCTGAAAAGAGAAGAAGCGATGAAATCATGGCTGGAAGGAAACAAAACAGCGATGATTAAAGAAAAACGGCTCAAAATCAATAAAGAGGCAAAAGATTTATAAATGGCGTCATAAATCCCGTATTGATGCGCTCGCGGGATGATTCGACTAACAAGTTTCAGTTCACTGAGTTCTTCAACCTTGAGTCTCATTAAAAAGGGAAGAACATGATGACTGTTCTTCCCTTTTTATTTTTTGGTGGAGATGAGCAGGATCGAACTGCTGGCCTCTTGAATGCCATTCAAGCGCTCTCCCAGCTGAGCTACACCCCCAATCAAGACTTCCTGAATCGAGAGGCCCCCTTAACATGCGCTTTTGTGGCTTGTCAACAGTTTTTAGCTTGACATTTTGCCCCTCGTCTATATAATCGCGCCCGTGCCGGAGTGGTGAAACTGGTAGACGCAGGGGACTCAAAATCCCCCGAGGGCAACTTCATCCCGGTTCGATTCCGGGCTCCGGCACCAAAAGAAAAACAAGGACTTACGGCATTTCAAAGAAACCGAAAGTCCTTTTCTTTTTCTGTTTTTTCCAATTTTGTCCCCACTCTGTCCCCATTTTTTATTTTTTACCCACAAAAAAGGCGGCCGCCAGGCAATAAAAAACCCGCCGGAGCGGGTTGCAGGGGGAAAAGATATTATCTGTTTTTCTCAGGGTAAACTAGGTGTTCTCTATCAATCCAAACCATTTTAAATACATTATTAGAGTTGAAAAATCCAAATACCCTGCATTCTTTAAATATTTAAAACTGAAATCCCGACTTTGGCAGCTAATGAAGTTCAGCGTCGAAAAACCTCAATAATATCGTAGAAAGAGTTCGCGAGTTCGCAAAAGTGTATTTTCATTTTTTCCCATTGCTTCCCCTCTTGCAATTTCCCTATTGTTGAAAGGGGAAAGCAGCCAGGGTTTGCCGCTGTTCGGGTGCGCTCCCTATTCCCGGCTGATTTTTTATAAAAACACTTTGTAACTGATATTCAATACTTTTCCAAAGCGCTTTGCCATTTCCTTGCCAATGGGGCGCTTGCCGTTCTCCATTTCGGAAATGTGGCGCTGGGGAATGCCGGTAAGTTCGGCAAGTTTGATCTGCGTCAAACCTTCCCTGTATCTTGCCCCGGCCAGAGCCTTGCCGATTAACTGTTCTTCGGAACATTCGGGGTAAGCATCCCGCCAGGGGAAAGAATCGGATGTGTCCACAAACCCCAAAGGCTTCAGGCTTTCAATGGCCCGCGCAATGTTTACAATCGGCCCTATGAACCGAAGTTCAGCGGTTTCAGTAGGGTGCTTTTTCGTGTGTACCTGCATATGTCACCTCAATCAATTTGATTTCTTTGTCTGTTATTTCCCATATTGCCACATATGTGGGGCGGCCTTTTTTCAAATGGCAGTGATAACGAGCGCCGGACAGTGCACTGAAATTCGGCCAGTCACCCCGGATAGGCCCGTTTATTTCCATGTCTTTTTTCAAGGCAATGAGAATATTTTGAACCTTTTCAGGCAATTTCCTGATTTGTTTATTCAGACTTCGCCGTTCCGTGACCGTCCATTTCATGAGTTTATCATATACCAATAAATAGTATAATGCAACCATTTCTATTTCGTAAAGTTCACCACTTGCCTGGCTTGCTCTTTTGTCTTTTCTTGCCCGGCGCTTGCAATGGCCTGTTCAAAGCCGCGCGTTGCGTTCTGCAATGTTGCCGGTGCAAGGTGACTATAACGCTCCGTCATGGCAATAACTGAATGGCCCAAAAGCTCTTTCAAGGTGTAAATGTCCGTTCCCGCCGTAACGTGCCAGCTTGCATAAGTATGGCGCAAGGTGTGCGCGACAACCTTTTGACGCGGGTCTGTTATGCCTTCGTTAAATTTCAATTCCGCCACAACCTCAAAAAAGATTCGCGGCATTTCTTTTAATGACATTTCTTTTAAATCCTTGCCGATCTTGCGCGTGAAAACAAAATCTTCCGGATCCCGGCGCGTCATAGCTTCAAACATGGCCTTTAGTTTTTCAGTCATAAACGCCGCCCGGCCTTCCCCGCCTTTAGGGTTCATGATTCTTATAATGCCGCGTTCGGTGTCAATGTGACTTCATTTCAAGCCTGTGATTTCACCCATTCTCAAGCCGGTGTGAAGGCTTAGCAATGCCATGTTATAAGCCACGGCGTCTTTTTCCTGTAAAGCTTTTAAAAGGGTTTCCGCTTCTTTATGGCTCAGGAAACGTACCCGCCGATTGTCAACCTTTGGTTTGTTAATGGCCCGAGTCGGTGTATCGCCGGAAACAAGCCCGTCACGCCTTGCCATATTCCAAACTTGCCGAAACGTCGCTAAAACATATGCAGGGTGCGCGGTGACTTGCCCGCGTCAAGGATATTCTTTTTGATTTTCTCAAGGGTAAAAGGTTTAACGTCTTTCAAGGGTATGTTTCCGATAATTGGCTCAAGCCAGTTTTTGAAATGCTCTCTTGCCTTGCGCGTCGTTTCCTTTTTCCGGCCAACTTCAAAAGTCGGGAAATATACTTTTCAAAATAATAACCAAAGATGACATTTTCTTTTTCGGCCAACTCTTGCGCGGCTTTCTCATCTTCTTTACGCTGTCTTTCGATTTCTCTTTTTTCGCCCAGGCGTGTAGGCGCTTCTTTTTTCCCATGCTTAGCGGCACCCCTTAGACGTTCAAGCACAAGCGCCGCCTTTGCCTCTGTCCAAAACTGCCCATCTTCCGGTCCGCGTTCGCTTGTCCAGCCAAGGCTTTCTTCAATTCTCTTGCCGTCGCGCTGGTATCGAATGACAAAGTATCGGTCAAAGTTGACGCCATGTTTCCGAGTCGCGTGTTTGCGAAACCTAACACCCGTAAAGTTTGTTTTTTCCCATTTGCCCGTTGTCATATTGCCCCCTCTTTTTTAAAGTCCCCCGTTTGTTTGTCCCCACGCTGTCCCCACTTATAGCCGGAAATAGTGTTTCTTAAAATCATGTCTTGTGAAATAAGATAAGGTAAAACTCTTTGAATCTCAAGTGGTTTGTGTGATTAAAGGAAATTAAAGGAAATGACAAAAAGGGGACTCAAAATCCCCCTTTCCTTGCGAAAGTGTCGGTTCGATTCCGACCTCCGGCACCAAATACTACCTCCTTTAAATTCCCTATTCCGATATTCGGCCTAGAGACCATCTTCAATCGTTTTTACCGGTTTCATGTCTTTTCAAAAAATTGAAAAAGGTTTGATGATGCGGGCGGATGTCGAAGGATTTAAGATAAATTAAATAGAACTTTCTTTCCATCCGGCAGGAGGTGATGGGAATTTCGTAAAGCAGTCGCGACGCCAGTTCGCGCTTAACCGCGTGCACCGACAAGACGGATACACCCAGATCGGCGATGACCGCCTCCTTGATCGCCTCTGAGCTGCCCAATTCTCCGCAAATGTTCAATTCCGGCAGACTGATCGATTTTTTTTCTTTGAGATAAACCTCAAAAACATCCCGCGTCGCTGATCCTTTTTCCCGCAGAACGAAAGGCTCCTGCAGCAGTTCGGAAATATCTATCGAACCTTTTCTGATCCAGCGATGATGTTTTGGAACAACCAGAATCAGGTGGTCGCTCCAGAGAGGTTGCGCCGTCAGCTTCCGGTTGAACGGCTCTTTGCCGATGCAGCCGATTTCCACCCCGCGATCCAGCACCATATTCAGAACTTCCTGGCTGTCTTCCGTTTTGATGAAAATGCGGATGTCGGGATGAACTTTTTTAAACGCGCTCATGGCATGCGGAAGGATGTAAGTGGCGGGAATAGTACTCGCACCGACATAGATGTCACCGCCCGTATTTTCTTGCAACTTTTGGATTTTTTCGCCCGCCTCCTTGCGCATCTTGACCATCCGCTGCGCGACATCGTAAAGGATTTTTCCTTCCGGCGTCAACGAAACACCTGTGTTACTGCGGTTGACCACTTTCACACCCAGGCAATCTTCCACATTGCGAATGTTCTTCGTCAGCGCCGGTTGTGTCAGCAGCATGCGCTTGGCTGCACGGCTAAAACTGCGCTCTTCCACGAGAGAGATCAGCGCCTCCATTTGCTGAAGGGTAATACTTTTAAATCGATGGTCCGTCATGTCTAAGTACATAACATAAATATTTTTTATCTACAAAATATATGTCAACCGAACGAATATGGAGTAATGTTGGCATATTTCGGTAACAACAATTCTGTTATTGTGATAATATTCACCACCGCATTTATACGCCTCCGGAGAACATCCGGTCGATAATATCTATAAAAGAGGAATATATGAAACTGATAGAAATGTTTTCACTCAAGGGGAAAGTGGCGCTGGTAAACTACGGCGGCCTGATTGCCAAGTAAATTGTAACAAAAAGGAAGAAGATCGTGTCTTCATTTGAGCAGGCTTCTGTGCCTAGAGAATCGACAACCGTCATTTTAGTCCGCAAAAACGATGCGGGGCAGGGGGAAGTCTTTTTAGCCCGCCGCCATCAGCGTCAGTCTTTTATGGCGGGGGCTTATGTTTTTCCCGGTGGACAAGTGGATGCGGCAGATTGCGATTTGGGGCTTTCTCGCTACATTTCGCCAACCGATAATTTTACCCCACAAACGATACTGCAGGACGCAAGCCTTACCCCGGAGATGGCGCAGAGTCTTTTTATTTGCGCCATCCGGGAAACCTTTGAAGAAACGGGTGTGCTTTTCGCGCAAACAGGCGGAAATTTTATTCAGCTGGATTCGGGGCAGGATATCGTCCGCTTTGCCCACTACCGGCAGGAGTTGAACCGGGGGGAAGTTTCTCTTCAAGACATCGCCGCAAAAGAAAATTTATTATTTGCCTGCCATGCTTTGATTCCCTACGCCCACTGGATTACACCGGAAATCGTGCCGAAGCGGTTCAGCACCCGTTTTTTCCTGGCCGGATTACCCGACGGTCAAGCAGCAACAACCGATTCAGATGAACTGACGGATTTTCTCTGGGTAACCCCCGGAGATGCCCTGCAAATGCACTTACGCAAAGAAATCATGCTCATGCCACCAACACTCAAGACGGTTGAAGAACTGGCGGCATTCGCCGATCTTGATGAAATCTTCGAGCATGCCCGACACCGGACCATTTATCCCATTTTGCCGGAGGCTGCGGCAAATATCTTGATACTTCCCCATGATCCGGAAAACAAATAAAGCCCTGAACATCCTTACGATGCTCAGGGCTCAAGCTGTCATGACCTCCGGCAGAGCCGGAGGCTTGTTAATGTGAACCGCTCAAAGCGGTCTGATTATGAACCACCTGAAGGTGGTTATTCCTCAAATATACTCAGTTGATCAAGACGACGGTCTTCCGTCTCTTGTCGCCTGATATAATCGCGGATTGTTTTCTCATCCGCACCAACCGTAGTCACAAAGTAACCTCGTGCCCAAAAATGTTGACCTGTAAAATTCTTTTTCCGCCCCATATACGTTTTGGCTATCTGAATGGCACTTTTCCCCTTCAGATAACCTACGACCTGAGACACTGAATATTTGGGTGGTATCGATATCAGCATATGGATATGATCCGACAAGAGATGCCCTTCGATCACTTGGCACTCCCGCTGCACGGTCCTTGCGTGACGATGGACGTGAATTTTGTGTCGATGACAATGCGCTGTCCGGCGCCATGGTGGTCAAGGACAACATCAGTGCGCATAGTAGGTAGAATTTTGTCTATCCCTGATGTTTTCCCTTCTACAAGCCATCCTATGGTTTTTCCTGCGTCGATATGCCACCCCGCCCCGGACAACACTACATCGTAGAAACCTGCGACCGCCTTCTCGAAAAGACGCCTGACCCAGGTGATTTCTCGATCCGGGAGAGCCAGGAGTTTGTTGCCGGTTGTTTCTGTTGGAAGTGCTAGGTCGAAGGCAAGATGTGCCGCCGCTGCCATAAGTTGGTCATCAGCATCATGAAACCCAAACCGATCGGCAGAAACTTCAGACCGGCTGGGTTTCTCTCCTGTAACACCGATCCGTTTTAAGCTGCCGGCCAGCGCTCGACATCGGTGTGCAAGATCGGGGCGGTGAACTATTCTGGCGATTGCATCAAGCGCTGCTCGAACGAAGCAATTGCGGGGTGTATTTACGGTAAGATCTTCAAATCGGCAGGCAACCATTCCTCGTGCGAGAAGTTGACGTCGCTCGGTGCGCAGAAGATCAATGTGCCCGCGAACCCGGCCAAGCACGGCTTCTTTAGTCTGGTATCCGAAACTAAGATTGCGCATGAGCCTTCGTTCCACTACGCGAGTCAGAAGCTCTGCGACAAGATCAGGAATGTCGTCGGGATTCACCTCTACGGCAATCTTTCCTCGGTCAAGTTTCCGGAAGAGTTCCGAGGCATAGAGCATCAGAAGCCAGAGATTGCGAACTGGAATCCGGCCAATATGGCCGCTCTCCAAGTAGGCAGGAATGTATATCGTCGATGCCGCCGTCGCCACCATCAGAGTCCTTCTGTCAGCCGCTGCCGAGCTTTGTTAGCCTTGTCGCGTACGTCAAACCAGTATTCGTCGAGGAGTGGGCCGATTTCAGTTTCAATGACTTGCTTAAACCACTCTCGAGCATCGCTGATAGGTATTCCTAATGGTGGTGTTACATAGCTATGGCCGATTCGAAACTGGCGACCGAGGCTGGTATCTGCCGCGATCTCTTCGTTTAAGGCAAGAATTCGCTTTTCAATTTCCGAAAGGATTTCCGAATCGATACCGAATTTTCCCTGAACCCAGTCATGCCATGTTTTTCCGAGTCTGGGCTCCAGGTCAATAAATGCGAAACGCCTCCGAAGGGCCAGATCAACCAGAGCAAGAGACCGATCTGCGATGTTCATCGTACCAATGACGTACAAATTATCAGGGATGAAAACCAACTCCCCATCTTTTCGACGATAACAAAGCTCCAGTGCTTCCGTTGGTGTTCTTTTGTCCGCTTCGAGTAGCGTCAACATTTCACCGAATATCTGAGCCGGATTACCTCGATTGATCTCTTCGATGACAATGACATGTCGGATTGCAGGCTCCTTGGATGCGGCTTTTACCATTTCCATGAATGGACCATCGACCAGAGATAGTTTTCCTTCTCCGGTAGGCCGCCATCCACGCACAAAATCTTCATACGACAGGTTAGGGTGGAACTGTACCGCACGTACCTTGCTGTCGTTTCGCTGCCCAATCAAGGCAAAAGCCAAGCGTTTTGCGAGCCATGTTTTCCCTGTGCCAGGAGGCCCCTGGAGTATCAGGTTCTTTTTCGTCCGGAGCCGTTCCAGTAGTTTTTCCAGTTGAGTGCGCTCAACGAAACAGCCATCAGCCAGGATGTCATCGACCGAGTACGGTACAATGGGTGAAATGAGGATAGGCTCAAAGTCGGCGTCATCGCCTTGGGAGACCGTTTCAGTTAGGTCATCATCAAGGAGCCGATAAATGCCTCTTGCCAAGAACTCAATTTTCCCGTCATCTCTGAGAAGCTGAAGATTTCGTGCTATGGTATGCTCTATGGTGTTGTTGTTTGGGAATAATTCCTGAAACTGATCAAGATATTTTGACAAAAAATCCTGCCGTGAGAACTCTGCTGAATTATTTTCCCGGCAATATTCCTGAATTCGAGCATAAACCTCGTTCTTCCATTTCTTGCTCTCATCATCCTGATCAGTATCTTTGTAAAGCCAAGCGGCCAATGATAGTTCGGGAAAAGAATGAACTGGGTAAGCCTCTTCCTGAAAACGAGCCTCTACTGTTTCCAGAACAGTCAGATAGTCATTTGCAGTGCAACGCCCCTTGGGTCCGTTTCGATCGATTTGAATTGCAAGCTTCTTGTCGATATAGCGTTGTGACCGGCTATCCAGTGATAGATAATTCCATGGCCGGATCCAGTAAAGCCCCATTGTTAGATTCCATCCAATACCCCAAACGTTTGTAGTTTTGTCGTAGGCCTTGATAAAGTCATTTCTTGCTTCCGCATTGTCTGATTCCGAGAATCGAATAGCCTCCGCAAAGATCGCCCAGAGCGTGTCTATGTCGTTCGCCTGCCTCTCCTTGGCATACTGAAAAAACCACGACCTTTGATTGTTTACAACGGGAATACCTTCAAAGGACTCGGGGACCGCTTCATCCACACCCAGCAGTTTTGCCAACTCTGCTGCAATGGTTTTTCGGTTGGCGTCAGTAATGCCTCGGTTGAAAATTCCCATGGTCGTGAATGGACAGATGTCCTTGAGGGGTCCGGATGATCCGTCTGCAAATTGGTCTTGCAGATTCGAAAGGCCGTCCACGCGCCCGGCTATCTCATAAATTCCCGCAACCAATTCTTCCCTTTTCGCCCGGCAACACTCTCCAGACCGTAGCTCTATAAGTGTAGAAGTACCATTCGCGTAGGGGCTTGGGTTGGTTCCAAGCGACTTGCACTCTGAGGCCATCGCCCGGGTTCCCGGAAACTGCTCCAATTCCTTTGATTGCCATGACAGAAACAAATTCACCCCGATTATCGAAGGGTAGGTCACGCTTGCGTACATAGGTTGACTTTATTGCAATGCGATCACCGGGAACCATTGATTTAACCAGTGCGCTTTCCTTATCGCTGGGATTTTTTAATTCCCAAATCCCCTCGTCAAGAAATCTTTGTGTCTGGTTGTCGGTTCCTCCGAAGGCAGCACCAACAAACCAACAAGCTCGCGCACCGGTTCCTTCTGGTTTTGAATTCATAGATTTTCCTCAAATAATGGTTCTTGCATCACTTCAAAAGATAGGTGTTACTATTCGTGCTTGATGACCATTTTTTTGTCCATACATTTGACGACTTTCATTTTGTTCTCAGAAAATCTGCAACCTTGCTAATTTCGATGCCCTTGAATTCTTTGAGCTTCAATAGATGGGAATCCCGCTGATGATCGTCTTGGCGCCGCCATCGATGGCGAGGTTGACGGTTCTCATATCGTACTCCTGACAAATCAACATTATGGTTAAGCGTAAGCTGTTTTAGGTGCGGCCCGCCATGTAAATGACCTTGCCTTTCCGGACAATCTCGTTAACAAATTCGGCGGAGTCGCTGCCGAAATAGGCGTCCCGGCTGAACGGCAACGGTTCGATGTCGGTATCGATCTGTCGCCGGAGACGGAAAAGCGCCTTCATCTCTTCATAGGGATCCTTTCCAAAGTCGTCTGAAAAAACAGCAACGTCGATGTCGCTGTCATCGGTTGCCCGGCCCTCCGCATAGGAACCATAAAGGACAACAGCGTAAATGTTGTATGTTTCCCTCATAAGGGCGACGAAATCTTTCAATTTCTTCTCTACAGAATCTGCGCTTTTAGCCACTGGAGCAGCTCCTCCGTTTTTTCGATGATCTGCGACGCTTTTTCTCTGTTGATCAGGCTGTAAATTGCGTCCCGGTATGCCGGATAACGGGCCTGAATGTTGAGGGGTGTCAATTCATCTATGAAGTCGTTACGCTCTCCGGACATGACCATCTTCAAGCCCACAAGATCAACCAACTTGTCCAATTTGCGAATATAAGGCGGCATGGTTGAAGTCTGTTTTACATACAGGGCTTTGAACATCTTCTCGACGGCTTGATGGCACATGAAGCCAACGTAAAGATAATGATCTTTATCGAGAAGTGATTTTGCGACCTGCAAATCATATTCAGAGATGTCCATCCAGTATTGGATCGTTTTCTCACTCATGATTCCCGGCCTGTCTTCCGTGGGCATTCAGGGGACATAACACTTAATTCATCCTTGAGTTCATTGATGTTGATTAAACCCTGCCGTGCTTGTCTTTCAGCCTTTCAATATCGTCTTCATAATCTGAAGCATCGGATAAGATTTGATAGTAACCCCAGGGACGTTTGTTTATCGTTTCCATGGATTTTCGCTCACAAAATATTTGTTAATTTGACTATCATAATCCCGGATGAATAAAAAGCGGTTCTTTTTTGATCGCGTCGCGCCTTCTCTGAACCTGAAAGAACTGGAAGCCATCTTCCGCGATCTTGATGAAATCTTCGAGCATGCCCGACACCGGACCATTTATCCCATTTTGCCGGAGGCTGCGGCAAATATCTTGATACTTCCCCATGATCCGGA
>WRPE01000006.1:94295-147987 GCA_009773315.1 Syntrophaceae bacterium
CTTCCCGTTTCATATCCGTAGACGGGATCTGGCAGACGGGGTATTGCCCAAACAAATAAAGCCCTGAACATCCTTACGATGCTCAGGGCTCAAGCTGTCGAAATTTAATCTGAATTAGAACTTTACTTTAGGCACCGCTTTTGCCGCTTCTTCGACTTGGAAGAAGGCTGCCTCTTTAAAACCGAACATACCGGCGACAAAGTTTGCCGGGAACGTTCTGATGGCTTGATTGTATATTTTCACCGCGTCATTGTATCTCATTCTTTCCACGGCAATCCGGTTTTCTGTTCCGGCCAGTTCATCCTGCAGCTTCATGAAGTTTTGATTCGATTTCAAATCAGGATATCGCTCCACCACCACCATCAAACGGCTGAGCGCGCCGGATAATTGATTATTGGCCGCGATCTTTTCGGGCACCGTTCCGGCACCGCCTACTTTAGAACGCGCATTGGTCACTTCCACCAGAACATCTTTTTCCTGTTTGGCGTAACCCTTAACGGTTTCCACCAAGTTCGGTATTAAGTCATAACGGCGCTGCAGCTGATTTTCCACCTGAGACCAGGCCGCCTTTATCCCAACGTCCATTTGCACAAATTTGTTGTAGTTACCGGCAAATATTGAATATACAGCAATGACCAGAACAGCAATAACCGCTACCACAATGAGAATTTTCTTTCCTGTCGACATTTCCCCCTCCTCTATTATGTTAAATTATTATAAACTATCGATGATGTGACACGCCTTTTCCACTTCCCGCAGATACTTTTTAAAAACGTCTATTACTTCGGTGCTGGAAAGTTTATCGACGCCTTCTCTTATATCGAAGCACAGCATAAAAACCGCTGCGTCGATTGCAAAAACCTTGTTTATCTCTATGATCGTTTCGCGTTTGTTCCGCGGCGCCTTTGCCTGCTTTAGATAAAGCATCGCATTAAAAATAGAAACAAATGCCATCACTGACCTACTAATCAGTTGCCTGACGGGGCGCGCCGACCCTTCAGACTCCAGATACCCTTCACGAAGCAGAAGAATCTTCCCCTTGAACTCGCGCTCAATTTGCAGGCGCAGGTCTTCCGGGTTGAAGACTAACGACTCAAGAACATTTTCGCCATGAATCAAAATCGAATTGTTTTTCATATTAAGAAATTCAATGGGGTACGCATCCAGCGATGACTCAATAAAGGCTTTCGTCATCACCCGCGGCATAGCCACATTGCGTTTTTTCCAGTTCTTGACCAGAGCAAATCCATCTTCCAGGCGGTTGATGCCTTCCGGCGTCAGAACAATCAGGATATTAATATCCGATTTTCCTTTCACATAGGCCCCGCCGGCAGCACTTCCATATAGCATCAGCGAAATCAGATCTTTGCCGAACGCTTTCAGATAGTCCTTCGTTAAAGGAACGAAAATGTCTTGAGGTTGATCCGGTATTTTTGCCATGCTCTCCACCCTTATTGTTTAATAATCGCCACCTGCTCCGCCGCCGCCACTTCCACCGCCGCCGAAACCGCCAAACCCGCCGCCGAAACCGCCAAACCCGCCGCCGCCACGACCACTGCTGCTGACCAGCAACAATAATAGCCAGGGCAGCATGGACCGGCCGGTTTTGGTTCCCAGAAGCACCACGGCAGCAATGAAGAAAATGATTAATCCGACAATATTAAAGCCCTTTTTCTCCGGACGAGCTTTTGTCCCGTAGGGCGATGCAACACCCGTTAATTGAACACCCGCATCCTTGGCAATATAAGTGCCGCAGGCAAACATAGCATTATAAAGAGCTTTGCCCGTCTCACCTTTTTTGAGGTGCGGCACTACATACTTGTCCCGTATTTCGCCCACTAACCCATCCGGCAGTATTCCCTCAACACCATAGCCGGTTTCAATGCGAATTTTCCGCTCTTTGACGGCAAGGAATATTAGGACGCCTTTATCTTTGCCTTTTTCCCCAATGCCCCAGGCTTTGTATAACCCATTCACATAAAGCGTAATTTCTTCCGTTGGTCCAATTTCCGGCATCGTGACCACGACAACCGCTGTTCTTGTTTTCTGCCATATCTCATTCGCCAGCGATTCCATTTTAGCGGCGTTGGCCTGATCAATCACGTTGGCAAAGTCATTGACTGCCGTTCCCTTCGATGGTGGATATTTTTCTGCCGCAAAAACAGCACCCGCCGCCAGAGCAATAAAGATTGCCGCGCACAGGACTATTAATATTTTGCATCCGTGATTTAAAGGCTGAATATATTTACTTCCCACAGAATACCCTTAACGTTCTTCTGATTGAGCAACAACATGCCATACTTTCTAGTAGGTTGACTATTGCGTAAAGCTCATTCCCTGTCAAGGCGGAAATATAAGCAGCAGATACTGCTTGCGCAAGAGGCTGTTAGATACTAAAGATAAGCAATTCTGAACATGTTTGTAATATTTGTAACTTATGACTGCAAAAATAATTTTAATTCATCCACCCGTCGCAAAACCCTCTGAACCGCCGGCAGGAATTGCCAAACTGTCTTCTTGTCTGCAAGCGAACGGCGTTGACCATCGGGTGATCGACGCCAATCTGGAAGGCATTCTCCATCTGATGCGAGTCTTCGCCCAGGCCGGCGCGCCTTCCGGCCGCTGGAACGTCCGCGCCTGCAAAAACCTGGAAGCCAACCTGGCCGCCCTGCAAAACCCTGACACCTTCGGCAACAAAAGCCGCTACTCCCGCATCGTGCTGGATGTCAATCACGTTTTGAATTTAGCTGGGAAACCCTACGGCGTAAACCTTTCCTTGTCCGACTATACAGACAACAAACTATCCCCGGTGAAAAGCGGCGACTTGATCCGGGCTGCCGAAAATCCCGAAACCAACCCTTTCTATCCTTACTTTTCCGGACGTCTGACGCAAGTGTTGGCGGAGTCTCCAGAGTTTATCGGCTTTTCGCTTAATTTTTTAAGCCAGGCGATTTGTACGATGGCCATGATCGGCTTTATCAAAACAATTCACCCCCGGCAGAAAATTATTCTGGGCGGGTCCCTGACAACATCCTGGGTCCAGAGAACCGGCCGGACCAATCTTTTTTCCGGCCTTGTGGAGGAAATCGTGGCCGGCGCGGGAGAAGATAAATTGCTGGAACTTTTGGGAGTAAAAGATATCCAAAGACGCGCCTCAACAGATTACCGTCTCCTGATCGAGCATCGCTATCTTTCTCCAGGTTTTATCATGCCTTACAGTTCGGCGCGCGGCTGCTGGTGGCGAAAGTGCGCGTTTTGCCCGGAGAAAGCCGAAGCTAATCCCTATCTGCCCCAGCCCGTCACAGAGACCATCGGAGAATTGCAGACGCTGACGCAGCAGACGCATCCATCGCTGATTCACCTTCTGGATAGTTCCATCGCTCCGGCGCTTTTAAAGGCGCTGGCGGAACAACCACCGGGTGCGCCCTGGTATGGTTTTACCCGCGTTACCCGGCATTTAGCCGATGAGGATTTTTGTCGGGCGTTGAAAGCCGGCGGCTGCGCGATGCTGAAACTCGGCATGGAGTCCGGCGATCAGACCGTCCTTGATCATTTGAACAAAGGCATTGATCTTCAAACAGCCTTGGCGGCGCTCAAGGCTCTGAAGAATGCCGGTATTGCCACCTATTGCTATTTTCTCTTCGGTACGCCACCGGAAGACGAAGCGGCCGCGTTGAAAACGCTGGATTTCGTCTCCCGTCACGCCGACTGCATTGACTTTCTGAATCTCGCGATCTTTAATCTACCCGCTACCAGTATGGAGGCGGAAAGACTCGCCACACAGGATTTTTATGAAGGCGATTTATCATTATACAAAAATTTCCATCATCCCGGAGGCTGGCAACGCCCCAAAGTCCGCAATTTCCTAGCTAAAACATTCAAGAAGCATCCCGCAATAGCGCCGATTGTCAAGCGCGTCCCGGAATTTTTCACCTCCAACCATGCGCCGTTTTTTACTTTTCCAAATAAATAATTTCCTCCTATTGACAAGGCCTAGATGTTGTGGTTAATGATTTCCATCATACCACATATAGTGTTTTTTATTTAACAACCTTCTTACCCTATTCAAAGGAGTTCAGCCTAATGGAAAAAAAGACTTATACCCCCATCATTCCGGAATTAACGAAAAACGCAATTACCGTTTTGGAGCGGCGCTATTTGAAGCGCGATAAAGAGGGGAAGGTGCTGGAGACTCCTGTTCAAATGTTTCGGCGCGTGGCGGATACCATTGCTGCCGCAGATAAGAAGTTTCATGAAAAGGCTGATTCGACCCTGATCGCTGAAGAATTCTATCATATGATGACCCATTTAGAATTTCTTCCCAACTCCCCTACCTTAATGAATGCCGGGCGTGAACTGGGACAACTGTCGGCTTGTTTTGTCTTGCCGGTCGGCGATTCCATGGAAGAAATATTCGACGCTGTTAAGTTCACGGCGCTAATTCATAAATCCGGCGGCGGCACCGGTTTTTCCTTTTCCCGATTGCGTCCGGCCAATGATGTCGTTCTAACCACCACCGGCATTTCCAGCGGCCCGATCTCTTTCATGCGTGTTTTCGATGTGGCCACTGAAACAATCAAGCAGGGCGGAACCAGACGGGGCGCCAACATGGGCATCCTGCGCGTCGATCATCCGGACATCATGAATTTCATCATGTGCAAGGCCGACAAAAAGCAGCTTAATAATTTCAACATTTCCGTGGGTCTGACCGAAGCCTTCATGAAGGCTGTGGAAAAAGATGAAAATTACGACCTTATCAATCCCCGCGACAGACAGGTTTCCGGGGCCCTCAATGCACGTAAAGTTTTTAATCGGATTATCACGCAGGCCTGGGAAAACGGCGAACCGGGCATTGTCTTTCTCGATCGGCTCAACCGTGACAACCCGACACCCCATGTCGGCATAATCGAATCGACTAATCCGTGCGGAGAACAACCGCTTCTGCCCTATGAATCGTGCAATCTCGGCTCCATCAACCTGAGTAAGATGGTTCAAGACGGCAAGATCAATTGGAAACGGCTTAGCGACGTTGTTCACCTGGCCGTGCATTTTCTGGATAATGTCGTGGAGGTCAATAACTATCCCCTGCCCCAGATTGCCGAGATGACCCTGGGCAACCGCAAAATTGGACTGGGTGTCATGGGCTGGGCGGATATGCTGATTAGGCTTCGCATTCCTTACAACACCGAGGAAGCTATTGAACTGGCCCATAAAGTCATGGGGTTCATCAATGAACAGGGGCACGCCGCATCGCAGGCACTGGCCAAGGCTCGCGGCGCATTCCCGAATTTTAAAGGATCCGTCTATGATAAAAAAGGCGAACCGCTGATACGCAACGCCACCGTGACCACCATCGCGCCCACCGGAACGATTTCGATTATGGCCAATTCCTCTTCCGGCGTGGAACCGCTCTTTGCCGTATCTTACGTCCGTCAGGTGATGGACAACGATATCCTGTTGGAAGTTCATCCCTATTTTGAAGCCATCGCCAAAGAAAGAGGGTTTTACTCAACCGAACTCATGCAGCGCATTGCCGAACACGGCACGCTTCACGCTCTTACCGAAATCCCGGAAGACATCCGCAGTTTGTTTGTGACCGCGCACGACATTTCACCGGACGTGCATATCCGGATGCAGGCCGCCTTTCAGAAACACACCGACAATGCCGTCAGCAAAACGGTCAACTTCACCAACGGGGCCACCATTGCCGATGTCGCCCGCGTCTATGAGCTGGCCTATCAGCTCGACTGCAAGGGCGTCACAATTTACCGCGACGGTTCCCGCGATCAGCAGGTGCTGAGTGTCGGGAAAAAACAGGAAGCGGCTGTGCCCACCGATGTGGATAAAGACCAATCAACGACCAAACGCGAACGGCCCAAAATCCTTAAAGGCTGGACCTATCAGATGCAGACCGGCTGCGGACCGCTTTATGTGACGGTTAACGAGGACGCCACCGGTTTATTTGAACTCTTCACCACGATGGGGAAGGCCGGCGGATGCGCTGCATCCCAGAGCGAAGCCATTGGACGCATGGTGTCGCTCGCGTGGCGCAGTGGACTTCAGGCGCGCCAGGTCATCAAACAGCTACAGGGCATTTCCTGTCACTCGCCGTCCGGCTTCGGTGAAAATAAGATCATGTCCTGCGCCGACGCGGTGGCCAAGGCAATTCAGGCTCACGTAGAGGCCAACGGCGGCAAGGTGCAGCATGAAAAACGCGCCTTCCGCAAAGGCGCCTGCCCCGACTGCGGGGGCATTGTCGAGCACGAAGGCGGCTGCGCCGTCTGCCGCCTTTGCGGCTACAGCGAGTGCGCGTAAACACTGAATTTGTTATACTAGCATCGCCAAATGATATAAAATTGATATTTCGAGACTTGGCTCCATTAACTTGAGGCAACAAAAGAACATTGTTAGCTTCTTACCTTTCTTCTCTACAGATCCCCTCAGCGTTTCTTCTGCTCTTGCGACGCAGTCAGTTAAGAAAGGGGGAAAGCTGCGCCTGGATTTTCAGTAATTCCTGGATATACCCTAAGGGGCACACCGCCGGCCTGCGCCAGAATGTACGTCGTTTCTCTTATGTAATATCGGGGCTTGCTTTTTTACATAGAGGTATGACGAAGTTTGCATAATTTATTGCCGGAATAATAAATAAAATATGGAGGTCACTCATGAGTGCTGCACTGAAAGAAAAAATAAAAAATTACGCCATGACTCTCGGAATAGACGATTTCGGTTTTGCCGCGGTGGCAGATTACCAAAGCCCCCAGGGACCGAAGATTGAGACGATATTCCCTGAGGCGAAATCAATTGTTGTGGCCTGCGTTAAAGAGATGTCTCATGTGGAGAGCCCCAATCCTCAGATTGCCATGAATGGGCGACTCGACATTATGGAATACGCACGGTCAACCAATTACAAGATTTCACGGTTTCTGGAAAAAGAATGTGGCGCCCGCGCGATGAGCGTGCCTCTTTCTTATCCCCTGGAGCTGACCCCGCAAAATTCCCGTAGTGTCGCCGATGTATCGCTTCGGCATGCCGCCGTGGCGGCAGGCCTCGGCGTTTTTGGCCGTCATAACCTGGTGATTCATCCACGTCTGGGACCACGTGTTCTCTTCATAGCGGTGCTCACCGATCTGGCGCTCCCATCGGATCCCCAGGTCACCGAGGACCTCTGCACCCACTGCAACCTTTGTAGTGATACCTTTCATTGTGCAGAGGGGAACATAATGGATTCTGATCTGAGACAATTTCTCAACGACAAAATGGCCTACAGAGAAACCATCGGTGCCGATAACCGCATCCCCATTCGGTGACAACGTAAAAAGCCCAGGCCCGTGGTATCGACGTGATTCCCTGGAGATCGGGGACAATCCTGGAGACGACCTGATCACCGACCCTGCGGGTCGATTTGAGGCAGATAAAAGCTTTGCCCCCTTTCGATTTCGCCGCACCGGCAACAAAATCGCCCTGGCCGCCCGACCCGGAGATCTGCCTGTCGCCGACCCTTTTGGCCAGAGCACTGTCCAAGGTCACAGGGGTCATGACGAAATGGCTGTAATAGACCCAGTCCACCGATTTGACGACCTTAACGGCATCATCGGCAGTTCTGAGCTTGTTGCGATATTGATCCCAGATGGTTTTTCTCATGTCGGCCGCTCCTTGACAAGTTTTATCGAAGACTTCAGGGAAATAATTTTCTTGCAATTTTTCAAATAGGATTTTATGTGAAAGACATTGGCTTACTTTCGGGCGTTCTTATAATATAGATATTTTTTAGCAAATGGAAAAGCAGGGGAATAATGCCAAGCAAAGTCATTGTTGTAAAAGATCGCCGCTGGTTCAGGTGCTGGCCCAGGTTGTTGCCCAAATCTCTGGATTATCCAGAAGTCCCGGTCTTTGAGACACTCGAAGTGACCGCCAAACGTTACCCGCATAAAGCCACTGTCATTTATTACGGAAGCGAAATAACCTATCAGGCTTTATGGGATTCCAGCCTGAAGTTAGCCAGCTACTTAAAGGATATCGGCATTCAAAAAGGGGATAGAGTTGCCATTCATCTGCCCAATACCCCGCATGCTGTCATTGCCTATTACGGTATTTTAAGGGCGAATGCGATTGTCGTTTCCATAGACCCGATGGTGAGTGCCGATGGTTTAAAGGCGCTCCTTAATGATAGCGGGAGCAAGGCAATCTTGACCATGGCGTCTTCCCTTGCCATGATCAATGGTATCCGGAGCGAGACGTCGCTGCAAAAAGTCGTCGCCTGCCAATATGAAGACTACCTTCCCGAGAAACCTGCTCTGCCCGTGCCTGCGCAGATGTTAACGCCGGCAGAAATCGATACCTCGGCTCAAAGCTGGAAGGACGTCATGGGCGTGAGCATTGATCCTCCGGCGATCAAGGTGGGGCCGGACGATAATGCGTTAATCATGTACACATCGGGAACCACGGGCGAGCGCAAGGGCGCTCTGCATACCCACTGGAACCTGATTGTCAATACCCTGCGGGCGGCCGCCTGGAATTACAATTATTCATCTTCGGTTCATCTCACCGTATTGCCGTTATTTCATATCACCGGGATGCACTATTGTATGACGGCGCCGGTTTATACGGGGGGGACGATTGTTCTGCTTTCGCGCTGGGACAGAGAGGCGGCGCTCGAGGCCATTGAAAAATATTCCTGTACGCATTTTTCCAATATTACAACCATCGTCGTCGATCTTTTGTCAGTGCCCGACATTGACAAAAGGAATTTGAGCTCATTGATTGTTTTCGGCGGCGGCGGCGCTGCTGTGCCCGATGCGGTCGGGAATAAGCTGGCGGCAATGGGTTTGCTTTATACGGAGGGGTACGGGCTTACAGAGGCCGGTTCCGGAACGCACGTCAATCCGCGGGACAGGGTCACAGTGAAGTGTGTAGGCCTCCCCTTATTCGACATCGATTCCATGATCATTAACCCTGAAACCCTTCAGGAGATGCCGATCGGCCAATCCGGCGAATTACTTATGAGAAGCCCGAGTATGTTTAAAGAATTCTGGAACAAGCCTAAAGAAACAGCACAAGCATTTGTGGAGATCAATGGGGTGAAATGGTTTCGGACCGGGGATATTGTCCGCATGGATGAAGACGGTAATCATTACTTTGTGGATCGCTTAAAAAGACTGGTCAACAGGGCGGGGCTGAAGGTATGGCCCGCAGCAATCGAAGGAGAATATTACAAGCACCCCGCCATCAAAGAAGCCTGCATAATCGGTACAGCGGATGAAAGAGTAGGTGAAGAGGTGAAGGTGTGTGTTGTTCTGAACCAGAGTTACCAGGGGAAGATCACGGAAAAGGAGATGCTGGCCTGGGGCAAGGAAAGATTCGCGGCCTATGAATATCCCCGTATCGTTGAATTCGTCAATGAACTGCCCAAGAATGCGTCCGGCAAAATTCAGTGGAAGCTTCTGCAGGAACAGGAGAACGCAAAAAAAAAGCAATGACATGATCCATTCTTTTCAAGACGATTATATCTGCATTGCAGTTTTTTTATTGACACACAAATAAGAACAGAAGGAATCCGAAAAACAGAAAGAAAGGGGAGGACAAATGAGAAACAAGAAAAGCATTTTCATCGTCGCGTTGTTTGTCATGGTGGTTTTCTGTGTTATGGGGACGTCGGTTCAGGCTGCCGAGAAACGCCTGATCATTGCTACTGCATCCACGGGTGGAACCTGGTACCCGCTGGGGGGCGGTATTGCCAACCTGATCAGTAAGTACATTCCCAATACTTCTGCATCGGCCAGACCGTCGGGGGCTTCGGTGGAAAACATCCGCAACGTCGGGACCGGGCGTGTGGACCTGGCCATTGTCATGCCGGATGCCGCCTACTTCGCTTATAAGGGCGAGGCGGATTTCAAGGCCGATCGGAAGTGGGAAAATATTCGCGGCCTCTTTGCCACATTTCCCATTGACGCCTATTTCTATTCGGTTGAAGGCACCGGCATCAAAACGCTTGCCGATCTGAAGGGGAAGAAGGTGGCGGTAGGCGCGGCCGGATCCGGAACAGAGGTCTTCAATCGCATGATCCTGGAAATGTACGGCATCAACTACGATAATATCGCAGAGCAGTTCCTCTCCGCGCCCGAAGCGACGGAGGCCCTGAAGGACGGAACGATCCATGCCGCCATGTACCTTTTGGGAACACCAGCCCCTACAATTATGGACCTTGTTACACAGCGGAAGACAAACTTTTTGAGCATGGAGCCCGACAAGATCCAGGCCTTCTGCAAGAAGTATCCCTTCTATACGCCTTCCAACATCAAGGCGGGAACCTACAAGGATCAAAAGACGGATTTTACCACAGTCCAGTACTACGGCATTTTCATTTGCAATAAGGACATGGACGAAAAACTGGTTTACGACATCATGAAGACCGTTTTCGATCATCAGCCCGAACTGGCCCAGATCCACGTGGCCTTCAAGGATATCAAGCTGGCGACGGCGACCAAGAGTATTGCCATTCCGCTTCATCCAGGGGCAGAGCGCTTCCTGAAGGAGCGGGGAATAATCAAATGAGGGCCGTGCGAAAGGACTTCGTTGGTTTGAAATGCGCAGGATTTTGAAGCGTTCAGAGTTGATGGCATGCCTGATCTCGATGGTAGCCCTGTTGATCCTGACCTGCGGGAGATGGCCTGCTGTGGGCTGGTCTGCCCAGCTCAACCTGATTGTGGGGGATGAGCTGGGTGGACGGCCCTTTTACTGCCTTCCTGTTTCTCCGGGCGAGGTATTCCAGATCGAGTTTCTTCATTCCTATGATCGATTTCCTTTCAAAGAACTATACAGGATTGAGGGGCATCAAGAGATACGGCTTTTAAAGATGGTTTTTCGGTCCATGCTTAACGGCCAGGGATTTGTGCATCCGGGTGTTCGAATCCGCCCGGATGGGTGGGGTGAAATTGACAATATTGCATCGTTTGACGAAAAAGTGGAGTTCATTATGGGCGCACGCCAGCACGCCAATCATCGGTTGACGCTCCGGGGGACTGAATATACGCTTTCAGATACCATCGAGCCGGGAACGCTGGTGGTGATCCGTGTGCAGCAGGCACCCTGCAACGGTTCTTTTTCTATGGAAAAGGGGGATTTTGATGATGCCAGATGATCATGCTGAACAGGAAACAGGGAAAAAACTTTTGGGCTGGATCGTGACAATTGTGGCCCTGGCCATGTGTGCTTTTCACCTTTACACCGCCCAGTTCGGATTGCAACCGGCCATTATCCAAAGGGGTATTCATCTTTTGTTTGGTGTAATGCTGGTTTTTCTGCTCTTTCCGTCGGGTAAGGGGACACGGTGGGAAAAATGGTTCCGGGTGCTCGACTATTTACTGATGGCGGCGGGAGTTATAGGCCTGGCCTATCTCGTGAGCGAGGACAGAAACATCGTTATGCGCGGCGGGGCGGCAAACACCACTGATCTGTTTTTCGGGTCCATCGTCTTGGTCGTGACCATGGAGGCGACCCGCAGGGTTCTGGGGCCGGCCCTCACCATCATTGCCGGCGTTAGTGTGCTTTACGCACTGTTCGGCCAGTATATCCCCGGGGCCTGGGGCCACCGGGGCATGTTTTTCGACGACCTCATCAGTTATCAATTTCTGACCACCGAAGGGCTTTTTTCCGTGCCCCTGGGGGCCTCGGCCAATTTCATCTTTCTATTCATTCTCTTCGGCGCCTTCCTGGTGGGATCGGGGACGGGAGAGTTCTTCATAAAATTTGCCAATGCCATTGCGGGTCACCTGCGCGGCGGGCCGGCCAAGGTGGCGGTTATCGCATCGGCTTCCTTCGGCACGATATCCGGGTCAGCGGTTGCCAACGTTGTCTCTACCGGCTCGTTTACGATTCCACTGATGAAAAAGATTGGTTACCGGCCCGTATTTGCGGGCGCCATTGAGGCCGTTGCCTCCACGGGCGGCCAGTTCATGCCCCCGGTTATGGGTGCGGGCGCCTTTATCATGGCGGACATGCTGGGGATTTCATACCTCCGGGTCTGCCAGGCGGCCTTGATTCCCGCCATCCTGTATTTTTTTGCACTCCTTTATATGGTTCACATGGAAGCTCTGAGAAAGGGTCTTCAAGGGATTCCGCGACATGAACTTCCAATACTTTCCAAGGTGATGAAAGAGGAAGGCTATCTCCTTATTCCCGCCCCGTTTCTGGTTGCTCTTCTGGTCATGGGGTATTCCCCGATGAAGGCGGGATTCTGGGGCATCGTGGCCGTACTGATAGTGAGCAGCTTCAAGAAAGCCAGCCGCATGGGATTCAAGAAAATCATCGAGACCTGTGAGCGGGGCGCAAAAGGATCACTGGAGGTTTTGGCGGCCTGCGCCACAGCCGGGATCGTCATCGGTGTGGTTACGCAGACGGGATTGGGGTTGAAGTTTGCCAGTCTCGTGATTGAGGCGGCCAGCGGTTATCTCTTCCTCGCGCTGGTTTTGGTCATGATAACTTCTCTGATCCTCGGCATGGGACTTACCACTTCAGCAGCTTATATTCTGACGGTGATCCTGGGAGGCCCGGTTTTGACCAACCTGGGGGTTGACCCTTTGGCAGCACATATGTTCGTATTCTACTATGCATGCCTCTCCACTATCACGCCACCTGTTGCCCTGGCGGCTTTTGCCGGAGCAGGGATCGCCGGAGCGCCGCCCTTTCGAACCGGTTTTGAAGCCATGCGCTTGGCCATCATCGCCTATGTGGTGCCTTTCATCTTTGTGTATCATCCCGTCCTGATCTGGTCCGGCAGCGGCTGGCAGATTGCTCTGGCTACCGTAACGGCAGTTCTGGGATGTATGGCCATCGGCTCGGCGCTCATGGGTTTCATGATCGCCAAGCTCAACTGGCCGATGCGTATTGCCCTGCTTGTTGCGGCCTTCGCACTCCTGATACCCGGGGTGAAAACGGACATTGCGGGTTTTGCACTTCTCGTGGGCATATGGCTTATCCAGTATTTCCAATCGCGTTCTATGTCAAAAACAAAGAAAGAAACCGCCCCTGATCCATAACGATATCTTTTGGACAACTGCACAAGAGAGCGGAAAAAAAGGTAATTGGGGCGGTTGTTAACCCGTAGGCTTTTCGGACGATATAGATAAGTGAGTCAGGCATGAACAGAGTATGAGGGATTCCTCGAAGAGGAATCAAGGAAATTCTTATCAAAAAAATTTGACCATTCAGGCCATTGCAGGAAAACTTATGACCGCATATCCTTTTCAGCCTGTAGCCCCCTCAGCGATTCGTGATCGCTATTTCATGGCAATCCCATTGGCTATTCTGCTTCTTTTTCTATGTCCCTTTATGATGACGCAGGCCTATGCTCAATCCTGCGAGAAGATCGTGCGGGACATAAACGGGCGGCTTTCGCCCAAGATCGACGAGCAGGAATTGATTGAGGTTATTCGTTATCTGAATAATACGAACAACAGAAAACTTCCGGCCAAGTTTGTGAACAAGCAGGAAGCACGATCACAGGGATGGAAACCCGGAAAGGATTTGTGGTCGGTTGCCGCCCTCAGAGGTTCAAGCATCGGCGGCGACCGGTTCCAGAACCGGGAGGGACGGCTGCCCGATCAAAAATGGCGCGAGGCCGACCTGGATTACAAGGGCGGGCGCCGGGGCGGCAAACGTCTTGTCTTTTCGCAGGACGGAAAGCGGTTGGTCACCGTGGACCATTACAAAACTTTTATGGCGGTGCCCCCATGCCGATAAAACGATGTGCGTTAAACGGTCTGGCCATCCATTCACTTGATGATCTCTACGATCAGCTCTCAAATCGGCTTTCCTTACCTGCGCATTTCGGCCGCAATCTGGATGCGCTCTGGGATGTCCTTTCCACGGATGTTGCAGGTCCGTTCAAAATCGTCTGGAAGCACAGCGACGATTCAAAGAAGTCAATGGGCATGGATTTTGACAGTGTCGTGAAGCTGCTCCAGGAGTTGGAAGAAGAACGGGACGATTTCCAACTGATCATCGAGCCGTAATGTCTTTTTCTTTCAGTGGGCTGTTTGTCTTCAGGCTTTTTAAAAGCTTTTTTATCTTTTTTGATTAAAGTCCGTCTTGATTCCGAGTTCTTGAGCGCGTTGGCTCGCCAGCCTTTCCAGTCGCCGCGCTTGTGTAAGAAGAGTGCGCCGCAGTCCAGCAGAAACATCGCGTTCGCTTATGACACGCGCAAGGTTGGCAATGGTTGTAGCTCGTCGCGCAATACGGATATCAGGATGCTTTCTTTGTTGGTAAATGGCTTCAGGTCAGTCCCAGGCAATTTCAAAATCCCGGCACTTTAGTCTCCTACATACACGGGATATCGTGTCACTAGCTTCATCGAGATCATATGCGCCAATCTCAATCGCAATGGTGCCATCATTTGCGAGAGATGTACCGGAACCCAATACGCGACCACATTTAGTCGTTTTAAGCGCTTTATTGATGGCTTCTGAAATGGTTGCCTTATCTAAATTTCGTGGAAGCGCGAACAGGCACAACAACCCTTCAATCATTCGACGACGTTTGCAGTCCATGAGAGGCGTATCTCCTTTCGTTCGACCTTTGTAAACCGCATCGTACAATCCATCGGATTATTGATCACTGTGTGGAAGGGTTCTTCCATAAAATTGCGGACAAGCACCAGATAATATTTTTCGCGGAGCGCATCCGCCATCTCGTGTTCAAGATCAGTCAACTGAATTTGTCCGAACTTTGTGCGTAAACCTTTAACCTCAACAGCACAGAACGACTCACCATCCGGCTTCGCGAGTTTAAAGTCAAACCCACATCCCCAATCAGTAGTATTTGTTAATGTCAGTCCGGAAAACTCTGCTATCGCAGAACAGTTGGCCACAAAATACTGTTCTGCGGCCTTTCCTGTAATGAGCCTCTTGGCAAACGAGGAAGATGATTCCACATCGTGAATGCTCAAGACCCGCTTGACCTCGGGCATAGAATCCACTTCCTTGAACGGCATTAAGAAACTTTTGATGAGTTCGCCCAGTTGACCAATGTCATAGTCTTGGTAATTGTTCAAAACTCGTTGGCAATGCTCTCTTAGCGGACGCTTATGCCAACCCTTTCTGGCATTTGGAAAGTAAGGATCAATTTCATCGCGGTAGTTCTTGATAGAAGCTGGCCGAGCTTGTAGGCTGTATCCAAGGGCATTAAACGCTTCGGTAAAACCTTCGAATCCGAGGTAAGCGAGACCTTTCTGGTCAAATTTGGAAAGGAATAATCCACACAATATCTGACGATCACGATGATTCATGTCCTGCGTACCATTAGTCCATAAAGTAAATGCTGAGGGTAATTAATAACACAACCTCTTTTTTCTTGAAAGAATAATGTTCCCTAATTTTCCGCAAATAGACGGAACTCTGTTTCGATACCGTCGCTGAAAATCACAACGTTTTTCGGATAAAATGATAATGGGAGCCGAAACGTTCAAACGCTGCCTGATCCAGCGCATCCTGATGTTTGGGGTGAGCAATGCTGATGATCAGCCGCGCCCGCTCCTGCAAGGATCGGCCGTAAAGATTCACTGCGCCGAATTCCGTCACCAGCCAATGCGCATGGGCGCGTGTTGTCACCACGCCCGCGCCGGGCAGCAATACAGGAGCGATCTTGCTGACCCCTTTATCCGTAACCGACGGCATGGCGATAATGGCCTTGCCACCCCGGGAACGCGAAGCGCCATACATAAAATCGATCTGTCCACCTACACCGGAGTAAAATTTCATGCCTAACGAGTCGGCGCAAATCTGGCCGGTCAGATCAACTTGCAGCGCGGAATTGATGGCCGTGACCTTCGGATTTCTGGAAATAATAAACGGATCATTGGTATAGCCGACATCCTTCATCAGCACTTGTGCATTGAGGTGCGTGTAATCATATAATTGTTTTGAACCCAGAAGAAACGTCGCCACCATCTTGCCCTGATCAATCGCCTTCATCGCGCCGTTGATAACGCCTTTTTCCACAAGCCCGATCACACCGTCGGCAAACATTTCCGTGTGGATACCCAGGTTTTTATGCCCGTCCAGTTGATCCAGCACCGCGTTGGGAATGGCGCCGATGCCCATCTGCAGGGTGGCGCCGTCTTCGACGAGCACCGCGCAATGCTTGCCGATGGCCGCTTCCAGAGCATCGGGTTTCGCGAAATGGCCCGTCTCCAGCGGGGTATCATCTTCGACAAAAATATTGATTCTGCTTACGGGAATGACGGCATCGCCGAATGTGCGGGGAACATGCGGATTGATCACCGCAATCACGGTATCCGCTATTTCCATGGCAGCCAGTGTCGCGTCAACCGATGTCCCCAGGGACACCGTGCCTTGCTCATCCGGCGGACAGACTTGCACCATGGCTACATTACAGGGCAGATAACCTTCGCGATAAAGACGCTGGGTTTCGCCTAAGAACACCGGAATGTAATCAGCATATCCCTGCTGGGTATGCTTACGAACATTCGATCCGACAAAAAAAGAATCCAGCTGGAAAATACCTTCAAACTCCGGATCGGCATAAGGCGCCGGGCCTTCCGTATGGAGATGATGAATATGAACATCGCGCAATTCACCCGCACGCCCGCGGCGGCACAAGGCAGAAACCAGACACTGGGGGGAACTGGCCACGCTGCTCAGATGGATGTGGTCACCCGATTTGATGACCCCAACCGCTTCATCAGGCGTTACAATTTTGAGGTTTTTTGTTTCCATATAGCCAATAGTCTGAAGGCTGAAGGCCGAAGGTTTATTTTGTAGGCCTTCGGCCTTTTTATATTTTAACATGACGGCGCGCTAGCGCCTTTCATCATTAACCTTCAGCCTCGCGCCCCCTCGTGTGACCTTCAGGTCATTAGGGGGGCGGCCTTCGGTCTAATTACCCTTTTAAAAACTCCCGAATATCGTGATTGAGCTGGTCTGGTTTCTCCAGCAGAATCGCGTGACCGCAATTTTCGTAAATAATCATTTTCGCTTCCGGCAGTGTTTTTTGATAATCCTCCGCCAGCGGAATCGGAAAAAGCGGATCGTCCTTGCCTAAAATAATCAAGGTGGGCTGCGTAATATTCTGCGCCCGGCTGTTGATATCAAAAACACTGGCTGCGGCAAACTGCCTCAAAAAGGCATGCAGCGGCTGCGGGTTCTTCATCCGCAACTGGACTGCCTGATCCAAAATATCCGGGTGCTTTTCAACAAATCCCGGCGCCGTCATCAGTGTTAAATCGATACGATATATCTGCTCGGCCGGTTTACCAGAGATGGCTGCGGCCGCTTTCTCCCAGAAAGGCTTGCCCAGCTCCTGGGATCGAGAACCGCCCATACCCGTCGCCACCAGAATCAGATGGTTGACTCTGTCCGGATAAGACAGAGCCATTTCCTGCGCAATAAAACCGCCCATGGAAAGCCCAGCCACGTGAGATTTTTCAATGCCCAGCGCCTTTTGCAACCCCACCGCATCCGCCGCCATCATGGCAATGCTGTATTCTTCGTCGGGCTTGTCGCTTTGGCCGATGCCGCGGTTATCGAGCGCAATCACCCGGAAATATTTGGATAGTTCCCGTATCTGTGCAAACCATAAATCCATGGGAAAAGCCAGACCGTTAATGAGCATCAGCGGCTCGCCCTTTCCCTGCTCTTCGTAATAAATTTTGATTCCGTTGACTGTTTGATGCGGCACAAGAAACTCCCAAAAACAGGGAACGGTCTTGTGACCTCGTGTGACCTCCATGTCATCAGGTCATTAGGTTATCACGACCGTTCCCTACAGTAACTGATTTAAACAGCCTCCAGCGCCAGCGCCATGCCCTGGCCGCCGCCGATGCACAGGGATGCGAGCCCTAATTTAACATTGCGGCGCTTCATTTCATTGGCCAGCGCCAAAACAATGCGCGCGCCCGAACAGCCAACCGGATGCCCGATGGAAATGGCCGAGCCGTTGACGTTGGTGATATCCCAGGGAATATTCAGTTCGCGCAGGCAGGCCATGGCCTGAGAGGCAAACGCTTCGTTGAGTTCAAACAGGCCGTAGTCTTTAATCGACGTGCCGGTTATGCGCAACAGCTTGCGAACGGCAGGAACAGGACCCAGTCCCATATAAGCGGGATCAACGCCGCCTGCGGCATAGCCTTTAATCCGCACCAGGGGTTTCAAACCCATCTGTTTGGCCTTGTCTTCGCTCATAATCAGCATAGCCGCTGCCGCATCGTTGATGCCGGAGGCATTGCCGGCTGTGACCGTGCCGTCCTTCTTGAAAGCCGTGCCCAGTTTGGCCAGTTTCTCCATGCTGGTATCCATCGGACGTTCGTCCGTATCGAAAATTATCGGGTTGCCTTTCTTTTGGGGGATGGTGACCGGAACAATTTCACCTTTCAGGAGGCCGTTTTTAATCGCGTTGCGGGCGCGGGTGTGGCTCTCGAGGCTCATCTTGTCCTGCTCCTCGCGGGAGATGTTGTAGCGCTGGGCGATGTTTTCGGCCGTAATACCCATGTGGTAACCATAGAAAATTTCATACAGAGCATCAAATACCATCAGGTCAACGGTTTTACCGAAAGGCATATCCATCCGGTGGCCCCAGCGAGCCTTGGGCAGGCCAATCGGAACATCGCTCATGTTTTCCATGCCGCCCGCGATGACAACCTCGTTGTCACCCGCCTTGATGGAGGCCGCGGCAAGCGCGATGGCTTTCATGCCGGAGGCGCAAACTTTGTTGATGGTAAAGGCCGTGGTTTCTTTGGGAAGACCGGCACGAATCATGGCCTGGCGTCCGACATTTTGTCCCTGACCGGCTCCGATGACGTTGCCCATGATCACTTCATCCACGGCGATGTCCTTGAGATTGCCGTCCCACTGGCAATACTGCTGCTCAATGGGCGAAAGGCCTTCGTTCTTTGCGGTATCCGGCGCATCTTCTTTGGCGTAGGCCGGCAACACGGGTTTGAAACCGGCTTTGATTAAAGTTTCGTGAATGACGAGTGCTCCCAGATCTTTGGCTGGGACGTCTTTCAGGGAACCGCCGAAAGCGCCGACCGCGGTGCGTGCACCGCTGACAATGACTGCATTTGACATAATACGACTACCTCCTTGATCTCGATATATTGATAATTTTTATGTCATTTCCATGACATTTTTAAAGTCCAAAAGCCTGTGACAATGGACAATGCATCAAATTTGCGAGGGAGTATTTCATAATTGAGACGCTAAGGCAAGAATGATTTACCGCGCCGGTCGGGCAGAACGGGAATGGTTTGTCGTGGTCGTGTCTCGTTTTTTTCGCTTCACGCTCGCGCCCTCTGCAAGGGGGTCACGAACGACGCTTCACGAGATACGGATCTTCATGCTTTACGATCTCAAAGCTGAATCGTTTTCCCTCAAATAACCGCAGGCAGGCATCCACAACTTCAGCATCATAGAAAATGCCTCTGTTTTTAAAAATCTCATCCCTTGCCTCATTAAATCCCAGAGACGGGCGATAGGGGCGGTGCGACACCATAGCTTCTACGACATCTGCAACGGCCAATATTTTTGATTCCTGCAAAATATCATTTCCGGTTAATTGGTTGGGATAACCCGAGCCATCCAGCCTTTCATGATGCTCTATGACCATCCGGGCAATAGGCCAGGGAAAGTCAATGTCCTTCAAAATATCATACCCGGCCTGGGCATGCATTCTCACGATCTGAAGCTCAATGTTCGTCAGTTTTGTCGGTTTGGTAAGAATCTCGGAAGGAATGGATATCTTCCCGAGATCGTGAATCATACAGGCCAGACCAAGTCCGTCAACCCGTTTATCTTCAAGGTGCATTTCCACAGCAATAGCCTGGGCAAGATCGGCCACCCTGCGCTGATGACCTGCGGTGTATGGGTCTCTCGTTTCCACCGTTATGGCCATGGCATTAATTGTGGCGCCGAGTGATTTCCGCAACCGGTCAACACCTTCCTGGCGTTCTATTTCCAGTATTTTGAGTTTGGTAATGTCCCGCGCAACGCCACTGAAGCCCGTCGGAAGACCTGCTGAATCTTTTATTAATGTAAAAGAGGTCTGAACATACCTGGTGGTCCCGTCTTTTCGGAAAATTTCATAATCAAATAATCTCCCGGGCTCCCCTGTCCGGTAAGTTTGATTATGAGCCGAATATATTTTTTGGGCTGTCTCCTGATCCGTAAATTCCCGGCTGTTCATGCCCATGAGTTCTTCCGGAGGATAACCCCATATCCGGCACAATGCGGTATTGAAAAAAGTAAATTTGCCGGCGATGTCTGTTTCATAATAACCGTCCTCAATCCTCTCCAGAATCGTCCGATATTTTTCCTCACTTTGACACAACGCTTCTTCGGCCTGGATACGCTTGGTTCTTATTTCTTTCTTTTCCAGTTCCCGGGCAATGGCTACGCCAAGACGCGCCAAATTATCCTTCATGATATAATCATGCGCCCCGCGGTGAATACAGTCCAGAGCCGTCTCCTCTCCAATGGCTCCGGAAACAATAATGACCGGGACATCGATGTTCAATTTCTCGATCATCGCAAGGGCGTCAATAGCACTGAAACGCGGCAGGTGATAATCACACAAAATGACATCCCAGTGTTTGCCGGACAAAGCATTGGCCATATCTTCCGGCGTCTCCACCCGTTCATATTCAGGAGCGTAGCCGTTTTTCTTCAGCTCCCTGAGGATGAGCAGAACGTCATCTTCCGAATCCTCCACCACTAAAACCCGGAGGAATTGAGGATTGCCGATTTTAGATTCAGTTTTTTTTGTCATCATAGCGTATCTCGTACCTCGATACTTAAAGATTACGACAATTCGAGAAGACGATTACAGCGATTCAGGGACACGATTACTACGATTACAACATCGCCGTAATCGTTCTTTGTTATCGCTGTAATCATTTTGAAGCCGGTGGCGGCTCATTCCAAATCAACCAGAACAGACCCAGAGATTTAATCGCTTCCACAAACTGATTAAAGTCAACCGGTTTACGGACATAACTATTGGCGCCCAGTTTATATCCATTGACCAAGTCTGCCTCCTGCGATGAAGACGTGAGGATGATCACCGGCAGTAGTCTTGTGGCCTCATTTTGGCGGATAGTCTTCAGCACTTCCATGCCGTCAATTTTGGGGAGTTTCAGATCCAGCAGGGTAACCACGGGCAAATCCGTCACATCCCGTTTTGCGTAAATCCCCCTCCCCAAGAGGTAATCCAAGCCTTCCACGCCATCTTTGGCCACGATCACCTTATTGAAGATATTGTTTTGCTTGAATGCCCGTAACGTCAACTCGACATCATCAGGATTGTCTTCCACCAGTAAAATAATTTTGTTATCCACAATTCTCGCCTCCTCGAATGATTACTGCGATTAGGGAAAGCGATTACGGCGATTTAATGGCACGATTACAACGATTCAAATATCGCTGTAATCTTTCCCCCATCGCTGTAATCTTGTTTTTTATCTCTGTAATCGTTTCTCTTTATAACATTAATCGTCTCACTTCACAGCTTCTATTACCAAAATTAACAAGCAGTCCCACTTTTATATCAGACGCTTTTAAATAAGAAATTATCTGGCTTTCAAATATCTTGGGCATCTTACCTTCTACTGCTTTCAATTCAACTATTACTTTATTTTCTACTAAAAGATCTGCCCTGAATTTACCAACGGGTTTTTTATCGTATCTTACAACAAATTCCGTCTCCGCTGTAAATATCAATTTTCGATCCGCTAATGCAATCTTCAAAGCATTCGTATAGATACGTTCGACAAACCCTGGTCCCAGTTCATTATGAACATGATAGCAGGCCTCAATAATCTTTCCCGTTAAAGGGTCCCTCTCCCCGCTTTTATCGCTGTAATCGTTTTTATTAATCGCAGTAATCATATTTTCATCTTTGTAATCTTGCTTTCTAATCTCTGCAATCATTTTTTTATCTCTGTAATCATCGCTCTGGAAGCGTAAAATAAAAAACCGCTCCCTTCCCTATTTCTCCTTCCGCCCAGACCTCACCCCCGTGGCGGGTTATAATCCTTTTTACCGTCGCCAGACCTATTCCCGTTCCCACAAATTCATTCTTTGGATGGAGGCGCTGGAAAGTGCCGAATAACTTGTCCACATAAGCCATGTCAAATCCCACACCGTTGTCCCGGATAAAGACAACTTTCTTGCCCGCCAGATCAGTGGCGCCGAATTCAATCTTCGGCCGCGCCTCCTTGCCGGTAAATTTCCACGCGTTATCTATCAGGTCCGTCAGGGCAATGCGCAGCAATGCGGAATCGCCATCGACGACAATGTCTTTCTGGATAATGACATCGATGATTCGAGCAGGATCATCCATTTGAGTGTTTTTTGCAATTTCCCGGAACATTTTACTCAAATCAACCGATTCACGACGAAGTTCAAAGCGGCTTATCCGGGAGAGTTTCAGCATATCATCAATGAGCATCCCCATATTCTGCGTTGCCGCACGAATCCTTGCCAGATAATTGCGCCCGGTGTCGTCAAACTTTTTCTGGTAGTCCTCCAGCAGGGCCTGGCTGAATCCGTCTATGCTCCGGAGGGGCGCGCGCAAATCGTGGGAAACGGAATAACTAAACGACTCCAGCTCTTTATTGGTTGCTTCCAGGGACTGGTTGATGAAAGCAACTTTTTGATTGCTGGCGTTGAGATCCTCCACGATGCTCAGCAGGGCCAATTGGCTATTCCGCAGATCATGGGTTCGACTGAGCACCTTCTTTTCCAGTTCCACGTTCAAGCCGATAATTTCCTCTTCCGCCCGTTTGCGGTCATTGATGTCGATGATGAAACCTTCAAAATAATTCGCGCCGGACTGATTTTCGGTAAGTATTGCATTGATAAGCGCCCAAAAGGTCGTGCCGTCCTTGCGTCGCATTTGACATTCGAATTTTTTAAGATATCCCTTTTCTCTGAGAACGTTGGTTGCTTTTTTCCTTTCAGCAGAATTGGCGTACAATTGGCCGGCAATATCGTGAACCGCTCCGATCATTTCTTCAGGACATTCGTAGCCGAATATTTTGGCAAGGGCCATATTGGCACTGATTAACTTGCCTTCCGGGGTCGTCTGAAAAATTCCCTCCATCGAGTTCTCAAACAAATTTTTATATTGCCGTTCGCTTTCCCTCAGCGCATCTTCCGCCTGCTTGCGATCGGTAACTTTCCAAACGGCCTCCATCAGTAGCGAGGCCTGAAGGATATCCGTTTCATTATAATCGTTTTCTTTGTTCGCCACACCAACCACGCCGACAATGCTTTCGCCTCTGAAGATTGGAATTGTCATGAACTTTAAGAGTTGAGCATGGCCTGCGGGATAACCCTTTTTCAGAGGGTGAGCGTCTTGAAAATCATTGACGATAATCGACCGACGCTGCCGGACCGCCTCGCCCCAGATCCCAGTCTTGTCCAACTCGTAACGGGTTTGCGGGTTGGCAATGGTGCATTCCGCCATTACGCCCTTGGACCACGTGTTCAAGACAAACTCCTTACGATCTTCGGCGTAATGGTAAATATAACCAATCTTGCTTTCAGTCAGTTCAATGGCCTGTTCCAGCGCATAATCGAGGAAGCCCTGGATCGTTTCGGATGGGTGTTGCAGAATATCCAACAGCTTTCTCAACCGCAATTCGTTCCGCTGGATCGCTTTCTCGGCCTCCTTGCGCTTGGTAATGTCATTAATGCTGGCCAGGATGCATTTTTCATTGTTGATCGTAATGATCTCTGCCGAGAAAAGCCCCGTGATTCTCTTGTCTGATTTTATTCGGAATTGAAACTCGCGATCATACACCTTACCTTTGCTTGCTAATTCGCCGATGACAAAGGCGCGATCTTCTTCCCTGTCCCAGAGATGCATACCAATCGTACTATTTCCTTTAACATCCGCCAATTGGTATCCGGTGATGTTCAGAAAGCCTTCGTTAACTTCAATAATCTGTCCGTCGGACATCCGGGTAATCGTTACGGCATAAGGAGAAGAATGAAACGCTTTGGAAAATTTTTCTTCCTGCGTTGCGATCTCCAACATCAGGCGCTTATTGAACATCAGCGCCAAGCTATACGTCAGAAGAATAAACCATATCTGATAAGAGACCATCACCAGTGGTTCAAATAAGCCGGGCTGAAAATAATCGTTGCTTACGTGTTGCGTGATGAAAAACTCGGCAATCCGAATTACACTCATCACGCAGTAACCTGTAAAAACAATACCCACGCCCCAAGTCAACTGGCGTATGCCGGGTTCGACTCCGCGCAACAGGAGCCACGCGCATTGAAAACAAATAATCAGTAAAACCACAGAAATATTGAGGTTTCTTACCGCCAGATCGGGTTGAACAAGTGCAAAATAAGCATGAATAAGGACAAACGCGGCCAGCAGAATATAATTATGAATCTGAGCGCTTTTCTTCCCGAAAAAGCGCAAAAGGCCCAAATAGCCCAAAAGCGCCCCGGTCATGGCCAGGGCATTGGCCAGCACCATCGACATCCAGTCCGGAATTTGGCCGCGCAAAACAATCAGAAATAGCGCCGTCGTTTGCAGGGCAAAATCAAAAACAAAAAAGACCGTGCCCGCAAAGCGGCGACGCGTCTGCTGCCACAAAAGAACCATAACCACCAGGCAAACGATATCGGTGATTACATAACTGAAAATAATGGTGCGCATATCCAGCAGCATCAAAATGCTCCTTGATTACGGCGATTAGGAAAGACGATTACAACGATTAATACATCGCCGTAATCTTGGCTTCCAGCTCCGCAATCTGCTCTTTGAGTTCTATTATCCGCAACTCCCGGCCCACGAAGGCCTTGTTCGTCTCTTCGAGCAGGTCGATGGTCTCCTTGAGCTCCGCCGTCCGTTCTTTTATCCTCTGTTCCAAATTTTTATTGAGGTTACGGATTTCTTCGAGTGCAGCCTCCCTTTGAGATTCCGCTTTCCTTTGCGAGGTGATATCCACCATCGACGATTGGTATCCTGTCACTTTGCCGTTTCTATCTCGTATCACGGTCGCCACGGCATAGCCCTTAAAGGTCGATCCGTCCCTCTTCCTCGCAGTAAAATCCCCCTGCCATTGGCCATTCACGTTGATGGCCGTGACGGCGGCAACGGCTTCGCCCATATCTTTGAAGAAATACGATATGGGATTGCCGACAACCTCGTCCTTGCTCGGATAACCCCAGATTTGGAGAAACGCATTGTTCACCTCCGTTACGACGCCTTCAAGATCTGCAATGCTGTTGGCAGCAAACGATGCGTCGAAAACAAGATTCTTGAGCTTCAACAGATCATCGGAATGCTTCAAATCCGTTACGTCTCTGAACGTGACGATAAGCTTATTGGATAGAAAAGTGGCGTATAACTCGCAAACGCGCGCCGAGCCGTCATGGCAGGAGATCCGGTATTCCCCGGTATTGACTGGCCGGCCGGACAGCCGCGCCGTCTCCAGAGAAGGTTTCCACCGGTCGATCACCTCACGCCGGTACTCAGAATCCGGGTAGGCCAGCTGATACCACTCGGGTGTCGTGGGTGCGGTATGTCCGAAAAGGGCCAAGGCGCTTTGGCTCCAATATTCGATGTTGTTATCCTGAGCATCCATTATGGCAATGGGGAATGGCGTCGCATCGAGAACAGCGCGGAGTTGTGCGTCGCTGGCCCGCAGGGCTTCCTCCGCCCGCTTGCGTTCGGTGATGTCCAGAATGGAGATGATGCCGGCGAGCCTTCCTTGCACCGTTGTTGAGGCGCCGGACAAATCGACCCACTTCTCTGTGCCGTCTTTTGCGATGATCTTGAATTCATGACGATTTGTCGTTTTTTCTCCCTGCTGGCGCTTCCGGCCGTGTTTCTGTATCACCGACTTGTAGTCGGGGTGGATGAAATCCCAGAAATGCATGGTCAGAAGTTCTTTTACGGAATAACCGCAAATGGTCTCGGCGGCCTTGTTCGCGTAAATCCAACGGTCATCCTGGTAAAGCATCACCGCCGCAGGCGTCGAGTCAACCAGCACCCGGAACTTTTCCTCGCTTTCCCGCAGCGCTTCCTCCGTCCGCTTGCGCTCGGTGATGTCTATTATTGTTGTTATAAAGTAAAGGGGGTTACGATCAGCATCACGATGTACCACAACGCTAACATCCGTCCAGATGTATGAGCCGTTTTTATGCGTATATCGTTTATTGAACCGGGCTGAATCTTCCTTGCCCTGCAGGAGCGAATCTACAATTTTCTGAGTTGCTTCAATACCATCTGCAGGAGTAACGTCCTGCCATTTCTTGTTTTTTAGTTCTTCCTTTGTATAACCAAGCATATCACAAAACGCCTGGTTAACATTTATTTCACCTGTGAGAAGAGTAATAGATTTTCCGGCATTAGCCGCTTCGAATACAGATTTGTACTTTTCCTCGCTTGTTCTCAAGACCTCGGCATGCTGGATGGCCGATACCTGATCCGACAGAATCTTGCCGACAAGGATCGTCGCCAACGGATATAGCAGAATCACTGGTATGCCGACGCGTTTTATAGTACTTATGATGATACTTTCCGGCAGTGTTAGCATCAGGGCAACCATGACTAAATGGACGACCAGACCAAACAGGTAGAGATTTCGCGTGGACGGTGGCTCCGTTGCCTTGAGTAGCCGGACATGGGCAAAAAGACCGATTCCTGCCGATGAAAGAATAACCAGCACACCCATGATCGTCCCCACACCACCCACCCCGATGCGGCAGGCGATTGTCATCAAACCGGCCACAGACGCCGCCCAGGGACCAAAAAAGAGGGCACACAGACTGACCATGACCGATCGCCCGTCAAAGATCAGACCAGGCCCCATATTAAGCGGATGCAGCATCCCAATCACGGCGGCTCCACCGAAGAGGGCGCCTTGCATCAAAACACCCAACCGGGTGCTCCGCGGCCAGCGTTTATCAATAAAACCGGAGACAACGCTAAGCGCCACCAGCAACGCCAAATTGGTAATCAAATCAAGATAAACCATATTTAAATCACCAAATGATTAAAAGATTACAGCGATTTTTTAATCACAGTAATCGTGCTCCTAAATCGCCGTAATCATTTCTTTTCCAGTTCCGCAATCCGTGCCTTCAGCTCCCGCATTCGCAACTCCCGATCCACGAATACTTTATTGATCCGCTCCAGATCGGCGGTTCTGGCCGACAATTCAGCGGTTCTCTCTACGACTCGTCCTTCGAGCTTTTCATTAAGCAGCTTGATTTCTTTTTCCGCCTGATCACGCTTTTTTTCAATTTCCATCATCTCGAGCGCATAGTTAATATTATCCGTAACGTCATTAAGCATGTTATTTTCCGCTTCATTGAAAAAGAACGGATCGGCATCGTAAATCGTCAATGCGCCGATTACCCTGTGCTGCAAAATAAGCGGCAGAGAGATGACGGAACGGTAACCCCGCTGTAAGGCGTCATCCCGCCAGGGAGCCATGATGGGATCATTGGCTAGATCGTTGCAGTAAAAAAGTTTTTTATTACGGATTGCGGTACCGACGGACCCCCGGCCTTCCGGTATGTCGTCTGTGGAAATTTTCTTGATTTTGGTGAGATAGCCTTCCTCGAAACCATCCCAGCTTATGGGTTTAACTATATGTTCATGTTCATCAATCAGACCAATCCAGGCCATTCGGAATTTTCCATATTCAATGGTAATACGGCAAACATCGGCAAATAATTTGTCCTGTTCGTGGGTGCGGATAACCATTTGATTGATCTGGCTGAGGACCGACAAAACACGGTTGGTTTTTTCTAGTTTTTCTTCCGCCCGCTGCCGTTTAGCTATCTCCTGTTCCAAATCTTTCACGGAGGTATGGGATTGCTTCAGTTTAGCCGCCATTTTATTGCTGGCACAGGCCAAATCCGCCAGTTCATCATTGTCTTCAGTAACTATTTGATAATCCAGATTACCATCCCCGATAACTTTAATGCCGTCCGTGAGCGTAGCCAGGCGTTTCGTCAAAATTTTGTTGAGGTTGGTTGAATTGATGGCTATCACCATGCCGCCGCCCACCATGAAGAAGATGACCATGAAAGCCCATGTATTTCTTGCCATTTTCGCTGACCTTTCGGTTGTCTCACGCAGTCTTTCGAGGCTATCCATCAAGGCGTAAGCCTTCAGAAATAACTGGTCGGTCAGCCGCAATTCCGCTTCATCAAAAGTAAATCTCATGTCCGAACGGCGATTCTCTCGCTTATGTTTCTCCAGTATCGCTGAGAATCCGGAGCGCGTTGCATCAAAGTCCTTCCGCACGTCCTGCAACAAGGCCTTGTCCTCTGCGGTCGAAAGCCTTTCATCCGCTGTTTCCATTAATTCCCGGAGGGCTTCGGTCTTTGCCTGCCATTGAATTTTCGCCCGTTCTTCCCGATGAAGAAGATAATCGTCCCGCAATGTGATGCGCTCAAAGGCGATGTTCCGCATTTTCAAGACCAGATTTACATTCCGGTCGGCTCTTTCATACACCCAGAATGATAAGGCCAGGGAAATTATCATCATTGTGATAACAGCCACGGAGATCAAGCTATTGAGTCTAAGTTTTGTTTTGATCTTCATGTTTTTCACCGATGATTACAGCGATTAGGAACAGTGATTACAGCGATTTAGGGGCATGATTCCTGTGATTAAAAAATCGTTGTAATCTTGTTTTTATCGCTGTAATCTTTTTGTTATCGCTGTAATCTTGTTTCAACGTATAATCCTGACCGCCTCCGGTTTGACCGCCAAAAGCCCATCGAGATAAATAAAATCGAGATAATTAGGCATATCCCGACGCGGCGCTAATTGATGTTTTATTGTCCAGCGCGTCTGGTCTTCCAAGTTCACAAGCAACGCTTGGTCGAGGGTCACCCGGAACGTGAAAATGTCCCAGATTTCATCAAGAATGCCTTTGTCCGTTTTGAGAAATTCAGCCACCAGTCGCCGGGATTCTTCGGGATGCTGTTGCACAAAGGCTTCAGCCTTGACCAGCGCTCGCAGGACTTTCTTTATCACGGCGGGATTTTTCTTTACATATTCCTGCGAGGCGACAACGCAGAAGGTCTCTGTGTAGAGTGATTCACCGAAAAATATTATCCCGTTGTGACCCAACTCCTTCTTCAGTTGGGTCACGATAGGATGCCAGGTGGAGACGGCATCAACTTTTCCCGTGGCAAGAGCGGCAGCCATCTCGTCGGGCTTCAGATCAATAATCTTGACTTGTTTTCTGTCAATACCATGCGCCAACAGAAAAGAATCCGCGAAGAAATGCCCCGTTGTCCCCAACGTGACGCCGATTTTTTTCCCTTTCAGATCCGAGGGCTTGGCAATCCCGCGGTCTTGCCTGGCCACGATGGCTTCATTCTTGTTGGAAGTCTGGATCCCTGTCAAAATATTGATTTTCTTGCCACCCAGGACGGCAAAAACTATGGGCGTATCTCCCACTGTGGCGATATCCGCCTTCCCCTCGATTACCGCCTGAAGCGCGGGTTTCCCGAAGGCATGAGACTGAGGTGTTGCGTCCAGGCCCTCTTCCTTAAAATAATTCTTCATGAGGGCGATATGCACGAGAGTTGGGTTGAAAATAGTTGCATAAGCTATGGTGATTTTTTCCGGCGGGCTGGCCGGTTTTTGCTGGCAGCCGTTGACGGTCAAGGTGATGAACGCAATGGCGGGAATAAGAATAAGGCTGATGAAACGGCGCGGCGCCTGGAAATGAATCATGTTCTTTTCCCCCTGTTCTATAGGGTGGCTAGGAACTGTTAGGACAAGTTTAATACCTCTTTACGCTTTTTTCCGCAAGGGGAATGCGGCTGTGTTAAGCGCAGGTAAAACCCGGCTATTTATTTCGCCCTGGCTGCACCTCCGTTTTCATCAGCTTGCGCTGCCAGATTAAAGCGCAAAACCACTGCGTCAGCATCGGACGTGCGGGACATCGCAATTTTTGACTTTTCAAAGACTTTCAGCATAGCCTCATTGCGCGGCAGCACATAAGCGATAAAGCAGGCAATCCCCCGGTCGCGAGCGATCTTGATCAGATAGTTAAACATGAAAGTGGCAACGCCTTTTCCCTGAAACTCTTCATCGACAATGAAAGCGATTTCATAAGCACCCGCTCTTTTATCGTAAGCGTAACGCGCCTCGGCGATTATTCTGTCATTGCGGCCTTTTTCCACGATGGCGACAACCGAAAGAACCTCCTCATAATCAATGCTGACGTAGGTTTGCATTTCTTGATGCGGCATGACAGGCTTCGAGGCAAAATAGCGGAAATATTTTGATTCGTCGGAAAAATTGTAAAACAGACGGCGCATCATGTCCTCATCGGACGATTTGATCGGACGGATTTTAATCTCCAGACCGTCTCGCAGGGATTTGCGCGTTTCCAGCCCGGACGGGTAGTTGGCGGCATGACGGGTAACATAAATCTGATCCGCATAGACATAATTAAGCGCCTTGGCCTGGTTAAGCAAACTTTCGCGATGATCGGGATGGGCAATTTCGATCATCGCAATGGCCCGCTCCCGGATGGACTTGCCGAAAAGATTCGCCACGCCGTATTCGGTGACGATATATTTGACGACGCCCAGCGTGCTGTGCGGGTTGTCAACGTCACCGTCATGCTTGATGACGATGTTGCTTCTCCCTTGTTTGTCCACGGAATTAAGCGCCACAATCGCCTTGCCTCTTTTGGAAATGGTTGCGGCCACCGCAAAGTTCAGTTTGCTTTCATAACCGGAAAGGAGATTGTCGCCGGAATGGAAAATGACCGACTCGCCGGAGATATCGATTTTTTTAACGTTCATGATGCCGATGAGACTTTTGATTCGCCGCACGACAAAGGGGTTGCTCAGCCGGGCAATCGGATAAAACTCAAAAACGGGATTGCGGTCGACATACTCATACAAGGCGCGACTTCCGTAACAATAACTCGCCGTGACGAGGCCCCCGTTATAACGGCTGCGGTCCAGCGAGATTGCGCCGGAATTGATCAGATCAATAACCCAGTCGGAAAGAACATGCGTCAGAATGCCGAGATTTTTCTTATTTTTCAAATGAGCGGCCACGGCGTTGAATATCCGGCCAACATGCAGCACCACGGTTGCGCCGTCCTCAATCAGGTTTGCGATATTCCAGCCAATGCGGTCCACAATTGCATCATAGGGCTTGTTTTCCCGCTCAATAAGCGGCAAATCGCTTTCGATAATATAGTCGATGCTGCTGATATGAATGGCCGTCTCGCCGTGGGTTACCGGCATGTTTGGATTGATCTCCGCAATCGTAAGCGACGCCTGCTTAATAACGATATTGGCCACATCCACCGCCACGCCCAGAGACATAAACCCTTTGTCGTCGGGCACGGACGTCTGGATAATCGCCACATCCACCGCCACCGCGCCGCTTAAGAAAATGTAAGGCAGCTCCATCAGGTTGGCGGGAATGAAATCGACTTTACCTTCGGCGATTTCCTTGCTGATACTCTCACCGATATTGAATGTCTTTAACCGGTATTGCCTGTATCCGTGGTGAGGCGGAAGATAATGGCCCAGCGTAATGAGCTGAATGATTTCCAGATCACGGATATTGCGCGCGTCGGACGCGGCAATGGCCGACAGAACTTTCCCCGGGGCCGCGACAGCGCTCGAGGCAAAAATTTTCTGTCCGGGTTTTAGTTTTTCCAGCGCCTGATCCGTACTGATCACTTTGCTGCGATAATCGAACGGACCTGTCATTTTGCAATTTTGCATGATTACATCCTCAATGAATTGACTATAAGATAGAATATTTCAACAAAATAATCAATTTATGATTGGGAAAGACTATCCGCTTGACAACCCACGTATATGCTAAGTATAAGCGTCCATGATAAGAATAGTATATCACTAAACAGCATACAGGAAGGACATTTGTGAAAAAAATTCAAAAAGTGCTGGTGGCCAACCGGGGAGAAATCGCTCTTCGTATTATCCGCACCGTCAAGGAAATGGGGCTTTCCACCGCCGCGGTTTATGAAAAACCGGACAGCGAAGCGTATTTTTTGCGCTTTGCCGATCAGGCCATTCTGATTGGCGACGGGCCGCGCAAGGATTACCTTAATATTGATAAAATTATCTGGGCGGCGCAAAAAGCCGGGGCGGATGCCATTCATCCCGGTTACGGTTTTTTATCGGAAAACCCTGATTTGGCCGCAGCATGTGTTGATGCGGATATCACGTTCATCGGCCCGCCGCCCAAGGTTATTCGCGATCTGGGCAACAAGGTCGTCGCCCGTGATATCATGAAGAAAGCCGCTATCCCGTTTATTCCGGGAACCGGCACGCTGGCCGACGGTGAAGAAGGCATTCGAGAAGCATTGGCCTTCGCCGCTCAGCATGGTTATCCGATCATGTTCAAGGCGCTGGCCGGCGGCGGCGGTCGCGGCATCCGCAAAATTACCGGCGAAGAAGAACTCCGCGCGCAACTGCCGCAGGCGCGCTTTGAAGCACGCTCCGCCTTCAATGACGACCGCATCTATATTGAAAAATGCGTGGAGTCGCCGAGGCATGTCGAAGTGCAGATTCTGGCCGACGCTTACGGTCACATCATGCACCTGGGGACAAGGGATTGCTCCATCCAACGCCGTCATCAGAAACTGCTGGAAATCGCACCTGCCGATCTGCCGCCTTCCGTCCTCGAGGCCATGCACCAGACGGCGATACAGGCGGCGCGCCAGGCGGGTTATGTCAACGCCGGAACGGTAGAGTTCCTGGTCGATCCCAAAACCAACCAATTCTGGTTTATGGAAGTCAACACCCGGCTTCAGGTGGAGCACACCGTCACCGAAATCCTCACGGGCATCGACATTATTCGTCAGCAGATTCTGCTGGCCGAAGGCGGCCGACTCGACATTCCGGAAGAACGAATCCGTCTGGTCGGCAAAGCCATTCAAGTCCGCGTCAATGCCGAAGACCCCAAAAATAATTTCATGCCCGAAGGCGGCAAACGTGTGGACGTGTATCAGTCGCCCGGCGGTCCCGAAATCCGTCTCGACGGCATTGTCTATCAGGGCTACAAAATACCGACTGATTACGATTCGCTGCTCGTGAAGCTCACTGTGCGCGGCTATTCCTGGGAACAGACCATTCAGCGCCTGAAGCGCGCCCTAACAGATTTTTTAATTGTCGGCCCGAAAACCACTATTCCGTTTTATCTGGCGATTTGCGATGAAAAAGATTTCCGCAACGGTCAATTTACAACCAGTTATCTTGATTCGCATCCCGAAATATTCAGTTATCCCGACGCCGAGCGGGAAATCGCCAAGCTGTCGAGGTTGATCGCGGAAATCCATTCCAGAAAAATAAATCCCTACGCTTATTAACGGGTTAAGCGACAAGCATCGAGGAGAACATTTGTTATGAAAAACTTACCGGAAGGTAGAATAACACCCCAGGAATTAAAACGCGAGGGGGCAAAATATATTCTGGACAAGATGCGCAGGCAAAAAGGGTATTATCTGACCAATACCGAAAGAGACCTTTCGCAATCGGATTTTAAAAACCGGATCATGCCGCATACGCAGATTCTGGTGGCGCAGGAACGAAATGCGGCCGGTTACTTTTCTCTGGAGATTACGGGCGGAGCGTCGGTGCATGTTGATATGCTGCGCAAGCAGATGAACCCGCTGGAAAAACTCGAGGTCTTGAGCGGCTATATGCCCGACACGCTTTTCCAGACGCTGTGCCGCGGCATCAATCTGTTCGGCTACCGGCCCTATCCGGAAAACGTGATCCGCCTGACCATTGAATCCTTTGCCCGTTACGTGCATGTCTGGCGTGTTTTTGATTTTTTAAACCACATTCCCAACATGATTGCCGTTTTCGAAGAAGTTAAAAAGGCGGGGCAGATTCTGGAGGCGGGATTGTGCTTTTCCACGGGGCCGGAGCACACCAACAAGTTCTACGTCAAAAAAGTCGGGGAAATCCTGGACGTGGCCGGACCGGATATTCTGCTGGCCATCAAGAATCACGGGGGGCTCGGTTCACCCAAACGCATCGGCGAGCTGGTGCACGCGATCCATTATAAGTACCCCGACCTATTGATTCACTATCACGGCCATAACACGGACGGCCATGAAGTTGGCCGCGTCGTGGCCGCGGTGCAAAACGGCGCGAAAATTGTGGACGCCAGCGACCACGCGTTTACCGGATTTTACGGCCCGCCGCCGCTGTTGACCGTCGTCAACACGCTGGAAGAATACGGACATGAGGCGATCGGCCTCAACAAGCAGGCCGTGATTGACACGTCCAATAAGCTGCGCCACGAGCGCCAGCATTATCGTGATTTTGAATCGCAGTTTTTCGGTTTTGACCCGACGGTGCAGACGCATAAACTGCCTGGCGGCGCGACAGGCTCGAGCTTTGAGCAGGCGGTCAAAGGCGGTTTTCTCGACCAAATGCCGGAAATTCTGCAAAACGAGCTGCCGAGAGTGCAGATCGAGCTGGGCAATTTCTGGAGCGTGACGCCCGGATCGCAGATTCTGTGGACAACCGCCGCCAACAATGTCGTGAAAGGCGCGCGCTATAAAGATGCGAGCGACGATTTGAAAAACCTGCTTCTGGAACGCTACGGTAAATTTCCGTTTTACCGTCCCGCCGACGACATTTATGCAGCGGTCTTTGGTAAGGATTGGAAGAAAATTCTCAAAAGCGAGGGCGGCTACCAGAAAATTGAGGACATTGATCTGGCCATTGAAAAACGCATGCTGGAACACAGCCTGGGCAGGCCCGCTTCAGACGACGAACTGGTTTTGTATCTCCAGCATCCCCATGACGCGGTAAGCTTCTTTAAATTCGAGGAAAAATTCGGCAAGACCTGGGCGCTGCCGCCTGAGGTCTGGCTCAGGCGCGGCGGTTTTAATATCGGCGAAAAATTTGAATTCCCCGACGCCTTAGGCAAATTGCATACCATTGAAATCGGTCCTTCGCGCCGCACCAAGGACGGCTCTTTTATGACGATCCTGGGGATTGATTATCATCCCGAACCGATTATCACGCTGGTTGAAAATGAAGACGGAGAAAAACTCAAATCCAAAGTCACGCTAACACCCAAGGAAATCGAGGCACTGGCCAGAGTGGGCGACATTCGCGCAACGATGAAAGGCGTGGTCAATCAGATTCCCGTGGCTGTGGGCGAAGCGGTAAGCGACGGAGATCCACTGGTCGTCCTGGAAGCCATGAAAATGCTGACCAATATCGTAGCCGAATTCAGCGGCAAAGTGACGGAGATTCTTGTCTCGCCCGGTTCATCCGTGGAAATCGGCGATAAGCTGATGATGATTGAGATATAGAATATAGAACATAGGCTATAGGCTGAAGACTGAAGACCGACCCCTTGCTGAGCTGATGACCTGATGACCTGAAAGGTTATGACAAAATTGTTTGTTTTATGTGGTTGTGCAAAGCTCTCACCCTGAAGGGGTGGCAGGTACGAGGGGCGCGAGACTGTTAGGTTGTAAGGAAAGGGAACGGCGTCTGCCGTCCCCTTTTGCATTCTAAATCCTTAAGATTTTATGCGGCTGCGGCCGCGCTATTCTTCCTTAATTCCTGCCATTTCTTATAGGCCAGAATAATGACGCCGATGGCCAGAATGATCAGCAGGACATCCACCAGTGCCAGCGCGACATTGTTCTTGGGAATATATTTGTTGATGAGCAGAGAAATCAGCGAATAAATGGTGGTGACCATCATAAAGATGGCCGGCAATACAGTAAACCATGCTGTTTTCTTTCTTTTGGCCAGCCACGCGGACACGGCAATCAGTGCCAGCGACGCCAGCAATTGATTGGCGGAGCCGAAAATCGGCCAAATCGCCGCAAACGCGTTGGTGTAAGCCAGAATATACATCAAAACCACACACAGGAGGGCATTGAAAAGATAGGATTTCATCATTTTCGGAACGTTTTTGAAAATCACCTGCCACACCTCTTCTAAAAGATAACGATTCAGACGGACGGCCGTATCCAGCGTCGTGACGACAAAACCTTCCACCAGCAAAATGCCGAAAATGGTTCCATAAATCGGAGCGATTCCCATAGATTTATCCAGCAGTCCGCCGACACCGGCGGCAAACGCCAGAATCGGGTTGGCTTTTACGCCGGCAACGGTCGGAAAGGCAATGCTGATGTAATCACTAAACATGATGCCGCAACCGACCGCAATCATCACGCCGATAGCCAGCAATCCCTCCAGCAGCATCCCGCCAAAAGCAATCGGCTTGATATGCGATTCTTTGGCTATCTGCTTGGAGGACGTTCCTCCGGCAACCAGTGAATGGAACCCGGAAATGGCGCCGCAGGCCACTGTAATGAACAGGAAAGGCCAGATGGGCCCGAGTTTACTGGTTCCTTCCGCCATATTCAAAACGGGTGCAGAAAAAGTAACCCCTTTAAACCCTGCCACAAGACCGCCAATGAACAGGGCGGCAGCGCCAACGTAGAGCAAAAAGGAATTGGTAAAATCCCGGGGCTGCAGGATAATCCAGACGGGAATTCCTGCCGCGAACAGCGTATAGATGCAAAGAATAATCATCCAAGTGCTGGGCTCAAAAGTTATCGGGAAATTCATTCCCACAAAAATAGAAACGATACAAACGATGATTGCCAGGGCAGCCGCCAGATAAACATTGATGTTCAGTTTATACACCAGCCAGCCGATAACCGGCGCAAAACCCGTAATAAAAATGACGGACGTCGAGGCGATGCCGCCGATCTGCGCTTTTTCCACGCCTCCAACCATTATAGTTCTCACCACGGTCTGGTTGGGATCCAGTCTCAGGATATCCAGTGAAATTGTGGATGTGAGAGCCGTTGCCGTCAACCCCAGAAATGCGGAGGTTAAAAGCAGGAGCATCAGAATGGCAAAACTGATAAATAAAAAGAATCCTGTGTTACCCAGAGATTCTTTGGCGATCTCGGCTATGGACTTGCCCTTTTCCCGGACGCTGGCAAACAAAACGGTCATATCGTGAACCGCGCCGATAAAAATGGCGCCTAAAACCGCCCATAACCACAGGGGTAGAAATCCAAAAAGCAGCGCGACGGTGGGGCCGATAATGGGCCCGCCGCCGGCGATGCTCGCAAAATGATGGCCAAACAGGACAATTGGTTTTGTCGGCACATAATCACAATCATCCTTCATGGCACAGGCCGGTGTCGGGTTGTTGTCATTTTCGCCAAAGAGCCTGGCAATAAACCGCGCATAAAAACGATACGCTAAAAAGAATAAAACAGCTGTGACGATCAATAGTACCGCGACATTCATAGCACCCTCCTTGTTTTCGTATTTTGAAGAAACGTCATGGCCACATCTTCAAGTTGTATCTGCTCAATACTTAAAAACTTTTCATCGCCTCCTTTCCGTACTGATTCAATACACGAAACATAGATACGTCATCTTTTTAACGAATCACAAAAACATTTTCCCGGAATCTTTTTTGAAGTATTATGATATTGAGTGTTCATGGTAGAATAAAACCACTGTTGAGATTTGGGATAATATACAATATTTTATAGGATGCAAGACAAAAAAACGATATTGCTGTTTCCTCTTGACACGCTTTCACGTTCTTTCTATACTGTCAGGGGTAAGGAAGAAAATATCGATATTCAATAAATTTAGTAAAAAAATTCAATACCTAAGGAGGAATAAAGATGGCTTTTAATTACGAGAAGTTAACGGTGGAACAAGACGGCATGGTTGTCGTTGCGGCAATCAATCATCCGCCGGCGAATTCGATGGGGCAAGGTGTTTTGAGAGATCTCAATGACTTGCTGGATACGTGCGAAAAAGACGACAATGTGCGCGTCATCGTGATTACCGGTTCCGGCGCAAAACTGTTTTCCGCAGGCGCGGATATTACCGAATTTGCCGACCTTCAGGCGGGCAAAGTTCCTAAATACGACGGTAATGAAATTTATTTCAAAATCGAAAACTATCCCAAAGTTATCATCGCGGCCATGCAGGGTGGCGCTTATGGCGGCGGTCTGGAACTGGCCTGCTGCTGCCATTTGAGAATCATGGCTGAAGAAGCAACGCTGGGGCTGCCTGAAGTTAAACTGGGCCTCAACCCCGGTTGGGGCGGAACCCAACGCCTGCCCCGTTTTATCGGCAAGACCAAAGCCCTTGAACTCATGTTGACAGGCGATTTTATGCCGGCCAAAGATGCTTTAACATTGGGTCTTTTAAACAAAGTTGTTCCGGCAGCTGAAGTGCTGGCAACCGCCAAAAAGCTGGCCAAGAAACTGGCCGGCGGCGCACCGGTTGCGCAACGCGAAATCATGAAGGCGGTGAGACTTGGTTTGGAAAGCAATTTGCACGATGGTGTCACCAAAATCGAAAGAGCAGCAAGCCAGGCGTTGGTATTCACCGAAGATTTCAAAGAAGGCGCAAAGGCCTTCCTGGAGAAAAGAGCGCCCAATTTCAAAGGCCGCTAATCAGGGTTTGTGAAACACAAAAAGGGGCGGCATTCTTTCGAATGCCGCCCCTTTTCTTTTAGTCTTTCGAGCTTGGCCTCGCGCCACCTCGTGTGGCCTCGAGTGACCTTTAGGTTATCAGGTGTTCAGCCTTTTTACTTCCTCAACTGCGCCGGTGTCTTGTAGCGTTTCGGATCAACCCATTTGGCTACATGTGCTTCGTTTTCCGGACAGGACTCATGCAGATAGGCAACCTTGCCGAGTTCCTGGAACTGGGCGATCAACTGATAAAAATAACCGGGATATGTTTTATAAGGATTGTTCGGATCAACTCTCACACGGGAGTGATAAAAAGGAGACACTTTCTTGGTTTCATATTTCATCTTACCCAGGGAATAGACGGTTTCCACATCTTCCATTGCTTTGATCAATTTTTTAATGTCACCGGTTCCCTTAGCCTTTTCGATGGCTGCCTTGAAATGATAAATATCAGCATAGGCAATGTGAACGTGAATCTGCATGGGGATTTTACGCGCTTGCGCTTTTTTCACCAGCGGAATGGTTTTGTCCGTCAGGGGAACGTCATCAAGATCCGTGAAGGAGCTGATAACGCTTAAGCCCTTTCCACCCGTCATCTTCCAGAAATCCTTGGTCTGGGCAACGCCACCGTACATCATAACCTGAATGTCCTTTGCCGCCGAATCGTTCCACTGTTTGGTAAAAGATTCCACATCGGTAAACCAGGAGCTGACGAAAAAAATAAGATCGGCATCGGCTTTCTTGATGTCCTGAAGAATTGGCAGAAACATGGTGCCGCGGGGTTTCACCAACTTGCTGTAGACAATTTCCAGACCGCATTCCTGAGCCATTTTCTCCCAGGTCGGCAAATTGAGATCAGGGATGCCTTTGCGCCATTCCTGCGTCCAGGTCAGATCTTCCCATAGAATGGCCAGCTTACGTGCTTTTATATATTCGGGTATCGTCTTGCAGAAGAAATATTTCTGCTGGGCGTAATGAGCCGGTTCCGCATCCCAGTCGCGGAAGTTATGGTCATATTTCGGCGCTTCTTTGAGGATGCGCGCCGTCAGTTCTGAACCCATCGGCCCGTTGAAAACCAGAATATGAGGATATTCCTTGGCCAGCTGTCCGGAGGCTTCCTGCACAGCCAGACAGATTTCCGTACGGCCTTCCACTGAAATAAACTTGGCCTTGTCATCGATGACTAATTTACGAAACGCTTCCACAGACAGAGACGTATCGCCCTTGTTATCCATAACCACATACTTGACCGGCCGTCCCAGAATGCCACCGGCAGCATTGACTTCCTCTACCGCCATTTTCTGGATGTCCATACACGGCCTGGTACCGGGTGACGCTACCATGCCTATGTAGCCGATCACAAACGGCTCGCCTTTCGGCTGCGCCATTGAGATGGACGGTGCACTGATTGCAATGGCAACCAGTAGCATCAACGTTGTAAAAACGATAACACCTCTTGATCGCTTCATCATGTTACCCTCCTCATAAAAAAAGCTTTTAAAAAATTAATGATCAAATTTTGCTGAATATTTGATCCTTCCAGTTACTAATCGTTCAGATATTTTTTGCTGATATACTCATTATCCTTACCGATCTCACTTGAGACCCATTTGACCCGGGGAGGCGACTCGGACATTTTCACAAAATTGGCGCTGATGGTGTATTTCCCCAGTTTTTCGTCCTCGACTTCCTGAAAGGCCTTACGGATCTGCCACTGCTTATTTTTCATCGCCTCTTCCGGTGTCATAAGCTTCATGACAATCGGCACACCGCCGCCCCGCCACTTGGACCGTGCGGATCTTTTGCTGTAATTGAGCGCCATTTTAACCAGCTCATCGCTGGTGAATTGAAGCGTTTTTCCCTCGATAATCTTATGCAAGTGCAGCGCCTGTTCCAGAATGTCGGGGATGCGGTCCGACGAATAGCGCCAATCGTCTTCCTGTTCCCAGAGACCGAGAATTTTTAAGAGTGCGCGAAAATCATGATCACGGGGCGCGGCGATCGCTACAAAGCCGTCTTTGCATTTCCAGTGTCCATAAGGATACAAAATGAAATCCAGGACGCCGATACGCGGGCGCGCTTTTTCCCAGGTATAACCGATGGTGGCCGGCATGCCGACCATGGAAGAATAGGCGTCCATGCCGGCGACGTCCACCATCTGACCCTGGCCGGTGTTTTGCCGGTGGATCAGGGCGACCGTGCCGCCGAGGACTGCAGAAAGTCCGGAGACATACCAGCCCGCCCACATGCCGCCGCGCAGAGGCCAGCTATTCGGTTCGGGTTCATTGGGCGTCCCGCCCATTTGCGCAGGTAGTCCGGAACCCGCCTGTGAGGTAATATCCGTATCCGGCATGTTAGCGGATTCTTTGGCTTTATCCGTGTATTGCCCATACGCGGAAAGCGCGATATAAACCAATCCCGGGTTATCCACGCTTAGTTGACGGTAGCCGATTCCCCAGCTGTCCATCTCGCCGGGCGGGAAACTTTCGATGACCACCGCCGCTTTTTTGGCGAGTTTGGCAAAAATTTTCCTGTCTTCGGGATTGTTTTTAATGTCGAGCGTCATGTATCGTTTGTTGCGTCCCTCGAACATAAACGGGATGCCCACCCCCTTGACCGTGACGCCGAAGGGTGTAATCTGGCGCGCCGGATCGCCATCCGCCGGCTCAATTTTGATGACTTCCGCTCCAAACTCGGCCAGAAAACTTGCGCAGATAATACCTGCGAAGTTGGCCGAACTGACATCGAGCACCAAAATGTCATCGAGCACTTCCGGCTTTCCTTCGGCGTTCATAATTTCGGCCAGGATTTTCCCCCGGTCACTGCCCTTGGCCGCGTGTCGAGTATAAATTTCTTCCTTCGGGCTCATTTTCTAACCTCTTTTCCGTAGTTATAGATGGGGTCCTCGCTCAGATTATAATAGACAGGTGGTTTCAGTCCCGGCCTGTCGTCAAATGTCCCGATGACTTTTTTCTTTTCCAGGTCCTGAATTTCCTCTTCCGACATCCCCAGAAACTTCTTGAGCACAAGGCGGTTATGATAACCGAGCGGCCGCGCCAGCCACTTGGTGCGCGAGGGCGTGCCGGAGAGCTGAGCGGATGGGCCGGCAATCACCAGATTGCCGTAAACATCGTCCTTGAAAAGAACGACACTGCCCCGCTTACGTCGCCACTCGTCATAAGCGATGGAATAGTCGTCCGCCACTTCAGCTGCCGGGAATCCTTTTTCATCGGCCAACTTGACGATATCGGCGCAGGATTTTGACTTGATCCAATCGACCGCCATCGCGGTCAGCGCTTTGGCGTTTTCAGGCTTTAATCTTTCCAGCGTGCTGGCAAAACGCGGATCCGTGGCCCATTCGGCCTTGCCTATGGCACCGGCAAAGTTTTTGAACTGATCAGCCGTCGCGCAGGCCAATGCCAGAAACTTGTCGTCGGCTGTTTTAAAGATGGATGCCGGCATCATGGTAGGATCTGTGTTTCCCGTGCGCCCAATCGCTTCTTTTGTTACCGAATGATACGTGTAATGATACAGAAGACGCATCAGACCCTCGGTTTGAGCCATATCAATATATTGCCCCTTGCCGGTTTTCTTGCGGTGATAAAGGGCCATTAAGATCGCCAGAGCGCCGAAATTGCCGGGAACGAAATCACCGACGTAGTCCGGCAGCTTGTAATAAATATCCGTATCCGGATAGCCGTTTAAGGTCAGCACACCGCTGGCACCCTGGGCCAGCAAATCCCAGCCGGGGAAATAGCGCATCGGACCAAACTGGCCGTAAGTGGAACAGCTTAAGAAGACGATTTTGGGATTAATCTGTGATATCTTTTCATAACCGATGCCCCACGCATCTGCCGTGCCGGGCGCAAAGTTTTCAATGACCACGTCCGCTCCTTCGGCCATTTTATAGATGAGCTCCTTGGACTGTTTCAACTGGAGATTAACCGAAAGAAAATACTTATTTTTTGTGATATTGTGCCAGATTGGATTCGAGTGCTTCCAGTATTTTCCCCAGTAGGTCGCCGGTCGCCAGAGATCGCCGTAAAAAGGCAACTCCAGTTTAATGACTTCTGCGCCGTAATCCGCAAGCAGCCTTGCCGCAATCGGTCCGAAAATCACGTGAGAGAAATCCAGCACCCGAATGCCTTTGAGCGCTTCGGGCTTTTGGTTTGCCTCGTCGGGATTGAAAAGTTTTGCCGTATAAGAAAAATAATCTTCCATTGCTATCTCCCTAAATATGCCTTTTTCACCAGATTGTTCTTCATCAGATCCTTACCGCTTCCCTCCAGCACAATTCTTCCTTCCTGAATAATGTAGCCGCGATCAGCCAGCTGCAGGGCACGCAGCACGTTTTGTTCGGTAAGTAAAATCGTCAGCCCCGTTTCCCTGAGTTTGCCAAGGGTTTCGTAAACACTATCGACGATCAGCGGAGCCAGACCAATCGAGGGTTCATCGACCATTAAAAGATGCGGGATGGCCATCAGTCCCCGGCCAATTTTCAGCATCTGCTGCTCGCCGCCGGAAAGCAGACGCGCGGCCATGTTGCATCGCTCCTTGAGAATCGGAAACAGACTATAGACATATTCCATGGTTTTTTTTCTTTTGGACCAGGCTGTTTTCCGATAAGCGCCCAGCAGAAGATTTTCCCTGACGGTCATAAAAGGAAAGCTTTTCGTGCCTTCCGGAACCTGCACAATGCCTCGATCCACAATTTTATGCGACGGCAAACCCTGAATGGCTTCATCACGAAAAATTACTCTGCCGCTGGTAGGCTTCATCATGCCCTGAATCACATTCAGAATCGTACTTTTCCCGGTGCCGTTGGAACCCAGGATGGTCACAATTTCCGATTGCCGGACATTGAAACTGACGCCATGCAACGCCGGAATGACACCGAAAGACGCGCTTATTTCATTAACTTCAAGCATATTCCCTCCACCCTCTACCCAGGTACGCTTCGATCACATCATCATTATTGACCACCTCATCCGGTGTGCCTTCCGCTAATTTGGCGCCGTAATTGATGGCGACAATCCGGTCGGCTGCTTCCATTAAAACCGCCATGACATGCTCAATCCAGAAGATGGTGACGCCGAATTGCTCTTTGGCCCGGGCGATCATATGGATGGCCTTATTGGCTTCGCCGGGGTTGAGGCCGGCCATGACCTCGTCGATAAACAGCAGTTGGGGCGTGGTAGCCAGAGCGCGCGCCAGTTCCAGCATTCTCAGTTCGTAGAAGGTCAGATCGCGTGCCAGGATATTGCGTTTGCTGAAGAGGCCGACAAATTCCAGATAATGCGTTGCATCGTACATGGCGTCCTGAAAACTCTGATTGATCCTTTTTTTGCCGGCAATGGAACTGGCCAGAACACTGGTCAGCGCCGTCAATTCCGGGAAGGGACGCGGAATCTGATAGGTGCGGGCAAGCCCCATATACGCTCTTTGATGCGGCTTCATATCCGTGATATCCACACCGTTCATCTCAATTTTACCGGATGTAGCGGGAAGATAACCCGTCAAACAATTGACCACTGTGGATTTACCAGCGCCGTTAGGACCGATAAATCCCAGCGTTTCTCCTTTGTGAATTTCAAAGGAGACATTGTTCACCGCCACGATCCCTCCGAAACGTTTGACCAGATTGCTCACTTTAATTAATGGAGTCATGGTTACCTCCGCACATGAATGGTTGGCAAATATTCGCGATAACGGCGCTTTCGATAAAGGCCAAATAAACCTTCCGGAAGAGCAAACAACAGAGCCAGCAGAATAATAGGGAACACCACCGGCTGGATGGGCCCCATATATCGAATCAGCAGCATCTCCAGGAAAGAGACAAAATAGCCGCCGACCACGCAGCCGAAAATCTGGGCTCGTCCGCCGATCATCAGCACCAGCAGAATCTTCAGCATAAACGTCAGCGGCAAATAAGTAATGCCGGCAAACGAACTGAAATAATGGGCGTAAAACCATCCGATGATGCCGACCATGGTCGAGGCGGCAACAAACGCGATAATTTTAATCTTGTTGATATTGATGCCGATGGAATGGGCGACGTCCTCATCATCATTAATCGACGCCATTAAAAGGCCGTAGCGCGACTTAAGCACTTTGTTGATAATCCACAAGTAGGCAAACATGATGACCGTGGAAAGATAGCCGATGATCAGAAAATTGTTTTTGGCGTTGCCGGTGTCCAGGAGCGGCACAATGCCGAAGAGACCGGTATCCCCTTTGAATATATCGGTATAGATGAAGGTCACTTCCAGGAAAACCAGCGGCAAAAGCAACGTCAGGAGGACATAGTAAAGACCCCGCGCCATGATGACCAGCGGGCTGAATAAAAAAGCCGCGATCATCGTAATCAGAATGGCAAACGGTAGGGTGGTCAGCGGGCCCCAGCCGTAAGCGATGCTGAGCAGAGCAGCCGCATAGCCTCCCACGCCGATGTAAAATTGAGGGCCGAAGTTCATGCGTCCCGTACCGATGGTCATCAGCGCCAGGGGCATCGCGATGGCGGCGTAGATATTGGCCGAAATCATCGTATTGATCAGGCCGGGGCTGACAAAGTAGCATACCGTTGGAGCAATAAAAAGGAGGGCGACCCAGATCAGTGTGTTGCGCCAATAGCGCGGCTCCAGAACCCATTCCCATTTTTTCGTTCCAAGCCGGATAACAATGCGGTCTCGCTTTAATTCCATTTCTACCATAACGACTCACTCCTTGCTAAGCCTTGGGGTCGAATAACCAAAATGACCATGACAAGAATCAACGCCGACAAATTCATAAAGCGCGGCTCTCCAATAACAAAACAGATGATGGCGTGGGTAAATCCGATTAAAAAACTGGCCATGATCGTGCCTTTAATGTTACCCAAACCGCCTAAAACTGCGATGAGGATCGCGGTAACCATGTACATCCAGCCCATGCCCGGCTCGACCGACCAGACCGGTGAGACAATGAGCATCCCGATAATGACGGGCAACAGGACGATCATCATCGTAAACATATAGAGCGTTTCAACATTGATGCCGACAATTTTCGACGAGTAGATGTCCTGGGATAAAGCCCGGATGGCCATACCGGTTTTTGTTTTAACAAAGAAGAAAACGAACGCACCGGTCAGCGCGAGAGCGATCACGGCGCCGACCATCAGCTGCTTGGGCACCACCACGTCCCAGAATTGGAACGTGCCGGCCATCAGCGTTGTCTCCAGATAAACACCAGCCTGAACCGGATAAAAATAATTGGCCGCCTGCTCAACAATCAACGCCACCAGGAGCAGCGCCGTCAGAAGAACATCCTCGGTTGCGAGATATTTTTTAATCATGCCTTTGTAAATGAGAATGGCTACAATAAATTGAACCACGACCATGCCTAAAATGGAAGGGATCAGAGGCCAATCGAGCGCTGACATAAACATCCAGGTGCCGTAAACCGTGAGAGGAAAGATATAAGCGTATCCGAGATGAAAAATCCGCAGCACCCCGCAGATCAGAGAAAAACCAAGAGCAATCAGAAGATAAATTGAACCCAGCACAAAAGTAAAAACGACAACACTCTGAATATAAGTCCACATGCCTTTTCACCCTCTATGAATAGATCTAAAATTTTTTCATAACAACGATCATGAAAAGTTCCCGAAATTCCCGGAAACCACTTCTTGCGCTTCGATCAGCGCTGGATAACATCGAATCCAGCACGCCGGGTAAAGACACAAAAAACAATCGTAACCGAACGGAGCCGGTGCAATTGTTGTCGAAAAAATCGTAACAATGATCTTTGATGCTTGTTGAAAGATTGAAAATGTTTGGAAATATCTTTGGCTGGCGTCAAACCCTGGCGGGAATCACGCGGATTGACTTCGGCATGGACGATACTACGTTGAGGCAAAAAATATATCGCGAACACAAGGCCTCCAAAGCTTTCAGTTTTTGAATCTGTTCCCTTTTCAGGAAAACCGTTTGGCAATAAATTCTGCAAGTCGGCTTCCAAGGATCATTCGTTTTTCAGCTGCTTTGAAATGGTTCACATAAAATATTTGCATCATGTTAAAAAATGCGAAAGCGGTTTAATTACTAAAACATGTAATTTTATTTGTCAACGAAAAAATAGCTTAGAAAATATTTTTTTTCAAAGCGACATTATTTCAAAGAAATCCAGCTTGCCTTGCAGAATATTTTCCAACAGATTTCTGTCGGACAGATTGAAACGCAAGCAGACGCCGCAGTCGGAACTGAGATGACGTGGCACGGGAATGAGCTTGCAGGAAATATTTTGAGCCTTGATGATCTTTTCGGCACGCAGCGCGTGACTTATGGATGCAAACAAAACGACAGCCTGGGATGAGGGATCGGTCATCGACGAAACGTTTATCCTTTCAAAAGATCAGCGATTTATAAGCCCTATAATAGCCTCAGCGGCGTAATCCGCATCCTCGCTTGTATTGAGAAAACCGAAACTGAAACGAACCGTCCCTTGTGGAAATGTCCCGATGGTCCGGTGGGCCGACGGCGCGCAGTGCAAACCCGGCCGACACAGAATGCCCCATTTTTCTTCAAAGTAAAGAGCAGCATCCGACGGCGTGATATTCCGGACGTTAAACGACACAACCGCGGTTTGTATGGCGGCATTATTCAGACCATAAACGACGACACGATCTCTTAATGCTATCATGTGATCCAGAAAACGGGCCGTTAGTTGTTCTTCTTTCGCCCGGATCACTGCGATGGTCTTTCCGCTAATGAAGTTCGCTCCCGCGCCCAGACCGGCAATGCCTATGGTGTTAGGTGTGCCGCTTTCATACTTGTCCGGCATAAAATCCGGCTGCTTTTCAAATTCAGAGCGGCTGCCCGTTCCGCCCATCATAAGCGGTGGAATTTTTTTCTCCAGCCCTTTGCGGATATAAAGCCCTCCTGTGCCCTGTGGCCCATAGAGTGATTTATGGCCGGTAAAAGCCAAAATATCAATTTTCATTCTCTGCACATCGACCGGCAAAGCGCCCGCTGTTTGCGCTGCGTCCACACAAAAAATAATGTCGCCTTGCTCCTTAAGCCGTAAACCAACCGCTTCAATCGGAAAAATCGTTCCCGTCACATTGGAAGCATGCGTCAGAACAACCATTCTGGTGTCATTCCGAACGGCTTTGCTGATGTCATCAGGATCAAGTTCGCCGCGCGGAGAGCAGGGAATCACCGATACTTTCACGCCTTGCGATTCAAGAAATCGCAACGGCCTCATCACGGAGTTATGTTCCATGGCGCTGGTGATGATATGGTCGCCCGGTTTCAATGTTCCCTGCAGGGCTATATTGAGCGCCTCCGTGGAATTTTTCGTCAGAGCGAGGCACAGCGGGTCATCGATGTTGAAAAGGCGAGCCAATATTTCACGCGTTTCGTAAACAATGCGCCCGGCGTCGATGCAAAGTCCATGTCCGGAGCGGCCGGGATTGGCGCCAATGGTCTGCTGATAAGAAATCATCGCCGCAAGCATCGCATCCGGTTTGGGAAACGACGTTGCGGCGTTATCCAGATAAATTGTTTTCATTGAAACTTTCTGTCCAACGGCGATCTTTTATGCTTTGGCCGTCCGAATGATGATATCCGCCCCGTTTTGGCTGATGTCCACCTTCAGGCCGCGCCGGTTGATCAGGCGTGAGACATTTTCACGCGCGACTTCATTATCCACCAGAATTTCCAAATCCGCATAGCCGTCCGCCAAAGCCCGGTCGACTAAAACGACGGGCTGCGGACAGGACAACCCTCGGGTGTCAACTTGTTTTGCGCTCATGTATTATTCTCCTCCTCGAAAATCAAGCAACTATTTTGTCTCTCTGCGTAAATCCAATCACCAGACAGAAAATCAATCCGGTGATCACGGCAGCAGGACCGAAAGCGGCCACGCCTTTGGGCGAACTGGCAATGGCAAAATTGTGAGCAAACGCCGCGCCGACAATCATGCCCGTTGCAAAAATGGCCGCGTCCATGTCGCCTTCCCCGGACAAAAAGAGTTGACGTCCCGGACATCCGCCCGCCAGAACAAACGCCAGTCCCGCAAGCGTCATACCCAGAAAATTCCAGAGATGGTCGGTATGCGCAATCGGCTGCCCCTCAAAGCCGGGTTTGAACTGACCGAGAAACAAATTCATCACAAATGCAAAAACCAAGAGCGCGGCCACACCGCTCACCAAATGAAAATCCCGAATCAGTATCATATCGCGAAACGCACCCATCGTACAGAATCGACTGCGCTGCGCCAGCGCGCCGATAATCAAACCGGCAATGATGCTGATGATAATAGGCGCGTGCTGAGAACCAGGTCCTTTCACACTGGAAAAGATCGGACCGCCCGGCGTGAAGGAAACCTGAAAGACCAGCAAAAGAAAAAGGCCAACCATCAGCGCCGGGAAAATCCAGCCGCTGGCTTTCCTTTGCGGATAGGACCGCCCGAGGCTGAAACCGTTTTTTAAAAGCAGAACGCCGATAAAAATTCCGAAAACCAGTCCCACCAGTCCCAGGACAGCATTGCCGTCGCCGCCGGCCAGGCGTAAAAGCGTCCGCCAGGGACAACCTAAAAATACCAGCGCGCCCAACATCGCAAAAATGCCGAGGAAGAAACGAATTAAGGGTGAAGAACCGCCGCGCGGTTTGTACTCTCCGGCAAAAAGAGCCGCCGCAAAAGCCCCCAAAACAAATCCCATGATTTCGGGCCGGAGATACTGGACAACGTCCGCCCGGTGCAACCCCAGCGCTCCGGCAATGTCTCGTTCAAAGCAGGCCACGCAAATGCCCATATTGGGAGGATTGCCGAAATACTGCAGCAGCGCCGCACCGATGCCGATCACCGCTCCGACGACAATAATCCCCGTGCGGGTTGCAAAAATATTTTTCACTTTAAAACCTCCTCCTGAAAAAGTTAAAACCGTATTAACAGGATGATCACAGTAAAATCAAATTCATAATAGTGATATTGTTATGGGTATTATAACGATAAGGTATGCCGACATAACCACTACCCACAGGGGTTGTATACAACTTTTACGAAATTCAATTATGAAAGTTGTATACAAGTCGTCTACTAGGTTTGGCTGCGCTTGATCATAAGCCCTATATTTTCGTGGGTGTTTTTCACCGTCAGATTGATATCTTTGTGCGCGTTCTGCCAGACGCGGAAGATTTCATCGGCAAAGGCCTGTCCTACGGTTGCCACGTCCTTGAAGTCAAACTCTATGGTCTTGAACTTCTCCAGTCCGGCCAGAATTCTGCGGGCCTGCGACCGGGATACATAATCGACATCCTGATGATACAGTTTCACCTTCACACCGGTCTTACTGAACTGGAAAGATTCATCGGTATATTGATTAAACAGATCGGGGAGTGTCTTTTTTGATTTCAATCCCAGGGCAAATTCAACTCTTGTGCCCTGGGTGGATTGAATATCCTTTATATAAATATCCTGGGCGACATTGTCGAAAAAGATTTTTTTTTGAAAGCTTTTGATGGTCAGTTGATCCGCTATTTTTGATGTAAAAAAGATTCCCTCGCCACTGTGCGCCTCCGGCGCCGTAGTTTCTTTCCCTTTGAGCAGATCCTGAATGGCATCCATGGTTGAGACCAGCCGCTTCCTTTTCATGATATTGTTAAAGATGCCGACGCCCCAATCCGCAACGGTAAAGCGGATGTCCGTAGAGGTTTTCATGAGAACAACATCAATTTTCTCCGATGCGGAATGTTCAATGGCGTTGTTGAGCATTTCAGTAAAGGCGTAATCGACAATGGAAGACACATTGCCGGATATTCCTTGAAAGATGGAGCTTTCCTCCTTGATGGCGCTTAGCACCTTGTCTTCAGCCAGATTCTTGTTATTTATTATCTTTCTGACTCTTGTGGGTCTTGCCGGCGCCGTACCCTTTTTAGAAGCCTTAACATAATGCGCCTGATTGGCCTTGCCCACCCGAATAATGGCGCCATCATCGGCAAGGTTTTTCAGAAACATCTGTGCGTAGGCCCTTGAAAACCCCGTTTTATCCACAAGATCAGCCGTTGTCACCCGGCCTTTTTTCTTCAGAAAATCAAATATAAGGTCTTTTAAGTCCATCGCTTATGCCTCGAATTGTTGTATACAACTTTATTGTAAACTAATTTTAAAAGTTGTCAACAAGTTGTATGCAATCATGGGATTGATGTGTTTGAAATTTTCTAATTGGATTTGTCCGCCAGTTCTTGTTTCTTCATCATGATTAAAACCGCGGAGATGGCGCCTTCGGTCATGCCGGGGATGCGTTCCATCTGGCCGATGGTGCCGGGGGCGACGCGGGTGAGCTTGGTGCGCAGTTCGTTGGAAAGGCCGGGGACCACCGAGTAATCAAAATCCGGCGGGATTTTCTTTTTTTCCTGATCTTTTAATTTTTTCGTCGCTTCGAACTGGCGCTTGATATAGCCTTCATACTTAATTTCTATTTCAATCTGCTTTTTAATGAAGAGATCGCTTTGCGCCTCCCAGCCGGGGAAGCCGTTTAAATCGTCATAAGCGATTTCATGTCTTTTCAAAAGGCCGTACAGGTTTGTGGCCTGTGTAATCGGCGCTGATTGCAGTTTGGTCAACGCTTCATTCACGTCCGGCGAAGGTTTAACGGACACGGACTTGAGATGGGCAATGCCCTCAGCGATACGACTCATCTTATCCTGAAGATCAACATAATGATCGCGCTCGATCAGCCCCAATTCGCATCCCTTGCCCATCAGGCGGATGACGGCGTTGTCTTCCCGCAGAATCAGCCGATATTCGGCGCGCGAGGTAAACATGCGGTAAGGTTCATCCACGCCTCGTGTGACCAGATCGTCGATCATCACCGCCATGTAGGCTTCGGAGCGATCCAGAATAAATGGCGGAGCGCCCTGAAAGGCACGGGTGGCATTGATGCCTGCCCAAAGGCCTTGCGCCGCCGCTTCTTCATAACCGGAGGTGCCGTTGATCTGACCGGCCAGATACAAGCCGGAAATTAATTTTGTTTCCAGCGTAAGCTTGAGCTGGCTGGGCTGCACAAAATCATATTCAATGGCGTAGGCCGGGCGCATAATCTCGGCCTGTTCCAAGCCCCGCACGCTATGAACAATCTGATATTGCAATTCCAGCGGCAGAGAGTTGCCCAGTCCCTTGGCATATATTTCCTGTGTGTCGAGACCTTCGTGCTCCAGCACCACCGGATGACTTTGACGGTCGCCGAAGCGCATGACTTTATCTTCCAGCGACGGGCAATAACGGGCGCCGACGCCCTTGATAGCGCCGGAATAAAGCGGAGACTGCTGAATATTGTCCCGAATCAAGCGATGCGTTTCGGTGGATGTGGCCGAAAAATAGGAGGGCAGGCGTTCGGACCGCAAAGCCTTGGTGGTAAATGAAAAAGGCGCAGGTTCCGGATCGCTGTCCTGGCTCTCCAGACAGGAAAAATCAATGGAGGAGGCTTTGAGCCGGGGCGGCGTGCCTGTTTTCATCCGGCCCACTTCAAAGCCGAGTGTCTTAAGTTGATTGGCCAGGCTAACGGAGGCCAGTTCGCCTGCGCGTCCGGATTGTGTTTGCGACGTACCGATATGCACCAGGCCGTTTAGAAACGTTCCGGTGGTGATAATAACTTTTTGGGCGCCGTAAAAAAATCCGCTCGAATCCAGCACACCTTTAATTTCATTGTTCTCGATGACAAGGCTTTCGACCATGGCCTGACGGATATAGAGATTTTTCTGATTTTCCACGGTGGCTTTCATGGTCAGGCGGTAGAGTTGTTTGTCGCACTGCATGCGCGACGATTGAACAGCCGGACCTTTGGAGGCGTTGAGCAGCCGGAAATGGACAGCGGTTTTATCGGTGATCTTGCCCATCTCGCCGCCGAGGGCATCGATTTCTTTCACGAGCTGTCCTTTGGCCAGTCCACCAATGGCCGGATTGCACGACATCAAGGCGATCGAATCCAGATTGATATTAAACAAGAGTGTCCTTACGCCCATGCGCGCCGAAGCCAGCGCCGCTTCGCAGCCGGCGTGACCGCCCCCGATGACTAATATGTCGTAAGAATCGGACAAATTCGTTGCTCCTTCAATCAAGCACTTGCGCTTGTTTCAAATCAATAGTATTCCAGCAGAAAAAACACAACATAAAAAAAGAGGATGCACTTGACCAAACCGTCATTCTGGAAAAACAATAAACGATATTACGATCTCAAAAGTTACTGGCGTAACCTGTTCGGCTGTAATGTCCATAAACTGGCCATTGACGCGGGCTTTACCTGCCCCAACCGTGACGGTCACGTGGCCACGGGCGGTTGCATTTACTGCGACGGCAGAGGTTCGACGTTGCGCCAGCACGGCGAATTGCCCTCCATTGCCGATCAGATCGCTTCCGGCAAAAAATATTATAAGCCGTCCGCTTCTAAGTTTATAGCTTACTTTCAGACCTTTACTAATACTTACGCGCCGGTGGCCGGATTGCAGGCGCTCTATGATGACGCGCTGGCCCAGGAAGACATCATCGGCCTTTCCACCGGCACAAGGCCGGACTGCCTGGGGTCGGATGTGATTGAGCTTTTGAGCGGCTATGCGAAAAAACATCACATCTGGATCGAATTGGGTTTGCAGTCCATCCACGATAAAACATTGCAGCTCATTAATCGGGGGCATAATTTTCAGCAGTTTCTGGATGCGGTCACTGCTCTTTCGGGACGGGGCCTGAATATTTGTGTCCACATTATTATCGGATTGCCGGGTGAAAGCGACGAAGATGTACTAAAAACAGCAAAAACTCTGGCGGCCCTGCCGATTCAGGGTATCAAGATTCATTCATTATTGGCCCTTGATGGTACACCTATGGGCGAACTATACAAAAATGGGTCAATCCCCATGATCAGCAAGGAAAAATACGTGGCGCTTACGGCTGATGTACTGGAAGTTTTGCCGCCGGAGATGGTCATTCAGCGCCTGACCGCCGACGGCTATCGCGATATCTTTCTGGCCCCCGTCTGGGCCGGCAATAAATTGGATGTGCTTAATTCTATTAATAAAGAATTGGAGAGAAGGGACTCCTATCAGGGCAAAAACTACTTAGTCGTCCCTGAAAAAGTCACTTTTTTCTAAAGAGCATGAGCGGGGATCATTTTCAAGTGATCTTCGCTCATACTCAGACCGATAAATCCGGTCGAAT
>WRPE01000082.1 GCA_009773315.1 Syntrophaceae bacterium
CGGCGACATTGATGAACGCTTTGTTGATGGCTACCGAGCCTTCCTGCAAAAACAGGCCACAATGGGGCAACGAACCGCGCAGCACTATTTTGACGCATTCAAGGCGCTACTATCACGCGCCGAACGTGAACGCATGATCGAACGCAATCCAGCGAAAGGGGCAAAGACGATCCGCGCGCCTGAAGTGAAAAAACCCTATTTGACCATTGATGAAATACAAAAACTATATGACACGCCGGTGAACGGTGGCGACCTTGCGCACCAGTGCCGAACCGCCTTCCTGCTGTCGTGCTTTACTGGCTTGCGGCTTGGCGACCTGAAAAGCCTTACCTGGGGCGACATTAAACGAGGCGATGATCCTGCTATCGTAAAACGAATGAATAAAACTGGCGACATTGTATCTGTTCCACTGTCACCGAGTGCATGGGCGCTGATCGATGATAAGGGCGTTCACCGAGCCGATGAACTACTTTTTCCACGGATGACTGCAACGGAGGCTGTAAACGTCCACCAGCCGCTAATAGCGTGGCGTAAACGCGCAGGAATTGATCGAGCCTTCGGATGGCATGCTGGCCGGCATTCCTTCGCCATGATGACCCTTGAAGCATCGGGGGACATTTACGCTGTCGCGCGGTTGCTTGGACATGCTGATGTAAAAATCACCAGCGTATACTTGCGTCTGACCGATCCACGAAAACGTGAAATTATTGCAAGTCTTCCGGCAATAGATACGACCGTAAAAGGAACGATTATACCGATGGCCGAAAATGCATGATTTTCTGAAAAAAAAACATTTCTCGGCTACTTGCATTTCTTTTTGTGCTTTTTGTATACTATACAAAGAGACTTAGGAAAGTAGCCTAGCACTTGGTATTGAAAACATAACAAGCCGCGAATATGGCAGCTTTCCGAGCCGGCAGACCTTCCTTGCTGAAGGGAAGCCCTAACACCGACAGCCGCCTGCTATGACAGATACACTGGACGGTGATTCTCATTCATAGGCTGAAAAAGCCATGAGGGGATCACTATGTCCACATTCTTGACGGCAGGCCAGGCAGCTGAATTCCTGGGAATCAAACCTTCCTACCTTCGAAAACTCTGTCACCAGCGCAAAGTGCCACACTTTAAGCCGAACAATGGGAAAGTATTATTTGACGCTGGCGAATTGGAAGCCTTTGTGCGCGCCGGACGCGTGGCGACCCATGACGAACTAGCGGTTCATGCTGATACTTACCTGAAAGGCGGGGCAATATGAACGCGGCGATAAAAAAAGCCCCGCGCGGAGAGGGCAAGCCGTGCGCAGGGCAGAACACACAAAAAACTGAATATAAATTACTATATAAAAAAGAAATAGTCAATCATTATACACCTAACTGGATAGCGATAATTCGTGGCATGGATGCGCAAAGGGGGCGGGTATGGAAAGCCTAACCGACCGCGCTTCCGATACCTTGCGAACACTGTTCCTCGCGCTGCCTGATTTGATGAAGCAGATTGACGCTGGCTTTTTGATCCGGTTCGGTACTGATGCACTAACCCTAGCCGACAAGGAAGCATTGGCTAGCGTGCAGCAGGCTGCCGATACGATGCAAGCTGAACTGATTGAAAAGGCTGTCGAGCGACATGAAGCCGCTGGCATTGATCCACGAACTGCGCGGCGGCTAGCTGTTGCTGAATTTGGTATGCTGTTCATCCGTGCGCTCGACTTCGCGGTGAAGGGGGCAGTCAATGGCTGACATGACCCGCCTTGCTGAACTTATACGTTCCGGCGACGAAACGACTGCACGTGCTGAGCTGAGTACTCT
>WRPE01000053.1:5000-15375 GCA_009773315.1 Syntrophaceae bacterium
CTTCTTGAAACGAGCTTTGACGTATAAATCAATTTGATTTTCATGTCAAGCTTATTTTCAATTTTTTGTTTCGTCAGTAACCAGGAATCATCCGACAACCAAGAGTTATACCATCGGTGAACATGTTGAAAACTTCAACTACCTTCTTGCACATCTCTGACGAACAGAAGTGAGCTTCTACTCCCAATGGTTAAAACTGTCAAGAAAAAGTTTTCATTATTTTACGATTATTATTCAATATTATATTTATTAATTAATAACAAATAGTTACATATTATTAATTCGAAATAAATATCTAAAACACCAAAGAAAAAGCCCCTGAATCAACTTAGATTCAGGGGCTTTTTGTTCAATTGCTTAGAAATGGTTGCTGCCGTTCCAAGCAGTCTCCAAAATTGACAAATGCCATCTATTCTTCTATTGAGGCAGAGCGCCGGTGAATATTTCTTCAAAGGACTCACCTACCGCTTGTTCATCGGCTGTGATGTAGTCCAGGCAGCCGTAGAGATGCTTTAACTCCGTTCCCAGGTAGAACCGATCCGACAGGATTTTGCCGTGATAGAAAGCCGCCTCAGCGTTATCTTTGACTGCCGCCACAACCTTTTCACCCGCGATGTCGCCGGTAATGGCTTTGAGTTTAGGAATGGCAACGGTCATGGACCACAGATGCATCCAGGCATGCGCCACCATTCTCATAGCCTGTTGGAGCGGCGTGGCTATCGCGAGAATATCGAGGATCTTCTTCTGGTCGCGTAATGCCACCAATTTCTGCACGGTCTCATCCATTTTCTCAACAGCGGACTTCATGGCCGCAATATATTTTCCATCAACAATTCCTTCGGCCTTTTCGCATGTTTCCGCAATTCTCTTTTTGAAAATAGTGTAGTTATACAGGCCCGGATTCATGAGCAGTTTTCTCATGGTTAAATCCATCGACTGAATGCCGTTGGTGCCTTCATAAATCGCCAGAATCTTACAGTCGCGCGCCAATTGCTCCACCGGATATTCGGAACAGTAACCGTAACCGCCGTATACCTGCATCGCTTCGGAGGTGACCAGCCACGCCAGGTCGGAGTTGCCCGCTTTACACAATGGAATCAGGAATTCCAGCAGCGCGGAGGCTTCCTTGGCCACATCGCCTTTTTCCACATGGGCCATATCGGCGGAATAAGCAGCCAGCAAGGTCAACATCCTCATGGCTTCCACCTGCGATTTCATCCACAGAAGCATTCGGCGAACGTCAGGATGTTTGATGATCGGCACGGAGGTAAAATCGCCCTTCTTGGCGGGATCCGCGCCCTGAATTCTGTTTTTCGCATACGTGACTGCGTGCATGTACGCGGAACTCGCTGTTCCCAGCGCCTGCTGGGATACGTCCAGGCGCGCTTCGTTCATCATCTGGAACATGATCTTCATGCCCTGGCGTTCCTGGCCGAGCAACCAACCGACGCACTGGTCGTTATCACCGAAGGACAATGAACAAGTGGCCGAGCCCTTGATACCCATTTTGTGCTCAATGCCGGTTGTCGTCATATCGTTGGGCTTGCCGATGGAGCCATCGGAGTTGACGTGAAATTTGGGAACGACAAAAATGGATATGCCGGGCGTTCCGGGAGGATCGCCGTCGATTCTGGCCAGCACCGGATGGATGATGTTTTCATAGAGGTCATTGTCACCGGCGGTGATGAATATCTTCTGGCCCGTGATACGGTAGGTACCATCCGTCTGTTTGACGGCTCTGGTTTTCAGCGCGCCGACGTCGGAACCGGCGCCCGGTTCGGTCAGACACATGGTCCCGCCCCAAAGACCTGCAACCATCTTCTCTACATAAATCTTTTTGAGTTCATCGGATCCGTGATTAATAATCAGATTGCAAGCGCCGACTTTCAATGTATCATATGAACTGAAAGCAACGCCGGCCGCACAGAAATAGTCCATAACGGCGCGATAAATCGTCTCGGGCATGCCCGTGCCGCCGAATTCAGGGCTGTTGCTCAAACCGGAAAAACCCGATTCCCGGTAGGTCTTCATCGCCGTATGAAATCCCTGGGGCGCTTTGACGGTTTTGGTTTCGGGATCATATTTGGCGCCTGTTTTGTCCCCTTCGGCGTTGGCCGGGTAAACCTGCTCGACCGCTATCTGCTCGGCCAGGTCCAAAGTTGCCTCATAGGTATCCCTGTCAAAATCGGCAAATTGCTCATACTGGTTGAATTTGTCCGCATCCAGGGCCTCAAACAGTACAAACCTCAAGTCTCTTGAATCAAGTAACGGATTTAATGCCATAATTTTACTCCTCTTTTTGATATTTTTTTCAGGCTCTGCCCTATGCTTATTTACAGAATATCGGCAGCGTTTTTTGCCTGGTTCTTACAGAGTTTTGGTTTCTAGCATACCTGAAAAAAAAAGTCATCATAATCCCTGGCCATATGATGACTTTTTCAGGGATTATTTTTTGATGCTGTTTTAAACATTTTCATCAATAAACATGCGGATCCATAATAAACGATCACCAAATCTCTTCCCAATTTAGCCTTGACAAATATATGCGACTATGATTTACGCATCACCTTATTACTTTGAGGGGTTTAAACATGAAAAAGACTTTGACCAACAAATCTAATACCAAACGAAAGAGATCACATGGATTTCTTATCCGCATGGCATCCAAAACCGGCAGACAGGTTTTAAGCCGAAGAAGAGCCAAAGGCAGAAAGAGATTAGCCGTATAATTCCGTCATATTACCGTCTCGCAGGACTATTGGGTTTCCATACATGAAAGCGCAATCTTACCGTAGAGCGGATAAGGTCACTAATAAAAGCAGTTATCGGATTATTTACGAACAGGGGGTCTGGAGAAGTTCACGATTCTTTACGATGATAACATGCGGCAACTCGAATAGAGTCAAGCGCCTGGGAATAACCGTTACGAAAAAAACAGGGAACGCTGTTTTTCGAAATCGAGCAAAACGACTGATTCGGGAATTCTTCCGCCGCAACAAAAACTTGTTTCCCGCGGAACATGACGTTGTGGTCATGGCCAAAAAAAGCATACCGCCTCTTACTTATCAGGAAACAGAAAGAGAATTGACCGAACTCTTCACACGGAAGGCCGGCAGATAGAATATGTTCAGAAAAACGTTGGTAAACTTCTTTGTTTTCATCATTCGTTTATACCAAGCCTGTATTTCACCATTCTTTTTTGCGCCATCCTGCCGTTTTCACCCGTCTTGCTCGCAGTACACCATTGACGCGATTAAATTGCACGGACCGGCAAAAGGGTCATATTTGGGGGCAAAAAGAATTCTGCGCTGCAATCCCCTGCATCCCGGCGGTTACGATCCCGTCAAGTAAACTTATGAAATTGGAGGTACTCTCATGGACAAAAGGACTATTCTAGCCGTCGTCCTGTCACTGGCTGTTCTATTGGTTTATCAATTCTTTTTTGTCAAACCACCCGAACCGCAAAAGGCCGCAGCACCGCAACAGTCAGCCGATCAAGTCAAAAATGACAAGGCGCCGTCATCCACTCCGGCGGCAACAAGCGCCATTGCCAAACCCGATCTCAAAGCAGTGGCCGTCGAACCGGAAGCGCCGGCTCAAGACATAAAAGTGGAAACACCCCTTTATACGGCTGTTTTCTCCACGCGCGGCGCCGCTCTGAAATCCATGAAACTCAAAAATTATAATCAGGATTGCTACAAGTGCACCGACGATATTTATCCGCTCTTAAAAGGTTTTTTTACCGGTTCCAAAGAACCTGTTAAGCCCAAAACAAAGGATTTTGTTGAGCTGGTTGACGTTCGCGATGGCATGCCCTATCCGCTGGCCGTCACCTTCCCCGATTCCAGCGCTGATATCGCCCCGAATGCAGTTTTTGATACGGCTGCAGACAAACTGGATTTGACCAATACCAAAGAAAAGCACCGACTTGTTTTCTCCAAAACCTATGACGCCGTCAAAGTAGAAAAGATCTTTACGTTTGATCCGGCAGGCTACGTTATCGGATTGGAAGTCAAGGTACACAATCTGACGTCGTCGCCCATTACACAAATCCCGAGGCTTAACTGGTACCAGTATGTCGATCCTCAAAAAGTTGATGACTATTATGGGCATGACGGCCCCGTCATCTCGGTCGGAGGAAGCATTGAACGCCAGGAAGTCAAAAAGCTTGCGAGCGAAATCATCCTTGGCCCCAATATATTGTGGGGCGCGTTTGAAAGCAAATACTTTATCGCATCATTCATCCCGGAAAATCCATCGCTGACCAATGTCGTGATGACCCGCGACACAGCAAACATGGTCGCCGTCGGCATGAAAGGCCGCAAAGAACTCATTCCCGGTGGCCAAAACAGCGTTTTCTCCTACTCACTATATCTCGGACCCAAACAATATGATCTACTGAAGACACTGGGTGTCGGCCTGGAAAGCGCCATTGATTTCGGCTGGTTCTGGTGGCTGGCGATTCCTGCGCTGTATATCCTCAATTTCCTTTACGGTTTTGTAATGAATTTCGGCATCGCGATCATTATTCTGACCACGATCATTAAAATCATCTTCTGGCCGCTGGGTAACATAAGCTACAAATCCATGAATGAAATGAAAAAACTACAGCCGAAAATCGAGGCAATGAAGGAAAAATACAAAAATGATCAGTCCAAAATCGGGCAGGAGACGATGGCGCTCTACCGCGAGCATAAAGTCAATCCATTTTCCGGCTGCCTGCCGATGCTCATCCAGATTCCTGTGTTCTTCGGCCTATACAAGGCGCTGATGTATTCCATCGAACTTCGCCATTCACCTCTGTTTTTCTGGATTCAGGATTTATCGGCCCCAGATCCCTATTACATCACCCCGATCATTATGGGCGCCACACAATTCATCTCGCAGAAAATGACCCCCGCCATGGGCGATCCGATGCAGCAGAAAATCATGCTGCTCATGCCGGTTGTTTTTACCTTTTTCTTTTTAAATTTCCCGTCAGGACTGGTCATTTACTGGCTATTCAATAATATTTTACAAATCGGCCAGCAATACTACATTAATAGAAAATTGGCGTAGTGATACCGTAAACACGGAGTTCAACATGAGTTCAAAGACATTGGACATAGAAGAAAAAACCATTGACGGCGCTATTGAAAAAGCGTGCCGTGATTTCGGCGTGCCGAGAGAAAAATTAAATATTGAAATTATTTCCGAAGGTTCCAACGGGTTTTTAGGCCTGATGGCCAAAAAGGCCAAGATTCGCGCCTCCCTGGTTTCGTTCGATATGGATTTTTCTTTAGATGACAGTCCTCGGCCCGTCAGGCAGGAAACCAAGCGGTTTGACTCAAAACCTGAAGCAAAACCGGATATAAGGCAGAGCGCAAAGCAAGAAACAAAACCCGACAGCCAGCCGGGAATCAGGCAGGAGACAAAACCTGAGACAAAGCATACGGCCAGACCCAAAGCTGAGCATCGGGCGGCAAGGCCTGCGCCTGCGCCCAGACCGCCCGTCGCCCGACCCACACCAGTCCGGATAAAACCGACTACTCCATCCGCAGCTCCGGCTCCTCAGGAATCTCCGGTGCTGACTGTCCCGGTTGTTGTGGCGGTTGCCGCTACCACGCCAGCCGCGCTGAATGCCAGAGACCTGCTGTCCGGCGTATTAAGCAAAATGACCTTTGAATGCCAGGTGACGGCCACCGAAACAGACGACACGATTATCCTCAGCATCGCAGGCGACGAAAGCGGTCTTTTGATCGGCCGGCGCGGACAAAATCTGGACGCGCTTCAGTACATATTAAACAAGGCCATCAACAAATCTGACGCTGAACGCAAGATGATCGTCGTGGATTCGGAGGAATACCGAAAAAGAAGAGAAGAATCCCTGCTCGGCATGGCCGAGCGTATTCGTGATAAAGTCAAAAAAACACAGAAGCCCCTCTCGCTCAGCCACATGAACGCTCATGACCGCCGCATCATTCATCTGGCGTTACAGGAAGACGAATCGCTCGTCACCAAAAGCCGCGGTGAAGGCGAGTATCGGAAGGTCATTGTTCTGCCGGCCAGAAAGGGAAATGCCGGCGGCGCAAGCAGAGCAAGAAACCGGCAATAGGACTGGTGGACGGTGGATCGCAGATCGTGAAGCGTATCTCGTATCTCGTATCTCGTGATCGTAAAAAATCGATGGCTATTTGCCTACAGCCTAACAGTTCAAAAGCCTATTGCCTATTGCCTATTGCCCATCGCCTATCGCCTAATGTGAAACATTATATGACGCAGACAGACACCATCGCAGCCATCGCCACGCCTTTCGGTAGGGCGGGATTGGGCGTCATCCGAGTCAGCGGCCCTATGGCCCCTGAATTGGGGCGGCTTCTTTTCCGTCCCGCACATCAAAATTGCAATTGGCAGAGCCATCATTTCTATCACGGCGACATCGTTGCAGCCGACGGCCAAACCATCGTGGACGAAGTGTTAGTAGCCCTGATGCGCAAACCGCGATCCTTCACCGGCGAAGACGTGCTGGAAATTTCCTGCCATGGCAACCCGCTGATCCTCCAGACCATCCTTGAACAACTCATGACGCTGGGTTGCCGCCCGGCCCGGCCCGGAGAATTCTCCGAGCGCGCATTTTTTAACGGCCGAATGGATTTGTCGCAGGCAGAAGCGCTCGCCGCCATGATTTCCGCCCAGTCGGCAAAAGCCTATCAAATCGGACTGGCCCAGTTGAAAGGATCGCTGGGCCGTAAAATCGGCGAACTGCGTACGTTGCTGATTGACGCGCTGGCGGGGCTGGAGGCAGCTATCGATTTTACCGACGACGTTTCAGAACACGAAACGCCCGTCATCCCGCCGCAAATCCATGAGGCTATCTATGGCATGAATTTACTTTTATCAACCTATCGGCAGGCTCGATTGTTCACTGAGGGCATCAACGTCGTCATTACCGGTAAACCTAATGTGGGCAAATCCAGCCTGCTCAACAACCTTACCGGCAGGAAAAAAGCGATCGTCACCGACATCCCCGGCACCACACGGGATCTCATTACAGAGACGATCACCCTGGGCGGCCTTTGCGTACACCTGACGGACACAGCCGGTATCCGGAAACCCCAGGATGCGATTGAAAAAGAAGGTATTAATCTGGTTTGGGAACATTTAGAGCAAGCCGACGTCATTGTGATTCTGCTCGACGGCAGCAAACCTCTGACGGAAGAAGATCAGCATATTCTGAAACAAAATAAAAACCGCGACGGCAAGATACTCATTGCCGTCAATAAATCCGATCTACCGGCGGCCTGGCGGCCGGATCAGCTTCCGGATTATCACCTGCCCGGTGTCAATCTGCTTAAAATATCGGCAAAATTCGGCGAAGGACTCGATACGCTCCGGGAGGCCCTAACCGATTTAACCGGCAGCCGCGACATGCTCAGCGACGGCGGCATGATCACCCAGTTGCGCCATAAACTGGCGCTGGAAAAGGCGCAGGCCAACCTTATGACAGCCCAGGAAAGCCTCACCAACGGTCACTCTCCCGAGTTCGCCGCCTTTGAACTCCGCTGCGCCCTGGAGGCCCTTGATGAGATTACCGGTAAAAGAATTCATGATGATGTCCTTCATAAAATTTTTTCCAGTTTCTGCATCGGCAAGTAGTTTGAAAATCACTCTGCTTTATGTTAGGGTAACCGTAAATCGCTAAGGTTTGCGGTATGGTTGATGATCCAGAAAAAATTTATTTCGACCCGTTTTTGTCATTTTTTACGAGATCGACTTCGTTTTTTCTTTGATAACCATACTTAACATCTATGAGGTGGCATTATGAAAATGTATTCTTACTTACTTGCCTTGCTCCTTTTGCTTTGCCTTACCACCCCCGACGCATCCGCCCAGCCAAAATGCATCAACGCCAATGGCGAAGCGGCGATCATAAGGAATGACACGCCCTCAGCCAAACTGGAAGCCATTGCCCGCGCCAAGTGGACGGCGATTGAGCAGGTCGTTGGCACGGAGATCAAGGCGCAGAGTTTTGTTCAGAATTTCACCCTGGTGGAAGACGTCATCAAAACAAAAACAGGCGGCGTGGTGAAGAGCTATAAAGTCGTCGATGAAAACGTCAAAGACGACATCCTCAATATTACAATTAACGCTTGTGTGGAACCCTCGCAAGCCAGGGAAGCCGTCTCTCAACTGGGATTAAACAGTTCTATCGCTCTTTTTATCCCGGCGCGCAAACCCGGCCGCAGCGGAGATGAATTTGAAGAAACCAATATTCTTTCCGAAACCCTTATCGGCAAATTGATCGAACAGGGTTATACCGTGGTCGACGTCGCTCCCACCCGTGCCGTTGATGCGATGGAAGTGGAGCGGGCCATGCGTTCCGGCAGCACACTGACCCTGCGCAGCATGATGTATAAATTTTTATCCAATCTGATCATTATTGGAAAAGTGGATTACACAATTTCCACCAAAAAAGGCGAAAACATCGGCTACGGCCTTTCCATGCCGTTTAATAATGTCACCGTCAGGCTCAATTACCGGATCATTTCCAAAAATAATAAAACCGGAAACATGGAAATTTTGACAACCGGTGTGGAACAGGCCAAGGGACTGGCCAACAACGTCGAAGATGCCACCGCGGAAGCCATGAAGGAACTGGCCCAAAATCTTACGCCCACCATTCTGGACAAAGTGTCTCAATACATCAAAGGCAACACCAAGAAAGTGGCCGTGAAAGTCAAGGGTATTGATGACATCGATAAAGTTCTGGAAGTCAAACAAATGCTGCAGAGCATTGTCTGGGTATCGAGTGTGGAAGAAATGCAGATGGGTAATTTTGTTGTCAGCTATCCCGAAAACACGCTGTATCTGGCTAACAGCATCAAGCAAAAAGGAAATCTAAAAATCGTAAACTTTTCACCTTATTCACTGACGCTGGAGTATCTGGAATAAAGAATAAATATTAGGAGGAAAATATGTTCAATTTGCGCGGAAAGTCCTGTTCTTTTAATTATTTTGTTTTACCGGTTCTGTGTGTCGCCCTGCTTGCTTTTTCCGGCTGCGCCACGAAAATCAAAGTCAACATGCTCCAGCCCGCGCAATATCATGAGGCATCCCTGACCAAAGCCGTCGCCGTTCTGCCTTTTAGCGGTCCCGGTGGACGGGAATTTGCCGCCGAAATCGAAGGGGTTCTGGTAGGAATCGGCATCGATGACAAACAGTATTTCACACTGGTTGACCGCACCTCCATCGACAAATCCATCAGCGAAATGCAGTTTTCGCAAAGTGGACTGGTGGATCAGAAAACAGCCGTTAAACTCGGCAAGATGATCGGCGCTCAGGGAATTTATACGGGTGTCGTCACCCAAAACAACTATGATGACAGCCCTTATTCTGAAAGGCGTTCAACCTGCGTAAGATATGAACAGAAAAAAGACGACAAGGGAAAGACCTACCAGGGCGCGTGCATTCAATGGCGTTACTACAATGTCCGCTGCACGAAACGTGTTGCCAATTTCGCCGTTTCCCCCAAACTGGTCGATGTGACAACCGGCAGAATCCTTTATTCCCGCAATCTTTCCGCCACGACCAATTCTACAGGCTGTGAGGATACGCGCCCTGCTCAAAGCGAAATGATCCTTCTGGAACAAGCAAAAGATTCCGTCAGGAAAGAGTTCCGACGCGATATCGCTCCCTACTATGTCACCAGAGAAATCCGGCTTATGGATTCCACCGATGGAATTACATCGAAGGAAGCCATCGACAAACTCAAACGAGGCATGGAATACGCAGATAAGGGTCGGATGGACAGTGCCTGCGAACTCTGGGGAGAAGCGCGCAATATCGCTGCCAACTCTCACGCCCTGCTGTATAATCTGGGCGTCTGCGCGGAAAGCCGGGGCGACCTGGATGCCGCGCTGTCTCTTTATAAACAGTCTGATCGAATACTGGGCAAGCCAGACGATGATATTTCACTGGCACTGGGCCGCGCCGGTGAAGCTATTAAAAATCGCAACAAGCTCAAGGAACAACTGAGCGGTAAATGATTTCTCTGTTTTCGCCCCGTTCACCGGAATCCGGTCAGTATAAGGGTTTGATTTCTTTATAGCATACAGGACAGGTTTGCCAGGAAGAATCCCATGCTGAACCTTTTCCCCTTATCCACAAAAACACCAGAGCTCAAAAGCCTGCGCCTCAATTCCCGGCGGCAATCAGATAATCAGGCACTCAACAATGGAGAGCGCCTGATTATTGACATCCGGCAATTATTCTACAACCGGACCTTCAAATGCAAGTTTGATGAACCTGTAAAAAGTCACCCCGCGATTTTCGCTTCGTGCTCATGATAGCCATGCGGGAAAGCATAAAACTGTTCCAGCAGCGAAAAAATTGCTGC
>WRPE01000054.1 GCA_009773315.1 Syntrophaceae bacterium
CGATATCTTGGCGACATGGCGACCTCCTTCATTGGGTTGTCGCCAGTATATCATAATTTGCTAATATACGAAAGATTTAATGTTACGTGGTACTAGGTTCAATTTAGCGGATTCGCAACGCCAAATCATGTAAGCCAAAAGATGAAAATTATTAGTGGCCATACCGCAATGGCCATGTTAAAGAGCCTCAAAACATAAAGGACGAAAACTTTACGCGCTGCAGGCACGTTGATGGTCAAACGAGGAGAAAGAAAAATGGAAGATGTTTACGAAAGACTGCGACAGAAGTTAGATTCGATGACCAAGGGTTATCCTAAAACCGAAAAAGGCTCTGAGCTGGTATTCCTCAAAAAGGTATTCACGATAGAAGATGCGGAGATTTTCATCAAGTTTAAGCGGGGCCTGCAATCGCCTGAGCAAGTGGCCGAAGATATGGGCATGAGCGTCGAAGATGCGAAAGAAAAACTGGAATCCATGTCGAACAGAGGTCTTATGTATTGGGAACGGAATGGTCTTGAGAAAAAATACCGAATCGTGCCCTTTATCCATGGCATTTGGGAATTCAATGTGGACAGCATCGATCAGAAAGATGCCATCAACATGGGACAGTATTACGCAGAAGTATATGGAAAAGTGCTGATGGACTATCATATTCCGATCGCGAGAGTTGTTCCGGTCCGCGCCGATACGGTAAAAGACGGAAAACTGCTCCCGGATGATGATATTGAAGCCATTATCAAAAAGCAGAAACTGATTGTCGCAAGCGACTGCGCCTGCAGAAAGGTCGCCACGTTTGCCAAAAGGCACTGCCAGTGTACGGATGAACTGAACGTCTGTATCGCTTTCGGCCTGATGGCAGAATACCTCCTGGAGACAAAAATCGCGAATCCGCGCGTAATAACCATTGAACAGGCCCTCGAAATCCTGCGCCATGACGAAAGCGCAGGGCTATTTGTGCAGATGGCCCACGCCAAAGACTGCTCCGGTTTCTGCAACTGCTCCAAGTGCCACTGCGGTTTTCTGATGGCCGCCAAAATTCACCACGGCACGGGTTATGAGTCCTGGGGTAACTACAAATGCGCTAAAGATGAGGAAAGCTGCATTGACTGCGGAAAATGTATTGAACGCTGTCCGGTAAAGGCGATGACCGTTAATGCGGATGACAAGACGGCCTTTAACAAGGAATATTGTGTCGGTTGCGGCCTCTGCGTGACCACCTGCCCCACCGATTCTCTGATCTTGGAGCGAAAACCCGACCACCTGCTGACCCTTCCTCAGGAAGAAAAGTTTTTTGATAATCAGGATCTCATGGGATTGGAAAAAGCGCAGATTGACAAAGCCAGACTGGCGGCGGCAAAGGCTTAGAAAATAATCAGCCATGCATGAGCTTCCTCTGACAAAAAGCATATTGGAGATGGCGATAAAGTACGCCCAACGGACGGATTCTCGAAAGGTTGTGACCATTGTCCTGCGGCTGGGCGCGCTTCGGGACATCAAGAAAGAATGGATTCAACACTACTTCAATTACATCAGCAAGGGAACTATCGCTGAGGATGCCGAAATTCTGATCATCCCCGATCCTATTGTCTGCCGCTGTAACGACTGCGGAAAAGATTTTGAAATCGACCGTGATGGCTACGCCTGCGAAGAAATTCTCTGCCCAAACTGTTCCACCCGGAATTACACACTCATTTCAGGGACAAAGTTTCAAATAGAAGGCATTGAAGTCATTTAAATTCATCTACTTCTTTTTTAAGCCAGGCAATCCAATCCTCAATGCCCGCTCCTGTTTTACAGGACACTTCGATAATTTTAATATTGGGATTCAAGGTAAGAACCCTTTTGCGCAAGGTGGTCATATCAAAATCACTCAGCGACAGATAATCAATCTTATTGACCAAGAGGACATCGCAGATGGTAAACATAAGCGGGTATTTAAGCGGCTTGTCGTCGCCTTCGGGAACGCTCAGGATCATCACGTTTTTGTGAGCGCCCGTATCGAACTCGGCGGGGCACACCAGGTTGCCGACATTTTCAATAATGATCAGGTCGAGCTCCTTTGCGGCCAGGGCATCAATGCCCTGCGTGACCATTGTGGCATCAAGATGACAGAATCCGCCAGTCCGGAGCTGAATTGCCGGGATTCCGCAGGCTGCCACTTTTTCCGCATCCACCGTGGAATCAATATCCGCTTCAATAACGCCAAGCTTCACGTTGCCTTTCAGACCTTCAACTGTGCGGAGAATGAGACTGGTCTTGCCCGAGCCCGGAGAGGACATCAAATTCAGAAGCATGGTCTTTGTATTGCGGAGCCGCTCCCGGACGCCTGCTGCCACTTGGTTATTGTCGGCCATGATTTCTTCTTTTACTTCGATCAATCTCACGTTTTCCACTACTGCACCTCCATGTTCTTGATATAATATTCCCGTCCGGAAATCAGTTTACTGTCTTTTTGTCCGCAGACCGGACACGCCGAATCGCTCAAATTGGCGATTTCTACGGGGTACGATGCGGCGCAGGCATTACATTGCAGCATAATCGGCGTCCGTTCGATTTTGAGCTCGGCACCCTGGGCGATGGTACCCTTGCTCAGGTAATCAAAATAACGTTGAATCCATTCATCTTCCAGATCGCTGAGCTTGCCAACCTGAAGATGAATCGTCACCACCTGCCGGACGTCGTTTTTTTCTGCGTGTGCGAGCACAATTTTCAAAATACTTTCGGTGATGGGCAACTCATGCATTTTTTTTATTGTTCCCTTCCAAGTAGGTACTTAAGCATCGGCGAAATGTCCGGATCGGTTCAACACTCTTGGCGACCTTCATATGCAGAATGGCACCTTCCAGTCCATGAAAGATAAAACTTGCCGTGTCCGCCGAATGGAGGCCTGCCGGCAACTGCTTACTCTTCTTTGCTTCTTTCAGACAGGCTTCAATCTGCGTGACAAAACCTTCAACAGCGGCTTGCAGGCGCTTACGCAATTCCTCATTGGCATCGGCAAGCTCCAGCGACAGATTGCCAATGGGGCAACCCAGTGTCGCCCCACTCTTCCTGAAGGCCGATTCATAATAGTCCAGAAGCTTGTTCAGCCGCTCCAGAGGTGTCACGCTGACGTCACCCAAATGGCTGATAAAAACCTCACCAATGGTCAGGGTGAAGTGATCAATCACAGCGCAGCCGAAATCATCTTTGTTTTTGAAATAAAAATAAAATGAACCTTTGGGAATCCCCGCAACATCAAGTATTTGCTGGAGGCCTGTCGCCTTGTATCCCTGGGCATGGATCAACTGGGCTCCTTTACGGATGATCTCCTCGCGGGTGTTAATTTTCGCCGTTGCCATAGTAAATCCTGCCGCCTTTAACTTTGCATGACTTTCATAAAGGCTTCGAGCCTTCCCTTCTCTTGCAGAACTTTGACAGCCATATCCTGCGTTGTGGCCGGAACCGGGGGTATCTGCTTTCTTTCGATCAAGCCCATTGCCCCGGTAGCACAAGTCGAAACACACAACCCGCAGCCGATGCATTTTTCTTCATGAACAAAGGCGACGTCCTCCCCGACCTCGATGGCCTGCATCGGGCAGCGCTCATCGGCACAGACTCCGCAGGCAACACAATCGTCGCTGTTAACAAGAGCTGCAAAGCGGCTGGGTTCAAAGGCATGGGGATGATTCAACTGGGTTCTGCCACGCAGGATGGTGCAACAACAGGGACAACAGTTGCAGATCACACTGGCCTTGTCCGCGCTGTTATTGCTGGTATGCACCAGCCCCGCCGCTTCCGCCTGATCCAGCACGTTGATGCCCTCTTCTTTACTGATCTTACGAGCAAATCCCCGCTCCACGAGGAATTCGCCCACACCGTCAAAGATAAGACAGACCTCCTTCGGCTTATCGCACTTGGCAACGCTCACCCGGCAGGCGCACTTTGTCAGAGCAATATAATTGGAGTTCTCTATCAAATGTTTGACCTCTTCATAAGGATGGATTTGATCCTGCGGGGTAACGGACTTTTCCACCGCGATCACTCTCATCATCGGCGTCGGATTGCCGGCAAAAGAAGCGCCAAGGCTCTCATGGTGATATGCTTCCCATAGCCTGGCCAGGCGGTCATGCATGGGCGAGCCACCTCCCTTCATGAAGGGAAACTCAAAAACACCGGGAATAAGCGGCACCAGTCCATAGAGTTTTTTGCCATCCTTGTTTTTGGAAAAGATGACGCCTTTGTTGGCCATGGATTCAAGGTGGCCTTCGGTCTCGTTTTCGGCAACCCCGGTTGCCTGAGCCAGATTTGCCGGACTTTTGGGCTTAAAATTCATTTTGACCGCAATAGCCGCCTCTTCGGGCGTAAAAAGCATGCGCAATATTTCATCGATAGCATCCCCCTTGGGCGCTGTTGAGGGGTGCGAATCCAGGATTTCTCTGAGTTGTTCATAGGTATTCATGGGCGGTCTCCTTAATGATTCACTTCTTATTTTTTCATAATAGACCGGTCGTCTAGTTGTCAAGCTATATTTTCTTAAAAGTAATATTGATTTTATTTTCAAGGAGCTTCTGTGTAGAATGGAAGCCATTTTAATGCTGGGTGTTTACTTCAAACGCGCATTTTACATATTACATTACATTACATATAAATTGTCCGAAGGCAGAAGATGAAGAACGAATCAGAAGAAAAGAATCTTTGTGGGCTGCGGTTACCTACAAGTCAAGTGTTTTTGATTTGGAAATCAAGGGAAGATTACCACTTGTACTTTAGTGTCTGAGTTTCTAATGAGTCATGCAAAGATCCATTCGCTGCCCTAATCATTTTCTTGACATTATATCCGTATGGATATATGATTTTATCAAGGAAGTATTTATGAAGCTAATATTCTACGCAACTGCCGACGGGAAAAGTCCTGCTCTGGAAGTCATCAGAAACCTTGATAGGTCTGATCGCGCTAAAATATTCGGTTGCCTTGAAAGCATCGAATTGCTTGGTTTTGATACGCCGAGAGTCGATTTTCGTCATATTGAAGGAAAACTTTGGGAGATTAAAATAAAAACTGTTTCCGGTGGCTATCGGATTTTCTACGTAGCTATTCAGAAAAGCACGCTTGTTTTACTTCATGCGTATAAAAAGCAGTCGCAGAAAGCACCGGAGAGGGAAATTAAAACAGCCATGAAACGTTTAAAGGAGGTACTTGATAATGACGCCGATTACATTGAAAAAAGCGATTTCGGAAGAATTAAAAGATAAGGAATTTGCAATTTTATACGAAAAAGAACGAATAATAAACAGTATTGCCTGCACAGTGGTTGAATTGCGGCAGAGACATGGATTGACCCAATCAGAACTTGCTCAAAAAGCACATACAACGCAACCTGTAATTGCCAGACTGGAAAGAGGTTCTGATTTCAGAATCCCTTCTCTTGAACTTCTCGGGCGAATTGCTTATGCGCTGGGTAAGGAAATCGTCATTGATTTTAAAACAGGTCAGCAACATTAAACAAGGAAGGCATCAACTGAAGAGTTCAGGAAGCAAGATATGTTCCACAAGAACGTAAGAGCTGGATGAACCATTATTTTGACACCCTCTTAGCTTCTTCGTGGATATAGCGTCGGATCTCTGCGAGAAACTGTTTTCCATACTGCTTCATTTTATGTTCCCCGACGCCGCTCACGCTCAGCATTTCGATTTCATCCCGGGGACGCGCATCCGCCATTGCCAGAAGCGTCCGGTCGGAGAACACAACATAAGCCGGCACATTGTTCTCGTCCGCCAGCGTTCTTCGGAGCGCGCGCAGCTTCTCGAAAAGCCCGTCGGCCACTACCTGTTTCTTCGGAAGGGCGGCGACGGTTTCTAGTTTCTTTTCCAATTCCATAGGCTCAGTCAAGAGCACGTCCATTTCCGCTTTCAGAATTTTACGGCTCAGGTCGTTTAACTTCAGCGCGTAGCCTTCGTCGTAGGCGATATCGACAAAGCCGGAATTCAGCAGTTGAAAAATATACTCTGCCCATTCGATGTACTTTATATCACGGCCGACGCCGAATGTTTTAATCTGATCATACCCGTTTTCCCGGATGAACATATTGTGCGAGCCGCGTAGAATTTGGATCAGGGTGGTCATGTTGATTTTTTCGCCCGTGCGGGCGACAGCCGACAGCGCCTTCTGGGCGATAATCGTGCCGTTGAATTTTTTCGGCGGATTCTTGCAGACGTCACAATTGCCGCAGTCGCCCGACGGTTGCTCGTTGAAATAACTGAGTAGGATTCGACGGCGGCAGATGTCTGCTTCCGCGTAACGCTTCATGCGGTCGAGCTTGGCCAGAAGCAGTTCCTGTCGATCCTGCGGCAAGTCTTTGAGCATTTCGTGATGGGTCTTGACATCGGCGTAACTGTAAAATAGCACCGTATCGGCAGGCGCGCCGTCGCGCCCGGCTCGTCCGATTTCCTGATAATAGCTTTCAATATTTTTTGGCAGGCTGTAGTGAACGATCCAGCGGATATTTGATTTATCAATGCCCAGGCCAAAGGCGATGGTGGCACAGATGATTTGAATTTTGTCACGGATAAACGCGTCCTGAACTTTACTGCGCTCGTCATTAGCCATACCGGCATGGTAATACGCCGCCCGATAACCGCGATCCTGAAGTCTGGATGCCACGTTTTCCGTTGTCTTGCGGCTCAAGCAGTAAATGATTCCCGGCTGGTTTTTTCTTTTGGATAAAAAGCGCAGAATCTGCTCGAGGCGCTTCTGCCCCGAATACACCGAAAGACTTAAATTCGGCCGGTCGAAAGAAGCGATAAACTGATGATCCTCAGGGATATCCAGCTGCCGGAGAATGTCCTTGCGGATCACCCGGTCAGCCGTGGCGGTAAGCGCAATCAGAGGTACGGCCGGAAATTTTTCTCTCAGGACATGAAGCTTCAGATAATCCGGCCGAAAATCATGTCCCCACGATGAAATGCAATGTGCTTCATCCACGGCAAAAAGAGAAATTCGCAACTTTTGTAAAAAGCCAATTGTGGAGGCAGCGCCCAGCCGCTCCGGAGAGATATAAAGCAGCTTGATGTCGCCTTTCAGGCACTGGCGGATAACGGCCGCGCTTTCTCCTTCGGCAAGCGCGCTGTTGAGAAACGTTGCGGGAATGCCATTGGCTCTAAGTCCATCCACCTGGTCTTTCATCAAAGCGATGAGCGGCGAAATGACAATGGCCGTGCCGTCCATGATCAACGCGGGAATCTGAAAGCAGACGGATTTTCCCCCACCCGTCGGCATCAAAACCAGCGCGTGTTTCCCCGCGAGAGCGTGATCGATGATTTCCGCCTGCAGCGGATAAAATGTCTCATAACCGAAGTATTTTTTCAAGGCGTCTTGCTTGGTCATCTTACGGGTGAAGTCCACTTTAGTAACTGAAATATAAACAGCGCTTAAAAGCGCTTGCCCAGGTAAAGATAAATTGACGAATGGCTGCGCTGGGCCTGACCGTAGGCGAGGTAAATTGGTCCCAGAAATGATTTGGTTCCGATAAAAATACTTCCTGCGAGAATCAAAGATTCAAAATTGATATCCGAACGTTTATCCCAGACATTCCCCGCTTCCGCGGACAGGCCGATGTAAAGAGGCATCTTGAGCGCACCCAGTCCGGCGGAGCCAATCTCCCTGTAAGCCACCAGACGGGCCAGGCCGGTATGACGGCCATAAATTTCATTGGCGGAAAAACCAGACAGATTCAGGAATCCACCCAGCGGGAAGGTGTCCTGAACAGCCATGTCGTCATTATCCAGAGTGGTTTTAATGTCGATAGAGGGAAGAAACGTATATTTTCCCCAGGTGAACGCGGTCATCCATTTGATGCCTACCGCCTGCACTTCAATATCCGAGCCCAGCATTTTCAAGTTATAATCCCAGGCCACATAGGCATCCGTGCCGTATAAAGGGAAAACATAGTTATCCAGTGTGCTGTAAGCAGCCGAAACAAAGATACTGCCTCTGTTATAGGTATCCGCCGGTCCGGTATGGTCGCCGACCAGAACTTTTATATCGCCGTATTCCCGGCGAATACCCATTCGTAATTCGCCCCAGTTGCCGAATTGTCTGCCAACATCCAGACCGATGTGACCGGATTGAGCCCGATACCGCGTGGTAATATCGCCATCTTCATTGTAGTTGTTAAAGTTTCTCACGCGGTATCCGGTATTAGCCGCAACAAAATAACTGAGCGAATAATCGAGCGGCTGATAAAACTCGGTATAAATGTGGGGGCTTTCACCAATCTGTACTTCGGTGCGCCATTCACCCGCCAGACGGTTCATGGCCGTTTTCGTAAACTGCGCAGTCAATGCATAACTGCTGGAACCTTTGAAGTTGTCTTCCAAACCCAAACCGAAACGAAAATAATTCGGGCCCCATGATTTTTCGAGAGGCTCGATGACCATTCCTGATGCTTTATCTTTTTTCTTCAGGTAAAAATCCACGCGCTCAAACGTATCAATGCCGTAAACCCGATCAATATTTCTTTTCAATTCGGCCAGGCTGAGTTTCGCACCCGGCTTCATGTCGATATGCGCCGCAATGAGGCCGGTGGGCAGCGATGTTTTATTGACCACCTCCACGGTGTCAATAGTCGGCATCTCCTGATCTTTTTTTCTCTGGATCTGCAAATAAGCCAGAAAGTCTTTATCGGGAACGACCAGACGGGCAAGCTGCGGCTTCATCTCCTCTGCTTTTTTCCGGCCGGTTGCGACCGCCTCGGAGGCGCGAAAAAAATCGCCGCTGCTAATGTTGCCCATATCCGGTCGAATCAAGATATCCGTCTCGTGCATCGTGCGGATTTGCAGGGTAGTATTGCGCTGAACCAAAATGGTCGTGAGTTGGGAAGTGACTTCGACTGAGGATGTCAGTTCCTCGCGCCTACTCAGATTTGTACTGATATCGACAACAATAACAACATCCGCGCCCATCTGCCGGGCAATATCTATGGGTAAATTATTGGCGATACCGCCATCCACCAAAATCCTGCCGTCAATTTCCACGGGGGCAAATAAAGCAGGAATAGACATGCTGGCACGGATCGCTTTAGCCAATTCCCCCTTTTCCAGAATGACGGCATCACCGGTTTCGAGGTCCGTGGCGACGGCCCGGAAGGGAATGTTCAGCTTGTTGAAATCGTCAATACCCTCCGTATGGAAAAGCAGGGATTTCAATATCAGATTCAGATTCTGCCCCTGAAGAAGGCCCTTAGGTATGGCAAACTTGCCATCCTTAAAGCCGAGGTCAAAATTAATCAGATAATCGGCCGCTTCTCTCTTGCGGCGAAAGGACAATTCGCTGGGCGGGGGCTTATCCTTAAAAGCCTCATTCCATTCTATGCTGGTAACAAATTTTTCCATTTCGGCGGGCGGCATCCCCGCCGCATAAAGAGCGCCGACTATCGCTCCCATACTGGTGCCGGCAATGCAAGAAATGGGAATTTTCATTTCTTCCAGAACCTGAATCACGCCAACATGAGCCATTCCCCGCGCCCCGCCGCCGCTCAATACCAGACCAATGCGCGGCCGGCCATCAGGAGCGTTCAGTCCGGCCTGGGCGTCAGCCGCCGCAAACAAGAAAAAAACTATAGCTATACACAAAAACAGGGGTTTAATTTTCAGTATTCCACCACCGGGCTTGAAAACGCCTGAGTTCATGAAAAGTTCCGCTACTTCATAACGTTTATTCGTTATTATTTCCGGCCCTCGCGATTCATACCGTCGCGCTGCGGCCGATCTCCTCGATCGATAGAGCGCTGTGGCACATCTTGTCTTTCTGCACGCGGCGTAAAACGCTGATCGCTTTTCATGTCGCGTTCCCGAACCTGAACCGGTTTATCTTGTTCTATTAAGCGTCGATCCGGCTGTTTAACCCTGTCACTATCCGTAATACGCGGAACACCACTACCCGGATGCTTACCCGGATCGGTCTCCGGTTGGCCCAGCCGTGGCTGCTTCTCCCGGTTGATAATAACGGGTGTGCCCCCATCCGGTCTTCTTTCCCTGTCATCCAGACGCGGGATCGGCCGCTTTTCCATGTCGGTAACACTGGGAACTCTTCCATCAGGCCTTCTGTCATTTTCATCGAGACGCGGGATCGGCCGCTTTTCCCTATCGGTAACACTGGGCACCCGTGGCCTGTCCGGCGGCATTCTTCTTCGACCGGGGTCGGGGCCATCGCCGCCGAGCCTGCGATCCCAAGGCTGTCCGGGCGGCACTGGTTTGCCCGGCGGATGGAAGCGCGGAATTTCACCGCCGCGTCTTTCACGCACATATCGTCTGTCACGATCAGGCCGCCAACGGTGATCCGGTCCTCTGTAATCATAATAGCGTCTGTTGAACCTTCTGGTTCTGTCAATATTTACGATCACAACACTGCGCTCGCGCCAGTTGAAGCTGCTCCAGCCGAACACCCCGAAGCCGACGTAGAACCGGGGAGAAAAAATAATACCGGGCCCCGCCACAACCAGTCCGGGCAGAATAATCGGAAAAGGTGGAAACAGGGGAAGCCACCAATGTCCGTAAACTACATAAGGATCGTAAGCAGGCAAGTAAATATAATCCAGACCGATCGGCTCAATGCGGATATAACGCTCCTCGATGATCACTTTCTGTTCCGGCGTTGTTGCAAGGTTCCCTGCGGCGCGCGCTCTGGCACGCAACTCCTGGATAGTATCCATGACATCTTCTTCCTGATTGGTAAAAGCGTCACCCAGCCTCGCTGTCCAGTTGAGATTCTCACTCATCATGGTCAGAACTTTCGGATAGTGGCAAAGCGCGAGAACACTGACATCCCAATCTTTTGCCTGCAATGCTTCGTCCAGGGCGTCGCCCTTAACATAAGGATTTTTCGTCAACCATCGTTCAGCTTCTACCACCTCAAATGGATAGGTGGCGGCCATCAAAATCTGTGACAGCAGCGCATCGGGATAAAGGGCGATGGGGGCAAGCATTTGGGCCAGTTCCTCATTGCTGAATGTCTGTTGGGAAGAAGTCTGGGCATCACCCTGCGCTCCTGCCGCACACGGAATGAGCACCGCTATCAGCGCAATCATGCAGATCATATTTTGAAGACGTTTGATCATCATGGTTCAATCTCCTTCAAATTGGCGAGACGCAAAACAGATATCCCGCATTGTCGGGTAAATCTTTACCGTGTGAATCAGTATAGTGATTAGAAACCGAAAAATCAATGGTTAAGTAGAGAAATTCTCCCGCGTGCATCCAGGATAACCCCTTCTTTTTCAAGGAGTTGCTTCTTCATTTCACTGCCACCGCCGAACTGTCCTATCTTTCCATCGGCCCGAATCACACGATGACAGGGAATAATGATGGGGAATGGATTATTCGCCAGCGCCGTACCCACCGCTCTGGCCGCGCGAGGATTTCCGACCTTTGCCGCCAGACCTGAATAAGTAGCAACTTTGCCGCGAGGTATTTTATAAGCCTGTTTTAATACTTTTGCTGAAAATTCCGTAAGCCTTGCTAAATTCAAGATGGATAAATCAAACGTCTGCTTTTTACCGTTAAAGAAATCAACGATCAACTGATCAATGCCATTGGGAACTGTACGCGAAACCTTACTGATTGCGGGAAAATTCCTGACAATTCTGACCTTCATCTTTCCTTTGCCGTCGGGCAAATAAATATATTCCACTTGCGGTTTCCCTCCGGCTAAGTCCCACACCAACCCGATTTCGTCCTTCCCGATTTTGATTATCTGATAAAACATAAAACACCTCCGTTAGGCTTTTAGGCTGTAGACTGAAGACTGTTAGGTCTATTTTGTTGGCCTTCGGTATTTATTTTTTTATTTTTAGACTCCCGCCCGCGCAACCTATAGGGCACAAGGAGTATCATTTATTCTTGCTTTTACCTTCAGCCTTCAGCCTTGAGCCTTCAGTCTTCAGTCTTCAGTCTAGAAACCTGTATGTTCCAAAAGTATCTTCACACCAATGGCAATCAAAACCAAACCGCCCAGAATCTCAACTTTCTTGCCGAAGATACGGGCCAGCCCTTTGCCAAAAATCATGCCGATCGCCGTCATCACAAAACAAACAACCCCAATGATCGCCGCCGGAAGCAAGATAGGAGTTTTCAAAAGAGAAAAACTGAATCCTACGGCGAGCGCGTCAATGCTGGTGGCAATCGAAAGCAGAAAGAGCGGCCAGCCGCGTGTCTGATCGGCTTTTTCCTCCTCGCTTTCCTTTTCGAACCCCTCCCAGATCATTTTTCCGCCAACGAATACCAGCAGCGCAAAGGCTATCCAGTGATCGAAAGTCTGGATCATATCTCCCACTGTCGAACCGGCCAGCCAACCGGCGAGCGGCATCACAAACTGAAAAATACCGAAAGCGAGGGAAAGCCGCAAAACAGGGGCCCACGACTTTTTACTATTCGCCGCGCCGATTCCGATAGCCACGGAAAAAGCGTCAATACCAAGACCAACCGCCAGAAGAAAAATCGTAATCAAACTCATATCATGACCCAGAACAAGGGGTTGCAACCCCTTGTTCCCTATCTCTGCGTCAACGCCGCGTAAATTTTTTCCGCTAACTCTTTACCAATTCCCGGAACCTTTTGCAAATCGGGAAGCGAGGCGTTTTGAACCTGACGCGCCGAACCGAAATGTTTAAGTAACATCTTCCTGCGCTCACGGCCTATATCGGGAATCACATCCAGAATCGAACTGAAGTCATTTTTTTGTTTCAACTTATGATGGTAACGGAGGGCAAAACGGTGCGCCTCATCGCGGACTCGCTGCAAAAGCGACAGAGCGGCAGGCCGGGACGAAAGATAAACGGCATCCTTACGCCGGGGCAGATAGACGCGATCCTCCGCCTTGGCGGCTTTTCCCCGGAGTTTGTTTTTTGCGGTTAGATATGGTCGTTCTTCTTTGGCCAGTCCGACCACATCCATTTTAATCTTCAATTCGCAGAAAACCGAAAGCGCGACATTGAGCTGCCCTTTGCCGCCATCAACAACCACCAGATCGGGCAGCGGATCGGAACCTGTAAAACGCCGGGTCAGAACTTCGCGCATCATGCCGTAATCATCCGGTTCGTCCATGGCTTTAATGCGAAAACGCCTATAACCCGATTTATCCGACTCGCCGTCCTGAAAAACCACCATAGATCCCACAGCGTTTTTTCCGCTGATATTGGAAATGTCATAGCATTCTATTCGGCGAGGCATTTTAGTCAAAGATAACTTTTCCTGAAGGATTTTCATGGTTGCGGTTTTCTGCTCTTCTTTCTTTTGGTCTGATGCGAGCAACTCGCGTGCATTGGCGCAGGCCATATCGGAGAGCGCTTTTTTCGCGCCGCGTTGAGGAACCGTGAGCGGCACTTTCTTTTCCTTTTTATCGGCAAGCCATTCGGCAATCACATCTTCATCGGGAAGATTTCGGGGCAGGATAATCTCATCCGGCAAATTAGAACCATCATAATACTGCTGCAGCACTGACGAAATAATTTCACCAACGTCTGCTTTTGTTTTTACCGGCGTGAATGATTTGCTGCCCAGCAATTTTCCGCCGCGCACAAATAGAATGCAGATCTGATATGTGTCACCATCTGCATAGACGCCCAGCACATCCTGATCCTCGGCGCCGCCCCAATCCACATTCTGCCGCTCCAGCGCGTGTTCCAGCGCGCCGATGCGGTCGCGCAGGCGTGCCGCTTCTTCATAGTTTAAGTCTTGGGCCGCATCTTCCATTTGTTTTCTCAAATCGGACACCAATTCCCGTCGTTGCCCCCGCAGGAACGACACGGCGTTTTCGGCCAGTTTCCGGTAAACGGCTTCCTCAATCAAGTTTTTGCAGGGCGCAAGGCATCGCCCGATTTGATATTCCAGGCACGGCCTCGCTCTCAGTTGGAAATCCCTGTTGCGGCAGGTGCGCAACGGGAAGATCTGCTGAACAAAACGCAGTGTTTCACGGGCGGCCAGTCCCGACGGATACGGGCCGAAATAGAGCGCCGTGTTATGAAGTCTTTTACGCACCAGCTGCAGGCGCGGATATTTCTCCGCCGGATCAAGAGACAGATGATAATAGGTTTTATCATCGCGCAATATGACATTGTAGCGGGGACGATGCTTCTTGATGAGATTGTTCTCTAGAATCAGCGCTTCTTTTTCCGTGGCCGTCGTGATGAACTCTATATCGTTGACCCGCGCCATTAAAAACGGCGCCATCGACCGCGTATCGCGGCCGGTAAAATAAGAACTGATACGGCTTTTCAGATCGTTGGCCTTGCCTACATAGATCACTTTCTGCTGCGCGTCCTGCATAATATAAACGCCGGGGCTGCGCGGTGCGGAAGTCATTTTTTCTTTTAAGGCAATGTTTTCTTGCATTGGCATTTTAAATAAGAGTAATGGTTCTGCCTTTCTTTAACATGTGCCTTTGCTTTTAACATATCCGGAAGTGCAGGTCTTCAACTTTTGATGAACCTGTAAAAAGTCACCGCGCGCATTTCGCTTCGTGCTCATGATAGCCATGCGGGAAAGTATAAAACTGTTCCAGCAGCGAAAAAATT
>WRPE01000055.1 GCA_009773315.1 Syntrophaceae bacterium
GATCATGGCCTACCTCCTGTCCTCGTTTTTGAAAAACAAGTAACAGAGTCAGGTGCATTTGTCAATAATTTATTTTACTATGTATCGTTGTAGGGTTAACGTTACCTGATATATTCAGGGAAAATAATTTAAATAAGTGCGATTTACTTAAGATTGATTGTGAAGGAGCTGAATATGATATCCTTTTCAACACTCCAGCAGAGATTTTGAATAAAATTGATCAAATGGTTTTAGAAATACACTCAGGTAGAAATGAAAACGAAAACCTTCAGTCCCTAAAAACTTTCCTGTTAAAATTTAATTTCAAGTTATTTCAATTTGAAAATAAACCACATATGTTGTGGGTGTATAGACAATAACAAACTTTTAAAGCATCTTTTAGTTGTTGGAGGACAGATAAATCAGCGATGGATTTTGCCGTTTGCCACTTCATCAAACACTCTCATCATTTCCCGGTGATTTCTCTCTGCAGAGTATTTTTGGCCGGTGCGAAACGCTTCTTCTGACATTTGCCGGCGTCTTTCATGATCCATCAATAAATGCATCTTATCCGCGAGTGCGGAAGGATCAGGGGGATGAGGTATGACGTATCCATTGGTCCCATCGGTTAGGATACCGGCGGCGCCGTTGACCATGGTTGTAATGGAAGGCAGACCGCTTGCCATGGCTTCAATGACGACCAGTGAACATGCGTCGCTGTATGTTGGAAGCACAAAGACATCACTATTGGCATAAAAGTCATCTATGGATTTTACGCGTCCAGCGAATATAATGTGATTTATAAGGTCATGGCGTTTGATGCGCTTCATAAGTGAGCGATAGGGTGATCCGCCAACCACGATAATTTTGAAATTATCCTTGCCGAGTATTTTTAATTTTGTGGCAGCCTCGACCAGAGGTTCAATGCCCTTTTTTTTCAGGTCATAGGCCACCAATAGAAAAACAACGTCATTTTCGTCAACACCCCACTGGCCCCTTAACGGTCCTCTTATTTGCTGCCCCAAGGAGATGTTGTGCCGTTTAGTATCGACACCATTATAGATAACTTCAATTTTATCCGGGTTCGTGTGGAAAAACGATTCCATGTCTTTTTTAATCATAGGTGCGATAGCGACAATCTTAGGCCTCGGATTCATTCGGAACGGCGCCGATTCTATCCATGCTCTTACCCATTGCTTCATGGAGAGCAAAATGAATATACGTTTCACAATGCGTTTTATGATATTTTTTTCCGCATAAACCATTCTGGCGGTTGAAAACTCGTGCACTCCGCCGTGACTCTGATATACGTTCATATAAATCGTATTGCCAAAACCTACCACCACGTCATAATTCTGCCTCGAAGTGATGGCTTTGTGTTTGAAGGCAAATAATAACAATTTGAGCCATGCCGGCAGGAATTTAGGTATATGTATTTTATAAAAATGAGCTTCTTTCGGCTCACCATCCCAAGATTCACCAAGCAGATGGACTTCCCAGCTATTCTCGATCAGGGTGGTTGCCAGATTAACGGCGTATGACTCCGCGCCTCCGGCATGCCTGCTGAAATTCTCCATAGCGAATGCGATCTTCTTCATGGCTGAAATCCGACAATCATATTTCTTTATGGTCCATGGTATTCGATGATAATTTCCATAAAATTGTGATCATGGCCAGTGGATGCCGCCAGTTTTGGATAGCATCATTTTTACTTTAAGCCAGACTTCATCCACCTCAATCAGGTCCATGCACGTGTTTTCAGGACGGATGCATAAGTGTTCCTCCTGACGGCAACCACAGCAGTCCAGGTTTTTAAAGATCACTTCGCCCGTAGCAATATAGGGGCGGTAAATGACCGGGTAGCTCGGCCCGAAAAGACTCAACGTGGGGCAACCAACGGCTGCTGCGATATGTCCCGGTCCCGAATCGTTGCCGATAAAAAGGCGACATTCACTGAAGACGGTTGCCATGTCAATCAGCGACAGATTACAGGACTTCAGTACAGGGGCAAAACCCATTTTATTTTCAATTTCGGCAAGCAGTTGCTCTTCTCCAGATCCACCCAGAAGAATGACAGAGGCCCCATACTGCTCATGCAGACGATACGCGATTTGTGCATAGCGGTCAGGCTTCCACTGTTTCATTTTTTTTCTCGCGCCTGGATGAATAGCCACCATTATTCCTTCCGAACCTGTCCCGGGTGTCAGCCAGCCTTTGATTTTCGTACGAACGCCGCCCGGGATGGGAATCATCAATTGGATATTCCGGTTTTCAATGCCAAAGTAGTTCAGGATGTCCACATCCACCTCGATAAAATGCCTGCGCCCGGTTTGCTCAACCGCAAAGGCATTCATCATCCTGGCTGATAGAGTGTTTGTGTTATAGGTGAGACGCCGGGGCGCGCCCGAGGCAAGCGACAGAAAAAAAGCCCTGTCTCCCTGGGTTAGGGCAATAACGATATCATAATTTTCCCGCCTCAGTTTCATGATCAGAGGCAGGTGATAGGTAATCGCCGAAAAAAAACTTTCCTTGGCTTGTTCACGGTCATACACCCATACCTTGTTGATATACGGGTGATGAGCAATCAGCTGGGCGCATTCCTGATGAATCAGCACCTCAACGGTCAGACCCGGCGCATGACGTTTCAAATTGGCGACGACGGGAATAACACCCAACGTGTCCCCCACGTACTGCAACTTGATAATCAATACCTTTTGTTGAAAAAGGCGAATTTTATTTTGCTGTGATGGCCGATCTGTCATTGAGTTTGTCACATCCACTTTAAGAAGGATTCAGTCAAATACATCGGGTCTCTCACGCAACCCTCGTGCATAATGGTCAATATCTTTACACACCCCATCGTTAATTGCAAATATTTTGCCGCGCATCGCGGCGGTTGAAAAGCAGGGGGAAGGAAATAATCGGAATTTTAAAAAACCCGATGGCCGGAGAATTTGACTGCCAGTGGTTAGCAAACACTTGAAATGTATGATCAGGTCTGCTACAAAGTTTCCAGTATACTCAGCGGAATATTTTCCGGCGCCTCCGACTAAACCATCTTCGGGAATGACAGGTGGCGGCGGCTTTTTACGATATCGCCAAGCATAAAGTATAATAATTTGAAAAAACAAAAAATCAGCATTGCCATTATCGCACAAGATGAGGCCGATCGTATCGGGGGATTGCTCAAAAGCTTGGGCTTCGCCGATGAGATCGTTGTTGTGGATTCCGGCAGCCACGACGGTACGCAGGCGATCTGTCAAAACGCCGGCGCCAAAGTGATTTTTAATAAGTGGCCGGGATATGTCGCCCAGAAACAATTCGCCCTGGAGGCGACCGCGCATGAATGGATACTTTGTCTGGACGCGGATGAGGAAGTGCCGGAAGCGCTGGCGGCGGAAATACTCAGGGCGGTGGATGCCGCCGGGCCGGATGTCGGCGGTTTTTCCATGCCCAGGTTGTCCCGGTATCTGGGGCGCTGGATCAGGCATGGCGGCTGGTATCCGGACCGTAAAGTGCGGTTGGTGCGCAGGGGCAGAGGAACCTGGCAAGGCGTGAATCCTCATGATAAATTGGTTGTGGCAGGCCGTGTCGGAAACCTGACCCAGCCTTTTCTTCATTATGTTTATCGGAGCATCTCCGATCAGGTGGTCACGATGAACAGCTTCTCGGACGTCTATGCGCGGCAGGGACATCCCCGGGGCGGCTGGTTTGTTGTGGCCGGACTGTTTCACGCCCTGGGGAAATTTGTTGAATGCTATCTCTGGAAACTCGGTTTTTTGGACGGCGTTCCCGGATTTGTTATTGCGGTGAATTCCGCCGGGTATGTTTTTTTAAAGCATGCCAAGCGATGGGAAAGACGTTTGTCCGAAAAGTGATGGGCAATGGATATTTCATTCATTATTGTCAACTGGAACACCAAAGACCTTCTGCAAGACTGTCTGAATTCCATTATTAAAACCAGCGAAGCGCTGACGTACGAGATTATCGTCGTGGATAATGCGTCCTCCGACGGATCGACGGCCATGCTTGCGGCAAAATATCCGCAGGTCAAAACCATTGCCAATAAGGAAAATCGCGGATTCGGCGCCGCCAATAATCAGGGTTTTGCCGTCATGCAGGGCCGGTACGCCCTGCTCGTCAATACGGATGCCGTGCTGACGGCCGGGGCGGTAAAAAAAATGTGGACTTTCGCCGAAGCCACTCCCCATACAGCCATTGTCTGCGGCCAGTTACTGAATGCCGATGGCAGCAAACAAAATTCCATCGCTTCCTTTCCGACACTGCTAACGCTCGCAACAAATACCTCGCTGCTCGAATACCTTTTCCCCCGCAAATATCCCAGTAAAAGATACGAGCATGCCGGGCCGCTGGAAGTGGATTCGGCCATAGGCGCCTGTATGATGATTCGTAAAAAAGCATTAGACGACGTTTCCTTCTTTGATGACCGTTACTTTTTCTTTTTTGAAGAGACGGACATGGCTTATGCGATGCGGCGCAAGGGCTGGCGGGTTTATCAGGTGCCTGACGCTTTGATTTATCATCTTCAGGGCCAGAGTATCGGCCACCGTGCGCAATCGCGGATAGAATTTTACCGGTCGCGTTACCAGTTTTTACGCAAGTGGCATGGCGGCGCGTATTACCGGGTTGCGGCGGCTGTTATTTTTCTGCGGTTGCTGGCCAACACGCTGCTCAGTTCCGTCGGCGTTTTGTTTACGCTGGGTTTGGCGGACGGCCTGCGGAAAAAATTGGGTGTCTATGTACAAATCATCCAATGGCATTTTTGCAGCCGATAAAACCGTGCAAATCGAATGCTGCCCTGATAATGCATTGACATTATGACTGTATTCAGTATTAATCAACACTTGCCCGGATCAATGGCAGGATTTATGTAACCGAGAGGGCGGAGCTGTAAGCAGGGACGAGGCAAGAGGCGATGGGGGAAAAAGTTCTCCACGATCCGCCAGCTATTTTTAGGAGCATCTAAATCATGGACCAAATTTACGATGTATTCAAATCATTTATAGATCCCATCTTTATCATTTTTGTTCTCCTTCTCATTTCTTTTTTCATTGGCCTGATTGGCGGCAAGAAGAAAGTCGGTGTTTTATTTTTATTCCTGGCCATTGTTTTGCTCTACGGATTCAGCATCGAGCCGATATCCAACTATCTGAGTTACAAACTGGAGAAAGACTATATCACGACCCATCCGGTCGGAGAAAAAATTACGTTTGATGTTATCGTAGTATTGGGCGGTGGGCTTTATGATATCCAAACCCTCAACAAAACATTTCCCGGCGAGGCCACCACCGTCAGGCTGGTTCACGCTGTTCGGATGTATCAGGAATACAATGCCAAATATCTTGTCTGTTCCGGGAAAGGTAATAGTAAAATAACCGAAGCGGCGCTGCTGGCGCAAATGGCCGAAGCCTTCGGCGTACCCAGAGAAAGAATCCGCATCGAAGCCAAATCAAAAAACACATATGAACACGCGGTGGAGTTCAATAAAATGTTTGCCGATAAAGGCATCAAGATCGGGTTGGTGACGTCTGCCTTTCACATGAAACGAAGCGAAACAGAATTTCGAAAATTTTTCAGCAATGTGAGGGCTCTGCCGGCAAGCTATCTTTACGCCTCGCCTCAAGGCACTCCCGCCGTCCGGTTTATTCCGCAATCGCACTGGCTTTTAAACAACACGCTTATTTTCAGAGAGTATGTCGGCCGGCTCTGGTACAGCATCAAAGGCGTTTGAAGAATCGAGACCTGGTTTGCAGGTCTCAAATCGATCTTTCTTTTTCGATCTAAATATGACATAAGAATTCGATTTTAAAGTTTTCAGAGTAAAGGGAGTTACGCATCGCCATGGAGATCAATCCTCAGATAAAAAATCCAAAATTCTATTTGATGATATTGATGGATATATTTCTTTTCATTGTGGCTCTTTATTCATCCTATCTCATTCGCTTTGAGTTTACTTTTGCCCATATTGACATCGGGCAAATCTCCAGACTGCTTTTCTGGATCGTGCCCCTGAAAATGATTATCTTCCTTTTCGGCGGGCTTTACAGAGGTTTGTGGCGTTTCACCGGCGTGCGGGACTTCTGGCTTTTAGCTCGAGCCATTTTCTTATCAACGACGCTCATTATGCTGATTATACTGTTTACCGACCAGTTTCAGGGATATTCCCGCGGTGTTTTTGTCGCCGACGGCATTATCACCTTTTTTCTGGCGGGTGGCGTCCGTATATTTATCCGTAGTTTCTATGCAGTGCGGATGAATGTCGTGACAAATGGTCATCAACCGGTTAACGCCTCGCGGATGAAGGTTCTGATCATCGGCGCCGGCCAGGCCGGCGAAAAGATATTGCGGGAAATTATGGATAATGACACCCTGCATTATCAGGTGGTTGGCTTTGTTGACGACGATCGGCGCAAACAGAAGCGGACCATTCATGGAATTCCGGTATTGGGAAATCTGGATAGTCTGCCGGCGATTTTAAAGGATAATAATATTCAGCAAATCCTTATCGCGGTTCCTTCCGCCCGAGGTGATCAAATCAGGCGGATTGTGGACGTCTGTCAACAAAGCAAGACCTCTTATAAAATATTGCCCGGCATCGGCGATCTGATTGACGGCCGGGTCAGTGTGAAACTGCTTCGGGACATCAGCTACGAAGATCTGCTGGGGCGGTCGCCGGTCCATCTCGATACGAAAGGTATCCGTGGTTATCTTGATGACAAAATCATTTTGATTACGGGTTGCGGCGGTTCCATTGGTTCCGAATTATGCCGGCAGGTCATTAAATATCAGCCCCGCAAACTCATCCTGCTGGATGGGCACGAGGCCAATCTATTCAATATTCAAATGGAAATACAAAATGACGGTTACGGCCGCCAGACTGTACCCATTTTGGGATGGGTGCAGGATAAAGCGCTCATGAATGACGTGTTTACAAAATATAAACCCGACGTCGTGTTTCATGCGGCGGCTTTTAAGCATGTGCCCATGATGGAAAAAAATCCCTGGCAGGCTGTTTACAATAATATTATCGGTAGCCGTACGATTATGGAGATGGCCGTCAAGTATCACGTGGATCGATTTGTTCTGGTTTCGACGGATAAGGCTGTTCGTCCGACCAACGTGATGGGCGCCAGCAAACGGGTGACGGAATTGATTATGCAATGCCAGCAGGGAAACGGCACCCGATTTATGGCTGTGAGGTTTGGCAACGTGGTGGGTTCGTCCGGTTCCGTCATTCCCTTTTTCCGCCAGCAGATAGAGCAGGGCGGGCCGGTGACCGTCACGCATCCGGAGGTGAACCGTTTCTTCATGACCATACCCGAAGCCTCGCAGATGATTCTGCAGGCCGGCACGATGGGAGAGGGCGGCGAAATCTTTATTTTGAGAATGGGCACACCCGTCAAAATCGTCGATATGGCGCGGGACTTGATTCGCCTTTCCGGAAAAGAGCCGGATGTGGACATCGAAATTGTTTTTACCGGTTTGCGGGATGGTGAAAAACTATACGAAGAACTGATCACCGTGGGTGAAGATATTCTGCCCACCAGCCACGAAAAAGTCATGGTCCTGCGTTCCAAAACTTGTTTCAACGGCGTGGGCAATCCAGAGGAAGCCAAAGAACATCTTTATCGTGAAATTAGTGAACTGGTGAAGGTAGCCGCGCGTCACGATGCAAAGGGCATTAAAAGAAAACTCCAGGAAATTGTACCCGAGTTCATGCCGCAGGAAAATGAAAGTGTTCTGTAAATAGCTCATGGCTCATGGTTGATGGTGGATAGTTGATAGTGGATAGAGTGGCTGGAGCAACCATGCTGGTTGCTCCGAAATGTTCTGGTTCAAGCTGCAAGCTTGAACCAGCGAGGGAGGATAACCCTTAAACCACCTCCGTCACTGCGTGACACCTCCGCCGGCGGAGGACATAAAATTGAAATTATTTCTATTATAAGGAATGTTGATTATGAAACGAGTTTTGATCACCGGCGGATGCGGCTTTATCGGGTCCAACTTTATCCGCCACACCCTGCAACATTTTCCCGATTATCGCCTGATTAATTTGGATAAGCTGACCTATGCCGGCAATCCCGGCAATTTAACGGACGTTGAAAATAACCCCCGATATCGCTTTGTGAAGGGCGATATTTGCGACAATGACCTGGTCGGAAAGATTTTTGCCGAGGAGCAAATAGACACCGTTATCCACTTTGCCGCCGAATCCCATGTGGACCGCAGTATTACCGGCCCGGCAGAATTTGTCCAAACCAATATTATGGGAACATTCAATCTGCTCGAAGCGGCGCACGAAGCCTGGCTGAAAGGCCCAACCGGCGCGGCATCCGCAACAGGCTGCCGTTTTCTGCATGTCAGCACGGATGAGGTTTACGGTTCTCTTGGCGCAACCGGCGCTTTTCAAGAGACCACTCCTTATGATCCCCGGTCGCCTTATTCCGCCAGCAAAGCATCCTCCGATCACCTGGTCAGCGCCTATTTTCATACTTATGGCCTGCCGGTACTGATCACCAACTGTTCCAACAACTACGGTCCTTATCAGTTTCCGGAAAAGCTCATTCCCTTAATTGTTAACAACGCCCTTGGGGGACGCCCCCTGCCAGTGTATGGCGACGGCAAAAATGTTCGCGACTGGCTTTATGTTATCGATCACTGTGAAGCCATTCTGACCGTTTTGCAAAAAGGTAATAGCGGTGAGACCTACAACATCGGCGGAAACAGCGAAAAGCAGAACATCGAAATCGTCCACACCATCTGTGATATTCTGGATGAAAAAGTCGGCCTGATGCCGGGCGGTAAAAACAGACGAACCCTGATCATCTACGTCAAAGACCGCGCCGGACACGATCGCCGCTACGCCATTGACGCCACGAAGATTCGCACGCAACTGGGATGGAACCCCCGGGTAAATTTCATAGACGGTATGCGCCGGACCGTGGAATGGTATCTGGAAAACAAAGCGTGGATCGCCTCCGTGACCGACGGCAGCTACCGGGAGTACTACGAAAAGATGTATGGGCAAAGAGAACTTTGAAGGCGATAGGTAATAGGCGATAGGTTATGGGGAAAGGGTATAAAGACCTGCTGGTGTGGCAAAAGGCGCGAGATCTGGCGGTATTGATATATAGCATTACCAATCACGGTGAATTTAAGAAAGATTATGGGTTGCGGGATCAAGTCAGAAGATCGGCCGTAAGCGTGCCAAGTAACATAGCAGAAGGTGATGAGAGGGACACAGATAAAGAATCCATTCGTTTTTTCTTTATCGCCAAAGGTTCCCTTGCAGAACTTCGAACACAGATGGATATAGCATATCAAGTCGGTTACGTAGATGCAAAAGCATTCTTGGACGTAGAAGGAAAAGCCGTTCAAATTGGCAAAATGCTTGGCGCTTTGATTAAGGCACGCACCCCTCGCCTATAGCCCATAGCCCATAGCCCATAGCCTATAGCCCATAGCCCATAGCCCATAGCCCATAGCCCATAGCCCATAGCCCATAGCCCATAGCCATAAAATTTATTTTGAGAGGTTGAAAACCATGACAGGAATTAACAAAGGAATAATACTGGCCGGTGGTGCGGGGAGCAGGCTCTACCCTTTGACGCTGGTGGCCAGCAAACAATTGCAGCCGGTTTATGATAAACCGATGATCTACTATCCTCTCGCCACGCTCATGATGGCGGGGATTCAGGACATTCTGATTATCTCCACGCCGCAGGACACGCCCCGTTTTGAAGCCCTGCTGGGCGACGGCAACCGCTGGGGAATAAAACTCTCTTATAAAGTCCAGCCCGAACCCAAGGGTATTGCCCAGGCGTTTCTGGTCGGCGAAGAATTTATCGCGGGCGAAGCTGTGTGCCTGATTTTAGGGGACAACATCTTTTACGGCAAGATGGATCTCAATAAAATTGTGAAAGACTTTAAAGAAGGCGCCGTCATCTTCGGTTACTACGTCAACGATCCGGAGCGCTACGGCGTGGTCGAATTTGATGCCATGGGCAAAGCCATCAGCATCGAAGAAAAACCGGCCCAGCCGAAATCCAATTACGCAGTGCCCGGATTGTATCTCTATGACCGGTCCATTACGCAAATAGCCAAATCCATGAAACCGTCGGCGCGCGGTGAATTGGAGATCACCGATGTCAACATGGAATACCTGCGATGCGGCGGGCTGCATGTTGTTCCGTTGGGACGCGGCATCGCCTGGCTGGACACGGGCACGCACACCAGTCTTTTGGAGGCCAGCCATTTTATCGGCACGCTGGAGGCGCGCCAGGGATTGAAGATTGCCTGCCTGGAAGAAATTGCTTTTCGCATGGGATTTGTGGATAAAACAAAAATGAAGCAAGTGATTGAGGAGACGCCCAAATCGTCTTATCGGGACTATCTGGAAAGAACCCTGAAAGAAAGCACTACACCCCACAGCCTATGAACTATCAGCTATCAGCCAGGAGCTAATCTATGAACATTATTAAGACCGACATTGCCGATGTCCTTGTTATCGAGCCTCGCGTATTTGGTGACGCGCGAGGTTTTTTTTATGAAAGCTTCAATCAGAAAATCTGGCAGGAGAAAACCGGATTGCAAACAACTTTTGTTCAGGACAATCATTCCCGTTCTGAAAAAAATGTTTTACGCGGCCTGCACTATCAGATTCAACAGCCCCAGGGAAAGTTGGTCCGCGTCATTCGCGGTGCGGTATTTGACGTAGCCGTGGATATTCGTCAGTCCTCCCCGACTTTCGGCCGGTGGGTGGGATTCGAGCTTTCCGAAGACAATCATCGCCAGATGTGGATTCCCCAGGGATTTGCTCACGGATTTCTGGTGCTCTCCGACGTTGCGGAGTTTCTCTACAAGACCACAGACTACTGGGCGTCACAACACGAACGGGCGATCCTCTGGAACGATCCCGACCTGGCCATAAAATGGCCCTTGCAAAACCCACCCATTCTTTCAGCCAAAGACGCTAATGGCATGTTGGTTAAAGAAGTAGTTAAGTAATTAAGTAATTAAGTAATTAAGGAACCCATGACCCAAAACTCAAATATTCTTGTAACAGGTGGTGCGGGCTTCATCGGTAGTCATGCCGTTGTCGCCCTTATGAAGGCAGGCTTTACGCCCGTGATCGTGGACAATCTCAGCAACAGCGACGCCTCCGTTCTGGACCGAATCGAGGCCATCACAGGCCGACGCCCCGCATTCTATCCGGAGGATGTCCGGAATGAGGTTGCCCTGACCGCGATTTTTAAGACGCACGCGATCGACGCCGTCATCCATTTTGCGGGACTCAAGGCCGTCGGCGAATCCGTCGCAGAGCCCCTGCGCTATTACGACAACAACATCAACAGCACGCTGGTTCTCTGCCGGGTTATGGCCGCGCATCAGGTGAAAACGCTGATCTTCAGCTCTTCTGCCACAGTTTATGGCGATCCCCCGTCCGTCCCCATACGCGAGGATTTTCCCCTGGCGCCGACCAATCCCTATGGCCGGAGCAAGCTGATGATCGAACAGATCCTGGGCGATCTTTTCGTCGCCGATTCGGGCTGGAAAATTGGCCTTTTGCGATATTTCAACCCCGTCGGCGCCCATGAAAGCGGCCTGATCGGCGAAACGCCGCAAGGCATTCCCAATAACCTGATGCCCTATGTGAGCCGCGTCGCCGCAGGAACGCTGGAATACCTGAACGTCTTCGGCGGCGACTATTCAACGCCGGACGGCACGGGTGTCCGGGACTACATCCACGTGATGGATCTGGCCGAGGGACACGTGGCGGCGCTCAAATACCTCGAAAGTCAACACGCTGGGACCAGCGGCGGCGACTTCGGGCCGGGGCCTCTGATCGTCAACCTCGGCGCCGGCCGCGGCTACAGCGTTCTGGAGGTCGTCCGGGCCTTCGAGAAGGCTACGAACCGGCAGATCCCCTTCCGGATCACCAGCCGCCGCCCCGGTGATGTCGGCGTCTCTTATGCCGATGCGTCGCGGGCGCGCCGCCTTCTGAATTGGCAGACCACCCGCAACCTCGACGCCATGTGCGCCGACGCCTGGCACTTTATGCTGAAGTAGGGACTGTCGCGTGACCTACAGTTAGCCCCGAACAGTCCGAAACGCGGCGCGTTCGGCGACCGCGCCCTACAGTCAGCCCCATCGCCCTTAATTACTTAATACTTAAATCTTAAAACTTAACTACTTAATTACTAAAGAATCTTGCTTTTAAGATCATTCGCGTATATACTAAAAATATATATGATAGGTGGAGGTGATAAAATGGAAACAGCAAAGTTATTTCAGAATGGGAGTTCTCAAGCAGTAAGGCTGCCCAAGGAATTCAGAATTCCTGGAAATGAGGTAAAAATATTCAAACAAGGCAACCATGTTATACTGGAACCAATAGTAACGACATGGGACACGCTGTTTGAATCGCTCAGTGAATTTCCGGAAGATTTTATGAAAGACGGTCGTAATCAACCCGGCATGCAGAAAAGAGAATCTTTATGATGCGCTATCTGCTCGATACCAATATTTGCATATACCTCATCAAAAAACACTCACTCGAGATTCTTGAGCGATTCCGAAAACATTCACCACAGGATGTCGCAATTTCCACAGTCACCCTCTTTGAGCTTCAATATGGGGTTGAAAAAAGTCAATACAGGCAACGTTCCGAGGATGCCCTTAACAAATTCCTTCTGCCCTTAAACATGGTTGACATGGATCGTTCTGCTACTATTGAAGCCGCAGTTATTCGTGCACAACTTGAAAAGAAAGGAATATCAATCGGCCCTTATGATCTTCTAATAGCAGGCCTTGCCCGATCACGAGACATGATATTGGTGACAAACAACACCAAAGAATTTGAAAGAGTTGTTGATCTGCATTTGGAAGACTGGGTTACATCATAATGACCGTGAGTTGTGAGACCTCGAGGTCACTAGCCGCGTCCTACTTACGGTTAGGCCCATCGTCCTTAATACTTAAATCTTAAAACTCGCGTGCCCCGCAGGGGTATAATTACTTAAATCTTAAAACTTTTTTATCTTATTCCTTGACATCGCCTTTTAATTTCATTATTAAATATCATGTTCATTCCGTGAACGGACTATTTTATTTATGCCTACACAAAAAAATAACAAAATAGAGACAGAAGAAATGCTTGTGCTAATGCGGGCAGTAAAGGAAAATCCGCAAATGACGCAGAGGGATCTATCGGTTTCTGTGGGCTTAAGCCTTGGCAAAATCAATTACTTAATAAGAGCGATGATTGAAAAAGGCTACATCAAGGCTGAAAATTTCAGGAATTCCAAAAACAAAATAGCTTATTTGTATTATTTAACACCAAATGGTGTGGAAGAAAAAGCAAAGATTACCTATCGTTTCCTAAGAAGGAAAATGGTGGAATACGAAAAACTGGAAAAAGAAATCCAGAATTTAAAAAAAGAAGTTAGCCTTTTGGATAATTCAACCGCCAACCGGGAAAAGAGTTAATCAAAAGGCGAAGTTGTATAGTATCAGCAGTAGAAAGTAATAAGAGTATTTAAACTTAATTACTTAACTACTTAACTACTTAAATCTTAACTACTTAACTACTAATCTGTACCTCAGAGGGCGGAGCTGTATCAAGTCTCGGCGGCAAAGGAGCAAAACCCGATCCCCAAAACAATCCCCGAACAGTCCGAAAAGCGGCGCGCTCAGGGATAACCTAAAGGTCACTAGCCGCGCCCTACTTAAAACTTAAAACTTAAATCTTAATTACTTAAAACTTAAATCTTGATGAACCTGTAAAAAGTCACCCCGCGCATTTCGCTTCGTGCTCATGATAGCCATGCGGGAAAGCATAAAACTGTTCCAGCAGCGAAAAAATTGC
>WRPE01000056.1 GCA_009773315.1 Syntrophaceae bacterium
CAGATATTTGTTCACTACACTTTTGCGAACTCGCGAACTCTTTCTACGATATTATTGAGGTTTTTCGACGCTGAACTTCATTAGCTGTCAAAGTCGGGAAATAAGCGGCGAACAAATCAAGTCCACTGTATTGTTTTGTTACTCAGTCAATTCATGAAAGTTAAGATAACGAGCCATTGCTTTCTCCAATTTCGAAATAGACTCAGTGAAACACTTCAAAGCTTCCATACTCTGTTTATGCATTTTCTCGAACTCTTGTGGATCTATATCTGCCAATTTTCCCCCATGGTCTTTGCAGCCAATTATTTGGAATGATTTTGTGTGCATCTGATCAAGGATATCGTACACGCCAGATTTTTCATCGAACAGAAATCGTGATTCTCTAAATGCCTTTATAAAATCCTTCTGCAAAGTGTTTAGCAATTCTTTAGATACGACGTTGGGATCATAACTCAACAAGACTTGGTAGAAATCCAAGGTTTTGGAATATACATTAAAACGCCTATTGTAAATGTCGAGGCGCAGTTTGTTACTATTAATTCTTGATTGCCAAAAAGCTATCAATGCAACGAAGACGGCGACGCAAATAGGTGTGATCGCTATCAAGTAATCAAATACATCTTTAGGCGATGATGAACAGGTCATATATCTTTATCCTTTTTAATAACTTAAAAGCCAAAGCGTGACTCACATAGCCATCCCCTGCCTTAAGCGCGTCGCGTTTTGCTTTCAATACCTTAGTATATATTTGCACACACACTTCAATGGCACCTCCAAATCCAGAATTATTGTATGACACCATTAGCATTGTACTTCACCAGAAATATATCGGATTTCCCTGCGTTGGTGTTTCCGTCCAATCCGCCGTTTGTGGAGCCGGTTACATAGACATTCCCGTTAGTGTCTACGGCAACTCCTCTACCTGCCTCGCCATACGTCGTGCCGAACTGCCGTGTCCATTGCTTTGTTCCTGAAGTATTGTACTTCACCAGGAACATATCGGAGGCTCCTGCGTTGGTGTTTCCGTCTAGTCCGCCCCCTGTTAAGCCGGTTACATAGACATTCCCGCTGGTATCTACGGCAATTCCTCTACCTTGCTCGCCATACGTCGTGCCGAGCTGCCGTGTCCATTGCTTTGTTCCTGAGGTATTGTACTTCACCAGGAACATATCGGAGGCTCCTGCGTTGGTGTTTCCGTCCATATTGCCCATTGTGAAGCCGGTTACATAGACATTCCCGCTAGTGTCCACGGCAACGCCGAGACTATGACTATAACCATTGAAGGTTGTCGCTGCTGTGCCCATCTGCCGTGTCCATTGCTTTATTACTGATGAATTGTACTTAACCAGAAATATTTCATCTTCGTGAGGGACGGGGTTTCCGGACAGACTGCCATTTGTGTATCCAGTTACATAGACATTCCAGTTAATGTCAACGGCAATTCCGTAACCATAATCGACTGCTGAAGTGCCCAATAGCTCTGTCCATTGCTCCGTGCCGGTGGAATCGTACTTCACAATAAACACATAGTCGTTGCCCGGGGTCACGAGGGTTCCGTCGTCACTGCCCTCAAAGTATCCGGTTACATAGACATTCCCACTAGTGTCTACGGCAACTCCAGTAGCATAATCGTTTGGCGCTGTTCTCAGCTGTCGCTGCCGTGTCCATTGCTTTGTTCCTGAGGAATTGTACTTCACCAGAAATATATCAGAGCCTCCTGCATTGGTGTTTCCGTCCAGTCCGCCGTATGTGTATCCGGCCACATAGACATTCCCGCTGGTGTCTACGGCAACTCCAGTAGCTTCATCTCTTAATGAAGTGCCCAACTGCCGCGTCCATTGCTTTGTTCCTGAGGAATTGTACTTCACCAGGAACATATCGGAGATTCCTGCGTTGGTGTTTCCGTCTAGTCCGCCGTATGTGGAGCCGGTTACATAGACATTCCCGCTAGTGTCCACAGCAACTCCAGTAGCATAGTCACTTAATGAAGTGCCCACCTGTTTGGTGTAATGTGTTGTGGCACATGCTTGTGTACTTTGGGAAGATTCGTTACCTGCCGCATCGACGGCAGAGACCGTATAGCAATATGCAGTACTTGAGCTCAGCCCCGTGTCGCTTGCTGTGAGGTTTGTGACGTACACGAATACGCCATCCCTGTATATCTTGTACGCCGTGACGCGCACATTGTCAGTTGAGGCATCCCAAGAAAGACTTATTTCGCTTGAAGAGACTGTGGTTGCACGCAGGTTCTGCGGTGTTGTTGGTGGAGTTCCGTCAGCGGTGGTGGCACATGCTTGTGTACTCTGGGAAGATTCGTTATTTGCCGCATCGTATGCAGAGACTGTATAGCAATATGAAGTACTTGAACTCAGCCCCGTGTCGCTTGATGGACTTCCTGCGACAGACTTAATGTATACTCCACCCCTGTATATCTTATATCCCACAACACCCACATTGTCAGATGAGGCATTCCAAGAAAGACTTATCTGACTTGAAGATGGCGCAGTTGCATTGAGATTCGTTGGCATTGTCGGTGCGGTCGTATCACCACCGCTGGGGGTACCTCCACCTCCACCTCCACAGCTAGCGAGAACAACCGTGAGCGCCAAAACAAATAATATCGTTATGATAGCAGAAAATAATGCATCTTTTTTCACAACAAGCCCCCTTCTTCGATATGAATAATTCTTAAGTGTCTTTTGAAGAATTTAAGCCCCATTTTTCGCGGCGACATGTACTTATATACCATTTATATTAACCCTGTCAACATAATATACCATTTATATTATGGTTTTTTATCGAAATAGAACCCGTTATAAATGATTCTATGCAAAAAATAATGAATGAAAAGAAAACATTGTTGGGGCGGAGGATTCGCACACTGCGAAACATGAAGGGCTGGACACAAGAAGAGCTTGGGAAAAGGGCGGATGTCAATTACAAGTTTATTGGTGAAATTGAAAGAGGTCGCCAGAATCCTTCACTTAATATTTTATACAAGATAGCCACAGCCATGCAGGTTGACCTACCGGAATTGTTTCGTTCTGAGCACGAAATATTTGACAGAAAAGAGCTTGAAACAAGAATTTTAAGAATTTTGAAAAAGGTGACCGATGAAGAATTGCGTCATATTTTGCTTGTGCTTAATACATTATATCCAATCGTTTAGAAGCCAGTTTTCGGACTGTTCGGGGATAACCTGAAGGTACATGACAGTCCCTACGCTTCACGCTTCACGCTTCACGCTTCATGCTTTTTACGCCACACCCTCTTCAATCTCAGCGAATTACTCACGACAGAGACGGAACTGAACGCCATGGCTGCCGCGGCGAACTCCGGATTAAGCAGAATGCCGAAAAAAGGATAGAGCGCGCCCGCGGCAATTGGAATGCCGATAATGTTGTATATAAACGCCCAAAACAGATTCTGTTTGATCACCCGCATGGTTGCAGCCGACAGTACAATCGCTTTCGGCACGCCCGTCAGATCATCCCGGATCAGCGTAATGTCGGCTGCTTCAATCGCCACGTCGGTTCCCGCGCCGATGGCAATGCCCACGTCGGCCGCTGCCAGCGCCGGGGCATCGTTGATGCCGTCACCCACCATGGCCACGACCTCGCCTTCAGCTTGCAGTTTTCTTATTTCACCCGCTTTGCCGCCCGGTAAGACCTCCGCCATGACCCGTTCGATTCCCAGTTGGGCGGCAATGCTCTTTGCCGTACCGGCATTATCACCGGTCACCATCGCCACTTTCAACCCCCTGCGCTTCAGGCTTTCCACCGCCTGACGCGCGGAAGCCTTCGGCACATCGGCCAGCGCGATGAGTCCAATTATTTTTTTCTCTACTGCGACATAAACAACGGTTTTACCATCACCGGCCAGTTTGGCCGCTGCAGCATTGAAGACGGAAGCTGAAACGCCCTGATTATCCATGAGCAGTCGGTTGCCGATCAGGCATGATTCGCCGTCAATTTCGGCTTTAGCGCCCAACCCGGACAGCGCTTCAAATTTTTCCGTTGGATCTATCGTAATGTTTTCAGATTGCGCCCTCTGTAAAATGGATTGCGCCAAAGGATGCTCCGATGTTTTTTCCAGTGCGGCGGCCACGGTCAGCACCTGCCGTTTATCCAATCCTGTGGCGGCGACAACATCGGTCACTTCCGGCTTGCCGCGTGTCAGCGTGCCGGTTTTGTCAAAAACGATGAAGGATAGTTTATGAATCTTTTCAAGGGCTTCGCCGCCTTTGATCAGAATGCCGCTTTGCGCGCCCAGACCCGTGCCCACCATGATCGCCGTTGGCGTGGCCAATCCCAGGGCGCAGGGACAGGCAATGACCAGCACCGAAACAAAATTAATTAACGCACGGCTGAAAGTGGCGTCAGCGGGAAGAAAATACCAGATACCAAAAGTGATAAAAGCGATGACAAATACTATGGGAACAAAGACAGAGGCGACCTTGTCTGCCAGGCGCTGGATCGGCGCTTTGGAACCCTGCGCCTCTTCCACCAGCCGGATGATCTGCGCCAGCATGGTTTCGGAGCCGACGCCCGTGGCGCTAAATGTAAAACTGCCGGTTTTATTCAGCGTGGCGGCAAACACCTTTTGACCGGCTTCTTTTGCCACCGGCATACTCTCACCGGTCAGCATGGATTCATCAAGGGTTGATTGTCCGGTTAGCACCATTCCATCCACGGGAACTTTTTCGCCCGGCTTCACCAAAACGACATCGCCGATCTGCAACGCTTCCACGGAGACTTCAAACTCTTCCCCTTTCCGCAGCACATGAGCGGTCTTGGGTTTAAGGCCCATGAGCTTCTTGATCGCAGCGGAGGTCTTGCCTTTGGCCCGGGCTTCCAGAAGCCGGCCCAAGAGGATCAGGGTGATAATCATGGCCGCGCCGTCATAATAGACATGCGACGCCACACCCGCTCTTTCAAAAAAACTCGGGAAAAAAGTTGCCGCCGCTGAATAGGCGTAAGCCGAAAAGGCGCCGACAGCAACCAGCGTGTTCATATCAGATGTTTTTTGCTTTGCTGCTTTGTAAGCGCCGATAAAAAAACGGTTTCCTACCCAGAATATGGCCGGCGCGGTCAGCACAAACATCGCTATCAGCATCATCTGACGTGGAATAAAATGTAAAAAGCCAAACCAGTGCTGCATGGAGCCGAAAAAGATGATTACGCTCAGGACCGCGCCGCAAATGACTTTTAAGGTCAGTTCCTTAAGTTCCCGCCCGCGGGCTTCCTCCATAGGATCGTCAAAGGAATCTTTGAGCTCGCCTAAAAACTCATAACCGTGTTCAGTGACAACTTTGGCCAGCGCTGAAAGCCCTGCCCAACGGGCTGAATGAATGACCGTAGCGCGCGCGGTCGCCAGATTGACGGTGACCTCTATGACACCCTCAACTGCTTTAAGGCCGTTTTCCACGCGCCTTACACAGGCCGCGCAGGTCATGCCCCCGACGGAAATGGTCAGTTTATCCGACAACGTCGTAACCCGCCTTTTTGATTGTCGCGGCAATCACTTTCGCATCCACCGGATTTACTTCCTCATAGGTCGCAACGCCTGTTTTCAGGTCGACCTGAACATTTTTGATTCCGTCAACAGCGCTAAGCGCGTTGGTTGCCGCCATGACGCAATGCTGACAACTCATACCTTTTATTTTGATACTTTTCATGAATAATCTCCTGAATCAACCACCTCGCTAGCTCGCTGCGGAGAATTGACGCTCGTCCCGCAACAGCGGGATTAAAATCGTATTTTGCTTAAGATAATGGTCTTTTATTCAATAGCAAGCATTAAACTCAGCTTTATCATATCATGCTTGATTAATTATTAATAATCTGTATGATTAGCGGACAAAGGAAGAACTATGATCATACGTTGCTGGGGGGCCAGAGGTTCCATACCTGTTTCCGGGAAAAATTATTTACTTTATGGCGGCAACACAACCTGTCTGGAAATCAGGAACAAACGTGACGATATTTTACTGGTTGATGCCGGATCGGGAATCCGCGAAGCGGGTAATGCCTTTCTCGCCAGCGGCCGGTATGATTTCACCCTTCTCCTGACGCACGCTCACTGGGATCACATTATGGGGTTCCCTTTTTTCAAACCGCTCTATTTCGAAAAAACCAATTTAACCGTCTGGGGTTGCGCATTTGTCCAGGATTCCATCAAGGAAATGCTGGCGAGGGTCATGTCCGCTCCCTACTTCCCCATTAATTACGATGACATTCACGCCAATGTCGCTTATGCGGACTTCTGTGGAGACACCTATCAACTAGGCGACATGACGATCACGCCGATTGCGCTCAGCCACCCCAACCAGGGAACCGGTTACAAATTCTCAGAAGCCGGCAAAAGCTTTGTTTTTCTGACCGACAATGAACTCGGACTTCAGCATGAAGGCGGGCTTACGTATAACGACTATCTCGAATTCTGCCGTGGTGCCGATCTGCTGATTCATGACGCTGAATATCGCGACAAGGAATACCCGAAAAAACGCGGCTGGGGGCATTCCACCAGCGAGCAGGCGATAAAACTCGCACTGGACGCCGGCGTCAAGCAACTGGGGCTTTTCCATCACAATCAGGACCGTCTCGACGCTGAAGTTGACGACATGGTCGCTGTGTGTCATCGCATCATCAACGAGCGGAAAAGCACGCTTAGGTGTTTTGCCGTCCATCAGACAATGGAACTGGCGCTGTAGGTTTCGTCATCAAACCACCTGACTAAAAAATAACCGGAGGTAATATCATGCTGATCGTTGCCCACCTGTCCCTGATGATCGCCGCCGCGCTGTGTCTCATCGCGGGTGTCGGCATGGCCATGTTTGGGCGAAAAAAGAAATTCTGGCTAAAATGGCATAAAAGTTTCAACACTATTGGTTTTTGCCTACTCGCCGCCGGCGCCGTGATGGCTTTTGCCAATGTTATGATATCCGCAGGCCATCATCTTGCGGGGCCCCATCAATGGATCGGGCTTACCGCATTTATCCTGACTTGCATCACTGCGTCTATCGGCTATTATTCCTTTAAAGCTGCGAACAAACCAGCCGTGCGCATAGCGCACCGATGGATAGGGCGGCTCTCCGGGCTTGCCATTCTGTCCGCGCTGACGCTGGGGTTGATGATGATCGGTATCCTTTAAAAATGTTTCTTCCGACAACTTCCGAAGAAGTAAAAAAAAGAGGCTGGAACCGACTGGATGTCATTTTGGTCACGGGCGACGCCTATGTTGACAGTTCCCATATCGGCGTGGCCGTCATCGGCCGGGTACTGGCTTCTGCAGGGTATCGTGTGGGCATCATCGCGCAACCGGATGTTTCAAGCGCTATCGACATCAGTCGACTGGGCGAACCACGACTGTTCTGGGGCATCACTGGCGGCTGCATGGATTCCATGGTCGCTAATTACACAGCAACCAGAAAAAGGAGGCGTGATGACGATCTAACCCCCGGCGGCAAAAATAAACGCCGTCCCGACCGCGCTTGCGTCGTCTATGCCAATCTCATCCGGCAATATTTTAAAAATACAAAACCGCTGGTTTTAGGCGGCGTTGAGGCAAGCCTTCGTCGCATCGCTCATTACGATTACTGGTCGAATTCGATTCGCCGCTCGATTCTGTTTGATGCGCGCGCTGATATTCTGGCATACGGCATGGCGGAGCGGGCCATTGTCGAAATCGCCGGGCGCCTTCAGTCAGGAGAAGGAATCCAGAACATTCGAGGCACCTGCACAATTGAAAGCGAGCCGCCGGCGGGCTATCTGGAACTGCCTTCATACGAAAATGCTGCCGCCGGTAAAAAAGCTTTTGCGGACATGTTTCAGATTTTCTCTTCCAACAATGACCCGGTCACCGCTTGCGGCCTTTGCCAGCAACATGGCAACCGCTATCTGGCGCATCATCCGGCTCAACCGCATCTTTCCGTCGCTGAGCTGGACGCTGTTTACGCGCTGGATTTTTCACGCCGGGTGCATCCCTTTTACGAAGCACAGGGTCAAGTCCGCGCAATGGACACCATTGCTTTCTCGCTGACCACACACCGGGGCTGCTTCGGTGAATGCCATTTCTGTTCCATCGCCCTACACGAAGGCCGAACCATCATCAGCCGCAGCGAAGAATCCATCCTGGCTGAAGCCCGAAAGATAGCGGCGCTGCCGAACTTTAAAGGATATCTTGTGGACGTCGGCGGCGCGACGGCGAATATGTATGGCATTGACTGCTCACGCAAACAAGTGAGGGGCGCCTGCCCCGACAAACAATGCCTGTATCCTCAGGTTTGTCCCTCTCTGAAAACCGATCATTCACGGCAAATTCGCCTGCTGAAAGGCCTTCGCCAGATTCCAGGCATCAAAAAAATATTTGTCGCCTCCGGCATCCGTCATGATTTGGTTTTGGCGGATAAAAAACACGGCGCGTCTTATATGCGCGAGTTGGTGAAACATCATATTTCCGGCCAGTTAAAGATCGCACCGGAGCATACCACGCCCTCCGTACTGCAGCTCATGGGCAAACCGCAGGCGCAGGCACTGGTCCATTTTAAAAACCTTTTTGAAAAGATGAATGTGGAAGCGGGGCTCAAACAATTTCTGACCTATTATTTCATCGCCACTCATCCGGGCTGCACCGAAGAAGACATGCGCGACTTGAAATCCTTTACCGCCCGCGAATTGCACACAACACCGCAGCAGGTGCAGATATTCACGCCCCTGCCCTCCACCACCTCCGCGCTCATGTACTGGACAGAAATCAACCCGATAACCGGCCGGAAAATTTATGTGGAAAAAGATTTAGCAAAAAAGCAGAGGCAGAAAGATATTGTTGTTGGAAAAACAATCAAGTTAAAGAGGGATCGATTCGAAATTGTTTTTGGCATTCCATAATTACAGGAGAGTTGAATTAATTGGATGCCCCCGGAATTAACCTTCCGTCATACTGGCGGAGGCCGGCAGCCAGTGAAGCTTAAAGGTTACCGTTGAACCGAGACATGCCTTCGCTCAGTCATGCCCTATTTTCAATTGATTTGTGCCATAAATAGGTTGACGATATTTGACATTTTGATATTATGCAGACAATGAAATTTGAGAAAGGCAAAGACACATGGCCATTGACCCATCCAAAATTGACAGAATTGTATGGTCCTTTCCTAATACTTGTCCCTGACAAAAGGAAGGTCTGATCAAACAAAAATACTTATCGGAAAGGAAAGGTGTCATGAAAATGCACAAACACATGGGAAAACTCGCTGGGCTCACGCTGTTTGTATTCTTTCTTGCCGTCTCGCTTGCCGGGGCAAGTGATTTCTCCGACAAGGCTGCCATTGCCAATGATCGCACACAGAACCAGGAAAATCGAATGAAGGCCATACTCGATCTGGGTTCTTCCAGTAACGAAAACGCGGCGCCGATCTTACTTTGCATACTTAAAAGCACTTCGGAAGATCAGCGCATTAGAACGAGCGCCGTACTGGCTCTGGAAAACCTTGGAAGACCAAGGCTGACTATCATTAGGGCGCTGGAAACCGCTTACAGTGAACCTGATGCTGGAAAAAATTTCCGATATACAGTTTTAATGTCCATGGGGAAGATGAAGGCCGTCGAATCCCTGGACTTTTTGACCCGTGCCTTGTCGAATTCGGACAGCATGATCCGCTTGAAGGCCTTCCAGGCCCTAGGCGCTCTGAAAAATGAAAGTGCGTTGCAGGTGATGGCCCGATATATGACTACTGAACAAGATTACATGGTCAGGGCAGCGGGTGTGCGAGCGGCGGGACAAAGCCGGTCCGCAACGACAGAGGCCATGATAGTAAAAGCCCTGCGAAACGATCCCGCGCCGCTGGTCAGATATAACGCAGCCATCCTGCTCAGACAATTCGATCCACTCAGCGCTGATGCAAAAGCCGCGATAGAAGCGGCCAGGAATGATGAATCGTCTGTGGTTCGCAAAGCCGCAAAGGAGATCCTGCCATGAAAAAAATCACCTGTTCGCTTATGTTGAGTTTCATTCTACTGACGATGCTGGGTGTGGGTTCGGCTTTAGGTCTCGAGCGGGGCGCCATCCTTTATCACTCCAGCAAGGGCAACGATATTTACGGAAGGCTGCCCCAACTGATTCTTCCCGAATCAATCGGACAAATCGCTTTCAGAGAGATGAAATCCGGGCATGTTGGTCTGTATATCGGCACGACAAACGGAAATCACCGGATCATCCATGCCGTCATGCCGATAGTGGAAGAAACGGATTCCAATAACTTCATCCCGCAAGAAGATCTGGATACAGGCTGTCAGTACATCGGGGCAAAGGTCCCTGTCAACTTCAGCGACACAACCGCGTGGCCGGTCGAAATGAAAGATCAGTTGATTCTGCTGGCCAAGGAACAGGTCGGCGCCAAATACGATTTCCAGTTCCTTCATCAGAAAGGACCTTATGCCGACGGATTCACCTGCGTCGGCCTCATTGAGTACCTCTTCGAAAATGTCGGTTACGACATTACGCCGAACGGCTATTACAAGGACGGGATCGGCGGCTTTACGTACACCCAAGTCTATAATAGTGAGTTAACCTTATGGAGGGATTGGTCGGGACTCAACACCTTCTCTGCCAGCGTTGAATATTCCAAGTTCGAACACCCGGTTGCCAATATACTGAATATGGGCACTCTCCATGACGGCGACCGGTACATGTTCTTCCCCTATACCCAGTATGTTCAGGCATCGACAATGGCTGTTACCACGGATATCCCCGTCTCCGGTGGATCAGGCACAAGCATCCTTGACAGCGGCGTGGGCGGGTGCTTCATTGCCACAGCCGCTTACGGTTCTTACCTGCACCCCCATGTTCGGACATTTAGTATCCTGCGTGATCGCTATCTTCTGATGAGCACACCGGGGCGGACGTTTGTTAAAATGTACTATCAATATTCGCCGCCCATCGCCGATTTTATCAGCCGGCATGACGGTTTGAAGGCAGCGGTGCGCATCGCTCTGCTGCCCCTGTTGGGCCTGAGCATCCTGATTCTATGGGGCGGACCGGTGCCCACTGCGGCGATGACGGCTTTGTTCTTGCTGTTGCCAGTCTTTTTGTTTTTACGGAAAAGGATGAAACACCAGGAGATCTGAAAAATATCCGGGAAGGTCGACAGTTAACAAGTAACGGACAATATGGGACACCAATGGTCCCCTGTCTGTTTGAAGGAAGGTGGATTGATATATTGAAGTACGTCCCCTAGCGCTCCTGCCCCTGCCCTCCACCACCTCCGCGCTCATGTATTGGACGGAAATCAACCCGATAACCGGTCGGAAAATTTATGTGGAAAAAGATCCGGTGAAAAAGCAGAGGCAGAAAGATATTGTTGTTGGAAAAACAATCAAATAATGAAGAAATTATTTCGTAATTGTTCTTTGGCAATCCACAATTACAGGGGAATTGAATTAAGTGGATGTCCGCGGAATTAACCAAGACGGAAATACTCCATATTCACTTGATTTTATTTCATTAGTTCTTTATAAGTACTTCTCAACAAGGCCGTAACAGACACAAAGCGATGCGGAACATGGATGAAAAAACCAGAGAGTGGATCATTCAAGCAGATTTTGATATTGAAACAGCCGAATTTATGTTTCAAGGTGGCCGATATTTCTATGCTGTCTTTATGTGTCATCTCTCCCTGGAGAAAGCCCTGAAGGGCATTTATTGTGAGAAGCTTCAGGACGTCCCGCCCAAAGTGCACAACTTCGTATTTCTGATTAACAAAACCGGCATTACACCGCCGGAGAAGCTGGGTAAATTCATCGTGAAGCTCAACGAAGCGAATATTGCCACACGTTATCCTGAAAGCCTTGAGAAATTGCAGAAGGCTTATACAAAGACCATTACTAAAGAAATTATTTTAAACACGAAAGAGGCATTGGCATGGATAAAGCAGCAGCTTTAGATACGATTGCACGCTTTCAGAAAGCAATTGAATCCAGAGGCATCAACATCAGCAAGTTGATCCTTTATGGTTCTTACGCCCGCGGCGACTATCGGGAAGGCAGCGACATCGACCTGATCCTCATTTCCGAAGATTTCAAGAATCATGATTACTGGTCAAGAATTGATATACTGTCCGAAGCTATCTACGATGTCTTTGAACCGCTTGAGGTTGTCGGCTTCACACCCGAAGAGTGGGACAAACAAACTTCACCGTTGTACGACTATGCCAAGCAAGGTGAAATATTATACGCAGCGTGACAATGTCAATGTTACGATGCTTTTCCTTATTTTTCAGTGAGGAAGTTCATAATTGAACAGCGTCCCATTCATCCCACATTAAATGGGGTAGGTTCAACCTGCCCCCTAATTATTCTTCAGGATATTTACATGGATAAATTTCAAGAAAAAAATGAAAGGGCAATTGGTGATGACTTCATTGAATGGCTGAATTCAAGAAAGAAGACTGCATATCGATTTAAAACGCGCCCCGATCGTGCTCCAGATTTGATTTATACTTCAGCTAATAATGAATTATTTATAGAGGTTACTGCTGCATTTTACGATGAAAAACATGCAAGGTTCATTTGGAAAGGTGTACGAGGAAAAGCAGACGCTCCCGAGCATTGGAATGGCATAAACGCAAACGAATCACTCATTAATGAAATCCACAACTGCATCATCAAGAAAGCACAGAAAAGATATGGAAAAGATACCTTGTTGCTTATTGAAGTTCCACCAGGAGTCACATCCGCTGAAGAACTATCTGAGTTACTGGAGCTGCAGCAATTCCCAAAGGATTCGCCTTTTGCGGGGATATATGTTGTTGGAAACTTTCCTATAAAGAATGATAGCATTGGTGGATTCAGGGTGATTCCTATTCATGAACTGTAAGTTGGCCGCTATTAACAAGGAAAATTGATGAACCTGTAAAGTAACCGTCTTGCCCACCCATATTGCAATTGATTGGTGCCTGCGATAGGCTTCAATAGCCGGCGGAAAGTGCCGGCATGGCTCTTTGAAAATTTAA
>WRPE01000057.1 GCA_009773315.1 Syntrophaceae bacterium
AGCAATTTTTTCGCTGCTGGAACAGTTTTATGCTTTCCCGCATGGCTATCATGAGCACGAAGCGAAATGCGCGGGGTGACTTTTTACAGGTTCATCAAACTTAAATCTTAAAACTTTAAACTTTTACCCCTACCCTTACCCTCAACATATTGAGGGTCCACCAAATACTGAGGGCATGTTTAATCCTTCCCTGATTGCCGGATGTTCTCTTACATTGACCTAAACATCTGTTATCATACAATAAATTCAAATTGATTATTTACCTTCGCCTGCTGGCAGGCTATTTGCTTTTACGTCTACAAAGTCAATCGGATGATTCAGGACACGCTCGCTTACCCGCAAGACAGTTACAGGGGTAATGCGATTGCTACTGTATTAAAGGCGAAAGGAAGCAACATGTCTAACCCTATAGATCCACCCAAATCGGGAAAAGCGCCGGCCCTGTGGGATAAACTGGGGACCAAATTAAACCATCCCAAGACCGCCAAAGACGCCATACAAATGGCCGGATTGGATTACACCGTCGCGAAGAAGTCGCTGGGGTTGAAAACGGGCTTGAATCAAGATGCTTATGCAACCCTGCGTACGGATACCGGTGACATCCTGGGCGTCGTCAACGAGGGTTACGAACCCCTTCAGAACATCGATGCTTTCACTTTCTTCGACGCTTTGGTTGCTGATGATGAAGCCATATACGAAACAGCCGGCGTTCTGGGCAAAGGGGAATGCGTTTGGATCCTGGCGAAACTTCCGGGTTGTATTAAGGTCCATGGCAACGACATCGTCAACAAATATATTTTGCTTACCAACAGCCATGAAAGCAACTCACATGTTCGATTGAAAATTATTCCTATCCGCGCCATTTGCAATAATACCTTGACGGCTGCCCTGCGGGGAGCGGGAGACCTTTCAATCCTGCCTACACCAAACGTAGTTTGGGATTCGGAACAAGCAGCCAAAATGCTCATATTGTCCAATTTCTTATACGAAGAGCTCGACATGGTGTTCAACGACATGGCGGCAAAGTCGATCACAAAGGAGCAACTGCGGGAGTACGTGCAGGCGCTGGTCCCGGATAACGAAGAGACGCTCAATACGTCAAGAACCGAGAAGATTCGCGCGAGCGTGCTTCAGTTGCATGACTCGGGCCGTGGCGCAAATCTGGCGCGCGGGACCGTGTGGGGGGCTTTCAACAGTGTAGCCGAATATACAGACCACATGATGTCGGATGAAGATTCAGACACACGATTGAATTCAATCTGGTTTGGTCGCGGAGAACAATTGAAGGTAAAGGCCTTCCGTTTAGCCGAGCAATTGATGTGGAGCTGACGTTCCCGGAAGCCGGTGTGAAAGGATGTTTCATCATGAAAAAAGAATTGACGGTCATCGGGATTATTCCCCAATATCCGCGGCATTCTCAGCATAATATCTATGCGAAAATCAAAATGCCGTCTGTGGGTATTTTGTCCGTCATGAGCCAGATTTCCCATCATCCCCGGTGCAAAAACGTTTACGCGATCGATGAAAACAATTACGGCGGACCCCTCACTGATCAGGGCGGGCCTGATCATTCTTTTTTGCAGGCCAGACAACCTGCACACCTGGCGCTTTTTTACGGCGGCATGAGCAACGCCGTCCCCCGGCTGTTTACGCTGGCCCGGCAATATCAGCGCTTTGGCGCCATCACCATTGCCGGCGGCAGCCATGTCGATGCCCTGCCCGAAGAAGCGCTTCGGTCCGGCATTGATATTGTGGTTCACGGTGAAGGAGAAGAGACGATCATGGAATTGCTGGCCGTATTGGCGGCGGACAACGACTGTGTTGCCGTGAACCGCCTCGGATTGGCTGCCGTTCCGGGTATCAGCTTCCTTGACGAAACCGGCGCTTATGTCTTTACCGGCCCGCGTCAGCCGATCTGCGATTTGAATGATTTGGCCGATACGGATCTGACTTTGGTTAAATTTCTGAAAAAAAGATGGAGCGCCATACCCATCAACCGGGGCCGCGGTTGCAATTTCAATTGCGAATTCTGCGTCGTGAACAAGCAATATGGAAAGTATAAATCCGCTTCGACGGATACGGCTTTGCGGCAATTGATTCAATATGCCGATTTGGGATACAGGGATTTCTTTTTCACCGACGACAATTTTGCCCAGAATCCCGCCGAGGCCGTCGCGCTGTGCAATGCGATTGGCGACTATAAAAGAAATTTCAAAAAAAAGGTCAACCTGATTGTCCAGGTCCGCACGGAAGCGGCGGACAACGACGCACTGATCAAAGCCATGCACCGGGCCGGAGTGACCACACTGGCTATTGGCTATGAAAGTCCGATGAACGAGGAATTGCAGGCGATGCGCAAAGGTGTGACGGTGGAAAAATTAATTGCCCGCTCTAAAAAACTGTCCGATACTTTTTATTTGCACGGCATGTTCATTTTTGGCTATCCCGCCAACAAACTTTCGAGGGCAAGCACCTTCATTACGATCCGCCAGCGCGTTGACGCTTTCAAAACGTTTGTTAAAAAAGCAAAGATTGACACGATTCAACTCCTCAATGCCGTCCCGCTGCCCGGTTCCGAGCTGAGAGCCAGACTGGAGCGCGAGGGCCGTCTCCTGCCTTTGTCGATGGCCGGCTGGGATAAATATGACGGCCTCTTCCTTTGTTACGATCCAAGACCGGACGGGCTCGACCCTGATGCACTGCAAAACATGCCCAAACTACTGATGAAAAAAAAGTATCTCGGAGGATTTCTCAGCCGGAAATTAAATTACGGCAACTGGCTGAGCTGGGTTTATCTGGCCACCATTGGCTTTCCCATTCAGTTTGTCGTGTTTTATTCCCGGCGGTTTGCGCGAAATTTTACAGAAAGAGACCCGGTGGAAAATGCGCCCTGCCGGGATCAGCCGATGCGCACTCTTTTTACTGTTCCGCTGGCCAATGCGTGGGGGGACATAAGACGAAAATGGAGAAACCTGTTTATTAAGACTCACGCGGGTGTCATCACGAAACGGTGGCTAAAGGAATATCGAGACAGCCAATACGCAAACACACTCCGGCAATTGTAAGCCGGCAAATGTTTATTTGGGATTGGCCAAAGGAGACTGCGCCATGAACAAGTTATTTCTTGGAAAAATACTTTTGGCATTGGTGTTTGTATTACCCCCGCCGGCGATGGCAGGGGTAAATGTGGACATTAACATTTCTCTACCGCCGCCTATCGTATTTGCAGCACCACCGGCATTGGTCGTGTTGCCGGAGACGTATGTCTATGTCGTCCCTGACTCAGATGTGGATATCTTCTTTTTTGGCGGCTGGTGGTGGCGTCCGTGGGAAGGACGATGGTACCGCTCGCGGAGTTATAGTTCCGGTTGGGGATACTATCGAAATGTTCCATCTTTTTATGGGCATATCCCCAAAGACTGGAGGAATGACTATCGGGAGCATCGCTGGAAAGGCCGTCAATGGGACCACCGACCCATACCTCATAAGCAAGTTCAACAGAACTGGAGCGGCTGGGAAAAGAACAAACATTGGGAAAAGCAAAATACCTGGGGCGTCCGTGATTTAAAACCCCAAACGCGATCACAACAGCCTTCCGGCGCGGTCCAGCCACGGCAACCCCGGCCGCAACCCGAGGTGAAACCGGAAGCCCGTGAGGTAAAGCAGGAGCGCCCGCACCCGCAGGAACGCGAGGTAAAACAACAATTCAACCCCCGGCAGGGAAAACCGGAAAGAGGAAAAGAGGAAAGGCAGGACAAAAAGCAGCATGAAAAATAAGCATGGAAAGTGCAGATGGATAATCAAGTCCAAAGACGGCGACACGACCTTGACGGGAATCGTTGCCGATCATTTCAAGCAGTCACCGGCAGGAAAGGTGCGCATCACGGCAACACCGGGAAAAGACACTAAATCGAAATTGGCTGAAGGAGGCCGTAAAATGAACAAGTTATTTTGGGGAATAATACTTCTAGCGCTGGCATCTGCATTACCTGCTCCGGTGATGGCAATGGGGGCAAGGGTCGATGTGGGTGTGAGCATTCCTCTGCCGCCACTCATTGTATTTTCGGCGCCTCCGGAGATGGTCGTGATACCGGAAACCAACGTCTATGTCGTTCCGGATGTCGATTTGGACATCTTCTTTTACGGCGGTTGGTGGTGGCGTCCGTGGGAAGGACGCTGGTATCGCTCGGAAAGCTATAATTCAGGCTGGACACACTATCAAAGCGTCCCATCTTTTTATGAAGAGGTCCCCTCACGCTGGAGGGATGACTACCGGCAGCGTCGTTGGGGAGGACAGCCATGGAACTACCATCGAATACCCCAGCAAGAAGTTCGCAAAAACTGGAACAACTGGGAGAGGGACAGACATTGGGAAAAGCAAAATAACTGGGGTGTCCAGGGTTTGAGACATCAACCACGGCCACATCAGCCGGGTCCAGTGATCCAGCCACAGCAACCCCGGCCGCAACCTCACGAAAAACCGGATATTCGGGAACCGATCAGGCATAATCCGACATATCCGCAACCGCAACCTCACAAATATCCGGAAGTTCGGGAACCGATCAGACATAATCCGACATATCCGCAACCGCAACCTCACAATAATCCGGAAGTTCGGGAGCCGATCAGACATAATCCGACATATCCGCAATCCCGAGAGATCCGGCAACCGAACCATCAGGAAAATCCGGAATTCCGGGAGCAGGACAGACGTCGTGAATCAGAACCGCAATCCCGCGAGATCCAGAGACAGCAGCGTTTACAGCAACAAGAGCGTGAGGTGCAGCAGCATGACCGGTGGCGGGAACAACAGGAGAACAGGCGGGAAGATAGACAGGACAGAGAAGATAATAAACAAGATAGAAGGCAGCGTGGCAAATAGCCGGAGAAGGCATCCATGAGAAGAATGTACCGACCCTTAGCCATAGTGGCAACCGTTGCGGCACTGCTGCTGTTCAGCCTGCCTGTGCAGGCGTCGAAAGCGGACAGCCGCATCGAATCAACCGCCAGGCAGTCGTATATATTCAAGACCTTCCTCCAGGGTGATGATATTCAAATCGAGTCCAAAGACGGCAACGTAACCTTGACCGGGATCGTCGCCGACAATTTCAACAAGTCACTGGCCGGAGAAACGCTGGCCGGTATCTCCGGCGTTAAACGTGTGGATAACAGGCTGGAAATCAAGGGCGCACCCCCCACTGCCAACTCCGACGCCTGGGTCCGCGATAAGGTAAAATGGACGCTCTTGTTTCATCGTAACGTGAGCGCCGACAAAACCGGGGTTGACGTAAAAGACGGCATCGTCACTTTGCAAGGCGAAGCGAACAGTTCCGTCCAAAAAGTTCTGACGGCTGAATACGCCAGGGATGTCGAAGGCGTCAAAGATGTCCATAATGAAATGACCGTGGCCAAACCATCGAAAAATACGCGAACGGTAGGCCAAAAGATTGACGACGCTTCGGTAACAGCCCAAGTGAAGATGACACTGCTCTATCATCGCTCGACTTCTGCCCTCCATACCAAGGTTGAGACGAAGCGTGGCGTGGTCACCTTGTACGGCAAGGTGAAAAACGCGGCTGAAAAAAACCTGGCAGCCAAATTCGCCAAAGACGTCCATGGCGTTAAGGATGTAAAAAACCGGATGACCATAGAGTAATAGGAGTCCAAACACAAAGAGACCATCCACAATTTAACCAGAATCAGAAAAGGAGGATCGTTATGAAAAGATTTAAGACTCAACAGATTTATCTTTTATTTATTTTTATCCTGGGTAGTTTTTTTATTACAGGATGCGGAGGCGGTGGTGACGTAACCGGACATTGGTTACCCGCACGCCAATTGATGTTCATCCAGGTAACACCTGCAACGGCCTCAATCCCAATAGCGGGCCCTCAACAATTTATGGCGGTTGCGACCTATAGCGATGGAACATCCATCGACGTAACCTTGTCCTCCACCTGGACTTCAGGCACTACCAGCGTTGCCACAGTCAACAGCATATCCGGCCTCGCTCTCGGTGTTACTGCCGGCACATCGGTCATCACGGCCACTTTCGGCAACAAGTCCGGTTCAGCAACCTTGACCGTAACCGCCGCAACACTAAGTTCAATCGTGGTGACACCATTTACGGCCACGACACCGATGGGTCTCACACAACGTTTTGTGGCAACCGGTGCATACTCTGACGGCACCAGCGTTGACATCAGCAGCCTCGTAACCTGGAGTTCGGGAACCATCGCGGTTGCAACCGTCGTCTCGCCCGGTATCGCTACCGGCCGGTCCATCGGCACAGCAACGATCACGGCAACCTTAAGCGGCAAGTCCGGTTCAGCCATCCTGACCGTAACCGCCGCAACACTAAGTTCAATCGTGGTGACACCATTTACGGCCACCGTGCCCATGGGTCTGACACAACGTTTTGTGGCAACCGGTGCATACTCTGACGGCACCAGCGTTGACATCAGCAATCTCGTAACCTGGAGTTCGGGAACCATCGCGGTTGCAACCGTCGTCTCGCCCGGTATCGCTACCGGCCGGTCAGTCGGCACAGCAACAATCACGGCAACTTTAAGCGGCAAGTCCGGTTCAGCAACCTTGACCGTAACCGCCGCAACACTAAGTTCGATCGCGGTGACACCGGCAACGGCCACGATACCCATGGGTCTCACACAAACCTTTGTGGCAACCGGCACTTACTCTGACGGCACCAGCGTTAACATCAGCAATCTCGTAACCTGGAGTTCGGGCAGCATCGCGGTTGCAACCGTCGTCTCGCCCGGCGTCGCTACCGGCCAGTCAGTCGGCACAGCAACGATTACCGCAACCTTAAGCGGCAAGTCCGGTTCAGCCGTCTTGACCGTAACCGCCGCAACATTAAGTTCGATCGCGGTGACACCATTAACGGCCACGATACCCATGGGTCTCACACAAACCTTTGTGGCCACCGGCACTTACTCTGACGGCACCAGCGTTAACATCAGCAATCTCGTAACCTGGAGTTCGGGAACCATCGCGGTTGCAACCGTCGTGTCTCCCGGTGTCGCTACCGGTCTGTCAGTCGGCACAGCAACAATCACCGCAACCCTGGGCGCCAAATCCGGATCAGCAACCTTGACCGTAACTGCCGCAACACTGAGTTCGATCGCGGTGACGCCTTTAACAGCCTCTGTAGTAATTGGCAACACAAAAACGTTCGTGGCAACCGGCACATACTCTGACGGCACCAGCGTTAACATCAGCAATCTCGTAACCTGGAGTTCGGGCAGCATCGCGGTTGCAACCGTCGTGTCTCCCGGTGTCGCTAACGGCGTGTCAGTCGGCACAGCGACGATCACGGCAACCTTAAGCGGCAAGTCCGGATCAGCAACCTTGACCGTGACTGCGGCCCCCGCCGGAAGCTGTGAATCAGGACTCTTGCCCCTCGGAACCGCAACTGACTTTGGCGTTCTGGCCGGAACAGCGCTCACCGTTACAAATCCGACATCGGTCGTGGGTGATGTCGGCTCGCCATCGATCACCCCCGCTGCTGGCCCCAGTACGATCGTCGGCACCATGTATGACACATCTACGGGCTCACTTACTTTGATAGCAAAGGCAGTAACCGATATGGAAACCGCTATTGGCTGTGCCAACGCCCGTACATGTGACTTCAACTACGGTGCTGCTAAGGATTTTGGCGGTAACGTGCTGCTGCCAGGCGTACATTGCGTCGCAGGGGGGATGTCGGTCGGTTCAAACCTTACGCTGACCAACCCGGGATTATACATCTTCCGCGCCACCGGTGCATTGACTTCCGCATCCACTGTGACGGTGGCATTAGCCGGCCTTGCAAACGCTACCAATACCAGTGTGTTCTGGGTGTCATCAGGTCCAGGTGGTGGCGCTTCGATTGGCGCCACGACCACTTTCCTGGGTTCCATCCTGGTTAATGCCCCTGGCGCGATCACATTGGGCGCTAACACAACGTTACTGGGTGGTCGTGTGTTGTCCAGCACCGCGGTGACACTGTCTACAAACACGATCGCCATTCCGTAAGGCATGAGGTATTGGCTATGAAAGAAGGCAAAAAGGGAAGACAGGTTATTTTTCACAATTCGGGCCTGTCTCCCTTTAGCCTCGCTGCAACACCTCGTTCTTTGGGCACAGAGAGATATCCTTTCCGGCTTTTTTCCCAGAGCCGGAAAGGCAACAACAAAACATAAACATATAAAGGAGGATGTACAATGAAATCAATATGTCGCGCAGTGATGATTTTAGCTGTCTTTGTTTTATTACTACCCTTGTCTGCCCGAGCTGAGATAAGGGCGGGAAGTTTTGAGGTGAATCCGTACATAGGAGTCAATTTCTTCGAGAGCAGTCAGAATTTGAATAGCGCGCCCGTTATTGGCGCACGGCTGGGCTACAATTTCACAAAATATTTTGGTGTTGAAATCGGCGGGCAATTTCTAAGGACGAACGTGAATGACAAGACAAAAATGGATAACACGGAAGGACAGTTCGGATATCCCATGGATCGAGTGGATCTTTATTTTTATCATATCGATGCCATCGTCCACATCTTGCCCGATAGTAGATTCACGCCCTTTATCGTTGCCGGTTTCGGGGGCGCCCACTATAGTCCGACAATATCGACCAGGGACATGGCTGCTTTTAATGTTGGTGTGGGAGCGAAATTCTCGCTGACGGAGAATATCGCGCTGAGAGTTGATATCCAGGATTACATCGTTACCGAAATTATGCAGGAAACCTACCATAATATCAGCGTTACCGCGGGTATTGCTTTCTCTTTCGGCGGGTCCAAACCGGCCCCTGTTGTGAAGCGTGAACCGATAGCCGAACCCGCACCTGCGCCCGTAGCTAAAGAGAAGGTTGTCATCGTGGTGGCGTCTGAACCAAAGCTCGAGGAAAAGGTTGTAGTGGCCGCGGCTGAACCGAAAATCATTATCCTGGCGTTTGAGGACATCCATTTTGATTTCGATAAGTCAACCCTGAAACCGGAAGCGCAGATAATTCTGAAAAGGAATATCCAGATTCTGAAAGATAACCCTAAAGCCAAAATCCGCGTTGCAGGGTACACGTCTGCTTCCGGCACGGGAGAGTACAACCAGAAGTTGAGCGAAAGAAGGGCAAAAGCTGTCCAGGAATTCCTCATTAACGAAGGCGTCATTACACCGGACAGGCTTTCCACAATCGGCTATGGCGAAACACACCCAGCCATGTATGAAGCAGCGCCTAAAGAGCTTTACTCCGAAGCAGCAAAGGCGAATATGAGAGTTCTTTTTGAGATTATCGTGAAATAAAAGCATCGGGTTTTAGGTTCTAAAAGATGTTTTGAGTGATTGTATTGAGACAGGTCGCAAGACCTGTCTCAATACGTTTAATCAACATGCGTGCGTCTGTTTTTGTCCCCTCCCCACTTTAATTTATCCCTCAGCATGCTGAGGCTCCACCAAATACTGAGGCCAAAAGAATTCTTTGATACTTCCGGGCTCCCCTCTCCTATTCATCCAACCGCATGTTATTGAAGGATGAATCCAAACTTCTTACTCTCTTTCGGCTCTTGGCAGGCTACTTGCTATTACATTGTCTAGATACATCACCAAAGAGGATTGCAAAGGGCATGAAGCCTTTGGTGCAGTAAAATAGTTTAAAAACCACAGCAACAGCAACGAGGAGAACTCAATGAAACATTTATCCAGAATCAAGATTATGGCGTTCGCCGTGGCCGTCGCGGCGGCTACAATCATCGCAGGATGCGCAAACACCCCGTTGCGAACAGAAGCATCAACGTCGGGTATCCGCGCCGCCGAGGAGGCCGGAGCCGCCAAAGTACCGCAAGCCTCCCTTCATTTACAACTAGCCAGGGAAGAACTGGCGCAAGCGAGAGAGCTGTCTGCGAAAGGCGAGAAGGACAAGGCCGAATCGATGCTGTTGCGGGCCGAAGCGGACGCCGAGCTGGCTGTCGTATTGTCCCGTGAGGATGCTGAAAGGACGGAGGCTAATGCAGCCGTGGCGCGTGTACGCCAACTCCGCCAGGATAACCCCTAGCCAAAACCTTTACTTGAATCATGACCCCATAAGGAGGTTTTCATGAAAACGAAACAATTCTTGATGATAGTCATATTGGCCGCGCTCTTCGCCGGCTGTGCAACCATGCCGCCCAATGAACTCGTCAACGCACGGCAGGCCTACAGGATCGCAAGCGATGGAGAGGCTGCCGAACTGGCGCCTGCGGAATTACACAAGGCACAGGATGCGCTCAACCTGGCGGAAAAGTCATTTCTGAAAGACCCCGATTCGGCCAAAACAAAAGATCTGGCTTACGTCGCCCAGCGCAAGGCAGAGCTGGCGGGAGCGGTTGGCGCCATGAACGCCGATAAGTCACGCAAGGATAGAGCGGGCGCCGCTTTCGAGAAGAAACAGACCGAAATCGTCAAGCAGGGAAAGCAGGATCTGAGAGATTCCGAGAAGCAGACAGCCGAAGCACGGGCTGAACTCGACAAGCAAGCCGCGCTCAAAGAAGCGAAGGACAAATCCGACGCCGAGCTCGCAGTAGTCCAGGCAAACAAGGAAAAAGCGGACGCTGCCTTGCTGAAGCAACAAGCCGATACGGCAAACCAGGCCAGGCAAGACTTAAGAGATTCCGAGCAGCGGACGGCCGATGCCCGGGCCGAACTCGCCAGAATCGGAGCAGTCAAGGAAGAGGAACGTGGACTGGTTGTCACACTCTCCGGGGGCGTCCTCTTTCGTTCCGCCGAGTCAACCCTGTTGAACTCAGCGCGGGTAAAGCTTGACCAGGTAGCCAAGTCATTGCTGTCGGTCCGCGAGCGCAACATCATCGTGGAAGGGCATACCGATTCCCAGGGATCTGAGTCATACAACCAAGGTCTTTCACAACGCCGGGCCGATACGGTCCGCGATTATCTCGTTCAGAGAGGCTATCCAGCCGACCGCATTCAGGCTTACGGAATGGGCGAGGGCAGCCCCATCGCCAATAATGCATCAGCCGAGGGACGTGCCAACAACCGCCGCGTCGAGATTGTTATCGAACGTCAAATGCAGTCATCCAGCCGGTAGGCTGAATAAAGGGAAAATGGAGGTTTTATGAGACCAAAAATAATTATTGCGATCATATTGATCGCTCTGGGAATCGCGGCCTTAGCCTACCAGGGCATCACTTATACAACTCGAGAGAAAGTTGTCGATCTCGGGCCCATCCAGATGACGGCGGAGAAAACCAAAACGATTCCCCTGCCGCCTATTCTGGGGGCCATTGCGCTTGCCGGCGGCATTGTGCTGCTGGTGGTGGGACGCAGGAAAGCTTGAACAAACCAACAAACAAATCGGACTACTTAAGGAGAATACTATGAAATCAAGTACGAGAGACAAAGCAGAAGGCATGTTTCATCAAGTGAAGGGAAAGATCAAGCAGACCGCCGGCGATCTGACCGATAATCCAAAGTTGGAAGCTGAAGGCGCCGGTGAAAAGATAGCAGGTAAAGCACAGGAAAAAATGGGTCAGGTCAAGAAGGTTTGGGGGAAGTAGTGCGAGCATTCCGGGCGATTATTGTTGCACTCCTTGTGATTGCGGGAATCTCTGCCGCCGGCTGGGCCCTTGCCCAGGAAGGCGGCAGCCCGGATTTCGTTAAGATCGATAATAATCAAACTTAAAAGGAGATCAATCATGAAAAGAAAGACTAATTCAATTGTTTTACAAGCAACACTCATTTTGGTGCTGGTGGCGTTTCTATCCACTATCTTTTTAGCCAATGCAAATAATTCTTTTGCAGCCTCAGGCAGCAAGAAATCGCAGGCCATGACGCGAACCTCTGCAATCGAGCATACGGAGGCCCAGATCAAACAGCTTCAAGGCACGCTCAATATCACCGCAGCCCAGGAACCCTTATGGAATAACCTGACGCAGGTCATGCGGGAAAACGCGAAAGACATGGATGCTCTCAGAAAGGAAAGATCTGAACAAACTGCACCCTTGAACGCTGTCGAGCATATGAAATTCCACAGCCAGATTACCCAGGCCCATTTAAATCAAATGAACAAACTCATCCCGCCTTTCGAAGCGTTCTATGGCAGTTTGTCGGATGAACAAAAGAAAATTGTCGATACAACATTCCGGACAGGAAAATACGGAAAGAACAAGAGACACAACAAGAAATGATCGGTAATATTACACAAACTAAAGATTGACGCCAAACAGGCGATTGGAATTGATCCAGAAATGGAGGAACTTTATGAAAACATCACGTAAATGGAATTTCATGTCCATAGCGGGCAAGATTATGCTGGGGCTTGTGTTAATCACAATGATTGGCAGTGTCGGTGTGGCGCCGGCCCTCGCCAAAGATAAATTTGACGGAAGACATGACAATCGGCGTTACGAAAAAGGTCCTGGTTATAAGCGCGGTCACTATGTGCAGCCGAGACCCGTCTATCGGTCTTATGGCAACTATGGCCACAGGGAACGGGTTTATTATCCGCCACCGCCGGTCATCTATGCACCACCACCACCGCCCGGCATCGGTATCTTTTTCCCGCCCATCTTTATTCGTCCGTAAAAAGACGTGAAGCGTATCTCGTGAAGCGTGAAATACGAGATACGCTCGCGTCCCCCGCAAGGGGGATCACGAGATACGAGATGCGAGATACTATTAACCCTACAACGACACATAGCGTTCCGGCTTCAATGCGGCCAGTTTCCGTTTTCGATGAGAGAGGTAAGCCCGATGGTTCTTCATCTGTATCCATGA
>WRPE01000058.1 GCA_009773315.1 Syntrophaceae bacterium
GGATATAAGCCGGAAGACATCATCAAAAGCTTTTTGGTCAGCGTGTGGTGTGGAGCCAATCGCTTCATGCATACAGAAGTTACCCGCCAGGACAGAGTCATCCGGAAGATATTTGGATGGAGTCGGATATGCGGCCAGGACACCTACAAGCGGTTTTTCAGCAAATTTACCCAGGAGCAGAACCAGAAAGTATTTACCTTGATATATCAGTGGTTTTTCCAGAACTTACGATTTGACAACTACACATTGGACTTGGATTCTTCCGTTTTGACCCGCTACGGAGATCAGGAGGGGGCAAGAGTGGGTTACAATGCGAAGAAACCGGGGAGAAAATCGCCAACACCATCGTTCTGCTCTTCGCCCATTCTTCAATCAGCAGATGATCCTTCTCAGAACACTGTGGAATGTGATATCCTTTGGGCATAGTTTTTTCCTCCTACCCAAAAGCATATCATGTAACTATTAATTATGCAAGTAAGCACTAGAACGTCTTCCTGCCGCAGATAGTGATAGGACGCGATGATGCGGCTGAATGCTCTCCACGGATTGGCGTCCATGCCAAGACGCCGGCGCAGGTTTTGGCTTTCCCCTCTGTCCACAAGATCGAATGTCAGGGAAAACTTGTCCCACATTTCATCTCGCCACTGGAGCCGTAGGGAGGCCGGTGTCATAATCAGGACACGCTGAATCCGCCTCCGGAGGAGAAGTTCGCTTAAAATTAGTCCGGCCTCAATTGTTTTGCCAAGACCGACATCATCGGCAATTAAGATATTCACACGCGGCATCTGCAATGCTTTTAAGAGCGGAACGAGTTGGAAGTCTTCAACCTGAACGGCACCATGGAATGGGCTGGTAATGAGCAGGCGGTCGAGCGGCCCGGCGCCGTCCGGATCGATAAAGGGCATCGCTGCCGTCCATCGTGCCGCCCGGAGAAGCGCGTCGAAATCTTCCGCCGGCATTGGATCGGTTGCCGTTATATTGGGCAGAGCCGTGGGTTCGAGGAGCGCCTTCCTTGATTCAAGTTCCCACAGGAGTTGCTCTTCCGCAGGTAGTTGGTCGTCTTTGTAATCAAGCTGGACAAGATGTAACCGCCCCTCTGGGCCATCGAAAGGTTCAACGGCGGCGATAATCCCACGGCGATTGCGAACAGTAGCGAACATACCGGGACGGGGAACTTGAGGATTGCCTGCAATGTTCATCATTAGGAGATGTCCCTCATGATAATTCGTTTTTTACGGGAATGTTAAGTTACGGTCGCCGTAAACACCTATATATTATTCACCTTTACTTTTCAAGGAGTTATCGAAGAAATATTTCTGGTTCCGCGAAAGGATCGTTGGTTTTTAAAATTTAAAACATTGTCACAAAACGGAGGAAATTGAAAACAAGGAGTTAAAAAATGTTTGCTGACTATTTGATTTTAAATGGTCGGGGCGAGTGGATTTGAACCACCGGCCCTCTGAACCCCATTCAGATACGCTACCAGACTGCGCCACGCCCCGACATGATGTGCTGTAAAGTGTTGAGGTCATTACCACCATCGTGAAACCATGTCAAGAACAAACAGAAATCAAGCAGGGTTCCTCCATAAAGATTTATCCTTTTATATTCTATGAAATGTATAGGCGATCACAAGGGAACTGGAAATTCCACGTGGAAAGGGGGGGAATTTTCTTCTTGTGCTAAAATCATCATTAAAGTATGATAAGGCCATGATCTACAAGACAAACCTAAATTGTTTTCAATTAATGGGAACGCTGCTGACAATTTTCTTGGTTTCAACTTTATTGCTGCTTACGCATGCTGTTCCTTCTCATGGGGATATTTATAAATATGAGGATGCAGACGGCGTGATCCATCTGACCAACGTACCTTCCAATCCTAAAGCCAAATACGTCATGATCCTGAAGGAAAAAAGAGTTCATTTTCCGAAAGTCATCAATATCCGTCAATATGACAAAATTATCAGCCAAGCTGCCGGCAAGTTTAATCTTGATGTCGCCTTGATTAAAGCCGTCATCAAAGCGGAATCAAATTTTAATCATCAGGCTGTTTCGCGTGCCGGCGCAAAGGGGCTTATGCAGTTGATGCCTCAAACCGCTTCCACCCTGAAGGTTGATGATGTTTTTCATCCCGGTAATAATATCGAAGGAGGCGCTCGTTATCTGCGTTATCTTCTGAATCTCTATAGAGGAAACTTGACGCTCGCACTGGCTGCCTACAATGCAGGCGAAGGGGCTGTGGCAAAATACAATTACGGCGTGCCGCCTTATCGTGAAACACAAAATTACATCAGGCGCGTCCTTGCTTTTTATGAGTCCTACGGCAAGTCATAGACTCTCGTACTACTACAGCCTCCAACCACCCCCTACCCCCGCCTAACCTGAAGGTCACGCGAGCGGGGGACACAATTCGCGCGTATAATGTCAACATCGCTTCGTGCACCCCTGCCCCGCTAGCGAGGGACACAAGCGGCGTTTACAGCTGATCGATATAGAGATATTGTTTTAATTGAGACAGCTTTTTTTCCTTGATTCCTTTTATATCCATTAACTGGTCTAATTTATCAAATCGTCCAATTTTCTCCCGTTCTGCCACAATACTTGCAGCCAATACGTCTCCAACTCCGGGAATCAACTTTAATTCGTCCCGGCCTGCCAGATTAATATCCAAAAGCAGTCCCAACGCCAATCTTTTCGCGGCATCCATCTTCTCAACAACAATGCCTCGATGATCTTCCTCCGGGACAAGACGTATTTTCATTCCATTTTGCAGTTGCATGTCTTCCGTGATTTTCCTGTTGAACCCCAGTTGTGAAAACATTTGATTGACTGAAGTTCTCGGATTAACAAAATAGACACCGGACTCTCCGTTATCCAAAACGACCTCAATCATGAGGGCATGGGAACCGGACGTGGATAGAACCGGACTCTTTGAATTCATCTGAGGGGATATAAAAAAACCAATAAAGGGAATAAACGCTAAGAATATGGATACCGCGATTATTCCCTTTATCTGACGTTCAAACATCATTATTTTTTACTTTTTCTTTTCCAAATGAAATGCGTCATGAAGCACCATAACCGCCAATTCCGTATATTTTCTCTGGATTACACAGGATATTTTAATTTCCGACGTGCTGATCATCATGATATTGATGCCTTCATCCGCCATGGTTTGGAACATTTTTGCCGCGACACCGGAATGACTGACCATGCCTACACCGATGATCGATACTTTCGCGACTTCATCGTCCACGTCCACTCTTTTTGCGCCAATTTCTTTGGCTGTCGCTTCAACAATTTTCTGCGCTTCTTTCATCTCCTTTTTCGATACGGTGAAAGTCAAATCCGTATAACCTTGCGCACTGGCATTTTGAATGATCATATCGACGCTGATATTTCGTTCCGACAAAGGCGTAAATAAATTCGCCGCGATTCCCGGTTTATCCGGTATATGAACAACCGTAATTTTCGCCTGATCACGATCATATGTGATTCCTGACAGTACTTCTCTCTCCATCTCTTTATCCTCCTTCGTTACAAGTGTTCCGCCTTCATCGGAAAAGGTTGATTTGACATAAACAGGCACATCATATTTTTTGGCCATTTCCACGGAACGGGGTTGCAAAACCTTCGCGCCGGTCATGGCCATTTCCAGCATCTCGTCGTACGATATTCTATCCAGCCTTCTGGCATTAGCGCAGATGTTGGGATCGGTTGTATAAACGCCGTCCACATCCGTATATATGTCGCATCGGTCGGCATTAAGCGCCGCAGCCAATGCCACCGCGCTGGTGTCGGAACCGCCGCGACCCAGGGTGGTAATGTTATTATCATCATCCACGCCTTGAAATCCGGCAACGACAACAATGGTGCCTTTCTTTAGCTCTTTCTGGATGATATCCGTATCGATCATGGATATCCGCGCTTTCTGATAAGCCTTATCTGTCAATATTCTGACCTGAAAACCCAGAAAGGAGCGAGAAGGATATCCCATTGAATTCAGCGCAATAGACAGCAGGGTAATCGTCACCTGTTCCCCCGTTGAAATCAACGAGTCATACTCTCTTTTATCGGGAGAATCAGCAGCGCTATTCGCCAGATCAATCAGCCTGTTTGTTTCTCCCGCCATCGCGGAGAGCACCACAATAACGTCATGGCCTGCATTCTTCTCACGAATCGCCTTGGCTGCTACATTTTTTATCTTTTCAACATTCGCTACCGATGTTCCACCAAATTTCTGGACAACCAATCCCATAGTCTAACCCCCCCTCTTGATATCTTTCAATAAGTCCCGGACTCTTTTTTGAGGTCCGCTGATGCTTATTATCCTTTTGTTTTCATCTACATACATAAATTTAATCGATATGACATCAGGCGGTAAGGCATTGGCGATTTTCTCCGCCCATTCAATGGCGACCACGCCTTTCCCTGACACGTATTCATCATAACCCAAATCATCCAGTTCGCCTATCCGATTCAATCGATAAACATCAAAATGGTAAAACCGGTATCGCCCCGGATACTCATTAATCAGGGTAAAGGTCGGGCTGGTAATTGTATAACTTTCGCCAACACCGAGACCGCGCGCTAATCCGCCTGTAAAGCAGGTCTTACCTGCGCCCAACTCACCGGATAACGCGAAGATATCCCCTTCCCCAGCCTTTTCTCCAACAGCGAAACCTATTGCGAATGTTTGCTCGGCGCTTTCCGATTCTATTTCAACAAGGGCCATTTTTTCTTTCAATTGGAACGCCTGCAAATTCATCATTTAATCCAGCTTTTGCGGGACGAGCGTTAATTCTCCGCGAGCTTGCTCGCGAGGTGGTTGATCAATTATTTTTCCAGTAAAACCATCGCAGATGCGTAATTTTTTGTATGGGTGATGCTCAGGTGAATTATTTCGATTCCGGCTTGAACAAAATGTTTCCGCGCTCCGCCATAAAGCATCAGATTCGGTTTACCGCTTTCTTCATTGACAACTTCGATTTCGTTTAACTTCACGCCTCTGCCCAACCCGATACCGATGGCCTTGAGAAACGACTCTTTTACGGCAAACCTGGCGCCATAATGAATATGTGCCTGAGCATGACGACCGCAATAGGCGACCTCGCTTTCTGAAAAGACTCGACACAAAAACTTGTCACCCCATTTTTGAATAATTTTATTCATGCGGTCGTTTTCCACTAAATCGATGCCGATTCCGTATATCATGATTTTCCTTAAGCGTGAATAATCGCGTCCGTCATGGCAGCGATTTTTTTCATGACAACCACGTCATGAACACGGACAATATGACAGCCGTTCATAATGGCTGCGGTAACGGTTGCGGCTGTTCCTTCCAGCCTGTCTGACGGTGTTCCACCCGTGATCTGACCGATAAACGATTTACGGGATGTTCCGATCATCAAAGGCAGCCCTAGGCTTTTTAATACGCCGAAATTTTTTATTATTTTGCAATTATCATCATGGGTTTTCCCAAAACCGATACCCGGATCCAAAATCAAATGATCCTTTTCTATGCCTGCGGCAAATGCCTTTCGACATCCCTTTTGGAGATAACAAATAATCTCTTCCATTAAATCATTATAGACCAGATTGCCGGTTTGCATATTTTCCGGTTTGCCTCTCATGTGCATCAGAATTAAAGCGGCCTGGGCCTTTTTCGTCACAGAAGCCATTTTTCTATCACCACCCAGCGCACTGATATCATTTATAATTTCCGCACCGGCAGACAAAGTTGCCTGGGCCACTTGCGATTTTGTTGTGTCCACGGATATGGGAATTGAGATCTTGCCAGATAAACTTTCAACAATTGGAATGACCCTGGCGATTTCCTGACGCGCAGGAACTGATTTTGCGCCGGGCCTTGTGGACTCCCCGCCGATATCGATAATGTCAGCGCCCTCATCCACCATTTGCAGACAGCGTTCAATTGCTTTTTGCTGATTAAAGAAAAGGTTGCCATCTGAAAATGAATCCGGCGTGACATTTAAAATACCCATGATCAATGTTTTTTCGCCCAATACTATCTCACGTCGCGATGTTTTTAAAATATGTCGATTTTGATTAATGTTGTCGAGTAACGCCAGAATATCTTTTGCAATGACATTAAGCCCAAAAGGCTGTTTTTCGATTTTCTTAGTGAGCGCAGTGATTTGTTTGAGCGTCCCCATAAGTAACACATCCGTCGCGTCGATACTACAGGCAACGCTTCCTCGCGCCACCGCAGCATCAGCGCCAAGCGACAGCATTTCCTGCTTGAGAATATTCGCTACTTTACAGGGTTGCGCCGAAAGAAGAATGTTAATGGATTGTGTCTTGGTTGCCATCGCGTTGATCCCATAAGGATCAACGCCTATTTTTTTTAATAGTGCAACAGCTTCGTTAAAATTGTCTATTTTAACTAATTTCAAAATTCCTCACCATTTTCAGTGATGGAAATATATGATTTATCACGAATACGTCTGCGCCGCCGGTTGGACAGGCAGGGCGCTGCCGATGATTTCATCAATTTCCGCACTATTGAGAACTTCTTTTTCCAGAAGTTCGCTGGAAATTTTGTGCAGAATTTCAATATGTTCGTTTAAAAGCGACATGGCTTTATCGTAGTTGCGCTTGACGATAGACACAACTTCCGCATCGATATGTTTTGCCGTATCCTCGCTATAATCCTTGTGCGTGGCAAATTCGCGTCCTAAAAAGATTTGCTCTTCTTTCTTGCCGTAGCTCAGTGGACCCATTGCCTGGCTCATGCCCCATTCACACACCATTTTCCGGGCAAGATTGGTGGCTCTTTCAATGTCATTACCGGCGCCTGTGGTGTAATCTTTCAGCACAATTTCCTCGGCTGCTCGCCCACCCAGCAATATGGCTATGGTGTCTTCCAGATATTGACTGGGATAGGTATGCTTCTCATCAATAGGTAACTGCTGGGTCAATCCCAGCGCTCTGCCGCGTGGGATGATCGTCACTTTGTGGATTGGATCGGTTCCAGGTATTAAACGGGCAACCAGGGTGTGACCGGCTTCATGATAGGCTGTGTTACGTTTTTCCTGGTCGCTGATGACCATGCTCCTTCTTTCAGTGCCCATCAAAACCTTGTCTTTGGCAAATTCAAAGTCCACCATATTGACTTTTTCTTTATTCAATCGGGCGGCATTTAAAACCGCCTCATTGACCAGATTCTCTATATCCGCGCCTGATGTACCTGGCGTTCCCCTGGCTAGAACAGCAAAATCGACGTCTTCCGCAACGGGCGCTTTGCGCGCATGCACTTCAAATATTTTTTCCCGCCCTTTGACATCCGGCAGAGGAACAACCACCTGCCTGTCAAAACGCCCCGGTCGCAAGAGCGCCGGATCCAGAACATCGGGGCGGTTGGTTGCCGAAACCAGGATCACGCCTTCATTGGACTCAAAGCCATCCATTTCCACCAGCAATTGGTTGAGGGTTTGTTCTCTTTCGTCATGACCGCCGCCCAGGCCCGCACCACGATGACGCCCCACAGCATCAATTTCATCGATAAAGATGATACAGGGCGCATTCTTCTTGGCCTGGCCGAACAAATCTCGCACGCGGGATGCGCCGACGCCGACAAACATTTCCACAAAATCAGAACCGCTGATACTCAGAAAGGGAACGTCGGCTTCACCGGCAATCGCACGCGCCAAAAGTGTCTTGCCGGTTCCGGGAGGCCCCACCAGCAACAATCCCTTGGGAATACGGCCGCCCAGTTTGGTGTATTTTTTGGGGTCTTTTAAAAAGTCGATCACTTCTTCGAGTTCAGCTTTTGCTTCATTGACGCCGGCCACATCGGCAAACGTTACTTTTTTAGATTTGTCGGTAATCAGACGCGCCCTGCTTTTACCGAAAGACATCGCCTTACCGCCGCCGGACTGCATTTGACGCATAAAGAAGATCCATACTCCGATCAGTAAAAGCATGGGAAACCATGAAATGAAAATCATATACCATGGATTTTCTTCGAGCGGCTTGGCTGTAATTTTAACATTTTTCCCCCTGAACATGCCAACCAGCCCATCATCTTTAGGAGCGTATGTCTTAAATGTATTACCGCTAGCCAGCTTGCCGGTTACAGTATCCCCTTGTATGACGACTTCCGCAATCTCGCCGTTATTCAGGTGGGATAACATTTCCGTGTAATTAATTTCTTTTGTGCCGGGTTTCTGTTGATTAAACAACTGCCAGACAAGCAAAAAGACCAGAAGCACCGTCAGGACAAGTGCAATATTTTTTTGAAACTGATTCAATATCTTTCTCCTTAAAATTGACTGTGTTTGTTGACCTTTATAATAATATCCAATTTAACTCAAATATTTTCTTATTCTGATTTAAGCCCTTGTGACGAGGAACGAATTTCCAGAATTAAGACATTTTTTGTTTCCGGCGACACTTTAACCCTATCGCTTAGGTGCATGTTCTCAATCCAGATTACGGATTCCTGATCGGCAAGCAATGCCAGACGATCACGTTCCGGCCTTGGTATCTTCCGGTCAATGAACAGTTTCTTTATTTTTTGCGATCCCAGTGTTCCCAGCGGCTCAAACCAGTCTCCGTTTCTGCGATTCCGGATAGCAAGAGGTTCTTTAACTTTATCCCCATCAAAATAAATCCTATCGATGCAGTTAAAATCGACCTCATCTGCCGTCCCCCGTCTTGCAGATAAGATAATACGTCTTTCTTTTAAATCAACCGTCCCGGGGATCGTCATGACATATCCGTAATCCTGTGTTTTCTCTATCCCATCGAATTTAATGACAATATGGTCATATTCTTTTTGAGCTTTTAGACGATAAGGCAATGAAATTTCTTTTCCCGATGCGCTGTTAATCACCAGATCGGCAAGCGATTGAACATGGAAAGACGAAAAACCTTTGCCGTCCGGCGCCAGACCTTCCAGGAGAGCCTTGAGAAGCCTGTAACCTAAAGAAGCGTGGAGCGTCTTAAAATATTCAGCGGAAAAGGATACTGCATTCTGCTTCTTTTGAATGTGAGGCGATGTCAGGATATCGTTGACATATCCGCAGATAAATTCATCGTCTCTGCGAATGATCTCCGCCATCCGTGCCAGGTTTTGTTCAATCCGGGGATTATATTTCTCTTTCAGGCAGGGTATCAACTCCCTGCGGATTTTGTTTCGCAAATGAATCATGCTGTTGTTGGAACTGTCCTCGCGATATGTTGCACCGGCATCTTTGAGAAAATTGTGGATGTCCTGTCGAGATACCTCTATCAGCGGACGAATATACTTTTTTCCCCGCATCGGCAGAAAACCTTTGAGGCCATCCAGGCCACTGCCACGTAACATGTTGAGCAAGACAGTTTCCGCCTGATCGTGCAGATGATGACCAAGCGCAATTTTATTCGCCCCATGAACCGCAGCAACTTTATCCAAAAACCGATACCGTTCCCGCCGGAAAAAATCTTCCGGTGATACACCTTTGGGAATGGCGGGATGACACATCTTTTCCGTCACAAAAAGCAGGCCATATTTTTGCGCCAGGGTGCGGCAAAATTGCTCATCTCCATCTGATTCCTCGTGACGCAACCCGTGATTGAAATGGGCAACAACCAATTTTAGACAATGCGTTTCAGCCAGACAGACAAGGTTCAAGAGTAGCGCACAGGAATCGGCGCCTCCGGATAAGGCAACAACAACGCGGTCGCCATTTTCCAGCAGAAAATATTTATTTATGGTTTGTTCAGCTTTTTTAATCATCATTATTGAAACAGAGAATTGATTTCCATGAGATTCTCACAATAAAAATCGGCTTCCATCGTAAGCAGCGTCTCTTTATCGCCCAGCCCGTTTAAATACGCGCAAGACAAAATCCCCGCATTTTTAGCCACTGCGATGTCATTGACGCCGTCACCGATGATCACCGCTTTCTGCGCCGCCACATTATATTTATCCAGCAGATATTCAACCACGCGCTGATCCGGTTTCTGAAACGGTGTGGAATCCGCGCCCACAATCTCCATGAAATACCGATCAATGTGAAGTCCACGGGCGATGGCCAGGGTTAAATGATAACGTTTATTGGTCAGAATTACCTTCATTTTATGATTAAAATATTTCAACACATCTTCGACATGCGGGCAAAGAACGGTTTGATCCAGAAGATGTTTTTCATAATGGCCGCTGAAAATGCTCATTGCTTCTTCCAGTCGTCCCTTGTTGCTTTCTCCGAGCGATCTTTCCATCAATCGCTTGATGCCGTCGCCTACAAAGCTGATGATTTCTTCAGCCGATCTTGGATCAAGCCGCATGGACGTCAACGTCTGATTAATGGAGGACACAAGGTCTGCGCCCGTATCGGCGATGGTACCGTCAAAATCAAATATCATTAAATCCACTTTTTTCATGTTGTTCTCCCGGTCATGGTATAGCTGAGAGACTATGCAAAAACAAGGTTCTTTCGCGTTTAACTTTTGAAATGATATTTTGTTTCATCCGGACGGCAATGTCGCACGGGAGTATAAGATGGCCTGGACACGCCTTTCCATCACATAACCTCTGAATTTACCGGTCTGCCTGATAACAATGATTTGCGGAAATACGGTCAATGCTGCCGTGAGATACCTGTCCAATTGATCCACAGGGAAGCCCGACCGGTTGCCGAGCCGCGGTCTGACTGATCCCTGCCTAAGATGGAAACACATCTCTGCTGCTTTACCCTGTTGGCGGTAAAACTCGAAATATCTTCCCACCTGAAAGAAGATCATCGCTTTTTCATATTTATGGCAGAACCAGCGATACTGACTGGAAAGGCTGTGAAAGCGAAGCGGTTCATCAGCACGGCGCAAGGTAAGGCTGTTGATCGTGAAAAACCTGTTCAATGCCCAGTATCGTTGAAACAGCGACCAGACAAGCCGATGCGTAGAGGCATGCCTGAATTGCCCCAAATAAGAAGCCAGCATCGAATGCAGTCTGTCAATCCGGTCATCTCTGTAACTTACCACAACCGCGCCATTCCATTGTCTGACCAGGCGGGATTGAACATTCTCGATTTTTTGCTTGAGGTTATTGACCACGCGTCTGCGGATTGTAAAATGTGTGGGGTGGACGATATAGCCCAGGAAGTTACAGCCGTTGTGAACCGATGCAATCCTGCGGGCATTTCTGTTCAATTCCAGGTGCAAACGCGCCGCAAGGAAGTCTTTAATCGCGGCCTCGTAATTCTGCAATTCGTTCTTGTCGTTCCCCAGCAGCACCAGATCATCCACATAGCGCAGATAATACCTGCATTTTAAATGATGCTTCACAAACTGATCCAGTTCATTCAGGTAAACATTGGCGAAAAACTGGCTGGTGTAATTTCCGATGGGCAGCCCGGTGCGCCCCTGCGTGTAGAAAAGGGACTTATGTCTCGGAATTGCCTCAAACAGGGATAGCTGGCCTTTTTTAATCGGGTTTTCGGCGGCATTATTGAAAATGACGACGCCGATGAGCCAAGCCATCTCTGGTCTTTCTTCCTTAAGGCAGACCATGTCATAAAGAATCTGCTTGTTGATGGACACAAAAAACGATCAGATGTCAAGATGCATATAGAAGGCCGGCATAGTTCGATTATGGCTGACTTTTCTCATGAATTGCTGGAGCCGCATAACAGCGGCGTGCGTGCCTTTTCCTCTGCGGCAGGCGTAACTGTCATGGATAAATCGCGACTCCCATCGTGGCTCCAGGTAACGGACAAGGAGATGATGGACAATCCGATCCCGGAAATGGGCGGCAAAGATCTCTCGGGGCTTGGGGCTTTCCGTGACAAAGCAGGTGGAAGGAAGGGGGCTGTAAGTGCGGGATTTCAGTTCCTCTTGCAATTTGATGAGGTTTCCCTCGGCGTGAAACTCAAACTGCAGGGCTGCCCGGCTGCCGCGTTTGGTGCGGCAGCAGTTCAGATAAGCCCGGTAAAGATTTTTCAAAATGAAAAAAGATCAGCGTCGTCTATTTGCCCGACCGCACCGGCAAAGCCCGGCCGTCGTGGCCGAAGGACTGGGGATCCCAGTCCCGTTTGCCAACATTGAAATCGAAGGTGGCGGCCTCGGAACCGCGTGTTTCGGAAGCCCAGGGACAGCATGCGGTTATCTCGATCAAATCAGTAACACGATATCCATGACGATTTTTCTTGTTCTTATCATACAACCCTGTCAATTCGTTCTGTGTCGGCATACGCCAGTCCGAGTAACCTCCGCCTCGATAATTTTCGCAATATCTCCTGGCGTTTTGCCAGTTAATGTTTGCGCCGTTGTCCTTCGCTGCCCACATCAGGTTCGTTCGCGTGTCCAGGACGGTACCGTCGTTGTAGGCAATGAAATGTCCGTCATTGGCAATTTCCTTCAAGGTGAGCATTTTGGCTGCCTTTTTACGAGACGCCTGCGCTGTTCCCTCCTCTAACTGGAATCTGGCAAACTGCTCGATCTCTCTGAATGTCGCCGGCATCTCCAGGGGAAATTCTCTTGTCTCCTTCGTCGCCAGGTGGGCAACTCTGGCGGAGGTCAGCTTGGGACGAAGAGCCGCCCCTTCCTCGATCTGAAATAGTCCCTCGGCCTTCAGGTAAGTCCGCGTCAGGTAGAAGTCCTTGGCTCGGTCGCGGTCGTCGTAATTCCACCAGGTTGACCAAAATTGATGCCCCTGTAAAAAGTCAAAAGTCATTTAACGCATTAAAATAATTCAATAAACAGCAATTTTTTCTTGACAAAATATTTGAAATATGGCATATA
>WRPE01000083.1 GCA_009773315.1 Syntrophaceae bacterium
CTTTAGTGCTCCCCGTTGTCAAGACAATATTTAATGATGTTTAAGAGTAAGTCTTCCTTGCCGTTGACGTTTCGTCCCGCGATTTTTTAATTTTACTTTATGCCGCTTCATAGACCTCTTGGGGCGTTTGGTAATCCAGTGACTGATGCTGCCGCTCCGTGTTGTAGAACCCAAAGTACTTCTTTAATCCTTGTACCGCAACCGGGACCGTCCCATAATCGTGCAAATAGACCTCTTCGTATTTGACGCTGCGCCAGAGCCGTTCAACGAAGATGTTGTCTAAAGCGCGGCCTCGGCCATCCATGCTGATCTGAACTCCCTCTGCCTGCAAACGTCCGGTAAAGTCCAGGCTCGTAAACTGCGGCCCTTGATCGCTGTTGAAGATCTCCGGTTTCCCATGACGCCGAATTGCCTGATCCAGCGCCTCCACGCAGAAGCTGCTTTCCATAGTTACTGAAACGCCCCAGCTCAACACATAACGACTGTACCAATCAATGATCGCCACCAGATATACAAATCCCTGCGATAAGCGAATGTAGGTGATGTCTGTGCTCCACACCTGGTTCGGCCGCAGGATGGTTAAGCCCCGCAACAGGTACGGATAGATTTTATGACCCGGCGCGGCCTTGCTCAGATTCGGTTTAGGGTATATCGCAAAGAGGCCCATCTTCCGCAGGAGCCGCCGTACGCGCTTGGGGTTTACCCGCTCCTTGATTTTCTTCAGCCACTCCGTCATCCGTCGGACCCCAAAAAATGGTGTCTTCAGATACTTCTCATCCAAGAGCCTCATTAAACGTAAGTCCTCCAGTTTCTCCGGCGCCGGCTGGTAGTACCACATCGAGCGCACTAGCCCCACCAACTCACATTGCCTCTGAAGGCTGAGCTGTTCATGTCCAGGCTCAATCAGCTTCCGCAAGGCGTCATTCCCAACCGGAAGCTTTTTTTTTAAGCCAGTCCAGTTCCACCTTCAGCTGACCGATCTGCTGGTACAAGGTTGCCGTAAGATCTTCCTGATCTCGGATCGCTGAACTCCGACGGCTGCTGAACACCTGCGCCAGTTCCTCCAGCGCCTGCTTCTTCCAGCCTCCGATCTGCGTGGCATGCACCCCGTACATCGAGGCCAACTCAGAGGCCGTGTGCTGTCCTTTGATCGCTGCGATCGCCACTTTCGCTTTTAATTCCGCTGTGTGTTTCTTGCGTCTGCCTTTAGTTCCCATGATACTCATCTTATCTCCTTTTGACGGGAGAATCCATCTTCCGGATTCAAAAACCTACTCTTATGATACTGTCCTGTTTTTGGGGAGCATTATAATTTAGTTATTTGATTTTGCGTTTCGATGATCTTTTCAAAATTAAACGGGAAAGTTGACTGATAAAAAAATTGGGGGGCGCAATCATTTCTAGTAAAGTCGGATTCTGAAAATAAAATACAAAAATCGGAGCATAAAATTAATAGGCTAAAAAAGATCGGTAGAAATTTTAAAAAGTTATTTATGCCCGGCCTCATCTTATTTTTACGGCAGAATTTAGACATATTCGTTTTATATGAAATTCAGACGGCTAATATTTCTTGACTGTAAATCGCA
>WRPE01000059.1 GCA_009773315.1 Syntrophaceae bacterium
AGCATCATCTTGAGAATAACGGGCGGTGGTACGGATACATTACCCCTTCCGCCATAACAGTCTTTGACTTTGCGGTAGATAAACTCAAAGTCAATATGCTGTTGGCGGCGGAAAAAAATAGACCAAAAATAGCGGTGGTGGTTTTAGCTCGTAGCTAAGGCGGATGTCGGACAGCCATGCCGAAGCGGCCTTTCAGCGGAGCATGGCTTCGGGATGGCTGTGGATAACCGCCGCCGGATGTCGGACAGCGGGGATTTTTTCTTAAAAAGCATTTTGTTTGTAACCTTCTGATTTTCAATTCCATATTTGCAAAAGAATAAGACGCCGGTAGAAAGGTAGCCACCCCTTTGGGGGATTAAGATAAAGGGAGGCGGCCTTTGAGGAAGCGATGCGCGTATTGTGGGCGATATTTTATTCCGGACAGACGAGCGGGGTTAAAACTTAAAATATTTTTTACTTTTTTATCTATCCGATGATGGCTGCGCCGAGAATCGCTAGCCTATATCAAATATCCAGGGGCCACAAAATGTGTGGCACTGTGTCGATGTTTGTCGATCGTAAATAGTTTACATTATTGGTTGGTTCGTATATCCCGGCTCCGGCAATACTCGGCTATGGTTGTTCCACTGCTCTTTTGCTCTTCAATTACTTCCCGCCAATGGGTATAGCGTTCTTCGATGGTCATCATCCCGCCTCCAGTTGAAAAAGTCTTCTTTCACTACTGGCGAAACTCATACTGGGTGGGCAAGACGGTTACCTTTCGACTTTCCCGAAAGCTTTCGCTTCTTCCAACCTCTTTCTCCCATCGCTCCATCGGCATGCCTTGCGGTTTGCCTGGCGTCCTATTCAACTTAAGTCCCTCTTACTCTTCCTCGGGCGTACTCCGGTGGCCGCACAATACCCAGCTTTCTCATTCGTAAGGCTAAAGTAGAGTAATTCATATCCAGGACTTCAGCCGCGCCTCCGGGACCTCGCACCTTCCATCCGGTCTTTTCCAGGGTGTGTAAAATATGAGAACGTTCCATCTCTTGCAAGGTAGCAATAGCACCAGCCTGCAGGGATTCTTTTTGCTCCGCACCCAGTTCCGGAACCTGAAAGTACGGCCCGCTACTCATAATAACGCTCCGCTCGATGATGCCTTCCAATTCCCGGATATTTCCTGGCCAGCTATGCTGCGTCAGCTTATTCATTTCTTTCTGGGAAATTCCTTCAAAAGACTTGCCCATTCGTGCAGAAAAGATTTTGAAAAAATGATAGGCAAGCAAGGGAATATCTTCCTTCCTCTCACGAAGGGCTGGAACATAGATAGGGAATACGTTCAACCGATAATATAAATCAGAGCGGAATTTTTTATTCCTAACTGCCTCCTCAATGTTTCGATTTGTTGCCGTGATCAAGCGAAAATCGGAGCGTATGGTTTGTGATCCACCTACCCGTTCAAATTCTTTGCTCTGTAGGACATGTAATAAACCAGTTTGAACGTCTGGTGGCAGGTCTCCGATTTCATCCAGGAAGAGTGTTCCACGATCAGCCAGTTCGAAACGACCAATCCGTCGTTGCGCTGACCCCGTAAACGCACCTTTTTCATGCCCGAAAAGTTCGCTTGCGATCAGCGTTTCAGGTAGCGCATTGCAGAGGACTTTGATGAAAGGCTGGTTACGTCGGCAGCTTTGGTTATGAAGCGCCCGGGCCACCAACTCCTTGCCCACTCCTGTTTCGCCCAGGATCAATACCGTGGTTCCTGTGTCAGCAACCTGCTTTATTTTAGCGAATATCTTCAGTATGCTCTGACTTTTGCCAATAATATCCTTGAAATCAATATTCTCAAAGGATTGCTCTTTATAGTACTGTTTTTCCTGATTCAATCGGTGATTTAGTTGTTGGATATTTGTGTATGCGACGGCGTGATCCAGGGCAATGGCCGCTTGGGCTGCGAAATAGCTGAGAAGTTTCATGTCAGCCTCTTTGAACGAATTCAGGAAAATACTGTTGTCATGATATAAAACGCCGACCACTTTGTTCCTGATAACCATGGGCACGCAGATCTGAGAAAGAATTTGCCCGCTTCCTATCGGTGCGTTGTTCGAAGAAAGTCTCGCGATCTGGCCTTTACCGGTTTCGGCTACTTCTTCGATCATTTTTGTCGTCCCGGAGAAATCCTGATTATCCACCTGAACGGACGTGATATTTTTTGAGGCCATAAGCCTGATCTGGAATTTATGACCATCTTTTTTAATACTGAATATCGCTCCGCGTTCCGCCCCGGTAATCCGATTCGAGGTGGAGAGGATCAACTGCATCAGTTTCTTCTCATCACGGATGGCCGACATCTCTTGGCTCAAGCTTAAGATCTCTTCGACAAGAGATTCCGAATCACGGGTATTTGCCTTGATAAATCCCTTCAGGTCGTTAGGAACATAATCCAGGCTGAAAGATCCCAGGATTGTCATTATCTTATTTTTTGTTTCTTTAATGGCCCCACGATTGCCTTTTAGGGTATGTTGTTGGAGGAGAGCTTTCAAGGTACGGCATTGTTCGAAAATTGCACCAGATTCTTCCAGTAATTGATATGATAATGTGAGGGTTTCAATTATTTTTTGTGGAGATTGTCCTTCACGCTCCTGAAGAAGCGCCTGGTACCGGTATGCGATCCCCTTCAGTAGAATATTTTCCTCTCCAATATAAAACTTAATTTCATCTTCCAACCGAATGCCTTCGAATTGGGGAAATTCACCTTCTTCCATGGCTCTGCAAATCTCAAACCATAAGTCGGTTGTCACGATGGGTAAACGGGATGCCCAGCGTCGTTCCAGCCAGTACTTCAAATGATTAAATGCCTCTTCCTTTTGCCCTTTTAGGTAACAGGCATAGGCCAGCATTGCATTGGCGCGTATTGCATCCCAGCCACCTTCATCATCGCTTATTATAATATTATTCAAGAAGGGAATGGCTTTATCAGGATAATGAAGCTGGATCATAAGAGAAGCCATATGCACATTGACCTGATTTGCAATGAATTGGTTATCATTCTCCAGGCAATGTTTGCGGATGGCATCCAGTAAGCCTAATCCTTGTGAGAACTGCCCATTTAGGGCATAAGCAAGACCGACCGTACACAAGACTAAATGATCGTACTTTTCAAGGGAAAATTTTTCTATAACCGGTGCGGACTCCTCATAGCTCCGGATAAGATCCTTTAAGTGTCCTTGATGGAAAAAGGACATGGTGCGAATAGGTGTAAGCAATCTCAGCAAATCAGGTGCTTCAATACTTTTTGCTATTTCCCATCCTTTCTCACAATGTTCCACCGCACGGCCATACCTTGATTGAAAAAAATCATTATATGACGCTTGAACCTCAATCAAGGAAATCTCTTTATAAAGGCCCAGTTTTTCAGCTTTGGTAATGGCCTCTAGTAAAATGGCGCACATCTTTTCGGAATCAACGCGTCCCCAGGAAATTTCGCTGTATTTGAGAACTGTTTCCACAAATAGTATATCAGCTTCTGTATCCTGGATTTTGGAAAGATCCTCCATGATTTTGTCGTAATAGCATAGGGCTTTTGTATGGCTTAGCACGTCTGCTGCGCTCAAAAGCAACCGGCATCCATTAATATCATTCTGAATGTGAAGGAGATGTCCTGCCGCAGCTGCTATATTCCGGACATCACCGGGAAGCTCTTTCAGGAGAAACTTGGCGATTTGACGGTGCCAGTATTCTTTTTCTTCCAATGTGAAATGTTCCTTCCCCTTCTTTTGCATCTCAGAATCCTTGAACGCAAAAAACCATTCCGGTTGTTTAACCAGCAGACCCTGCTCGATTTCTTCATCAAGAACCGCAAGAATAAGGCCAGCCTTGTAACGAGTAATTTCAATGAGCCAGTCTAGAGAAAAGCTGCCATCGAATAAGGCTGCTAGCGACAGAAGCCGTTTTCTGTCAAGATTTGGAGATGATTGAATATTTTGCATGAAATTTCTCTTTCATTGCAAGAATGTATCGCGACGTTACTTTTAATGTTTGGTTTCTATTTTCTTTACACGTTAATTATGATCAAGCTTAAATGAGTATTGTAATCATCTGTGTGTGTCCTATAATGCTCTAATCCTAAAGTCTATGAAAATTAATATTGGACTGCCCAGTTTTATCTTTTTTTATCAAACGCAAGCCATTACAGATGGTAATGAGTAGCATTATAATTATTTAATGCGTATTATGATACTCTAATCATGAATCTCGAAAAATCTATTTTTCGTAACAAACGATTATTATTATTAATTATCTACAGTCTCGTCTTGGCACGAGAATTGTATATATGAAAGAAGGCATTTTATGAAGGAGTAGAAACGTATGGGTAGCAATAAAGATGATTCTGAAGAGATTGTAAGAAGCGATTCCGCAGTTTTCAAACCGGGGCGAATAGGTTCAATTGTCACCAAAAACCGCTTAGTCCGCGCAGCGACCTGCGAACATGCGACAGATGGGGAAGCTAATGATACTTTAATTCAGATTCACAGAAAACTTGCCCAGGGTGGTGTTGGCATGATCATTACAGGCATAACCTGGGTTGACCCTGCCGTGAAGCCCGCCCATATGACCAGAATAGATAACGATTCATTTATTCCTGGGTTGCGCAAACTCAGCCGTGCTGTTCACCAGGAGGATCCAAATTGTCAAATTATACTGCAACTGCATCACCCGGGAAGGCAGGTTATTTTACCGGGTGATATGCCTACGATATTGAGTGCGACTCCTCCTGCTCTGGTGAAGTATATAGAGAAACATCCGGAACTTTTGGCTGAACATGGTGATGAAGCACCTATTATTCACGAGCCGGTTGCTCCTTCCGCTGTTTATGATTCCTTCTTCCGCCGTTACCCTCGTCCCCTGTCCGCTGAGGAAGTGGAACATATGATCGATGCTTTCGCGGAAGGTATCTGCCGTGCCCGAGAAGCCGGCTTCGACGGCGCTGAGATTCATGCCGCTCATGGATGGCTCATGTCATCTTTCTTGTCTCCCCATACCAACAAACGTGAAGATATTTATGGGGGGAGCGTCGCAAATCGAACCCGCATCCTTCGTGACATATACGCGAAAGCCAGGAAGAAAGTCGGTCCCTCCTTTCCTATCCTAGTCAAATTCAATGCCACTGATTTTCTAACCGACGGAGTAGATATTGAAGAGTGCGTCAAGATTGCCCAGATCCTCTCCGATACAGGCTTTGACGCTTTGGAAATCAGCGGCGGCATGTGGGAGGCTTTAATTCGTGGCCAAGAGGATCTGGGTTTCCCACCTCTACTTATTCCGGAATCCAGGGTGGGAATCGCAAAGCCGGACCAGGAAGGCTATTTTATGTCCGCAGCCAAGGCGGTAAAAGAGAAAACCGGCACCACAGTCATTTCGGTTGGCGGCTACAGATCCTTCAGTGTTATCGAAAAAGCGCTGGAATCAGAATCAGCCGATTTTGTTTCGCTATCCAGGCCTCTTGTACGTCAACCCGATCTTCCACACCTCTGGCTTTCTGGAAAGGGCGCGGATCGGGCTGCATGCATTTCCTGCAGTGCATGTCTGACGTTAGGCAACGAAAGTCTCAATTGCAGAGCCATAAAAAAATGAATTTTGCCTTGTCGGAATATAAAGGCCGGAATATTGACCGAGAGATGTATCGTTCGTTACGAACGATCTGGAACAGTTGAGTTCCGCGATTTCATCTGATGATGTTTTGTCGCTGATTGAGAAGATCTGGGCAACCGCCTAGGAAAAAACAACTGAGAAATCTAACGCGAAGAAGGAGGGTGTAATGAAAAGAATGAGTAGGGGTATTTTAATGGTCGCCTGTATTTTGTCTTTTGTGCTGGCGTCGGTTTTGAGTCCGTCGGTGACGGTGGCGGCCAAAGCGGAGAAAAAAGCCAAAGGAGTGAAGGCCGATTCGGAAAACGCTTGGGCAGGAAAAATTAACGATACTTTTGACATCAAGAAAATGTCGGACATGTCGGGCTTTGATCCCGCTACCTGGGTCAGCCCCAATGGGGATACCATCAAGATCGCTTTTATCAACAGCTTTTCCGGTCCAGCTGCCAGCGTAGGCGAGCTCACTTTCATGCCGGTCATGTTTGCCGTCCATGATATTAACAAACGGGGTGGTATCTGGGTAGACGGCAAAAAGAAGCTGATCGAGTTGATTAAGTACGACCACCAGTCGAAGATGGATGTCTGTAAGAAGGTCGCTGAGCGTGCGGTTCTTCAGGATAAAGTCCATGTCTTAATGGGAACCTCCGGAGCCCACCTGATGAAGGTTATCAGTGAAGTGGGCAATAAGTACAAGGTCATTGTTGCGAATACAGCGTCCCCTGGAGATGAAATGATGTCTGCAGAAAATTTCGGGCGTTATTCGTTTATGACCTTGGCTTCTACCGAACAAATCGGTCGTGGTATGGCTTATTACTATGGTCAGATTCGAAAAAAAGAGAAGAAGTTTTTTATTCTTTGCCAAGACTATTCCTTTGGACGCGACATTGCGAGTGGTTTCAAAAAAGGACTCAAGGAATTCTATCCTGAGGCACAGATCGTTGGTGAGGACTATCACAAACTGTTCCTGACGGATTTTGCTCCTTTCCTTGAAAAGATTAAGGCATCCGGAGCTGAAGTAGTATGGACAGGAGATTGGTTACCTGATTCGGGGAATCTTCTTAAACAGGCGCGGCAGATGAACATGAACATTCCGTTTGCCAACCTTTACATGAATGGAGCCAATGAATTGAACGAAGTTGGCGTGGAAGGAACCAAAGGCCTTGTTCATATCTGTTATTATGATGTCGCCCCGTTTTTTAAACACCCCGGGTCCGACAAGTTCTACAAGGCATGGAATGATCAATGGAAAAAATGGAAAACCCCGCCCTTCAACAGTGCAACATACGAACACTTAAACGAGTTTCTTGGTGGCTTCGCCCTCGGGCCTTATTGGCTGTTCAGCGTAATCGAGCGTGCACGGAGTACCGATCCGGAAAAGATCATCAAGGTCTGGGAAGGAGATACCTATCAGTTCGCAAATGGAAGGGTACTCAAGATGCGCGCTTGCGACCACAAGGCCATCCAAAATTTGACTGTAAAGGAATTTGTGCCGCCGGATGAGCAAAAGGTTTCATTCACTATACCGCCTTATCACTGGTCTTCGCAGCGCTCCGCTGCAGGCCCTGCATACAACATTCCAGCACCTCATATACTTCCGCTTATGGATAAGAATCTGGATCGCTGCAAGGGAAAGAGCGATTGGGGTGAATAGAAGGGGACCTGACGCTGTCACTGGCGGGTCGCAGTGAAGAGAAAAAACTAAGACCTTTGATAGTCTGTAAAATGACTATTCTGTCCCCCCTCTCATTGGAAGTGGGGGACAGAATAGCAAAGCAAAGGGTATCGCAAAGCGGATGCTTCTTGTAGTTAGAAGAAAGCGAATAAAACGCTCCAGTCCAGAGGGCTGTTTAAGAAAGCAATTGAGCGTTGCATATAGAAATTATTGAGATCGTGCTCATCATCCAAGGAGTGGCTTGCATCAGGATGGTGGCGGGCGTGAGTGAATGCCCGGCCGGATCATGATGAGCCATTCACAAAAGTCAGCACTGTTCAAAGCGAATTCCGGAAAGTCCGGCATGAGCGTAATTGGAAAGGATACGGCGAGGACTGGACATGACAGAAAATAAAAAAGATGCACTTAGCGGGTTACGGGTATTGGATTTTACGTGGGTTTACGCAGGTCCTTTTGCGACAAGACAACTGGCGGACCTTGGGGCTGAGGTTATTAAAATTGAGCCTCGTGTGACGGGGGCCCTGGAGAGACGTTTTTATAGAGTTACCAACCGCAATGGCGTTATGCAAAGTAGCTACGCGATGTCCCTCAATAGAGGAAAAAAGAGCGTTTCAGTAGATGTGAGAAGTAAAAAAGGGTTTTCCATCATCTGTGACCTTATCAAAAAATCAGATATCATGATATCCAATATGGCTCCTGGTGCCATGAAATCCCTTGGGTTTGGTTATGATGATGTGAAAGAAATCAATCCGAAAATAATCTATTGTTCAATTTCGTGTTTCGGCCAGACAGGGTCATACGCTAACGAACCTGGGTTCGATATCATTGCTCAGGCAGCAAGTTCATGGTGCGGTCAGGTTGACCCGCCTGCAGTTGCGCCTGTGGCCATTGGTGATGCAAATGCAGGCATTCATGCCGTGGCGGCAATTTTAGCCGCATTATATTATAGAGAGAAAACGAACAAGGGCCAGGAAATCGATATGTCGATGACGGATTGCCTTTTTCATTTAAATGAAAATACCGGGCCGGCATATCTTTCCGACCGTGAGATTGAATGCAAACCTGGTGCCAGTCATGGCGGACGATGGGCGATGGCTTATTCGCCTTATGCTCTCATTAAAGCGCGCGACGGTCTTATCGCCATTGCGGCGCTTAGTGATTTGCTCTGGGAAAAGCTCGTTACAAACATGGGAAATGGTTACGAGTGGCTGCTTACCGATCCAAGAACGAAGGAATTGGTGACACGAATGATGCACGAAAGCGCAGCCTTTATTCACGAGACGCTGGAAGAATGGGTTTCAACGTTTGAATCGGTGCATGATGTCGAGAAACTGCTGAGAGATGGCGGTGTGCCTTCCATGCGGGTAAAGAAATTCGATGAGGCAGCTGATGCCCCTTACATCCGTGAGCGGGAAATGGTCGTTAAAATCAAACAACCGTTTATCGGCGAGGTCGAAACATACGGTAGTCCTTTTAAGATGTCGGAAACGCCGGGGCGTGTAATGGGCCATGCACCTCTTATTGGAGAAAATACTGTCGACGTTTTGTCAAATCTATTAGGTATCGGCCAGGAAGAGATCGATAAACTCCTTGAAGAAAACGTTTTATACATGGAGGAGGCAGTGACTAGGCTTGATGAGGAGAAGAAACGTTTGAGGATCAAGTGAGTTCAAAAGATGATCGACCACTGATAAAGCCGTCCTCTCGGATAATCTTTTTTATCTCATGCTCAACATGAATCCCGAAATATCCGGACTGATGTTCACCTTCAGATTCATAAACACCCTCCATCATGTCAGCATGGACCATGAAGAGCAGATCTTCTTTCTTCCCAATATAATTATAATATTTCCTATCGTCAGGCCAGACTTTTGAGATATCTCTCGCATAGAGGTCCGATCGAACCCCTTCTCTGCAAACAGCTTAGTAACTGCATTAATAAGCTTACTGCGATTTTCTTTGATGAGCCTTTGATTTATGACTCTGGTCTTGATTTCTGGCATTTTAAATATACCTTCCTGAGGGAAGCGAATCCATGTAATGACTTTAATCAGCGCCAATTCTTAATGAACGTTCAGAAATTGCTACTTGATTCTTATTTGCGTGTCAAGTTTTTTAAGATCGGTTATTGTAATTTAGTACAAATTACCTTTTCAGATTCTCAATAATCGTCACAACACCCTGACCTCCGCCGCAGCAGGCGCCAAAGGTTCCGAAGCGGCCGCCTCGGCGGATCAGTTCGTTCATGCAGAGCATGGCGATACGGGCGCCCGATGCGCCGTTTGCGTGGCCAAAGGCAATGGCGCCTCCATTGGGATTCCAATTATCCATGTTGACCTTTTGCCCGGTCTGGTTTTCCAGTTCCCGGATCACCGCCAGATTCTGGGCGGCAAAAGCCTCATTGCATTCAACTACATCGAAATCCGCCAGTTTTTCAATACCGGCTCTCTTCATGGCAACGGGCAACGCGTATGCGGGCGCGACGCCCATGATGCCCGGATCAACGCCCCACTCGGCACTGCTCACCCATCTGGCTTGCGGTTCATAACCCAGCTCCGATGCTTTCTCCCGGGTCATCATCAGCACAAAAGCGCTGCCGTCGTTTAAACCGGAAGAGTTGCCGGCTGTCACGGAGCCGCCTTTTTTGAATGCGGGAGGAAGAGCGGCCATCCCTTCCATGGACGTCAAACGCGGGAACTCATCCGCCTTAAATTCCAGCGGGGGTTTTTTCTTTCCCTGGGATATGGAAACGGGGATGATTTCATCGATAAAATAACCTGCTTCAATGGCTTTCCTGGCCAGTGATTGGCTACGGAAAGCAAATTCATCCTGCTCTTCGCGGGAAATGTTATACAGGTCCGCAAGGTTTTCCGCCGTCAAACCCATTTCAAAAGGAAGGTACGTTGTCTTTTCCCTGGAAGGGGGCTGAAGCTGAAAATCCAGAAGTTTGATCGTATTGAGCCGGTACGGTTCCACGCTGGTAGAGTATTTGCGGGGCAACTGGCTGAAGGATTCCATGCCTCCGGCAATGACGATGTCTGCCATGCCCGCGAGAATTTTCCATGCCGCGTGGTTGATGGAGTCGATGGCGGAGCCGCACTGCAACTCCACAGCGGAAGCCGAAGTCGATTCGGGCAGACCCGCATGCAAAAGCGCCCATCTGGAAGGATTGATTGCATTGGCGGGATGGAAGGCCATGCCCATGTAAACATTATCCACATGCGCGCGCTCACAGATCCTTGTTTTTTCGATGAGCCCTTTCAATCCGATGCCGGCAAGTTCCTCGGCCGTGTAATCTTTTAAACTGCCGCCAATTTTACCAAAGGCGGTGCGCACGCCGTCTACAAAAACCACTTCTCTGCTTTTCATGTTTATCCTCTCCATCATTTTTCTTTGGTCATTTGCCTGTTCGGCAGTAAGAATCCGTTAACTATTTGTCGTTAGTGTAGAAGCCTTTGCCCGTTTTTCTGCCCAGCTGCTTATCATCGATCATTTTTTTGAACAGCGGGGAGGGATTATAGCGTTCTTCGCCGGTCATCTCGTACATGGCATGCATGGCATTCCCGAACCATTGATGTTACTGGTATTAGAAGGTGCTCATCAAAGCCAGATTATATGGGCATTCCAATGATAGCGTTAAACGCAAATCTCCTTTATGGGTAGAAAAAGTTAATTTTTCGATTTCCTCCATTCCTTTATTTGTAAGTATTTGCTTGATACATGTTCGTTTGCGGCGCTTTTTGTGCAAGATTCAGGTCATAACATTGCTTCTAATAAAAAACCCGCAGCACATGGCCACGGGCTAAATTATCCGGTTCTCTGGCAACTCGGCTGTCATCTGGGGATCCGTGGCTTTCCGTCCCACGATTGCTCGTGGTTTGGCTTTTTCAATCAAATCGACACTCATATTTTGATATCAAACCGTAAAAAATTTCAAGGTATTTTTATAGCAGAATTGTAGGTCGTTATTTACTGCTTACGGTTTGTACTCATGTATTTTCTTCGATGACAACGTTTTACTGATTACAGCTATACGTATCGATTCAGTTGCAACCATTCAGGACTCACTCGTAATCTTCAATATACCTTTCGATATATGCTCTTGCTTTATTTTTGGGCTGAAAAATACCGAAGTGACCTTCGCATAAAATGTCAGCATCAAGGGCAAGTAGCGTTTGCATGGATTTTTTCCAAGCTGCAACGTCGGAGCCGAAAGCCTTGTTAAACGGGCCGTGAATGTCCTGGCCGAATAATATTCTTTTTCCTGCCCTGTCCAGATAAATGGAAATGGAACCAGGCGTATGGCCGGGGGTGTGCAGACAATGCAATTCCTCTTCGTCAAATTTCAATATCTCATGCGCCCCTTTTAATTTCTGATCGGCTTTTGTTGGTGGAAAGGTTGTTCCGTACCAGTTGGCCGCGGTTTTGATCGGATCGCCGGTCTCAATCGCCTGGGCATCCAGTTCATGAATGAGTATTTTTGTGCCATAGCGTTCACGGAAAAACGGCGCAGCACCGACATGGTCGATGTGGCAGTGGGTTAGAATTAGATGCGATATTTTTGAGGGGTCCAAACCGAGCATTTCAATACTGCGGACAATCTGTGAGGAGCTTCTTCCCGCCCCGCAATCAATCATAACAAGTTCGCCTGCAAAGTCGATCAGATATATGGCCGCGTCATCGGCCTGTGTTACATCCGGACCGCCAATCAGATAAACGCCGCTGAGGATTTCTTCGCTTCCGTTTCTCATATTTTCAACTGAAAATGGCTCATGATGTTATGGGCAACATCATTTAACGTAGTGCGGGTCTTTATTCCATTATGTCTTCAAAATGGCACTAATCCAAGGCCAATTGGTTAATTGGCGCATAGCCGATTTGTTAGCGGCCATCTCTGTCAGTCCTGACTCAGC
>WRPE01000060.1 GCA_009773315.1 Syntrophaceae bacterium
ATTCGACCGGATTTATCGGTCTGAGTATGAGCGAAGATCACTTGAAAATGATCCCCGCTCATGCTCTTTAGAAAAAAGTGACTTTTTCAGGGACGACTATTTATCACCTGAAATATTGGATGTCCAATAAATTCGCCAGATGCTTGACTTCAGAAAGCAGTGCTTGCAGAAATCTACAAAACCCCAACTTCAATTTAGAATTGGAGTTGCGTGACTTACCTAAAGACACAGCCCCAGTATTTTCTCAACCATCTCGGGCGTGACATTAAATTTCTCACCCAGTTTTACCATGCCATGCGCCTTGAGCTGTTCGACAACGGCGGGGATTGTCTCGGCCGTAATGCCGTAATCGCAAAGCCTTGTTTTAACTTGCATGCTTTCAAAAAATGCCCTGGTTTTATCGATGGCTTTATCCACGCGGGCATCTTCATCGCCTTGGGATATACCCCAGACACGCTCGGCATATTGAAGGAGCTTTTGCTTTTTGTCGTCCTTACGGATTTTAAGCATGGCCGGCAACAAAACCGCCAGCGTTTTGGCGTGATCTAAGCCATGCAATGCAGTCAGTTCATGGCCTACCATGTGCGTCGCCCAGTCCTGGGGCACGCCCGCGCTGATCAGACCATTCAGCCCCAGTGTGGCACACCACATCAGGTTGGCACGAACGTCATAATTCTGCGGATCGGTGAGAGCTTTCGGCCCTTCTTCTATCAATGTCAAAAGCAATCCTTCTGCGAAACGGTCCTGAATTTTTCCCGACACCGGGTAGGTCAGGTATTGCTCCGTGATATGAACGAATGTATCAACGACACCGTTGCCGATCTGGCTTGCCGGCAGTGTATATGTCTTTGTGGGATCCAGCACGGAAAATTTAGGAAACAGCAGGGGATTCATGAAAGGCAATTTAGTCTTGGTATCAAGCCGGGTAATGACCGCCCCGCTGTTCATCTCGGAACCGCTTGCCGGAAGTGTCAGCACTGTGCCGAAGGGTATGGCTTGGCGTACGCCGCGACCATACGATTTAACAATGTCCCAGGGCTCGCCTGCATAGTTTGCTGCCGCAGCAATGAATTTTGTTCCATCAATCACAGAGCCGCCACCCACAGCTAACAGGAAATCGATTTTTTTATTTCGCACTTTCTCTACGCATTGCATCAATGTTTCATAAGTGGGATTGGGCTCAATACCAGAAAATTCATCAATATCATAGCCCTGCAGCGCGGCCTTCACCTCATCGAGCACGCCATTGCGCTTGACGCTGCCGCCGCCATAGATAATCAGAATCTTTGATTCTTTTGATATTTCCTTGACGATATCTTTAATCGTCCCATTGCCGAAAATTATTTTTGTCGGGTTATAAAGAGTGAAATTATTCATATTACCTCCTTTTTTGTTTTATGATCCGTAAACAATGAATAGGTGTCTGGGAAGAACCATAAGAGAATTATTTTCACACGTCAATATAATAGTTTTGAGGGGCAAGGGAAGTGAAGTATGGTATGGGCTGTCTAAATTAGAAAATCAATAAATGCCGGGGACTGCTTTTTGAAAAAAATAACACTTAAACTTATATCCATACACATTAAGGACTCACCCCAGGCCGTCCCTCTCGCTGCGGCTTCACTCAAAGCGCAACTCGATTCAGTGCCCTCCAACAGCCTGCGGGTTGATGTGTCGTTTCATGATTACACTGTCGATAACTCTGCAGATCTTATCGAAGAGGACATCTGCAGAAATATTCCGGATATGATCGGTTTCTCTATGTACCTGTGGAACAGGCACCTTGTCATTGAAACCTGCCGTATCATAAAAGCGAAATTCCCGGCTGTCTTACTCTTCGCCGGTGGCCCGGAAGCAACAGCGCTTCCTTTAATACTGCTCGATTGCGCTCCCTTTGACTTTGTCATTAAAGGTGAAGGTGAGATCGTCCTGACGGAAGTAATGAACAGGCTGCTGAAAGGTGATACACTGGAAGACATACCCGGGGTCTTTTTGAATGGTGCAAAGGCAGATTCCGGGAAAAACCAGCAGCCCGTCATGGACTTAAATACCCTGCCCTCGCCTTTTCTTACCGGAACAATCGATCCCTCCAGATATTCCGGCCTGTTATGGGAACTCTCCCGCGGTTGTCCTTTTAAATGCGGTTTCTGTTTCGAATCGCGTGGCGTGGCCGGCGTAAGGCAGATCTCTTTAGAACGCATCCGGAAAGAACTGGAACTCTTTGAAGAAAAAAAAGTAACCCAGGTCTTTGTACTGGACCCGACTTTTAACAGCGACATGAAGCGTGCAAAAAAAATTCTGCGCATGATTCTTAAAACTGCGCCGCTGATTCATTTTACTTTTGAAATAAGGGCAGAGTTTATCGACCGTGAAATCGCCGGGCTCTTTGCCGGGATTCACTGCAGCCTCCAGGTTGGACTAGAGAGCGCTGTTCGCGAAGTCCTCGCCAATGTAAACAGAACACTCGACACCGTTAAATACGCTGAAAAAATAGCGCTGCTTAACTCGGCAGGCGTTATTTTCGGGCTTGACCTGATCTACGGACTTCCGGGCGATACACCCGATGGATTCAAAGAGAGCCTGAACTATGCTCTGGGTCTGCAGCCGAACCATCTCGATATTTTTCCGCTGGCTGTTATACCGGGGACTGCACTTTATGACCAGGCAGAATCCTTCCTGCTGAACTCGCTCCAAGATGCCCCGTACACCCTTATCTCCTCGCCGGGTTTTTCAGAATCAGCAATGGCTGAAGCCGAACGGCTGAAAAATGCCTGTGAAATTTTTTACAACCGTGGAGGCGCTGCGGGCTGGATGTTCATGGCACTGGAGACCTTGAACCTTGCCCCTTCTGAATTTCTTTCAGATTTTGCAGTGTATTTATCCTCATGCGAACAGCCACTGAAAATTACAAGAGCGGAAATTACCGTCATGCAATCTTCTTTTGTCAAGGAGCAGTTCACGAAGCAACAAAGAAAAAACCTCTTCCCCGTAATGGAGGATATCATAACAATTCACGGTGCACTGAATCGTTCACTTTATGCAGGGCCACTCGTTACGGCAGGGAGCAACAGGTTTAATGATGAAACGGTGTTTTGTTTATCACCCGGAACGATTTCTCTTTCCTTAAAATATGATTTCGATGAATTGATGACAGTCGGCGAACTTACATTTGAAGAATTCCTTGAGCACTATTCCACACAGAAAACATACCTGGTTATTTATAATTGCGGCGGCGCTGTTAAAACACTGACAATAGATCGCACTTTAAGCAGGCTGCTGGATTCATTTACAGGTATCGCTTCACCTAAGGCAGTCTGCGAAAAGGAAAACATAAAAGCCCGGAAGAAGATTTATGAATTCCTTGAATTTGCAGTAGAAGAACAGATGATCCATCCTATTTAAAAGGTCTCACAAAGAGTAAACTGGAAAATCCGACACAAAGCAGGCCGCCCACAGACCAGACGCCGATGCCGATGGCGGTGGGAACGAGATAGAGCGTGGCGGCGCCTACGGCCGGACCGACAAAAAGGCCCACCCCGATCATCGCTTCATGCAAGCCGGCATTGGAACCATGATTCTCCGTCACGTTCATCGAATAGTAGAGGGATGAGTAATAGATAAGCCCGACCGACAGGCCGAAGCCAACTTGCGCGACCAAAAGTAATCCGATTGATGGCGACATGAGCAATCCGAAAAAACAGACGATCAGCAGCAGAAAAGATCCCGCCAGCCACCGAAAACGGTAATGCCAACCCGTCCATCGCCAAAAGGCCGCAAAAGCAACCAGGCGGGCAAACATCCAGAGGGAACAGACAATGCCCGCCATGCCGGTGGAAAGGGAAAGTTTTTCCGCAATGGAGGGAATCAATGGGATGACGGTGTTGATCGCCACATAGGAAAAAGGGTTGGCGATCCAGGCCATCCGCAAGAACTTTTTGGCGTCAGCCTCGCAGACCGCCGCGGCCAGGTTCTCCTCTTGACATGGGCGATCATTTTCTTTTTTCAATAATTTTGCGGCGCATGGCAGCAGGACAAGCTCAACGGCCGTAAGCCCAAGGGGAAGCCAGAATAAGCTGGCCATGCCCAATTTCTCAATCAGGATACCCGCCGTGAAGTATCCTACCGCGCTACCTGCTGCCCAGGTGACATTATAGATGCCGACCATCTTCGCCAGCTTCGCGCCAGACCTTTCACTGATCAGCGTTTCCAGGGCCGGCCAGATAAAACAAACCCCCACCGTCCACAAACAAAACACCATGATCTGCGCCGTTGGGGTAGGCAATACCATGCCCAGGGTAAGCGACAAAATGATGACACCGCCGCCTATGTAAATCATCCGGATGCACCCATAGCGCTGCGCCAATTTTCCGCCCTGCCAGGCTGCGATAATATAGACAAAGCCGCCGAGTGCCGCCGTCAGCAGATTTTCCACCTCACCGAAACCGAATGTGCTCCTAAGGTAAAAAAAGAGGAAATTGGAATAGTAAACGGCAGCGTAACAATTGATCAACTCGATGAGATAAAATAAGACCTTTGCCGGACTAATCATTATCACCTTTCAAAAATGGAATTAGTGCAGGTATAGAACCATCCACACTATTACGTGCTCATCTTTGCTCGCGTGCCCCCTGATAATCTTTAGGTTATCCAGGGTAAAGGAGGATTTAGTGGAAATTAATAAATAATAGAAATCGCGACTCTATTCCCTATCCCACAGGCGTAGGAACCGTTTAACGCGGTTACTTCTTCAGGTTGCGGAAATTGGGTTTTCGCTTCTCGATAAATGCCATCATGGCCTCGATACTTGCCGGACCGCCGGCCAGTCTGTCCATGGCCTCCCGCTCGATCTTCAGGGCGGTTTCGATACCCGCTTTATGCGCCATCTTGAGGCATCTTTTCGTTTCCAGCAAGGAAGCCAAAGGCAACTGCGCAATTTCTGCGGCTTTTGCCATCGCGTTTGGCAAAAGCTCATCATCCTTGAACTTGCGGGAGGCTATTCCCGCATCCAGAGCCTTATCGGCGTCAATCCATTCCGTGGTCAAAAGGAGCTCAGCCGCTCGCTGTGGCCCGATGAGCGCCTGCAACATATAACTGCTTGCAAATTCAGGAGCCATACCAAGACTATTGAAAGGAAGTCGCATGCGCAAACTTTCACCTACATAGAGCACATCGGTATGGAACAGAATGGTTGCGCCTCCACCGACGGCAACCCCTTTGGCCGCGCCAACAAGCGGTTTATCAAAGTCAACAACCGCACGTTCCGTAATTCTATAAGCTTGCAGGGCTCCGGGAACTCCGGCATCCCTCAAGTCCTGACCCGCCGAGAAATCACTGCCCGCACCGGTAATGAGGACTACATTAACATCATCATTTACACGGGCGGCATCCAGCTCTGCGGCAAAAGCCGTCCACTGTTCGACGTTGAACGAGTTCTTCTTCTCGGGGCGGTTCAATGTCAATAACAGGACACCATCATTTAACTCCTTTAAAACCGTATTGCTCATCATCATACCTCTCTTTTGTTTCATATATTCCAGGAGCTTTTGCCCCGGTAGTTATGCAAATCGCGGCAAACATAAAATATTAACCGGATGGAGAGGACATAATACTTAACTCGCCATTTTAATCAAGATAATTAAGCGCCCTCTGTTTCCTTTTTCTGGCTCTCCCGCAGGTCTCATTATATCGTTTACTGACGTAACTTTTCCTGCTATCCTTATTCCGTTTTTTACCATCTGGGTGCCTGCTGCTGTTTTTGGGTTATTGGCGTATCCCTTTATAAAATAGGCCTCTCAGACGGTTCATTGAATATTATTATCAGTCCGTGTAAGATTCAGGTAACAAGTTAACAGCGTCCCTCTGTTCTCCTCGGCATGGAAGGCGACGTCATAAACAAATACCGAAAGATGGGTTGAAATGGATCGTACCGATTTTACATCCGTGGTCTTTGCAGGCGGCGGATCCCGTTGCGCCTGGCAGGTTGGATTTTGGCAAGAGGTTGCCCCTTTTCTGAAAAACGGGCCACGTGCGGTTGGCGCCGTCAGCGCTGGGGCAGCGATGGCCTGTTTTGTCTTTTCCGGCAATGCGTCGGCGGCCATGGCGTATTTCCAGGAAATCACGGGGCGCAATCCAAAGAATTTTTATCCTGAAAATCTGTTCAAAGGCGTTCCCCTGTTTCCGCATCTGGAGATGTATCGCAATACGCTCCTTACGGTGTTTGATTCTGATGCTTTGAAAAACCTTCACCAAGGGCCTGACATCAGGGTCTTGATTACCCGTCCGCCGGTGTGGGCGCGACCAACCATGGCGATCCTTCTGGGCTTTCTGTGTTACCAGATCGAGAAATCACTTCTTGCCCCGTTGCATCCGAGACTGGCCATAGCAATCGGATTCCGGCCGGAAATCGTTTCCGTCCGGAGCTGTACGACGCCGGAGATGCTGGCCGAACTGATTCTAGCTTCATCCTGCACGCCGCCATTTACGCCCGTCCTTTACTGGAACGGCTCGGTCGCGCTCGACGGGGGACTGATCAATAACGTGCCCTATCGGGCCATTGATGATGTTGGCGGGGAATACGCTCTTCCTTTTAACCCGCAGCTATCGCCATCAATCCCTTCCATCAAATCCGGAGCACACCTACATACAGCCTTCCCGGCGGATTACCATTTCCAAATGGGATTACACCAATCCCACCGGTCTTCTGGAGACCTATGAACTAGGGAGGGAGGATGGAAAACGGTTCAGACGATCCCGAATGGAGAGGCTGTGAAAACTTTTCAGATGATTAGGGCCAAATTGGGAACATCATTAGGATGTCCCGATTGGTTCCCATTTGAACTGGAATTCGCCCATTTCCAGCCCGTCAAGGAATAAGTTAACAGTGTTATATCATTCCAACATCAATGGGCAGACTGCCAAGCGTCCCTCTGTTTTCCTACAAGACCTGACCCCAGTTTTGTTCCTCTTATCTGTTCCTGGTGCACTTGCAAATTGAATCCACCCTCTCCAAACACATCCCAATCTTGTCCAGACCAAAGTTTTGTCTCAACCATCTTTTTCTTGACAGGTTCCGCTTTTTAATTTATTTTTCCATCAAAAGATGGAATCAATGAATGGAACAACAGCATGGCCACACCGTTAGAAAAAGCCCGTAAGGACCCCGAGTCCATGAAAGCCCGCATCCTCCATATCGCCCGCCGTTTTTTCGGCGAATACGGTTATCACGGAACCACCACCCGCATGATTGCCAAAGAGGCAGGCATCGACATCTCCACGCTGCATTATCACTGGGGCGACAAGAAAGACCTTTACGAAGCCGTCATCGTCGACATTAATAAGGATCTCGGACAGAAATTGATGGCTGTCGAGAAACGCATCCACGGCCTTCCTCTCGATCAACGCATGGCTATCGCGATTGATGCCATGACGGATTACCTGTTTAAATTCCCGGAAGTATCCAACCTCGTCCTTTTCCACTATTTCAATAAAACCCGTGATGCTCTTGATCTGCGGGTTCCTGAATTTACCGCCGATATCGCCCGCTCCATGGGCCTGACCCGGGACAGAAAAACCACATCTCCACGAGCCAAAATTGAAGTATTGGCTGTTATGAATGCCATCCATAATTTTATTTCCGGGGAAAAATTCTTCCGCCCCATCGTGAATTTGAACCGGAAGGACTACATTTCAATCGTCAAGGAAACTTTGAAATTTGTCCTGATCGGGTCTTTCGTAGAGCGTGAAAAAAAACAAAAGTCGTCCTGATGGCCCTGTTTTGATCCTATCTCCCTTAAACAAGAGGGAATCAAAGATAGTCAAGGAGGATGTTATGGAGATTGCGAAACGCACGGCGTTAGTAACAGGAGGTGCTTCCGGTCTGGGAGCGGCGGCGGTAAGGCGAATCGTCAAGGCCGACGGAAATGTAGCCATATTCGATGTCCAGCAGGAAAAAGGCAATGCGCTGGCCTCCGAGCTGGGCCAGAGTGTACTTTTCTGTCTTACCGACGTAACCAGTGAAGAAAGCGTAAACAAGAGTATCGCCGGCGCCAGGGAGCATTTCGGCGGCATTCACTTCTGTGTCAACGCCGCCGGAACAGGATGGGTCGAGCGAACCGTCTCTAAAAGCGGCCCCCACTCCCTGCCCGTTTTTGAGCAGATCCTCCGCCTCAACCTTCTGGGCACTTTCAATGTCGCCAGCAAGGCCGCTTTCGCCATGAGCGCGAACGAACCGAATGACAAAGGCGAAAGGGGTGTGATCGTCAATGTATCCAGCACGGCAGCATTCGATGGCCAGATCGGCCAGGCCGCTTACGCCGCCTCCAAAGGAGCGGTGGTCGGCATGACCCTGCCGATGGCCCGGGATCTTGCCGGTCTTGGGATTCGCGTCGTTACGATCGCGCCGGGACTTTTTAACACACCACTTTTAGCCATGCTGCCCGAAGAGGCTATCAAGGCCCTGAACAATTCCGTTCCTTTCCCCAAGAGAATCGGCGAGCCGGACGAATTCGCCCTGCTCGTCGAACAGATCTTCTTGAATCCTTATTTAAACGGCGAGGTCATCAGGCTGGATGGGGCGCTTCGCATGGCGCCCAAATAGGAGTGAAGCCCGCTGTAACAAAACAGCGTCATTGATGGAAAAAGTGTTACCGGCATTGGGACACATGTCTTTGCAGTCCCTGAAGTTTCTTAGGAGGAAATCATGAAAGAAAAAGTTTACATCATCGGCGTGGGAATGATTCCGATCAGCAAGATGGCCGGAACATATGAATCCATGTGCGCAGAGGCCATCCGGGAAGCGATGGAGGACGCAGGCCTGAGTTATGAAGGTGATAAAGACGCCATCGGGGGAATCTGGTATGGCAATTGTGTTCAAGGCATGCTCACCAGTCAGCATTGTGTTCGCGGGCAGGTGGTGCTCCGTCGCCTGAATTTTGAGAAAATGCCTATCGTCAATGTGGAGAACGCCTGTGCCACAGCGACAACGGCTCTGAACCAGGCCGTGAATCATATCCTGGCCGGCGTATCAGATATTGGACTGGCCATTGGCATTGAAAAAATGCTTCCGGATCTGGAAAATCTGGATAAATATCCCGAAATACAGGCGGCCCTTCCTTACATGGGACTGGCCGCCTTCTGGGCCGGATGCGAGCAAGACCGCAAAGACCAATACATCGAGCATTGGCGACATCAGAAATCGGAAATTCTGGGCATCCCCTACGAAGAAACCACCGTCGGGGGCGATCGCAGTCCCTTCATGGATTACTATGCCGTCAAGGCGCTGCAGGGCATGAAAAAATACGGTTACACCCAGGAACAACTGGCCAGGATCTGCGCCAAAACCCATCACCACAGTACAATGAATCCCAAGGCCCAGTATCAGAAAAACATGACCTGGGAGGAGGTCATGTCGGACAAAATCGTCACTTATCCCCTGACCCGTCCTATGTGCGCTCCCACGGGCGAAGGCTGCGCCGCCGCCGTAGTCTGTTCGGAAAGATACCTGAAGGAGCATTCCGCCATCAAAGATCCCCTGCTGATCAGGGCATCGATATTGATCTCCGGTCGGAACCGCGGCGATTATGACCAGGACATTTCAGGCCGGGGAGCGGAAATTGCTTTTCGTCAGGCCGGGTTGACCCCCAAAGACATCGATCTCCTCGAAGTTCACGATGCCACCACCTTCGGTGAAATCTATCAGACAGCACAGGCCGGCTTCTGCAAACCAGAGCATGCCGGGGAATATTGCTCATCTGGAGCAACATCCCTTGGGGGTGAGCTTCCCACAAATGTGAGTGGCGGTCTGATTTCGCGTGGCCATCCCGTCGGCTGTACCGGTCTGGCCCAGGTGTATGAGCTCGCCACGCAACTGCGCGGGCGAGCGGGATTGCGTCAGGTGAAAGGAGCCAGAATCGGCATGCATATCAATGGCGGCGGGGTCGTCGGCGTGGAGGAGGCCTCTCTGGGGATTGATATCCTGGAAAAGGCATAGGGGGCAAAAATGGACATTATCCAATATTCGGAGGAACACCGTATCTTCAGGGACACCCTGAGGAAGTATCTGGAGAAAGAAGTCATCCCTCACGTCGAGGAATGGGAAGAAGCGGGCATTGTCCCCCGCACCGCCTGGAAAGGTATGGGTAAACAGGGCTTTCTGGCCATGCACGTCCCGGAGGAATACGGCGGCTTCGGCGCCGACTTTCTGTATTCCGTCATCGTAACGGAAGAGCTTTGCCGAACCAACCATACTGGCCTTGCAGCATCCCTGCACAGTGATATCATCGTGCCTTATATCGAGGCCTTTGAAACCTTAGAACAGAAAAAGAAATATCTGCCGGGGTGCGTCACCGGGGACATCATTACAGCCATTGCCATGACGGAACCCAATACGGGAAGCGATCTGGCCGCCATCAAAACAACCGCCGTGGAAAGGGATGATTTTTTCGTCATCAATGGTCAGAAGACTTTTATCAGCAACGGCATCAACTGCGATCTGGTCATCGTGGCAGCCAAAGATCCGGCGGAGACAGACCCCCATAGTGCCGTTGACCTTTTTCTGGTGGAGGCGGGCACACCGGGATTCGAAAAAGGCAAGCGCATCAAGAAAGTCGGCTGGCACAGTCAGGATACTGCGGAACTCTATTTCACAGACTGCCGGATCCCCCGTACCAATCGCCTGGGAGAAAAAGGTTCGGGATTCCTCAACCTCATGCTGAAACTGCAGCAGGAAAGGCTGGTCTGTGCTATTGCCGCGGTGGCCGCTGCGGAATTCATTATGGACCTGACGATCAACTATTGCAAACAGAGAACAGCCTTCGGACGACCGATATCCAAATTTCAACACAGCCAGTTCGAGCTGGTGGAGATGATGACGGAGATCAAACTGGGAAGGACCTTCATCGACAAGCTGATCGTCGATCATATGGAAGGTAAAAATATCGTGGTGGATGTATCCATGGCCAAATACTGGACGACGGACATGGCCTGCCGGGTGGCGGACCGCGGTGTCCAGCTTTTTGGCGGCTACGGCTACTGCGAGGAATACCCTATCGCCCGGGCCTGGCGGGATACCAGGGTGCTGAGGATTTTTGCCGGAACCAATGAGATTATGAAAGGAATTGCGGCCCGCTTCATGGGGTTGTAGCAACGCTCCGCTTTTCAGGAATAATTGACTCCAAAAAATTCGCACAAGGGGGCGCTGTTTCCTAACTTCAGGATGTCCTTCTGTTTCAAACGGAATGCTAGGAATGGCGCGGGTTACATCTGAAATGTCAGGCCGTAAAGATTTGACCCTCATTCCCTCATTCCCCTGCGACTCCATCCAAATATCTTCCGGAGGACTCTGTCCTGGCGGGTAACTTCTGTATGCATGAAGCGATTGGCTCCACACCACACGCTGACCAAAAAGCTTTTGATGATGTCTTCCGGCTTATATCC
>WRPE01000061.1 GCA_009773315.1 Syntrophaceae bacterium
TCTTCCGCATTTTCTTCGCCATATCCTCTCTCCTTCTCGGTTATGGCAGACTATCACCCACCTTATCCTCCTGTCCAGTTTTTGGGGAGTATTATACCTTGCGGCGTTCCCTCCCCAACAACAGCGTTGACGGTCATAGAACCGCCGCCAACTAAAACTGCCGCAAGAAATAAGGTAAAAAAACTAAACCGTTTAATATTTCTCATAGGGAAGCATGTCTGCATTTGACTTTTTTACTGGTGTAAACCGTGTCTTACAGCCAACGGGCAAATAAGTGTGCAGCCCTTTCCTTGATTTTTTGCGATAAAGGCCTCTTTTCCCACTCATCCTTTTGAATCTGGTCGGATTGGGCAAGATCATTGGCAAACATGCGCTCCATTTCTACCGCGAACTCACGACTCAGGACAACCGCGTTCACCTCATCATTGCTTAGGAGGCTCCAGTAATCCAAATTTGTGGAGCCGACCGTTGACCATACGCCGTCAATGACCGCAGTTTTCGCATGCAGCAGGACGGTGCGGCGTTCGTATATCTTTACCCCCGCTTTCAGAAGCTCGGAATAATTATACCGCGCTGCGCTTAAGACCAGCGATGAATCGGTGGTTGAGGGAAGAATAATCTTGACATCAACACCGCGCCGGGCAGCATCCTTGAAGGCATCTAATATTTGATCGTCCGGGATAAAATAGGCATTGGTCAGATGAATGGAATGCTCCGCATACGTGATCGCGGCCGCATACATGATAAACGTAATTCGGTTGTCCGTGCCGGGTGTACTGCCAATAATTCTCACCAGAGCCTTTCCATATTCTTTCTGATCGGGTAAATAGTTGTGTCCGGCGAGTGTCGGTCCTTTCTGCTTGGACCAGGTTTCCAGAAAAAGCTTTTGGACTTCCGTTACAGCAGGTCCTTCAATTTGAATATCTGTATCACGCCAGGTTAGAGGTTCTCCTTTTACTTTCTTCCTGCCGGAAAGCCTGCTTGAATAAACATTGCTGATGTTGATACCTCCGATAATGGCGACTTTACCGTCAACAATCAAAATCTTGCGGTGATCATGGTGCATCAGGAACCAGCTTCCGGGAGCCTTGAATGGACTTACCGGATTGAATTCGACCACCTGAATTCCCCCGTCCCTCAAGCGTTTGAAAAAAGATTCGGGTGTTGTCAGGCTTCCCACGCTGTCGTAAATAATATTGACCCGAACACCTTCCTTCTGTTTTTGCAACAGCAGATCAGTAAATTTATGTCCAATTTCATCATCTTCGAGGATAAATGTTTCCAGGTTGATATGATCTTTGGCACTCCGGATGGCTTCGAACATCGCGACATAGGTATCCGGACCGTCAATAAGGATGGAAACTTTGTTCCCCTTGGTCAGCGGGCTTTCGGTGACCGATTCTACCACGGCGGTGTAACGTTCCAGAATGTCCGTCGGGTTGACCGATTCCTTCAGACGTTTCATGATGGCCTTACTTTTTTGGGGAGATAAAAGTCCTTTTGACGAAACGATCTGTCGGGGCTTCTGTCCAACTGGTGTCTCATCAATCTTCTCAGAGACCTTCGGTAAGGTCGCACATCCATTGCCCAGGCTCAAAATGGACAGGAACAAACAAAACAAAAGGATAAGTTTGACGGTTTTCATCGGTTTATTCTTTATTTTTAAAAAAATCATTCACATTCCCCATCATAAGGATTTGCCTTTTTCGATTTCATGCTTAACCTATTATAATCATTAATTGTGAATTGAAAAGAATCCCGACCGGTTTAGATGAGGAAAAGATAGAAAATGAAACAACTGCAATTCGTCAAAAAAACATTCAAGCCGGTTTCCCGAGCGGTAAAATGGCTGGGGAGATTCCGTTCAAAACGCAGATACCGCCAATTACCTGCGGATTCGTTTTCTGATGTGCTGCCCGATACCGGGTTGAATATCAATATTATGAGTTTCAATATCCGACGCGGAACAAAGCAGGATGGCAAAAATCACTGGATATTCCGCCGCGACCTGGTGAATGAGATATTGAAGGATTATTCCCCGGATGTTTTGGGTCTGCAGGAAGCTCTGGATTTTCAAATTTCTGAAATCCACGCCATGCTTCCCGGGTATGAGATGGTCAATACTATTAGTTCGGGCGACAACAAAGTTTTGCATAATCCCATTTTTTATAAGGTGGCACGTTTCGTTCTTTCTGAAGAAGGCGCCTTCTGGTATTCGGACACACCTGATATTCCGGAGTCTAAGGGGTGGGGGAATATCATGCCGCGAAACTGCACCTGGGCGAGGCTGATTGAAAAAGAATCCGGGCAGGCTTTTTATTTTTATAATACCCATTTGAATCATCTTTCGCAGCGTTCACGAAAAAAAGGCGTAATCTTATTGACCCAGAGGATTTCCGCGCGGTCTTATCCGGACGCTTTCGTTTTGACCGGTGATTTCAATGCCAGAGAAAAGAGCGTGCCCATACAATATTTAAAAGGGAAAACTCATATAAACACCAAAGCGGAAGGGAAGGTGCTAAATCCCAACCCTTTAACGGATACTTTCCGGGTAAGATATCCCGACCATCGCAATGTGGCCACGTTCCATGGGTATCGCCGATTTTTTTTCCGTTTCAAGCTTGATTATATTTTTGTTCCTTCTACGGTTAGTGTGCAGAATGCGCAAATCATTCAATTGCGACAAAAGAGGCGCTACCCCTCGGACCATTTTCCGCTTTTTTCTCACATTAACTTGCCGGACGTTTTGCCACTGCCCATTCATCAACTCTAGGTTGTGCCATGGTCATCATTTCTTGATGTCTTCTACGGCCTTATCGACTTTCTTACCGGCGCTCTCCAGCGGACCTTCTTTGCAGCTCGACAGCCCCGCAATAAGGGCGACTATTGCCAACACAGCGATGATACTCTTACAATATTTCATGTTATTTCTCCTTTTTTAAATTCCGCTTAAGCGGGACGATCGTTCATTCTCCGCGAGCTTGCTCGCGATATTAATGATATTCGTTTCATACCTCGACAGCGAGCTCGCGGAGAATCTCCGATTTTCAGGGAACAATATTATTCATCATTCGCTCGCTGCCGCATTCAAATCCGCCCCGCGATCAGCAGGATAACCAAAATTAGAAGAATCAATCCAACCCCACCGCTGGGGTAGAATCCCCAACTCTTAGAGTGAGGCCAGGTAGGCAGTACGCCAACGAGAGCAAGAACTAAAATGACAATCAGTATCGTAACCATGTTTTTTCTCCTTTATTAGGATGTACGATTTCTTTATCTGGATCACACCATTTGTAATAGCAATTAGCCTGCCAATACCTGATGGAGCATTATAAAATTGGATTGATCCTTTAATAACATCACATTAGGTGGAAAGGAGCGAAAGATAGGAAGGCATGAAATGATTCGTTTGGCCTCAATATCTGGTGGAACCTCAGCATATTGAGGGACGCAAGGGTTTGCGCGTTTTGTCTATTGTGGTTGTTAAAAAAATATCCCCAGTTTTTTGTTGAAATAAATCGGGCGCTGACTGTAGAATATGATCATATCGTTATGACAATATTTATCCAGGCATATTAATTGCGTATATAATATTGAAACACTGCTAGACGGTAAGTAAATATGAAAAAACGTACCCTGATCAAAGGTCTCCTGATAGTCGCCGTCGCGCTTATCGTGCTCGTTTCGCTTTCAGCGGGTGCGTGGTTTTATGCGTCCTACCAGCTGTCACAACTCGATACGTTTCGGGAAAAAATCATGAAAGTCGCGGGCAACGCATTGGATCGCGATCTTACTTATGAAAAGGGGAAAGCCACGCTGACGATTCGCAATGGGCTATCGTTACAATTTACTAATCTGGTGATCCGGGAGAAAGACCGGTCATCTGATTTGCTCAATATTGGAAACGCGTTTTTCCGGGTGGATCTTCTTCCTCTTTTGGTAAAGCGTGTGGTTCTTCGGGAATCTATTCTCGATCAACCCCATTTGTCATTGAAGCGGAATCAGGCAGGTATTCTGAATATTGCCGATCTCTTGTTTCGACAAAAGAAAACGGAGATGACTTTGGAACTGCGGAACGTAACCATTGAGAAAGGTGTGTTGATCTTTACCGACCAAACGGCAGGTGCGGAAGGTCTTACGACCTCGCTTACCAATCTGCAATGCCGGATTGATCCGCGGCTTTTTAGCAAAACGTCCCGTTTCAGTATCACAGCCACCCTCAACGAAAATAAAAATCAGGGAGCCCTTTCACTTACAGGAACCTTTCGCCCCTCTCCTTTCGAAAAACCGATTGAGGAGGGCACACTGGATGCGTCCATCCGATTGACGGGAATGGAGATCCATCATTACCAGCCTTACCTGCGCGGTCATGTGTCTATCGAACAATTGGCCGGACGCCTGGATTTGGAGACGACGATTTCAGGAACTGTCTCGCAGTTTACATCGAAAGGAACCGTCACGGTGAAAGACGCCCTACTCACTTATCCGCGGGTTTTTCGGGAGCCTCTACGGCCGCGAACGCTCCAGGTTGAGTACATCTTAACACGCAATGCCGGGAATCTTACCCTGGAGGTTGCCCGTGGGGTGGTTGATCGCGTTGCTTTGGCCTGCCGCTTTGCCATCCAGGACATGGATAAGGAAGATCCTCTGCTTGCAGCAACCGCCGCAACCTCTGCCTTCCCGCTTACAGAAATGCAATCTTATGTCCCCTGGGGAATCATCCCCCAAGGTGTTGGGCGTTTCATTGAGGCTCACGTCACACGGGGCGATTTCCGGCTGGTCGAAGGAAAACTGAGCGGCAGGCTAAGCCAGATTGCCGATATGATGAAACAAGAAAATGCCGGTGTCCTTTCCATCCGGGCGGAAGTCAAGCAAGGCGTTTTTGTGGTCGGCGTCGGCAACAAGACCCCCGACTTTCAGGACATCAGCGGTGTGCTGGAACTGAAAAACAGGCAGTTTTCACTGCGGAATATGACGGGCCGTTTTGGTACGTCGCCCTGCAAGATCGACGGTGGCATTTCCGATTTTGCCCTGTCGACGCCTGTTGTTTATACCGCTGACATGACACTTCAGCCTGCCCGCAATGAGGTCCTATGGCTTTTAGGAAGCGAAAAATTCCGCAACCTCACCTTCGACGGGTCTTCAACACTTCATCTCTCGGGAAAGGGTCCTGCTGAGAATTACCAGATCAGCGCCCGCTGGGATCTGACCCAGGCCGGCTATGCCTACCCGGATGTCATGGAAAAAACCAAGGCGAAACCGAACCAGCTTTCCGCCGAAATTATTCTGAACAAGAATGCCGTCACCGTCTCTTCCTATAAATATGATTTGTCGCCGGTGACCTTAAACGGCTCCGCCACCTATAGTTTCACGGGAAAGAAGCCCTTGTCTGTGAACGTTCAGTCCAATACGTTTGACATTCGTGAAGCCGTCTCGATTCTGCCGGGGTTGCGGAAATTTGATCCTGCCGGGTCCTGTCTGATCGATCTGGCCGGTCGAAGCGATCTGAGCGAGCCGGGTTCTTTCCTTTGGAAAGGTAATGTTTCATTTACCAACGTTGCGTTCAAGCCCTCGGTTGCCGTCAAGCCGGTAAGTGGCTTAACAGGAGTGGCTGCCTTCAACGGCAACCGGATGGAAACATCGCTGATCAAAGCACGCATCGGCGACAGTGTCATTCAGGGGAAATGCGGGATGCGGAATTTCCAGAAGGCGAAACTTGCCTGTGAATTCGATACGCCACTGCTCAAGGCCACAGATGTGGGATTGTTTGTCCCGGAAGGCGACGTCAGCTTTCAAAATGTGAAGGGACAAATTGCCGTCGGAGATAGCCGCCTCCATGTGGACCGGCTTTCGCTCACACTGGGAAAGTCCATTTTTAATTTTTCGGGGGATGTTCCGGATGTTGCTGAGCCGAAGATCGTTGTAACCCTGAATTCCCCGTATATCCATTCGGATGATGTTGCTCGCCTGATGACTTTCAAGTATTCAAAACAGGGCGATGATTCTCCTTCCAAGATAGATCTGGACTTGACCCTGCGTGTGGATGCCGGTGTATTCAACGGCTTTGATTTCAAAAAACTAGGTGCCGGGTTAAAATATGCTCAGGGAATTCTGTCGATCGAAACATTGGAAGCAGGCATTCTCGATGGCAGCCTCAAGGGAAAGGGCAGGATGGAGATCCGTCCCGATGGTCAGAATCGATATCAGGCAAATTTTTCCCTTGATAAAATATCGCTGGAAAAGTTCAAGGTCCTTCTGGACATTGGAGACCGTACGCTGATTGGAAAAATGTCGCTTGCGGGAGATGTGACCGCTACAGGAAGCATTATGAACGATTTTACGAAGACAGCGACTGGCACTTTTAAGGTCAGAGCTGAAAAGGGTGTCCTGAAAAAGTTTTCCGTATTTTCCAAAATATTCTCGCTGCTCAATGTCTCTCAATTGCTGAAATTCCAACTGCCGGATATGGCAAAAGACGGGATGCCCTATACATCGATCACAGCCAGTCTGTTGCTCAAGAACGGCGTCTTATCTTCGGACGATTTCCTCATCGACAGCGATGCCATGAAGATTTCGGGTGTGGGGAAAGTTGATCTGCTGAAAAAGGAATTGGACAACATTGTCGGCGTGCATCCGCTGCAAACCCTGGATCGTATCGCGGCGAGAATTCCCATCGCGGGGTGGGTTCTTACCGACGAAGGCGGTCATCTGATTACCGTCCATTTCAAAGTCGATGGAAATTGGGACGACCCCAATGTGAGTCCCATACCGGTGCGGTCGCTGGCCAAAGGAACGCTGGATACATTCCGGCGACTTTTTCAATTGCCGGAAAAGCTCATCACAGATACAGGAGACGTAATTTTGGGACGGTAGAAATGTTTTAACGATAATGGATATTTAACGCCTTGGTGAAACCGTAATTGATCATACCTGTTCTCTCTTTATCCCTATCAATAAGGAATGAGTGTTCATTTCAGATGTCCGTTTCCTGGAGTTCGTTCTGATGGCTTCCGGATGTCATCTCCAGCAAGGCGATGAATTGCGGCTTATATTCGATTCTCTGTGTATCATTTGTGAGCGTCCGGCTGAAAAAGCCCTCTATGTGGGCCTGAAGTTGCTGCCATCCCTGATCCAAGTTCTGTTGATCCATGGTCATTACCTCCCTTTCTTAAACGAAAATGATTGGTGTTCCCGGTATATCCGGGACTGTTGTCGGTTCAAGTCTCCGACTTGAACCTCTCTGAATTGGCGCGGAGCATTATGGTCCAAATCAGAGATTTGAACCAACCTTGGTCAACCCAGGTTCTCTGTTCATTTAGCGAGGTAGTAGTACCGGTTCAAATCGAACAGTCCGCCGTTTACGGGTTCATCCTCATAGAATCGCTTTTGAAACCAGTCATATGTATCCCAGAGCCGGTCTTCCGCCCGGTTGACGCCATACCTGGCCAGCCGCTCATAATCTAGCGGGCTTTTCTTAAAATGAGCCAGGAGATTAAGAAAGTCGGGCAGGTCTTCTTCACGGACATCAAAAAAGTAGTTGGGATAGGATCCGATAAGGCCGGTAATAAAATCGGCGCTGTTCTTTGCCACATCGAGTTGGGCCTTTTCACCGAACATATGGGTAACATTACTGTGCCATTGATTGATCACGATGGAGATCGCCAGATCGTTTCCATTTTTCATGCGGACCCTCATGTAGGCGACTTGGATATTGTGATCATTCATCAATGTAAAAAACGGCATGCCAGGCCTGGATACGGCGCGAAAAGCCTTGAGGACGTCATCCTTTGTTGCGTATTGATCCGGCAAGCCGCGATAGACAAAATCGGCCCGCTCATAGTTCACGGTATCGAAAGTAATATTTGTTGCAGGATCAATGTGCCGGTTCACCATATATTCGATGAACTCGCGGTTTGGCTCATCCGTTACAAAGGGAATTTTTGCAGGCAGGGTGGAAGAATAGTAATCAATCTTTTTGAGATCAATCCCCTGATACCAAGACTGCATGACGTCCTGTCGCCTGGATGCGGGCAGAAAATTCAGGAAATAGCTTTCGCCTTCCACGCGCAGCTGATCCATATAGAGCCTGAGTGCCAGTTGGTGGCCGGTCGTGCCGTACACATCAAATCCGGCAACCAGCGCATAATAGATGCGTTCCAGCAGGGGATAGTCCACCACCCACATCGTTTTCGGCAGATTTCCCAGTACCCCCTTATACACGGATGCGCTGTCAAAATGGCGATAGACGGTCAAAAGCGGCGCATCTGCGGCCTTGTTGCCCTTCCAGAGGGATTCATAGCCGAGACCGGCATAGTGATGCGACGTGTAATAATCCTGCCTCGCTTTATAAAACGTAACAGCGGCCTTTTTATATTCGTCGGTCAGCGCATTAAAGACGCGCATGTCACTGCCGATTTCAATCGGCATGCGCAGTTTATCGCTGTGTAGTCTGAGAAAGGCCGGATAGGCCACACTCAGATCGTATTCGGGATCCACGAACATGACCCAGAAATGATCATTGATCACATTGAGGGCGACTTGGCCTTTGCAGACCGGACCGTGGATGAAGGTCATGATAATATAATGCGCGTTGTCCAACAGGAACTGGTAGCGCGAGCGCGGGGGTATCTGTTCAAAGGCGGCAAAAGGATTGGCGCTTATTTTCTTGTCATACCCCACCGTATGCGGACGCTGCAACCATTCGGGTTTGATAAATAGTTCCTTGATGCGAAGCAATTTGGCATCATCCATGTCAAATACCATATGGGTCTTATGGACGATGGTGGAGTGAATCTTGCGGAAGCGATAGTAGACCCGGGGAGCACCGGGGTCGTCATAGGGACGCACGGTGGCGATCAAATCAACGGGTTCGCCGGGCGGCGTCTTCGAGCGGAACAGTTCATAGTATTCGTTCGTAGGCGTGCCGAACTTAATATGGGCCAGAAAAAGATGCTCATAGAGATAGCGCGCGGTCATGGCGTGTTTGGCGTCATCTTGGTTAAGAAAGGTTTCCCATTGTTTTATCGCCTGCGCATCGCTTGCTTTCGGGGTGATCAGCGCCTCCTGCTGTTTCGCATCGGGCCCTTTCGCGCCGGAAACCAACCAGCCGGCGATGATATCGAATTCTTCGGGCTTGAGCGCAGGAAATCCAAAGGGCATGCCGCGGTTCGGGTGTTTTTCCAGGTACCCTCCGAGTTCTTCGGGATTCTGTGAACAGGTCAGATCGTCGGCTTCAGACTTATACTCCCCAACGCTTTTCGGATTATTTATCTTGTGGGATAGTATCTCAATCATAATGGAATCGTTTGAGCCGCCTGTTGCAAGGCTTTCGGTCACGCTGAAAAATTCTTTCTTACGCCATTCTTCGGTCGATTGGGCGTCCGTGAAGAGGCGTGTGGGATCCATGGATCTCAGTCGCGATCCATTGTAAACAGCCTTTTTCGAGGCGCCGCGGTCGGCGCCCTCGAAAGAGTCGAGCTTGAGCTGGCAAGGAGAATTGTAACAGGAATGGCATACCGCACAGCGCTTGTCTAAGATTGGTTTTACCTCTTTCATGTAATCGATAGGTCTTGTCGGGGTATTGAAAACCACAGGTCTCGGCGCTTTGGCCGCACAGGCGGCAATGAATGCGGCTATGACCAGAACAATCGCTATCTTATTGCGCATGGGTTGCATCTCCTTTAAGGGCGTATCTCGTGCCCCCGTCTGACCGTCAGGTCAGCACAGGGGGTCACGATTTTATCTACTGCACAATTATTTGAAAAAGAGCTCTCATGTTTGCTTTTGCCGCTTTGGAATAAAGCTCTTTAGGCGCGGCTTCGTACATGGTCGGGTCTGTTTCGCCATAGCCGATTGTGGAAAGCCTGTCCGAAGAGATGAGGCCTTCGCTAATGAGGTATTCCTGAACGGCAGCTGCTCTTCTTTCGCTTAAACTCTGATTGTATTCATTCGTGCCGGAAGCAGAAGTGTATCCTGCAATGCGGACTTTAGCTTTAGGATTATCCTTCAATATCTGGATATTTCTTTTCAGAATTGCCTTTGCTTCAGGTTTGAGGGTGGACTTATCGAAATCAAAATGGATATCCTCAAAAGCAAGAACAACGACCTTGTCGGCCGCCACAGCGGCAACGGCAACGACCTTTTCCTGGACGATCGGCTCATCCGCGACGACGATGACGAGCTTCTCCACCGGTTTGGCAACATACCGTTGATAACGATCGCAGTTGCCGGAGATTACTTTTTCCACAAAAGTGGCCATGACTGCAGGGTTTTCGAGTCTATCAGCATTGATGGTATAACCGCCTGCCACATTCTGCACAATTTGTTCGGAAAGGTCTTTCCCCTCTTGTGTATAGCCTAACTGAATGGCATAAACGCAGAGTTTGTCGCCATATTCTGTGTTCACTCTGGAAATCGCGTCTATGACAACTTCGTGTCTAATGTCAGGTACGTTTTTAATGTCACCCACAACAGGACTCATATCGAAATCACTGACAATAATAAGGGCCGAATTACCCGGCGCCCCTCTGAGATCAAAGCCTGCCGCCGTAATAGCTTTTCCAAGATCAGTTCTACTATTAACCATTTCGATAGAGTTTACTGCCTTCGTATAATCTTCTTTGTTAAGTGGCGCCATTCCATAAATAAGAACAGTTTTTTCCGCCCAGAAGGTCCGAAGTCCTGCGTTCAGGCTGATATCCGGCATCGTCGCAATCATGTTTTTTGTCGTATCTTTCGCATAGATCAGGCGGGTTGGATTGCCCACAAACCGCGGCTTGCCGTGCATATCATTCATGGAAGCGGATTTGTCAAACAGGACAACGAAATTATTCGTTTTCTGAACCAATTGCCCTGAGTTAATCCGCGGATTAAGATCAACCGGTTTAAAGGTCGCGCAACCGGTAAACAGCAAAAAAAACATCGATAAAAATATCAACCCATAACCTACTCTTCTCATAACAATACCTCCATTAAAATTTTGTTTGTTAAGTTTCATTAACCCTACAACGATACATAGTAAAATAAATTATTGACAAATGCACCTGACTCTGTTACTTGTTTTTCAAAAACGAGGACAGGAGGTAGGCCATGATC
>WRPE01000062.1 GCA_009773315.1 Syntrophaceae bacterium
CTCTTCCGCATTTTCTTCGCCATATCCTCTCTCCTTCTCGGTTATGGCAGACTATCACCCACCTTATCCTCCTGTCCAGTTTTTGGGGAGTATTATAGTCTTCAATATCTAAATTATGTTTATGGACCCACTCGCCTTTCCGGATTGGTCCTTTGGCCTCACCGATGATTTCTCCATATTTGATGACTGCCGCTCCTGCCGGAATGTCTTCCAGACTCACTTTGTGACTATAGGCAATATCGGCTGAAATATTTAATGGTCTGCCGTCTGGCAAGAACAGTTCCTCTCCTTTCTTGAGATCTCTCAGGGCAATAGCTACATTGTCCCGGGGATGAATAATGATAACCTGAGCTGCCATAGTATTACCTCCTAGCTCGCATTGAGATGCTGTTCATATAAATCATTAAAAGACTTCAGCATGTCCGGAATGGGCAAATCATAAGGGCATTTCTCAACACATGCGCCGCAAGCGTCACATTTTAAAACACTTTCCATGGGCAGACGGGAAAATTTGACGGCAACGGCAGGCGACATCCGGTTGGCGATGACTCGGTATCCCATGGACTGAGTGATCATCACTCCGTTCGGACACGGCTGACAGTATTCGCAACGACGGCAAAACTGCTTGCCCAACTCGGTCCTATAGCGCTCGATAAGATGGACGTCGCTTTGTGTTGTCTTGTTCTCACGTTTATAAAAGGAGGTAACCTGATCCACGGCTTCGACAGAGTCAAAACCCGGAATCGGTATGACATCAGAATACTGCCTTAAAAATTTGAAAGCGATGTCGGCATTGTCGATCATCCCACCCGCAAAGGGTTTCATCGCCAGAATACCAAGCCCCCTTTCCCTGGCAACGGCATGGAGTTCGTCTTTTGCCGCAATCTCAATGAAATTGAAGGGGAACTGAATCGAGCTGAATAAATCTGTTTTAACCAATTTTAGCGCCATCTCCAGGCTGTGGGACGTGACGCCGATATGACGGATCTTGCCTTTATCCTTGGCGTGCAGCAGCGCCTCCATGGCCCCGCCCGGCGCCATAATGGCCTTCCAATCGGCTTCCCTGGCTACCTGGTGCAGTTGATAGAGATCAATATAATCGGTCTTCAGCCGTATCAAGCTTTTCTCAATGTGCTCGGTCATGCCTGCGGCATCACGTTGGATGGACTTTGAGGCAATGATCACCCGGTTGCGCATGCCATGAAAAGCCGCACCAATTTTTTCCTCGCTATCCAGGTACATGTTGGCCGTATCGTAAATGATGATGCCCTGATCATACGCCCGGCGCAATACATTCACGGCCAAATCCTTACTGAGACGAATCAGGGGAATCCCCCCGAATCCCAACTCGGAGACTGTCAAGTCCGTTTTCCCAAAGAGGAAGTAACGCATCAAAAATGTCCTCCCATCTCTAACTTATAGGGTAAATGATTTTTTAAAAGATCGGCGAACTTGTCGGGATCAATCGGTTTACTGAAATAAAAACCCTGCATCCCATCGCACGATTGCTCTTGCAGGAAGTTCATTTGCTCCTGATTCTCCACACCTTCGGCAACAACGTTAAGACTTAACGTTTTACCCATAGAAATAATCGCTTGGGTAATCGCTTTGTCCTCAGGATTTTGCATGATATCGTGTATGAAGGATCGGTCTATTTTCAGTGTATCGATCGGGAATTTCTTGATATTAGCAAGAGAAGAATAGCCCGTACCAAAGTCATCTATAGCAAGTCGCACACCCAGGTTTTTGATTCTGGTCAGTACATCGATCATATGAACAGGATTATGCATCACCATACTTTCGGTAATTTCAATCTCCAACAGATTGGGGTCCATACTGGAATCCTCTAGTGCCTTTTCAATATCCTCTATCAGTCTGGCGTCCGCTAGTTGGCGTGCCGACAAATTTACCGCCATACAGACCATGGGAAGACCCTGACGTTGCCAGACGACGTTTTGTACGCAAACCGTTTTTAAAACCCACCGCCCAATAGAAACAATCATTCCTGTTTCTTCGGCCACTGGAATGAATTGCGTCGGTGTTATTGGACCAAGATCCGGGCTGTTCCATCGTAGTAGCGCCTCCACGCCTGTGATAGCACCAGTCTTGACGTCCAGCTTCGCTTGGTATTGCAAAGAAAGCTCATTTCGTTCCAGTGCAAACCGCAGTTTGGTCTCTAGCGATAGTCGTTCGACTGACTGAGACTTAATATCTTTCGAGTAGAGCTTAAAGTTATTTTTGCCCTCCTCTTTGGCATAATACATGGCTACATCGGCATTTTTCATCAGGGTTTGTTCGTCTTCGCCATCCTTCGGGTATATGCTGATGCCAATGCTGGCCGTTACACGACATTCCTCGCCCAGAATCGTCATAGGCCTGATAGCAGCGGAAAGAATCTTTTGGGCTACAGTAGCAACATAACTCACGTCGCCTATTTCTTCTATCAATACGACAAATTCATCGCCTCCCAGGCGGGCAACGGTATCTAACTCACGTAAGGATTGTTTAAATCGAACAGACATTTCTTGCAGGAGTCGATCTCCTGCATCGTGTCCCAGCGTGTCGTTGATAATCTTGAAGCGATCCAGATCGATAAAGAATACAGCGAAAACCCCCTTATGGCGTCGAGCAGATTGTATGGCATGATTGAGTAGCTGACTAAATAAAATGCGGTTGGGCAAGCCCGTAAGACCATCATATGTGGCAAGGTATTGAATCCGCTCTTCGGCGAGTTTACGTTCGGTGATGTCGTGGCCAACACCGCGAAATTCGTAAATATTGCCTTTCTGATTTCGTTTGGGAAGAATAGAGATCTCGGCAAAAATTGTGCTGCCGTCCGGCTTGATAAACGTAAGAGGGAAATTTTTGATTGACTTGCCCGTTTCATAGACCTGGTGAAATTTCTCGTATACAGCGTCTGCTTCTGTCTGATTGAAGAAGGCGCGAAAATTCAAACGGGTCGACACGCTTGGAAAATCTCCCAAAGCACGGGTGATGGCATCGTTGAAAAAGAGAATGTTGCCGGACAGGTCGGTCTCAAAATACCATTCATCTATCTCTTCCATTATGGTCCGGTATCTCTCTTCGGATTGACGCAAAGCTTCTTCCATGAGCCTGCGCTCAGTGATATCCCGACCAATACCTCGAAAGCCAATGATCTCGCCCTTCTGGTTTTGCAGAGGGAACCCTGAAATTTCAGCAAATCTATTTGTTCCATCCTTAAGATTGGATTTGTAGAAAATGCCCCTTTCGGGCTTACCGGTTTTGAAGATGTTACCGAAAGCATTATACAGGATTTTGGTATCTTCCGTCTTCACTTGGTCTCGGAAGGTTTTTCCAAGCAGTTCTTCTTTGGGATATCCCAAGAGACGCGATATTGCATCATTAACGAAGATATAATTGCCGGCAAGATCTACTTCAAAATATCCATTATCCATCTCTTCCATTATGGTCCGGTATCTCTCCTCGGATTGACGCAAAGCTTCTTCCGCCTGCCGCCGCTCAGTTACATCCCTCAAGATACCCCTAAAAGCAATGATCCGGCCGACGGGATCTTTGATGGGAGTTATCGAACTTTCTATAGATTTTCTAATGCCGCCCTTGGCAATAATTTCACATTCAACGTTTTTCTCAGATTCGCCTGTCGTGTAAACTTTATTATACTCTTGAAACATCTTTTTGGCATTCTCTTCATCCAGTAATTGACGATAGTTCAGATTTATTAACTCGTCTTTGGGATATCCCTGAATTTTGCACAACGCTGCATTGAAAAAAATAAAGTTACCGCGAAGATCAATCTCAGCATATCCATCTTCAATGTTTTCTAATATTGTCCGGTATTTTTCTTCACTGCGCCGTAGGTCCTCTTCCATCTGTTTACGCCCGGCGATATCGGCCACTGAGATGATTCCAGCGGGCCGGCCACCGATCATCGTGGATGCCCCCGTTAGATCCACCCACTTCTCTGTGCCGTCCTTCGTGATGATCTTCAATTCATGACGATTCGTTGTTGCTTCTCCCTGCTGGCGCTTTCGGCCATGTTCCTGCATCAGCAACTTGTAGTCGGGATGGACGACATTCCAGAAAACCATACCGATCAGTTCCTCAGCGGAATAACCGGAAATAATCTCGGCAGCCCGGTTGACATATATGTAACGGTCATCCTGATAAAGCATCACCGCCGTAGGCGTGGAGTCGGCAAGAACATGGAACTTTTCCTCGCTCTCCTTAAGTGCGGCTTGGAGTTCACCGGATCTTACGGTTTCTTCTTCTAGTGCTTTGATTCTTTGTTCCAGATCATGATAGGCAGGTTTTTTATTCACGAAAAACAGACCTCCGATCGAACAGCGAACAGGTTATAATGAACTTAAGGGGTTCTTCCAGACATTTGCAGCCTGCATTTTTTTGATAACGGATCGCTTTTTCATAAAAAATATAGGTAAAATAATTGAGTAAGTCAATGCAATAATGACAACATTCCATGACAATCACAAAATGTGAGGTGCGTTGTTGATGTTTGTTATCGGGCGTGAACTGTTCGACCCCCATTCTGGGGGCAAGACCGCAGGGAGAAATATAAGATTTCTCAGCCGTTATGACTCCTTCGAAATGACAGCGTTGGGTGAAAAAGGAAATTATAATCATTCCCGGTAATTCGCGTTGACAAACATTAGTGAATCACGATATTGTAATCAACAGTTAAATATGGCCTGAAGGAGAGGAACGATCTGATCTTAAGGGAAGTTTGAAGTCTTTAAAAATACAAAGGTTTGATTCTTCCGGGATCAAACCTTTGTATTTTTATGGATAAACGCATTGGAACCGTCACAATTATTATCACCGACAGAACTCGCCAGGCGCAAAAGGTCAACCAGATTTTGTGCGACTTCGGAGAAATGATCATCGGGCGCATGGGCCTGCCTCATGCCCCCGGCGATTTGCACATCATCGCGCTCATTGTTCATGCCTCCACTGATGAGATCGGCGCACTGACCGGAAAAGTTGGCGCGCTCGCGGGCGTCTCAGTCAAAGCGGCTCTGACAAAAGTATAAAAGACACGAAGGATAAGATACCCATGAAAGATTTTATTAATGATGCAAATATTGAGAATATACTGGAGAAAGCAAAAAATCCTCCGCCCGAAAGAGTCCGGGAAATCATAGCCAAAGCCTCGGAACTCAAGGGTCTCACGCCCGAAGAAGTGGCGCTGCTCCTTCAAACGGAAGATGATGATCTCATCGCTCTGATCTGGCAGACCGCCCATAAGATCAAAGAGGACATATACGGCAACCGACTGGTTTTGTTTGCGCCTCTTTATGTCGCCAATCACTGCGCCAATAATTGTCTGTATTGCGGGTTTAGGCGCGACAATAAGGAACTCAACCGTGTTGCGCTGACCATGGAACAAATCAAAAAGGAAGTCCAGGTTCTGGAACGGGAAGGCCACAAGCGCCTGCTGATGCTCTGCGGAGAGCACCCGAATCGATCCAGCCTGGAATACTTCATGGAAGCTATTGAAACGGCCTACGCCGTAAAAACAGAACATGGCGGAGAAATCCGGCGCATCAATGTCGAAGTGGCGCCGCTGGAAGCAGAAGAATATAAACAACTGAAGAAAACCGGCATCGGTACGTATGTTTTATTTCAGGAAACGTACCATCATGAAACCTACAGGACGATGCATCCGTCCGGCCCGAAAAAAGATTATCTGAATCGCCTGACGGCGATGCACCGCGCGCAGGAAGGCGGCATTAATGACGTCGGCATCGGCGCGCTGTTTGGTCTTTATGATTACAAGTTCGATGTCATGGGACTGCTATTCCATGCTCTGCAACTGGAACTAGACTGCGGCGTGGGACCTCATACCATTTCCATTCCGCGTCTGGAACCCGCTTTCAACGCACCAGCCGCCATCAAACCGCCTCATCCAGTCAGTGATCATGATTTTAAGAAACTGGTCGCCATCCTCCGCATGGCTGTTCCCTACACAGGCATGATTCTCTCCACCCGGGAGACAGCCGCCTTGCGCTCGGAAGTTTTTGCCCTCGGCATATCGCAGATCAGCGCCGGATCGCGGACCAATCCCGGAGGCTATCAGGAAGAGACAAGCGAAGCTTTTCGCGCCGCTCAATTTAATCTGGGCGACACGCGCACGCTCGACGAGGTTATTCTGGACATCACCGAACGCGGCCACATCCCCAGCTTCTGCACGGCCTGCTACCGCCTGGGACGCACCGGCAAGGATTTTATGGATCTGGCCAAACCGGGGCTGATTCAAAAGTTCTGCCAGTCCAATGCGCTTTTCAGTTTTAAAGAGTATCTGCTGGACTATGCCAGTCCCTTAACCCGAGAGGCCGGAGAAAAATTAATCCAGGAAATGCTGGATAAGACTTTCAAAACAAAAAGAAAGAAAATGGTTTGCGACCGGCTGCAACAAATAGAGGACGGAACAAGAGATGTCTATATTTAAATCTCCAGGCCAGATCAATCAATTGCTTATCAAAGCTGAAACGGGAAATAATTTAAAGCGCGAAGAAATTATTGAACTCCTTGCCCTTCCCATCTCCTACACGCCTCAACTTCTGGAAGCGGCTGACCGCGTAAGAAAAGAGCAAGTAGGCAATGAAATATTTCTGCGCGGCATCATCGAATTTTCCAATACTTGCGAACGCAACTGTCTTTACTGCGGCTTGCGCAAAAGCAATGCCAATCTCAGCCGCTACCGAATGTCCGAAGATGAGATTATAGCCACAGCGAATGAAATCAAAAAATCGGGCGTTCCCACGGTCGTGCTGCAATCGGGAGAAGATTCTTTTTTCGACACGGAAATGATCTGTCGCCTCATTGAACGCATCCGCCGGGAAACAGGTCTGGTCATTACCTTATCGATAGGGGAAAGAAGCTACGCCGATTACAAATCATTTCAGCAGGCGGGCGCCAACCGTTATCTGCTCAAACATGAAACCGCTGATGCCGAAATTTACAAATACCTGCGCCCCGGTTGTAAATGGGAAGACCGTCTGCAATCCTTGAGATGGCTTAAGGGGCTTGGCTTTGAAACCGGCACGGGAAATATGGTGGGATTGCCGGGACAAACTCTGGAAACTTTAGCGGATGATTTGCTGGTCATGAAACTATTGAATGCCGATATGCTGGGTATTGGTCCATTTATCGCCCATCCCGACACACCACTGGCCGGGATTGACCATGATGATCTGGAGATGACGCTGCGCGTTTTGGCTGTGGCCCGACTGCTCACTCGCAATACGAATATTCCGGCCACCACCGCTCTGGGAACACTGCATCCGCAGGGACGTCTCCTGGCATTGCAGGCAGGCGCAAACGTCGTCATGCCGGATTTCACGCCGGAGATTTACAAAAGCCGGTATGATATTTATCCCGGCAGAACAGATGTCGGCTCGGCTGTGGAGATTATTCACAAGCTGGAAAAAGATTTTCAGTCTATCGGCAGAACGATTCTGTATTCAATGGGCCACCGTCTTGTCAAAACGGATCATAGCATCCTGCATTGATCCGGCCGTAGAGACGTTGCATATCTCTATCGATTTTTCACAGCGACCCCATCGTTATCAGTTCTTTAACATCGATATGACGGGATTCATCAATAGAGAGCCCCTCCCGGATCAGTTCCAGAACAAGTGGTTTTTCTTCCGGAAATTTATAGCCCTCATAATCCTGAGAGAAGAGCAGACCGCCGTTTTTATTGATCCAGGAATTCATATTGTGGTCAAAACATACCCGCGAGGTCACGTTGAGGTTCTCAATCATCACCTGTAATTCTTCCAGCCGCTCATGAGGCGAAGAAATATGCAGACGTCCCTGTTCGTAATCATTAAATATCTCCGTGCCCTGTCTGGGAACAAAGGGACGCGAGCGGATATAGCTTGGGTTGACTGCATTTAACACCCTCGCTGTATTTTCCGCATGCTGTCGCCATCGCTCCCGGCCGCCCAGGTCGGGCATCCAATATTCTGAAAGCTGAAATCCCGCGGCCATCGCCTTTTTGCCGCCTTCGATTTGCTCAGCGCTGGTCACGCCTTTGCGCACAATCTTTAACAGCTCGTCGTCGCCGGTTTCAAGGCCGACGTGGACACGATCCAATCCCGCTTCGCGAATGTCTTTCAAATCTTCCAGTTTTCTCTGTGACAGCGTTTTCGAACGGGTATAGGAGGTTACTCGTGTCAAAGTTGGAAGCGTCTTTCGCAAATGCTTCAGTACTTCGATCAATTCTAGCGGCCTCATAATCATGCTATCCGCGTCCTGAAGAAAGGCCGTCTTGCCTCCGTAAAAAAGCCAACTGAACACTGTGGAAAAACAATGGTTGTCGTTAAGATAAGGATCAACGCTCAAGAGTGCCCTCAGTACCTCTCTGTTAATCTTGCCTTCCTGTCCAATCTTCCCTGCAACTTCCCGTATTTCATCAATCATCAGCCTTACCGTATCGATATCGGCTTTAATATCCTCGACGGGACGATAAACAAAAGGCTGCCCCTTGTACATCTCGCAAAATGTGCACTTATTCCACGGACAATTTTCTGTTATCCGTAATAAAATTGAGGCACTCCCCCCTTCACTGGGCGGGCGATACACACCCACGGCAAAAGATAATTTGCTGATTTTTTCAACATTTTCTCTGTAAGAATTGTTTTTTGCACCCGATGCCATAAATACTCCTTTTTCAAATATTCAAAGCTATAATATAATACTTCCCTGCCATTTGACAACATCAGTCTCTCCATTTTTCAGCGCCTCCCCCTGAAAACACAGACGACATTATTGACATAATTGACAAAACAACCGGTTGCGCCTATAAGTTTCACGTTAAATTTGCATGACTCTTCCAAGCTTTTTAGCAACAGCATCGAATATTTACCTTTGTAAGATTGGAGAAAATAAATGGAAAAAAAGATTACGATTACCATTGACGGGCAGGAAGTTTCGGCTAAGCCGGGACAAACCGTTCTGGAATGCGCCAAGAGCATCGGTATTTTCATACCGACCCTCTGCCACTATCAAAACACAACCAATGTGGGCGCATGCCGTGTTTGTGTTGTGGAAGTGGAAAATGCTCGCAGTTTGGTTGCTTCCTGCTGCATGCCGATCAGTCCCGGTATGGTAATTCGCACCAGTACACCAGCGGTTCGCGCCGCCCAGAAGATGATTGTCGAATTATTATGGTCATCCGGCGATCATAATTGTCTGACCTGTGAGCAAAACGGCCAGTGCGAATTGCAGAATCTGGTTTACTGGCTGAAAATTGATAAACCGCGTTTCAATATCGAACCGCCGGGTTATGCGCCGGATAACAGCAACACGATGATCCATCGCGATCTGAACAAGTGCGTCCTTTGCGGCCGCTGCATTCGCGCCTGCAATGAAATCCAGGTCAACGAGGTTTTGGATTTCGCCATGCGCGGCTCCTGCGCCAAAGTTGGTCCCGCTTTTGATGCAGATTATATTGACTCGGCCTGTGTATTCTGCGGTGAATGCCTCCAGGTGTGCCCAACGGGCGCGATCACATTCAAGCAGGCCAAGTTCGGCGGCCGCCCCTGGGAATTGGATAAAGTCCGCACGACTTGCACCTATTGCGGCGTTGGCTGCCAGATGGATCTTTTTATACATAGCGTCTTAAATAATTGCGCATAATCGGCGCAACTGGAGATTGGGTTGGAACCACTTTGCAAATTGTATTCGAATAACAGTAACCAGCTTCTGAATCGTCTGGAAATAGACATTGTGCGTGCACAGATGGCGGGTCAATTTCCAAACCCGTTCCACCGGGTTCAGGTCGGGACTGTAGGGTGGCAGGAAATCCAGCCGCAAGACACGACGATGTTTGCTGAGCCAGGGGCGCAGGGCTCGTGCATGATGCCAACGAGCATTGTCGAGTACCACCACCATCTTGCATCCATGACGTCTCCGGCGCAACAAATGACTCAAGAAGACTTGAAAACTTTGCGTGTCGAAGGTTTCTGCTGGCATCGTCACCATTCGACCATCGGCCGGACAAACTGCACCAAAAATAGCCATCTGTTTGCGAGTAGGAGCGTGCAACACCACGGGATCCAATTTTTCTGGAGGAATCCACATGGCACAGCGTGAACCATGTTGCTGGAAATGGCATTCGTCCTCGCACCACAGGTCAATATCCTTTCTTTTTGCCAACCGGCGCAGTTTTTTTATATGCCCGCTGGAGCGCAGGGTCAGCCTGGGCAATAACTGGACGTGGTTTACGCCGACGAAAACCAAGCGCTCGGAAAAAACGTTGACACTGACGCACGCCCAATCGCACGTCGTACTTGACGGCCAGGTGGTGGGAGAGCAGTTTTCCATTCCAAAGATTCTGCTCATATCCAAGGTCTCGCGGCAATTGGCGAAGGTTTTCATTAATCTTGCGATTTATCCGTTCGTCAATTGTGGTCGGTCGTCCCTTTCGCTCTTGATCTTCCAACCCGGCAAAACCGCTTTGCTCGAAACGTTCGACCCAATATTGAATGGTGCGCGGACTGTGTCCCAAAAGATCCGCTACTTCATAACAGGACTTGCCTGCACATACCAACAGCACGCCATGCAATCGGTGATCGTAGCGCGCTTCTTCTGTACGAACAATTTCTTGTTGAAGAGCTATTTTCATGATCTCGGCATCTTGTACTTTAAGCTTGCGCATGGTTTGCCTCCTTGAATTTTCTCAAGGACAACACAAATGCATGCTATGCGCAATTATTTATGTCGATATGTATAATTGATGAACCTGTAAAAAGTCACCCCGCGCATTTCGCTTCGTGCTCATGATAGCCATGCGGGAAAGCATAAAACTGTTCCAGCAGCGAAAAAATTGCT
>WRPE01000007.1 GCA_009773315.1 Syntrophaceae bacterium
CCTACAGCTTTTCCAGTTTCCCGGAAGCCCCACCACGAGATTTCAATGACTTACGCCATTCCAAAGACCAAAATGTGCCTACAGCTGTCGAACGTCGGTTAAAACAAAGATCAATAAATTAAGGATATTTTTAGATGAGATTTTATAAACTTCCGAGGTTTCTTCCGGGGACATAACCCCTAATTCAGATTCTCTAACTTTTCTGCCTCCCACACCACCCGCATGCGGACAAATACCGTCAGTGTCAGTCGGCAAACAGGGCTTCAAAATTTCGCGGATTAATGATGACAATATCCCTATGTTTTTTGAGGATCAGCAGGTCTTCATCACCGGTAACGATATAACCGGCATGCGCATCGACGGCACAGGCAATAATCATATTGTCATTCGGATCTCTGCAAATATTCGGAACAGGACTCAGATCATGAATGATTTCAGACGTTGCTTCTGAAACAATGGCCGAGATTTCGGAAACATCGGCCGGAGTGATTTTGAACTTTTTTCTCAGAATGCCTTCAAATTCGCTGATAATATCATCGCACAAAACGAGGCTGAATGACTGCTTGCGCGCGCGGATCATCAGGCCTGAACAAAGCCCTTCCGTCAGAAAGGCGGCAATCAGGACATTGGTGTCAAATACCGCCTTCACGATATAACCTTGAAAACATCGTCATCTGTGACGAGGCCTGACGCTTTCGCTTTGGGGATCAGGCTCTTCTTCATCCGGCGGAATCTGGCCTCCCATAAAAACTCCCCCAGCGATTCTTTCACGATATCGCTTTTATTTCTTCCTGTTGCACGGGCAATGGCATCCAGTTCCGACGCCATTTTCTCGGACAGACTGACAGACAGAACGCTTCTCATCATGCACCTCCTGCACTACAATACACTACAACACCAAATGATTCAATTTAAAAAATAATAATACTATTTGAAAACCCGGAATAATTAAAAGGCCACAATCAAGGAATACTGAGGAATGCTGGGACACAAGGTTTAATTTGAACAGAGTGACAGCTTGGTATTACTGAATTTTTCCGATGGCGGTTTTCAGTTGATCAATCAACGGGGGAAGATCGTTTTGAACAATATTCCATAAGATGTTCAAATCTACAGCATCATAACCGTGGACAAGACGATTGCGTAAACCAATGATTTGCGGCCAAGGAATCAAAGCATAATTGTGTTGGATTTTCGGTGAAACTTTTGCCGCTGCTTCTCCAATTATTTCAACGGCACGTGTCAATGCAAGTGACAACATTTCATCCGTGTCTAAATCCTCCCGTGCGCGTCCCTGAAGCATTGCCACAGCCTTGCGGGAATAATCGAGCATGTGCAGCAGCCTTACTGTGTCGTCATGCTGCGTCATAGAGGACCTCTGCTTCCGCAACAATTTTTTCTCGAAAATATTTACTCAGGAATCCGGCTGTACTCAAATCAACTTTCCGTCCGAGAATTTCTGATAGTTCCTGTTCCATTTTGAAAAATTGAAGCCCTACCTTTGCGTCGGGTTCAAATTCCACCAATACGTCTATATCGCTTTCAGGCGAAAAGTCAGCTCGCAACACCGAGCCAAAAAATGCCAGTTTGCGAATGGAATTGTGCCGGCAGAATTCGGCAATTTTTTCTTCCGGTATGTCCATTTTTAATTTCATATTTTTTAACAACTGCAGCAGTCAGTTCCTCCGCCTGCTTTAAGCTTGTGATCAAATTCAGCTAGACAATAAGCCAATCTTCCCGACAAGTCAATAATGTTTCACTTATATTCTATTGAATCACCTTCAACACGATCTTTCCGATGTGTCCGGAAGATTCCATCAGATCATGGGCTTTTGCGGCTTCGGCCAGAGGAAAGACGGCGGAAATCAGCACGCTTAATTTTTTTGCGGCAAAGAGCGGCCAGACATTTTCCAGCAGGGCTTTTGCGATAGCGGCTTTTTCTTCGATAGAACGGGGACGCAGCATTGAGCCGGTGAACGTCAGATTTTTGGTCAGGATCGGCAGGCAATCCAGTTCGATCCTGGAGCCCTGCAGAAAAGCGATTTGCACCAGCCGTCCGTTTCTGGCCAGAAGCTTCAGGTTCTTCTGAATATAAGGGCCGCCCACAAAATCCAGGATGCAGTTAATGTCTTGCGCGCCCGCAAGAGCGGCGACCTCCTGCGCCCAGTCTTGTGTTAAATAATCCAGCACGACATCCGCCCCCAGTTTTTGAACAGCCTTGATCTGATCGTCCCCGGCAACGGTTGTAAAGACTTTCGCGCCGAAGGCCTTGGCCAGTTGAATGGCGGTGTAGCCGATACCCCCCGCGCCGCCGTGTGCCAGAAAATTTTCTCCCGCCTTCAGGCCGCTTCGTCCAAAGACATTCGACCAGACGGTAAAGTAGTTTTCCGGCAGCGCTGCTGCTGCGGCCAACGATAAGCCCTGCGGGATTGGAAGGCACTGAGATGCGGGCACGGCACAGTATTCGGCATAGCCGCCGCCCTGCGTGAGAGCACACACAGCGTCTCCAATCTGCCAGTGGGTTACGTCATCGGATTTGGCCACAATCAGTCCTGCAACTTCCAATCCCAAAACGGGTGAGGCGCCGGGCGGAGGCGGATATGCTCCCATGCGCTGGAAGACATCAGGCCTGTTGACGCCCGCGTAAGCGACTTCAATTAAAACTTCGCCTACTTTTGGTTGCGGTAGAGGCGCTTGTTTGATCTGCATGCAGGAGGAGGGGCCTCCCTGTCCGTGATCGATATACTTCATGGTGTCTTTCATTTCATTACTCCAGCACCGCTTCAATTAAATATGGCCCCGGTTCTTTCAATGCCGTTTGAAATTCCCTGATAAAGGCCTCCGCCGTGTTAACGGATACGGCGGGAACACCCATGCCGCGGCTTAGGCTCACCCAATCCAAAGTCGGTTGATCCAGTTTCATCAGAGAGATTGCTTCTTTACCCAGAGTTTTATACCCGGCCCGCAGGCATTCCAGCTCTATGGTGAAGTATTTGCGATTGGAGCATATTACGGTAATGACCTTCGCCTTTTCATGCGCCTGCGACCAGAGCGCCTGCAGTGTGTACATGGCGCTGCCGTCTGCCTGAATATCGATAACCTGACGATCCGGCGCGGCAAGCGCAGCACCCAACGCCAGAGGCATGCCCATGCCGATTGCGCCGCCGGTGAGCGTCATATGGCTGTAAGGTTTTAAATAAGGCGAGTAAGTGTAATAGAAAGCGCCCGAGGACACGCCTTCTTCGACCACAATGCAATGCTCCGGCTGGAGGGCGGCAATCACCTCGCACATTTTCTGGGCATTTAACGGGCCTGCAGGCAAGGCCGGTATCGCGTAGTGAGCCAGCAACGGACGAAGCTCGTTTTGTCCAACAGCAGGTCCAAGAGCCGCGGCAAGCGCTTCGAGGACAAGCCCTGCATCTTGCTTTAGGGTGTCAATACGGATACGAGGAGACATTTCCGGCAGGAAAGAGGTTACACCTCCCGCATAGCCGAAGAAAGCATTAGGTTCGGAAGCGCCCACCATGACAAAGGCGTCGTAACGGGCAAGAAATTTTTGTGCCTGTCCGGGAAAGTAGGGAATACGCTTCAAGACGGGCAAGCCAACACCTGCATCAAAATACGAGGGAAAGGTGATCATCAAAAGATCGCAGCCGGTTTTCGCTTTAATTTGCGTCGCCGCCGCCAGTCCCTGTTGGCGCAGAGCTCTGTCCCCAAGAATTAAGGCGGGGTTTTTTGCTTCTTGGATTATTGAGACGGCATGTGGAATCATCTCCTCATCCACAGCATCAAATGAAAATGGAGTTCGCGCGATCTCTTCCGTTTTGCAGGTTGCGGATTGGTGATCGGCGGGAACGATCATGGTGGCGATCTGACCATAGAGAGAAGCGGCAATGGCTTCGGCTGTGTCATGCGATAACTGATCGGCCGAGGTGCTTTCTTTTTGCCAGCCCGATACCGTGCGGGCCAGCGGCGCGATGTCCATATTCAGCGGCGGATCGTAAGGCCGAATCCACGTGGTATGTTCGCCGATGATATTCAGAACCGGCGACCGGGCGCGCCGTGCGTTATGGAGATTGGCAATGCCGTTGGCGAATCCCGGCCCCAGATGTAAAATCGTCATGGCCGGTTTTTGTTTGATCCGGCCATAGCCGTCAGCCGCACCCGTACAAACCCCTTCAAAAAGGCCCAGCACGGGTCGGATATTTTTGACCGTATCAAAAGCCGCAACCAGCGGCAGTTCCGTGGTTCCCGGATTGGCAAAACAAATTTCCACCCCCGCGTCCGCTGCCGTCTGTAAAATCACTTCCGCACCAGTCATATAGTTCTCCTTGTATAATCCAAGGGGCGGGAAGACCACCGCAGTGGGGTGGCAAGACCCCGCCCTACAAATCAAACCTAACAGCCTACAGTCTATAGTCTATTAGACTAACCTACTTCCCCACCCACTCCCAGATGGCAGCTGCGCCCTGGCCGTGGCCGATGCACATGCTTTCAACCGCGTATTTGACGCCGTAGAAAGGCATTTCGTGCATGATGGTGGTGGCAATTCTGGCGCCGGTGCAGCCCAACGGGTGCCCAAGCGATATGCCACTGCCTTTGGGATTGAGCAGTTTGTGATTGCGGATGCCCAGCTCTTTCGTACAATAAACAGCTTGCGCGGCGAAGGCTTCATTCACTTCCCAAAGACCGATGTCTTCTTTTTTCAGACCCGCTTTCTTCAACGCTTTGGGAATGGCGAGCGCCGGACCAATGCCCATATACGCCGGATCAACACCGACGACGGCGAATTCCACCAGCCTCATTTTAGGCTTCAAACCAAGCTGTTCGCACTTCTCCTTACTGGCTACCACAACGCAGGCGGCGGCATCGTTGGTCTGGCTGGAGTTACCGGCCGTGACCGTGCCTTTTTCATCTTTGATAAAAACCGGTTCGAGCTTGGCGAGTGATTCCATGGTGGTGGTTGGCCGAATGCCCTGATCGCGATCCACGATCATCTTTTTGGTCGAGCCGTCTTCCTGCGGCACGTCCGCCTCTATCGGCAGAATTTCTTCTTTGAACCATCCTTTCTGCGTGGCCTCATGCGCTTTAGTATGGCTTTCCACCGCCATCTCGTCCTGCTCTTTACGGGTAATGCCGTATTTTCGCGCAACCATTTCCGCCGTATAGCCCATCGAGACCATCTGCGGATCGGTAAAGTCTTTCAGGCGCGGATTCGGATCAGACATTGTGCCCATGGGGATATGCGTCATGTGCTGCACACCACCCGCCAGGATCAGATCCGCCCAGCCCATATTGATCGAGGCGACAGCGAAAGCTATTGTTTGCAGCCCCGATGAACAGAATCGATCCACCGTGCACCCCGGCACGCTGTAAGGCAGTCCCGCCATGATGCCCGCTAAGCGGCCGATGTTGGAGCCCATATCTTTCATCAGAGCGGTTCCGCCCCAGATGACATCGTCAATCTGATCTTTCGCGCCTTCAATCCCGGCGCGGCGGATGGCTTCATTCATCACCAGCGCGGACAGGTCATCGGCGCGCAGATGGGTAAACCACGAACTTTTCCCGGCCTTGGCAATACCCGTGCGTACACTTTCCACTATGTAAATATCTTTCATATATTTTATTCTCCTGAAATTGTATTTTTTGCATACTATACTGGATAGTTCTGGCATCGCAAAATGTCCCGTAGACAAGGCGCGCGAAGCACGAGGAGTGAGGCGTACCTTTGGCGTACGCCGCAACAACGAGGGCTGAAGCGCAACGCCGTATTCGGGCATTTTCCGATGTCAGACCACCAGCGCTTCTTCAGGGCACGTCAGGACCGAATCTTCTTCGCTCTTGATCAGAGCGGCGGCGGTGGATGTGCCGGGTAGAATGTTGTTCAGATAATATCTGGCCGATGCGATTTTTCCATGGTAGTAATTGTAATCCGCATCGCCTGCTTTTAACACCGCGACTTTCTTCGCAGCAATCAACGCCTGATCCATCAGACACATCGCGACGTACACCTGAGAGAAAACAAACAAGGCCCGGATGGCAAAAAGCGGGATGAGCTGGCGTTTGGTTTCCATATTGTCGTACCACGAATCATACGTTGCCTTGACGTCCGCAGCCGCCTGGTAGCCTTTGTCCAGATTATTCATTTCTTTTTCAAAGCCCGTCGTTTTCATATTGGCGTCGATAAAATCTTTAATATCCTTCATCCAGGCGGCAAAAGGAATGCCATCTTTCATGCGCATCTTTCGCCCGATCAGGTCGTTGGCATGAATGAAAGACGTTCCTTCCCAAATGGTCAGGATTTTGGAGTCGCGCAGATACTGTTCCACCGGATATTCCATCGTGTAGCCGACACCGCCCAGTACCTGGATCGCCTGGGCGATGACGCCGAGACTCGCTTCCGAACCGTAGCATTTCACCAGTGGCGTGAGGATCTCAGCAAAGGATGAATACTTTTTAGCTTTATCTTTATCGGAGGAGTTATTTTCAATATCCAGATAATAAAATCCCCTGAAGATCATGGCACGAATGCCTTCCACATGCGCCTTCATATCCAAGAGCATGCGGCGAATGTCTTCGTGCTTAATGATTGCGACGCGCTCGGCCCCTTTGACACCGAACGGCCTTCCCTGAATACGTTCTGTGGCAAACTGCGAGGCGAAATAGTAAGCGGCCGCGCCCTGTGTATTGGCGTTATGTCCGGTACCGATCCGAGATTCGTTCATCATATGGAACATCATGGACAAGCCCTGAGAAAATCCTTTTGCGTCCGGAGCGGGTCCCAGCAGAATTCCGCGGCAATTTTCTTCGTCGCCGAAATTAAGCAGCGCGGTTGCCTGCGCGTGCAGTCCCATTTTGTGTTCCACACCAGCGGTGATCACGTCGTTGAATGCGCCCATCGAACCGTCATCGTTGACCCAGTATTTGGGAACAATATAAAGCCCGATGCCGGGAGAACCGGCCGCAGCGCCTTCCGGACGCGCCAGCACCAGATGGATTGTATTTTCACAGGTTCCCTGATCGCCGGCGGTGATGAACATCTTAGTACCCTTGATTTTCCAGATGCGGGGATCATCCGTGGGATAAGAACGGGTAATGATATCGCCCGTATCGGAACCAAAGTTGGGTTCGGTCAGACACATGGTCCCCTGCCAGTAGCCGTCCAGCATTTTGGGGATGAACATTTGCTCATCTTTGGGAGTGCCGAAGCGTAGAATCAGGTTGGCCGCACCCGAGGTCAGCTTCACGCAGGACGTCAGTGCCGGACAGGCGGCGGTGTTAATTTCCGCATTGGCTTTATAAAGCATCAACGGCATGCCGGTTTCCACCTTGATACATTCACTCGACGAGCCCCATCCGTTTTGCTGCAGAAACTGGTAGGCTTCCTTAAAGCCGGGCACCGGTGTCACTTCGCCTTTTTCAAATTTCACGCCGATCTTGTCGCCCGGCGCATTGATAGGATTGACGATTTCTTTGGAAACCTTGTAGCCCTCGTTGAGCAGCATATCCACATCGTCGAGCGTGAAATTGCCCTTGAAGCGTTCGCAGTTCAGAACTTCTTCGGTCGGCAGCCATTCCTTCAAAATAAATTTCAAATCCCTGATGTCATACTTGAATTCCATCTTATCTGTTCCTCCCAGTATATTTTTATTTCTTTACTTCATAAAGTTATGGAGCACGGAGCATGAACCGCCGGCTATTCATACATCGCCGTCAGCAATTCCAATATCTTGGATTGGCTGGGTGATGTCGGATCCGTCGCCATATTCACGGCGTCGCGCGACGTGTAAAAAGCGATTTCTTTGAGCGCGTCTTTTGTAATACCGTGGGATTTCAGCCTCTGATCAATACCCAGCTCACTGTAAAGCCAGCGCAGGCTTGTCTCCAGATCGCTGGATCGGTTGATCAGATAGGCCATATCCATGAAGGCTTCCTTGCAGGTTTCTTTGTTGGCTATAACAAAACCCAGCAGACCGAAGATGGCCGCCCGCCCATGCGGGAGGTGATAGTGAGCGCCCAGCGTATGGGTGAGGGCATGCCCCAGCCCTAATCCTTTGAGGAAAGCCAAACCGCCGCAAATGGCCGCCATGCACATATCCGTGCGCGCCCGAATATTGTCCGGCTGTTTGTAAGCGGTGACCAGACTGCGGCCGATAAGCTTGACGCCATAAAGCGCCATGGACTCGAAATAGGGATGATAAGGCGTGGCGAGCGATACGCTGCCTTCTATACAGTGAGCCAGCGCGTCAATGCCGGATTCAATCGTGAGATTGGGTGGCATGGTTTTGGTGAAAAGCGGATCGACGACTGCCAGCTTGGGAATGAAATGATTGCTCATCAGGATGAATTTCAAGTCGCGGCCCTTGTCGGTGAGCACCGCGCAGGGATTGACTTCGCTGCCCGTCCCGGAGGTGGTAGGCACGCAGATAATCGGCGGGAAGATCGGTTTAATCTTGCCGCCGCCGCCGACGAGTCCTTCATATTCGCGCATATCGCCGCCATGGGTAACCCTTAATCCCAGCGTTTTTGCCGTATCCATCGAACTGCCGCCGCCCAGGCCTAAAATGCTGTCGCAGCCTGTTTCCTTATAGAGCTTTCCCGCCCGCTCAATGAGTTCAATAGGCGGATCCGGCTCCACTTCTGCGAAAATCTCCGTTTCGAGGCCGCTTTTCTCGAGAATTTTTTGCACTTCTTCCGCGCGCCCGCTTTTCAACATAAAAGGATCGGTAACCAGAAAAACTTTTTTAACTTTCAGCGCTTTAATTTTCTTACCCATGGCCTGCGCTACGCCTTCGCCCATCAGAATATCCGGCATAGGCGGGATGCGGATCTCCCAGGTTTTTTCCTTTTCTGTAAAAGCATCCAAACCCGTCCACAGGTTTTTAACTTCCTTTTCATCCACATCAAAAATAGAACTGGTGGGGGCAATGAGTTCCTCTCGGAAAAAAGCAGGAATGACGGTGTCGATTTTACTGAATTGGGCCTTTTCATTGAAAGCCAGTTGATCACGCAGCGTTTGTTTGGCGATGTCCATGACATCGTCCGGCGACATGTTCAGAGCATAGCGCGCATTCATCAGATCGGCAAAAAAAGGATAAATCGAAGCGCCGGGAACGGCATTTAAGCAGTAGCCGAAAGCATCGCAGGCGGCTGCTTTAATCTGGGTTTTGAGAGAATTTTCTATCTGTTCATTTTTGTCCTTGGGCAGGCGGTAGGTGAGGCCGGCTGTGTGATCCGCACCCATGGGAGAGGAAAAATATGTCACGCCTGTGCCTTTCACCGCGCGGGGATCATGCGCGGGAAGGGCCTGTCCCTTAAAAGCTGGAATTCTTTCGATGTGGAGGAAGCGGGCTGTTGTCACGACACCATTCGCCAACGCAAAACCCAGCGGTGTTTCTTTTTCGATTTCTGAAAGTAAAGCTGCCGCATCGTTTGCATCGCCCCATTTCATTTTCCCCGCTTCGGCGGCCACGCCTAAAGCGCTGCCGGTTTCTATGGCGTCGAGGCCCAGATCATCGCACGTAAACTTCAGCCGGGCAATGGCGTCGTTGTCGGTAATGCCCAGATTCGTGCCCAGAAGCGCGATGGTTTCATACTCATAGGCCGCGCAGATTTTTTTGCCGTCCTTGTCTGGATAGATAATCGAACATTGCACCAGACAGCCGGGCATGCAGCCGTGCATTTTGCCGCCGCGTTCAAAAAGGATTTTCTGAATATTATTGCCACTGACCGCCACGAAATTTTCCGGGCGACCGGATCGATAGTTCATCGCCGGCAGCGTGCCGTGGCCGGCGGAGTTATTGATGGCGAAGGGTGTTCCGAATCTGGAATACAGGCTGATGCTGACATCATGCTTGAGAACATCCGCCCAGTCCCGAACGGTTTTACGAAAAGCTTCCGGATTGGCGATGACCACCTGATCCGTTCCCGTTGGATCCAGGATAATCGCCTTGAGTCCCTTGGAGCCCATGACGGCGCCCAGGCCTCCGCGTGCGGCATTGCGCGACGGATCGCCGAAAATGTCGGTAAGCGATACGGATGCGCCCTTGTACTGTCGCTCACCGGCCAGACCCGTGGAGATCACGGCCACTTTGTCCGAGTATTTCTTGTGAAGGGCGGAAACCAACTCATAATTTTTCATGCCCCGGTATTCGTCGGCAGGCACGAGTTCGGCCTTATCTTTAGAAATGAAAAGACAGTAAAGCTTCCCGGGTTCAGGGATTTGCTCAACGATAATCGCACGCAGGCCCAGCCGATCGAGAAATTGTCCGGCCGGCCCTCCGGAATTTGCTTCCTTAATCCCCTGCGTCAGAGGACTTTTAGCGCCGACGGAAACGCGTCCCATTTGCGGCGCCCGGGTGCCGGCTAGTGGCCCGCAGGCGACAATCAATTTATTTTCTGGTCCCAGCGGATCACAAAGTGGTTCAACTTCTTTGTTCAAAATTTTAGCAACCAAGGCGCTGCCGCCCAAATAATTCCACTGTGCAGGAAGATTTTCGGTGGATATTGTTTCATTGTTCATGGAAACGCGAAGGATTTTCATTGAAGCCCCCTTGTGGTTGATGTGCCGCGTATGCGACGGGGGAGTATAATGAATAAATCAGTCGCAAGTCAACTTAATATTCAATGAGTAAATCGTGACGAGCAACGAGTAATGAATGACTAACAATCTAAGGGGGGAACAATGCTTAACCCTCCTGACTGATTGCAATCGGTCAGGAGGGTTAAGGGGATATCTATTTCTTATCTTCTTTAACACCGGCGATTTTTTTGGCCAATTTCTTCTTTTGTTCGAGGTTGCCCTGACGGGCAATCATGATGCGTTGGGCCTGGGGCGAACCCGCGCCGTGCATTGATTCCGTGCGATAGCCGACAGCTGCCGTCCCCAGCGTGAGGTTTTCGACCAGACGCATGATCCGCGCGCGGTCTTCGCAGGATACATTGGCGCTACCTTTGAGGTATTTCTCCAGGACCTTGCCGATTTCCGGGTGCTTCATGTCTTTTTCAGAGGCCATGGTCACCATCATGCCACCTGCGATATCCTCGGCCAGACGGCAAATTTCGTAGGGGAAGCGCGTGACGTTCTGTTTGCAGACATTGGCCAGTAAAAGATCGATCAGATACGTGCCGGAGGCTGTTTTGTGGCCCTGTGCGGAACAGGCGATGCCGCAGGAAAACAATGTTTCGTTCAGATGCGTCATCTCGATCAACTTATCTTTAATATGAGAAGCCTTGGCCGCGCCGTTGTAATCCGCCGCCGTAGCCGCCGCTCCAATCAGAACGTCGCCCACGCCGACTTTGCAGCCGCCGTAGCTCTGGCGGTGGTAGCCGGCAAAGCGTTCCACCAGCATGCCGCTGAATTCAGTTTCGCCGCACATCAAAACGTTTTCCCATGGGATAAAAACATTATCAAAAACCATCAGGGCTTCATGACCGCCAAACTGGGCATTACCCACATCAATGGTACCGCCTTCGAGCTTGCGGGTATCGCAGGACTGGCGTCCGTAAATATAATAGATGCCTTTTTCGTCCGCCGGACAGACAAACGACACGGCATAGTCGGCGTCTTCCTTGCTCATGGCAATGGTTGGCATGGCTAAAATCCAGTGGGAATTCACCGCGCCGGTCTGATGCGCTTTCGCGCCGCGCACAACGATGCCTTGATCATTCTTTTCCACAACATGGACAAACATGTCCGGATCGGTCTGCTGATGAGGGGCCAGACCGCGGTCTCCCTTGACGTCTGTCATCGCGCCGTCTACGGTCAGGTCTTCTTCCTGAACCATTTTCAGGAATTTGATAAACCGTTCGTGATATTTGGTGCCAAGTTTCTGATCCATTTCATAGGTGGTGCTGTCCACGGCGTTCATGGCATCCATACCCACGCAGCGCTGAAAGCAGGACGCCGTCTGTTGGCCTAAAAGACGCTGCATTTTGACCTTTTTCATCAGGTCATCCGTGCTCTGATGCAAATGCGTAAAGCGGTTTACTTTCTGGCCGGTCAAGTGAGACTTGGCCGTCATCAGCTCCTCGTATTCCGGTTTCTGCGCCAGCTCATAGGTCATCTTGACGGAATTCATCGAGGGGCGAATGATGGGATTGTCCACCCAGTTTTTCACCAGCTCTCCCATCAGATAGATTTTAAAATTCATCTTACGCAAACTTTCTTCGTACTGCTCAGGCGTTTTAAGTGCCATGTTGTTTCCTCCTGACATCGCAACCAGATGGTTTCACAATGTTCTTAAATGTATTGATAGATAATTTGTTTACTTTTCCCCTGCTGTCAACAGAGAAGCGGGATTTGCGCTGATTTGGCGCAACACTCTTTATAATTAATGTAGGGAACGGTCGCGACCGTTCCCTACGATGAAATGATTAGAGCATTTCTATAATAAATGCGTGACCGGGACCACCGCTGGCGCACAGAGATGCGCAGCCAAATTTTTTGCCGCGACGTTTGAGCTCATTCATCATGGTGATGATCAATCTGGCACCCGTCGCGCCGACGGGATGGCCCATGCTGATGCCGGAACCGACGGCGTTAATTTTGTCCAGACTAATCTTCAACTCACGATTGCAGCCGATGACCTGTGCGGCAAATGCTTCGTTGAATTCAAAATAGTCAATATCTTCCAGTTTCATTTTTGCGAATTTCAATGCGTTATGAACAGCCGGAACAACGCCCATACCCATAATGCGGGGCTCGACGGAACCGGGGGCGGAAGCAACGACCCGGGCGATGGGTTTCACACCCATTTCTTTTGCTTTATCAGCGGACATCATGATCATACAGGAACCTGCGTCGTTGAGACCGGAGGCGTTTCCTGCCGTGACCGTGCCGTCTTTTTTGAAAACGGATTTGAGTTTGCTTAAGGATTCCATGCTGGTGTCGGCTCTGGGATGTTCGTCTCTGTCGATTATGGCCGGGCCTTTTTTGGTTTTGACTTCCACCGGTACAATTTCATCTTTGAACCAGCCCTTTTCAATGGCGGCGCAGGCGCGCTGATGGCTCATCAGCGCCCATTCATCCTGCTCCTGGCGGGAAATTTTATAAAGGTCTGCAATATTATCCGCCGTAATACCCATGTGATAACCCAGAAGTGCATCCACCAGACCGCCGATCATCAGGCTGTCCTGAATCTTTTCACCATCGTTCAACCGGTAGCCTTTGCGGGCGCCGAAGAGCAGATAGGGGGCATTGCTCATGCTTTCAATCCCGACAACGGCACCGATGTCAATCTTGCCCAGCATAATCTCCTGTGAAAGTAATTCGGAGGCGCGCATGGAAGAGGGACACTGCTGATGAACCGTAAAAGCGAAAGACTCCACCGGCAGTTCCGCACCCAAAGCAATGTGACGGGCGCTATTTCCCGGCGCACCGGCCTGGTTGCACTGGCCGGCAATGACTTCCTGTACCAGGTTTTTGTCAATACCGGCCTTGGCGATGGCCGCCTTTAAGACAGTCACGCCCAGTTGAACAGGAGTCAAGCCCGAAAGCGACCCCATATAATCTCCAATGGCTGTCCTCACTCCACTAACAATAACAACTTCTTGCATAACTTTACCTCTCTTGTTTTTTATTTATATAGATAATGATGATCTCCTATAAACTCACATCGGCTGTCGGCTCCAAGTTGGCATCCATCGTCCAAACCGCAGCCTTGCAACCGGTTATCCGAAATATAACCAGCGCGTCTTCGCCTTTCTGCCCCATCAAAGGTTTCAACCACGGTCGGGCTTCGAGAATTTCCTTTTTGAGAGGCGCATCATATAAAATTTCAACCACACCTGCGACTCTAACTTGCGTGTCCGGACTGTTGAAGCAAATTTCGACTTTTTTATTTCCTCGCAGTTGCGAATAAAGAGATTTGAAAGTACCCGTGTGGAAAATAATGCCCTGCGCATCGGCCCTGTACATGAACATCCCGCGCACACGGGGCTGATCACCTTCCACCGTAGCCAGATGGCAACCGGGGTTGGCATTTAAAAATGATAATATTTCGTTTCGATTCACTTTTTATCCTTTTTTTACGGATTAATATTTCTTCTTTTCATCCAAGTTTCTATTCGTTCTTTGTTGTTCATTCAGAAAATAACTTGGTTTTATTGATAAGCAGATCACTATTTTAAAAGTTCGAACCTCTCTTTGGTGGCGGCTGCTTTATTCTGTTCTCCCTTTTCCAGATAATGTGTCTGTAGTTTTTTGAGATAAGCCCACAGCGGCCTGCGCCAACCGTTGGTCGACGCGGTGGAAATGCCGATTTGCAGAATAGTCTCATCGGAGGGTAAATACTGCACCCAGACACCACAGGCAATCAGGCGGGAAAGCGGATCGTCAATGACGGCAATCTCGCGGGCTGCCATCGTCAAATCTTTAGCTAAAGCAGCTTTCAGAACACCATTATAACGGGCCGGCAGCGCCTTAGAATCAACTGCGCTGAAATTTCCCTTTAAAAAATGGCAGTACGCCATATCGGACACATTAGGCTCCAACCGGTAAAGTTTTGCAAACTCGCTTGAGTCAAAACTTTCCAGTGACGCTGTATGCAGGGCATATTTAGTCAAATAGGCAATGGTTAAAAGACTTAAGTCGTTGCCGGCGGTGATTTCTCTTCTGGCTTTAACAAAATGAGGCTCGGTGGATTCTTCCTTGCCGGTCAAGAAACTGGTTTTGTAATCATCCAGTTGCCGGTAGGCTTTGTCCTTCCAGTCGGGAACCGGCGTGGTCGATCCGCAGGCACAAATCAATAAGGCAAATAGTAAAGATAGTATCTTTTTCATGGGACTTTAAACTCCGGGACTTTTTTCAGCCCTATAATCGCGTCCAGTTTTTTCACGGCGTCCTCAACCGTTTTCAAGGTGTCGTCAATGTCGGAACGAAGAATATGTAAATCTTTCGTTCCCTCCGATGTATCAGAGCTTATTTTATTAATATTATCAATGGTTTTATCCAGTTTTTGCAGTTTACCGACAATATCCTTGAGGATGACGTTGACTTGAGGCAGAGCGCCGTCCTTTCCATAGATCTCACTATCTGTCTTGTCCGCCATCTTATCCACTTTCGTAAGGATGCGGTCAACAGTGGTTGTGATGTCTTTGAGTTTTTTTAGTGATTCATTCAGAGCTTTGACGCTTTCTTCATCGGAGACGACCATTTCTACGAGAGATTTTTTTGAAGCCAGGTTTGTGGTAATTTTTCCAGCATTGCTCAAAATACGATGAAGATCGCCTTTGGGATCGGACAGATTGCTCGTCAGACGTTCGACGTTGTCGGCAATCTGAGTCACTCTCTCCAAAGCAGGTTCTATTCTGGCAATGGCATCATTAATATCATTGACTATGATAACTTCCGGAATCTTTTTTTCGTCCAACGGCGGGTTGTTCAAGTTAGTGGTGTTCACAACAATGCGGGCTGAGCCGATCAACGGCCGATATAAAATAAACGCACTATCGGATCTGATCCATTTAACATGGCGGTCGGGGATTTTGATTTTGATCAAAACGACCCCCTTGTCATTGAGTTCCAGGGATTGAACTTTGCCGATATTGAATCCGGAAAAAACAACTGGCATGCCTTCCGTAAAACCATCGCCGGACTTGGACGAAAGGGTAAATGCGTGCATGTTTTCAAAAACACCCTTTCCCGCGGCCAGGTATAGGAGGGCCAGCACAATAATGATTGCCGTGCAACCAATGAAAAGACCGACTTTAAATTCGCGGCTCAATGTCATAACTCACCATACTTTTCTTTCATCCATTGATAATCATATATATGACAGCTTAAGTATAAATCGTCAATTTTTTTCAAAGCGGTCGTTACAAATTGAATATCTTTCAGATGAGGGATGATTTTAAAGGGCTGATCAATCAGGATCATTGCATCTTTCACCATTGCCGCTCTCAACAGCATTCCACAGAATCTCTCTTCGGGATTTAATGCCGGATTACGCTTATAGGCTATTTGTCCAAGATCAACGCGCTCTAAATATTCAACCGCCAGCCGTTGAGCCTGACGCTTGGGCATATCTTCATGATATTGCTTAATCAGCGCTATGTTCATGTAAATGTCCTGATTGGAAATCAGGGGGACATCCACGGAAACCGGCGCCACCTGCAAAGGATAATCATGCAGAAACTGATGCAGCGACTGATTGAGCGCCTGTTCGCTATCAAACAAATTTAGAGTAATTTTGTTAGTAATGACAGCACCTCGATAATCAGTATGGCCGCAAAAACGTTAACCATGCCCTGAGATACGACAATGGGAATACTGGTAAACTCATGTGACGCCCGCAGACCGAAACGGATGGGTATCAGCGTGATGAAAAATCCATAAATGGCGCACTTGAACAGGGCGATTAGTATATCAGAAAAATTGGTCGCATTTAATAAAATATTTTTATAAACATCGATACTCATCCCAAAAATCAACCAGGAAAAAAGGGTGCCGCTGACCAGTAAAACAATGGAGCAAAGGCTGCTCAGCAATACGATGGATATGATCCCGTTAATGACTCGCGGGACGAGCAGGTAATTGATGACGTCAATGCGGAACATTTCCAGAGTTTTTATCTCTCTGTTTACTTTCATGACCGCCATTTCCGTATTAATCGCGGCAGCGGATCGCAGTGTAATCAGCAATACCGTTAAAAGCGGCGACAATTCCGTAACGATCAATCCCATTAGAACATGGCCGAAGAATCCGGTAAGCCCGAATTCTTTTAACAACTGAAAAACAATACCGATCAGCAGCGAACCAAAGATGATGGAGACCATGAGAAAAACGGGTAAAATTTGTACGGATGTAAAGTATATCTGGTTGAGCAAAACTTCGCGCATGGCGCTGCTGTAGGTTTTACGTCGAAAAATGCGGATAAAAACCTTGCCGGCAAATACAATGGTATCGGCAAATGCCGTTAGCATCTGGATGACTCGACGCCCCAAGTTTTCCCCAAAAGACATCATTTCTGGCTCCACGCACTGACCGCTATCCTAACACAGGATGGTCAAGACTTCAAACTACCATTAATCAACAAGCTCACTATAAGTCACAGCGGATAAATGCTCGTCACGCAGCAGCGGGAGTAAAACGTTTTAATTGACAAATCAGCGCTTGTCATTATATTTGAGACAATTAAAATATTTCATGCAGGGATGCAAACCGAGCGCTGCCTGCATTCATTTGGGAGGATAAATATGAAAAATTCAAATCGAAAAACTTTTTTTATGTTTTTAATGGCCTTTCTGGTCGCGTTCTTTATTATTTCCTTGGTAGGGGTTCTACGATCATCCTTTACCACGTCGGGAGCACCGGAAATTCCAGCGGCTCAAGCTGTTCCAGGCCTCACGGATACCGCCATTAAAACGCCTGTTTCCTTTTCCGCTCTTGCTGAACGGGTCAAGCCGACAGTCGTTAATATCAGCACGTCCAAAACCCACAAGGGCAGAGGATCGTTTGGCGCGCCTTTTGGGGGATCACCGTTTGGGGACGATTTTTTTGATCGCTTTTTTGGCGACATGCCCCGCAGAGAATTCAAGCAGCGCAGCCTGGGTTCAGGATTTATCATCAGCAATGACGGATATATTTTCACCAACAATCATGTTGTTGAAAAAGCGGATAAAATCCTTGTAAAAATTTCCGACGGTAAGGAATACGAAGCCAAAGTGATTGGAACGGACGCCAATACGGATATCGCGTTGATCAAAATTAAGCCGGACAACAGCCTTCCGGTAGCGGAAATTGGAGATTCAGAAAAAGTAAAAGTCGGAGAATGGGTCATTGCAATCGGCAACCCATTTGGTTTAGAAGCTACGGTAACAGCAGGTATTATCAGCGCAAAAGGCCGAGTCATCGGAGCTGGACCCTACGATAATTTCATTCAAACCGATGCCTCCATTAATCCCGGAAATAGCGGCGGTCCATTATTCAATATGGAGGGAAAGGTGATCGGTATTAATACGGCAATTGTTGCTCAAGGGCAGGGCATTGGCTTTGCGATTCCCATCAATATGGCCAAAGGTATTCTGGCCGACCTGAAAACAAAAGGCAAGGTTACACGCGGCTGGCTGGGTATTTCTGTTCAGGACATTTCCGATGACATCGCCAAAAATTTAAATCATAAAAACAAAAGCGGCGCATTGGTTTCGGATGTGTTCAAAGGTGATCCAGCGGATAAAGCAGGAATAAAAGTTGGTGATATTATTATTGAAATTAACGGGAAAACCATTAAAGACACCCATGATTTATTGTTGACGATCGCCACATTACAGGTTGATCAGAAAATGAATTTGAAGGCAATTCGCGACGGCAAGGAAATGATTTTCCACGTGACGGTAGCGGAACGCAAAGATAGTGGGGCCATGGCAGCGGAAAAATCAGGAAAAGGTCATTTTGGGGTAGCCGCACAAGAGATTACGGCAGAGTTAGCCAGACAATTAGGTATCGCGCGCGATGGTGTTATTGTCACAGAAGTGCAAGAAGGAAGCCCTGCTGATGAAGTTGGTATCCAGCCACAGGATATTATCGTGCAGATCAATCAGGTGAAAATTTCTTCGATGAAGGATTATCTCCGGGAGATCACGAAGGCAGCCACAAAGAAAAGTGTTACGTTGTTAATCAAACGCGGTCGATCGAGTTTCTTTGTCGCGCTGCGAACAGAGTAGCGATAAATCTAATAAGAATTACTGAAGGGCAGGCCCAACGGCCTGCCCTTTTTTTATCAAAACCTTGCTTTATATTATGATGATCCAAATGGAGAGAAGCTACGAAAAGAGATTCATACCGTAAACAATGAATGTGGCTTTGGCTTTATTACCCATCCCAGCCATGAGGGGACAGCAATGTTTCACGTGAAACATTGCTGTTGGAATAACTGGTAAGTTAGCGTTCATCCGTCCTTGTTGAGGAAACCGGTGCCTATCGTGTGAAAGCCTACTTGAAATCTGTCGAGAAATGTTTCTACTCTTTCGCCCCTTTTAACCATTGAGAATATTGATACATCTTGGCCAACGCTTTAACCGCCCTTTCCGGGCTGGGAAAAACAATCCCCTTATATTCTTGACCCGCTATTTCTATGACGGTGCGAGTTGTTTCATCTGTCAGCAAATATACGCCTATGATAGGCTTATGATATTTTCCCATTACGGTTACTGTTTTCTCAACTAACTGCTTTTCGTATACTTGTAATATCTCTAAGCTGTCTTCCATAAATTTTTTGTCATAAGATTTATCGATTGCGATGGTTGATTCCAGCACCGATTTGATAGTTGTCTTTCGTCCGATAATCCCCATATGAATAATCGCATCACATTCTTCCCATTTCAGCAACTCATCAACGATTTCCATATGGACATCCGTCCTCATTTCAGCCACTAAATCCACAGGATTCGCATGGCTCCAGAACGACGGAAGCAGAAGATTAAATTTTTCGATGATCCTTTCTGATAACGGCTGAACTACAAGATTGTTTTCCGTGCATAAATCAGAAGCAACAACCCCCCATCCCCCTCCCAAAGTCAGAATGGCTATTCTATTTCCCGTAGGCAAGGGCAGAGACGAAAAGGCTGCGGACAGATCCAATAAATCCATCGGCTGCTCCGCCTGAATCACGCCTGCCTGCTTGCAGGCTGCCTCAAAAACTTTTACATTGGAAGCCATGGCTCCTGTATGGCTCGCCGCTGCAGAAGCGCCGGCTTGTGTGCGTCCGCCTTTTAAAATAATGACAGGCTTTTTCCGGCCAACTCTCTTTGCCGATTCAAAAAACCTCCGGCCATTTTTGATACTTTCAATATACATAACAACCGTCTTGGTCATGTCATCTACTTCAAAACCTTCCATATAATCCTCAATGGTAATCATCGATTCATTCCCCGAACCGCTGAAAGCACGAATCCCGATACCTTCCTTTTCCGCAAACGCCAGTAATTGCGTTCCCAAATTACCGGATTGAGCAACCAAAGTTGTATCACCGGCCTTTGGTTGGACATGCGTCCCTGTACAATAAAGAGATATATGCGGGTTGCATATGCCCATGGTATTGGGCCCCAAAATCAAAATACCGGCTTCGCTCGCCCTCTTAATCATCTCTTGCTCAAGTGCCTTGCCTTCAGGTCCCGTCTCACCGAAACCGGAGGAAATAAGTAATACATATTTAATCGCCTTTTGCTTCAATTCTCCAATAATCTGGATGACTCTGTTTGCAGGAATAGTGATAACAGCCAAATCAACAGGATCAGGAATTTCTGTGACCGACTTATAGACATGTCTGCCGATGATTTCTCCACCTTTGGAATTGACCAGATAGGTGTTACCCTGATAATTTCCGGCGATGACGCCGGAGTACATGAACTGTCCCCATTTACTTATTTCCGCGGAAGCTCCGATGAATGCGATAGATTTAGGATAGAACAGATTGTAAATCGCCTGTGGATCTACGGGCAGATGAGTTACTTTATGAAGGGCTCTCTCTCCCAAAACAATTAAGGCGTCCACTGCCGTTACCTTTCCGTCCGCGGACACCAATAATGGATTAATATCAATTTCCTTGATTTCCGGTATGGTCATGGCTATTTCAGACAGGCCAACCAGTACTTTTACCAGAGCATCCATGTCCGTCGCTTTTTCACCGCGGAAGTTACCCAGCAGCTTTTGAGCGTGCACTTCCTGAATCATTAATCTGGCTTCTCTTTCATCGAGAGGAGCAAGACGGAAAACGACATCGCCAATGACCTCCGTAAATATGCCCCCCAACCCAAACATAATCGCCGGACCGAACTGCGCATCGAAAAAGAGACCGGCAACAAATTCCCTTTTGCCTTCCAACATGGGTTGAAGTAAAAATCCTTCCAAATCTGTCCCTGCCGCACCCTTTATATATACAGCCGCTGCCTGAAGATCTTCCGGAGTTTTGATATTGAGCTTGACCAAACCTTTTTCTGTTTTATGCGTCAGCTTACTTCCTAACCCTTTTAAAACCACCGGGTAACCCATTTCGCGTGCCGACGACTCTATGTCTTCAATATTATTGATTATTACCTCTGTTACCACCGGGATGTTATGGTTTTTGAGAACTTGTTTTGCCTCCGCTTCCGTCAATGCGGCTCTTCCTTCTTTCATCGCTTTTTCAATTATTGTTGCCGGATTCATCTGCTTGCTCCATATTTTTCTGTTTATTTTCATGTGTTCACGACATTTTCTTGACGTATCCTTACTATAACAGGTGTAAAACCGGGTTGAAAGAGGAATTTCCCTTACGATTAACCTATTATATCTGCTAGGGATGATATACATGAAGTCCCTGTAAAGCAAGTGTCGGAAATAACGCTCTTGCTCCTTGCCCTTGCTTTTCGCCTCACACCTGACGCCTTACGCTTCTCTACTTTTGACACTGCGGACAGTAAAATGTACTGCGTCCACCCTGCCTAACCCGGGCAATGACCCCTCCGCATATGCAGCAAGTCTTTCCTTCTTGTCTGTAAGCTTTCAGGTCGTTTTGATTCTCGCCCTGGCAACCGTAAAGATCGCGCCAATCGGAGATGGATGTTCCCCGTTTTTCAATGCCCTTTTTCAAGATGCGCCGGGCCTGACGAAGCACCGTCCTCCATTCCCTTTCGCCGAGCGTCGCCGCTTGCCGAAAAGGAGAAATGCCTGCGCGATGCAAAATCTCACAAGCATAGATGTTACCGATACCCGCTATCGCCTTCGGATCCATGAGTAAAATTTTAACGCTGACTTTTCGCGCAGACTGTTTCTCCAGAAATGTCTTCTCATTAAAGCCAGTCATTAAATCCTTAAAATCTTTTTCCTGCCCCGTCGTCTCAACCTTAACTGTTGCGAAGCGCCGCGGATCAACCAGGTCGACGTTTCCATCGGCAAGCGTCATCCGCCATCGGGTATGCGCCTCTCGTTTCCTATCTTTCTGCCAGCGCAATCGTCCGGTCATGCGCAAATGAATCGTGATGCTTCTGCCATCGTTGAGCATTAGCACAATCGTTTTCCCGGAGCGCCGGACTGCCTTGATCATGCAACCTCTCACGCTTCCGAGACCTGCAAGTTTTTCATCATAAACGACCGTCGCTAAAATTTTTTCCCCCGTTACTCTGGCATGCAGTTGACGGCATAGCGTCTCAACTTCCGGAAGCTCAGGCATATTTTATCTCCCTCCACGTTCGTTGCGTCCCTACTCTTCTTATCGCGCGATGTGCGACATGGCGGCGTGAAATCCTTATCCCATATGCATTTCCTTATAACGGATACCAAGACCTATGGCTTCTTTCTACCTTATCCCCATTTCTTCGGCAATCCAAATTGTATCATCCCTCCAGTTTTTTCCGATATTTCATGAAGAGCCGAATACTGCGAAAATGCTCTTTTCGTGTGGCTCGTAGTCGCCATGACGGACTTGATCTGTCGGACGTGTTGAACATCTCCACGCACGCGAAAATATTTTTCCCAACTTTTTTTAAAATTATTTTCATTTTTGAAGCTAAAATGCAAAATAATTGTTGACAAATTTTTCTGCTTGCGTAAATTCAAAAATTAATAAAGTTGTTTTTTGACGGCTGCTTTTTTTAAGAGGAAGGATGCTTCCGGAAGGAGAATAAATGGAAAACGAGACGCTGTTTAGTGAGGATACAGAACCTCCGGGTACGACAACTGGTCTTGTAGTGGCACAAAATGAAGTGATGGATTTCTTTTTGTCGGCCAATAACCATTCACAACCTTCCCTGGCAAAATCAAAACCAGAGCGACTTTATTTTCCTTTTAAAGATTCACCCCGCTCCCGAGCCTTCCGTAAAAAACATTATCCTGACATCAGCCGTATCGAATGGTTTGACTGGCGCTGGCAATTTCAAAACGCCATTCGCGACGTCCAGATACTCGATACCATCATTCATCTTTCCGACAATGAACGTCAGGCGATGATGCATCCGTCGGGAGACTTACCTGTCGCCATTACCCCTTACTACGCCAGCCTGATTTCCACCGAGGATCCGTCGTCTCCGCTGCGCCGCTCAGTCGTTCCAGTGGTCGATGAATGTCTGCATACAAAGGGCGAAGAAGAAGACCCTCTTTGCGAAGACGCCGATTCCCCGGTTCCCGGTATCGTACATCGCTATCCTGACCGCGTCTTGTTTCTGGTTACCGACATCTGCGCGACCTATTGCCGCTACTGCACCCGTTCCCGCATCTTCGGACGGCAGCATCAATGTTTTATTGACACCGCCAAATGGGAAAAGGCGCTGGCCTACATCGAATCCAACTCCAACATCCGCGACGTTCTCCTTTCCGGCGGCGATCCGCTGACGCTGTCCGACGAAAAGCTCGAGTGGCTTCTGTCGCGGCTCAAAGATATTCCGCACGTTGAACTGATCCGTATCGGCACCAAAGCGCCGGTGGTCCTGCCTCAACGGATTACGCCGGCTCTGGTTTCCATGCTGAAAAAATACCATCCCCTTTGGATGAGCATCCACATCACACATCCCGACGAACTGACCCCCGAAATGAGCGCCGCCTGCATCCGTCTGGCCGACGCCGGCATTCCGCTGGGCAGCCAGACCGTTTTGCTATCCGGAATTAATGACTCGGTCTCCACGATGTCCAGGCTGGTGCATGGCCTTTTGCAGATTCGCGTCCGCCCCTACTACCTGTATCAATGCGATCCGATTCCCGGCTCCTCCCACTTCCGCACACCGATCAGCAAGGGACTGGAGATCATCCAGGGCTTGCGCGGCCATACAACCGGTTACGCCGTACCAACCTATGTCGTTGACGCCCCCGGTGGCGGCGGAAAAATTCCGCTGCTTCCCGAATACGCCACAGGCTGGGATAAAGGCGATTTGCTGATGCGCAATTACGAAGGCAATATCTTCCGCTACCCGGACAATCACGCGGAGTCGAAGGATATTCATTAGGATCGTGAAAATAAATTATGTCCGGTAACCCAGACTGTCTATCAACCCGCGCCTCGCGAAAAATAACCGTCGGCCTGACCTACGACTTACGCGACGATTACCTGTGTGAAGGCTACAGCCTGGAAGAAACCGCCGAATTCGACAAACCCGACACCATTGAAGCAATTGAAAACGTCATTTTAGCGAACGGCCACCAGACCGACCGCATCGGTCACGTTCAGGCACTGACCCGCCGCCTGGCCGCAGGCGACCGTTGGGATCTTGTTTTTAATATTGCCGAAGGCCTGCATGGCTTTGGCCGGGAAGCGCAGGTTCCCGCGCTGTTGGATGCCTATAAAATTCCCTATACCTTCTCTGATCCTCTCGGACAGGCCCTCACCCTTCATAAGGGGATGACCAAACATGTCGTGCGCGACCTGGGCATTCCCACCCCGGACTTTGCCGTAGTTTCCGATCTGGAGGATATTGACCACATTTCCCTTCCCTATCCCCTTTTTGCCAAACCCGTCGCGGAAGGCACGGGCAAGGGCATCACCGCTCTATCCAAAATTGACAACGCCGAAGATCTGCGCAACGTCTGCATGAACCTTCTCCAGGCTTTTTGTCAGCCGGTGCTGGTGGAAACGTATCTGCCCGGACGCGAATTTACCATTGGGATCATAGGCTCCGGCAAGAACGCCCGCGCCCTCGGCGCCATGGAAGTCATCTTGAATCCGGCCGCTGAACAGCATGCCTACTCCTACGAGAATAAGGAACATTATGAAAACCTCGTGCGATACGCCGCAGTCGATGACGCGGAAGCCAGGCATGCCATAAAGATATCTCTTGCCGCTTGGCGCGGTCTCGGATTGAAAGATGGGGGACGCATTGACCTGCGATCGGACGCTTGCGGCATCCCGCATTTTATCGAAGTAAATTCTCTGGCCGGTTTGAATCCGGTCCGTTCGGACCTGCCCATTCTCTGCCAGCTTATGGGCATATCCTACCACCGGCTGATTACCGATATTCTGAATTCTGCTTTAGAGCGTGCCGGAATCATAAAGACATGTTCAGTCGAATCCTAAAATCATGAGGACAAGACGTCATTGATGAGAAGAATAGTCATTTTACATACGGATGTGGCAAAGGATGCAGGCGAAGATGAACTCGATACCCTTCGACAGGCCGAAACCATTGCACAGACGATGGTTTCCCTGGGCTATGAGCCGGTTATGTTGCCTTTTGTCATGGATTTAAATGTAACGATTGCAAAACTCCGCTCTCTTCAACCCTATGTTGTTTTCAATCTGGTGGAAACGCTGGTTGGCCGTGGCAGCATGATTTACTTTGCAACCGCCTTGCTTGATTTTTTGCGGCTTCCCTACACGGGCTGCCGGACGGATGCCATGTTTTTAACCTCCAATAAACCCCTCACAAAAAAAATGTTACACGCCGAAGGTATTGCCACACCACCCTGGCTGACCGCCGACGGAATCGCCGTCGGACATGCTGCCACCGAAACGTATATTTTGAAGGCTTCCTGGGAAGACGCTTCCGTCGGCCTGGATGACGCATCCATTCTTCGGACAGATGATCGGGAAATGCTCCTGGACGCCCTGCAAAAACGCAAACAAAAACTTGGCATGGACTGCTTTGCCGAAGCCTATATTGATGGAAGGGAATTTAATATCGCCTTACTGGCCTCCGACCAGGGTATTCGGATTCTGCCTGCCGCGGAAATGCTTTTTCAAGATTACCCGCCAGATAAACTGAAATTACTTGATTACCGAGCCAAGTGGGTGGAAGATTCTTTTGAATATAACAATACAAGGCGTACATTGGATATTTCATCACAGGACGCCGATCTGGTGAATCGACTGCGGGATATTGCCCTGAATTGCTGGCAACTGTTCGGTCTGCGCGGATACGCCCGCGTGGATTTCCGCATCGATCAAAACGGTCATCCTTGGGTGTTGGAAATCAATGCCAATCCCTGCTTATCTCTTGAAGCAGGTTTTGCCGCCGCCCTGGAACGAGCCTCGATAAAGTATTCAGACGCGATTGACAATATCATCCGGGACGCTTTGGTAGGATAAAATGAAATCTATCACTTACCGACAGAACATTGAGCCAGCAGATTTGGGTGCGATTTTGAACATTGTTCAAGGGAGCGGCTTTTTTTCCGCCGCTGAAGTAGAACTGGCTTGCGAACTGGCCACCGATCGGCTCGAACACGGTGAGCAAAGCTCTTATCAATTTTTATTCGCCGAAAACGACGAACAGGTTGTCGGATACACCTGCTACGGCCTGGTTCCGGCAACCGCCGGCAGCTACGATCTTTACTGGATTGCCGTTTCCGAAACCAGACGCGGCTGCGGCCTGGGTAAAATCCTGCTGCAAAAAACAGAAGAACTCATCGTGAATGCGGGTGGCATGCAGTTATACGCGGAAACATCTTCCCGTTCTCAATATACGTCCACGCAACGATTTTATGAAAACGGTGGCTATATTTTGGAAGCAGTTCTTAAAGACTTCTACGCGCAAGGCGACAGTAAAATTATTTACTCTAAAGTCCTTAAATAACAAATAATTTTTTAAAAACCCCCGTGCATATCTAAGGAAAAAAGAGGATTTGCTTATGCGCCTGTTTCCTAAAGAAGAAAATTTTTTGGTAGGCTTTTTTCTTAAATAAACCAATCCGCCTTGGCCGTTCCATAAAATCCTGTTGATAATTTCTCCTTTTTGCCATAAAAAACACCTTCAAGTTCTGCCTTTTCACCCCGTGACGACGTTGCAGACCTTTTGACTTAATGAGACAATCGGGAGACAATTGAACATGCCGGAAAAGCTGCTGCCCTTTACAAAAAAACAAATGGATAAAATCATTGATAAACATCCGACGCCTTTTCATATCTATGATGAAAAGGCCATTCGCGAAAACGCTCGCGCTTTTAAAAAAGCATTTGCCTGGAATGAAGGCTTCAAGGAATTTTTCGCCGTCAAAGCGGCTCCAAATCCTTATCTGCTGAAAATACTTAAAAAGGAAGGATTCGGAGCGGATTGCAGTTCGCTGGCGGAACTGATGCTGGCACAGAAAACGGGCATCACCGGTAAAGAAATCATGTTTTCTTCCAATGACACGCCGGCCGATGAATTTATCAAAGCCCGGAAACTGAAAGCAATCATCAATCTGGACGACATAACGCACATTAATTTTCTGGAAAAACACGCCGGCTTGCCGGATTTGATCTGTTTGCGATACAATCCCGGCCCCCTGAAAAAAGGAAATATTATCATCGGCCACCCGGAAGAGTCCAAATACGGGTTCACACGCGAACAGTTATTTGAAGGCTATCGCATTTGCCGGGATAAAGGCATCAGGCGCTTCGGCATCCATACGATGGTCGCCTCCAATGAGCTGGACCCTTATTACTTTGTGGAAACAGCAGAAATTCTTTTTCATCTGATCGTCGAACTGTCCCATGCCCTGAACATCCGTTTTGAATTCGCCAATCTCAGCGGTGGTGTTGGAATCCCCTACCGGCCCGAACAAGAAAGAATCGATCTGGCTGCAATGAGCCGGGGCATTCGGGAAAAATATGAAAAGATCATTATGGCTAACGGAATGGCGCCGATCAAACTTTTCACCGAATGCGGACGATATATCACCGGCCCGTATGGCTATCTCGTTTCCCGTGTTCTGCATATCAAGGACACTTACAAACAATTTGTCGGCCTGGACGCTTGCATGGCCAATCTCATGCGCCCGGCTCTCTACGGCGCTTATCATCACATCACCATCGTCGGCAAAGAAAAGAATCCTCATGATTTCATGTATGACGTTACCGGCTCACTTTGCGAAAACAACGACAAATTTGCCATTGATCGCCTGTTGCCACGATTAGAACCAGGTGATATTGTAGCTATTCACGACGCAGGAGCCCATGGCCACGCCATGGGCTTCAACTATAACGGCAAACTCCGTTCCGCCGAGTTGCTCTTGCGAGAAGACGGCTCCGTAGTCCCAATTCGCCGTGCCGAAACGGTGGGTGATTATTTTGCAACACTGGATTTTAAAGGGTTAAATAGGTTTAAAGTCTGAAGACCGACTCCGCCAAACCTCTGATCATTCTCATGCATGGCGATAAGGAAGTTTCCACAAAAGCTCTGGCTCGTTTTCTGGGTGTTAAGTCTATTACACCCTGTAAACCGGAAATTGCACACAAACATACGGGTTATATGGTCGGTGGAACGTCTCCGTTTGGTACCCGGAAACATTTGGGTATTTATATGAAAAAAACTATCGCCGACTTGCCGGAAATTCTGATCAATGCCGGTTCCCGCGGCCTGCTGGCTAAAATGCGGCCTTCGGAGCTTGTTCGCATTTTAGCGCCCCGCGAAGTAAGCGTTGCGATATAATTTGCCTTCTGATGAAAAAAAAGAGATAATACCTTCCAAGTTATGAGGAAATATTATGCCGGACAATATTATAATTCGCTGCCTCAATTGCGGCACTAAAAACCGCATACCGAAACAAAAATTTCAGGGGCGTCCCACGTGCGGCAATTGCCACGCTCCGCTGGATGACCTGATTATCCGCTGTCTGAAATGCGGCACCAAAAACCGCATGCCGGAAGAACGCCTGAATTCAAAACCGCTTTGCGGCAAATGCGGCGAACCGCTTGTGATCGGGAAACAGGACGTTAAACCGGTTGAGGTAACCGATGATTCCTTTGCGCGAGAAGTGCTCGCGCAGGATTTATCTGTACTGGTCGATTGCTGGGCGCCCTGGTGCGGACCCTGCAAGAGCCTCGCGCCGATTATTGACGAACTGGCATCGGATTATGCCAATGGCGTGAAAATAGTCAAACTGAATGTGGATGAAAATCCAGTTACCGCCTCGCAATATGGCGTCCGCAGCATTCCCACCTTGCTGTTTTTCCGGGAAGGCAAACTTGTTGAGAGTCTCGTGGGCGCCTTGCCGAAACAGGAAATCGAAAAGCACCTGCTCGCGATCATCAAGACGAATTGAGGACGGACAGCCCCCTTCATGGAAAACAAAACCAAAGCGTATTCCTGCAAAATATTTACGGTATGGGAAGAAGATATTCAACTGGCCAACGGCAGGAAGACCCGGCAAAGCTGGATCGACCATCAGCCGACCGTTGCCGTCATGGCGGTTAACGAAAAAAACGAATTACTGCTGATCAGTCAGTATCGCCTCCCCACCGGCGATCAACTGCTGGAAATTCCCGCCGGTTCATTCGACGACGGAGAATCCCCGGCCGAGTGCGCCCAGCGGGAACTCGCCGAAGAAACGGGATTTCGGGCAGGCCGGCTCACCGAGCTATATGCAGGTTATCTGTTGCCGGGTTACTGCAATGAATACATGCATTTTTTTCTAGCCGAAGACCTGGCTTACGAACCGCTCAGCCCTGATGATGATGAGGATATTGAAGTCATGCCGACTCCCTTGAATCAGGTTTTTGACATGCTGCAAAACGGCCGGATCCGGGACGCGAAGACGGCGCTGGGTTTCCTGTTGGTGGAGCGCTATTTAAACAATAAACTTTTTGCCCATAAGTGGCCCTAAACAATTTCAGCACTCGATCAGCGCGAACCACCACATCCAGATTCGATCGGAAATCAGCGCAGCATTTTTTCTCTTTTTTCCAGCTGAATCTCTAAATTCTTTAATTGCTGGATGTCCTTTTTTAGCTGTTCATTTTCCTGTTGCAATCTGACTATTTCCGCCGAATATTTCCCCTCTATTTGTTTGCCGTTATCTCTTAATCCTTCAATTTCTTTCGTCAGTTTTACCTGATCGCCCTGAACTTTTTGTTTCTCCTGTTTTATTTGAACCTGCAGCGCAGAAATCCTGTCCAGACTCGACAGCAAAGCCTGGGCGGCGGCGGCCCATTTGCTTTTAGGAAATTGGTGAAGTAAATTTTCCAGCTTGGCTTTTGCCTCATTATAATTCGGTTCCTTTTTTTTATTACTTAAATAGGACAGGGCCTCTTCGAACAGTTCCTTATCCGAAGACTCTTTACTGAAAATGCCGCTTGATTTTTCCACCGGGCCCTTTTGTCCATTGGCGTTGTCTATGACAGCTTTGGTGGAACAACCCGCCAATATAACCGCCGCGATCATCAAATAAATCAATATTTTTGCATGAATTAACACTTATTTGGCTCCAGAGTGCTTTGTAAGTTCTGTGGATGTGATAATTTTCTTTTTTCGACATATTCTTCCGTAACGTAATTACTGCCGGGCATCATTTTGGCGTATTCCTTTAATTCCGCCACCAGCCTGGCCATATCCAATGGGTTTTTAAAGCGCGAACCATCATCCGTAACAATCGCTGCAGTGATCGTAATTAATGGAAATTTTTGAACAATTCCCTGACGATTTTTACCGATGAAGTATCCATTTTGCGCGTCTTGGGGCGCGTAGAAACGGAGGATACGACTTTCGAAATCAATCACCAGTCTTTTACAAATGGACTGAACGTGATCCGGATCGCCAATAACGACAAAATCATCACCCCCGATATGACCGAGAAAGATACCCGTCATGTGTGCTTCGCTGACATAGCCTGATAGGATATTGGCAACTTCCTTAATGACTTCACTGCCCCACGCATATCCATACTTATCGGCGAACGGTTTAAAATTATCAAGATCCACCTGGCATAAAGAAAACGATTTCCCCTGCGCCAACAATTGTTCAATCCGATTTTCAATCGCCATATTTCCCGGCAACCCGGTAAGCGGACTGGCATCGAGATTAAGTGCTTCCAGCACCTTGAGCCTTTTGGTCATATGGGCAAAAGATTTCGCCAGTGCGCCGATTTCATCATCCCGCCTTGCTTCTATTTTGTGATCCAGATTGCCCTCGGCAATGAACCTTGTAGCTTTCTGTAGTTGTTTTAATGGCTTAGAAATATTACGGGTAACGATCAGCGCCAAAGTAATCCCCAGGATTAAGCTCAACAAACCTAATCCCATCGTCATATTAACGGCGGTTGAACCCTGCCAGGCGATCAGATTCATTTCATCATTGATGGCTTGATCCATATTTTTTTGAATGTCTCTGAGTTTTACCGCCATGTCATCGATGGTCGCTCTGCCGGCTGTATCGGAAATGGCCTGAGCTTCGCGGAGTTGACCGTTTTGCACCATTAAAATTTCTTCTGAGAATAATTCTCTTAAGCGATTCTGCAACGCATCCATCTGGGCAACAGTGTTTATTGTTTTGTCGTCAAGCTTTAATTTACTCGCCCTGCTCAATCCTTCTTTAAATTCATTGCTGCGCTGCCAGAAAATCTGTTCCAGCTCAGGATCCTTCAGAATTAAATATTTTTTTTCGACGCTTTCCTGGGCCAGCAGAATATCCATTAGTTTTTTTGAGGTTTCCATCAAAACAAAATGGTGATTGGTGATGTTGTAAGCCACCCTGCTGAGCTTCTGAAGACTGAATAATGCATAGGCGCTGGCCAGCACGGTCAATAACGCCATAAACAAATAACCCAACAACAATTTGCGGCTGATAGTGAGTTTCATCTTTTCCAAAAACCTATGAAGATTGTTATACTTGCACAATGAAATGCCGAAAAAATAAGCTTGTTGATTAAAATAACACAACCGGCTGGTCCCCGTAAAGAATAATTTATTTTTTTGTCAAATTTTGTGTTTTCCCGCGTCGGAAAAATTCGGAAAGCTTCTTGCCATAGACGGAAAGTTTTGTTAAACTCTTATTCAAAAGCAGGCTAAACTATTCACAATAGAAAGCCGTTGAGTTAGACATCATCGTACCTTACCTGAATATTCATTCCTGGAAGGAAGGGAGACGCCACCATGATTTACAATGAAGAATTTGAAACTTTGCCGCGTGAAGCATTGAAAGCTCTGCAAGTCAAAAGGCTCCAGCAGGTCCTGCAGCGTGTTTACCACACCGTTGGTTATTATAAAAAGTCGCTCACCGCCGCCAAAATTTCGCCTGACGATATTCGATCTCTTGACGATTTACAAAAAATTCCCTTCATTACCCGTCAGGATTTGCGCAACAATTATCCCTTTGGCCTGTTTGCCGTCCCCATGAGCAACATTGTCCGCCTGCACGCATCGTCAGGCACCTCCGGACGGTCCTCCGTGTTTGGCTATACCAAACGTGATATAGAAACCTGGACAGACCTGATCGCCCGTTCCCTGGTTGCCGCGGGTTTGAACAAAAACGATATTGTTCATAACGCCTTTAGCTATGGCCTGCCTCCCGGGGGACTGGGCCTGCATTACGGCATCGAAAAAATCGGCGCCAGCGTCATTCCCATGTCCGACGGCAACACCAAACGGCAAATCCTCCTCCTGCAGGATTTCGGGCCAACCGTTCTGTGTTCTACACCATCTTACGCGCTGCATCTGGCGGAAGAAGGCACGGCCATGGGCGTGGATATGAAATCGTTGCAGCTCCGAGTGGGCATCTTCGGAGGGGATCTCTGGAGCGACGCCACCCGCGACGCCATAGAAAACGCTTTCGGCATCAAAGCGCTCAACATCTTCGGCCTGTCGGAAATGATGGGACCGGGTCTCGCCATGGAATGCCTGGAAGGCCGCCACGGCATGCACATCTTTGAAGATCATTTTATCGTGGAAACCATCAACCCCGAAACCGGTAAGATTCTGCCCGAAGGAGAAGAGGGCGAACTCGTCTTTACCAGCCTGACCAAGGAAGCGTTTCCGCTCGTCCGTTACCGTTCCGGGGATATTTCACGCCTGATCACCGAGCCTTGCCGCTGCGGCCGCACGCATATCCGGATGGAACGCGTGCTGAAAAGAAGTGACGACATGCTGACCATCCGCGGCATCAATATCTTCCCCGTTCAAGTGGAAGCGATTCTCAAGGCGATTGAAGGTGTCGAACCGGATTACCAGCTCATTATTGATAAGGTCGGAGCACTGGATGCCGTCGAGCTGCATGTGGAAGTCGGCGATAAATTCTTCAGCGAATCGGGCGGCGTCAAGGAGTTGCAAAGCATTGAAAAAAGAATCGTCAAGGATATGAAGGATTACCTGAGCATCTCGCCGCGCGTCAAACTGGTGGCTCCGCAAACACTGAAGGAAAAGGGGAAAAATGTTATTGATAAACGCACTATCTAATGCCATGCACTCTACAAACATGAACAAAACGATTTTGGAGGAACCTATATGAAGGTAGAACAAATCTCTGTTTTTCTGGAAAACAAACCCGGCTCGCTTGAACACGCCACGCGCGTCCTCACGGAGAATAACATCAATATCCGCACCCTGTCGCTTGCGGAAACGGTGGATTTCGGGATTTTGCGTTTGATCGTCAATGACGTGGAAAAAGCCAACAAGGCACTCAAAGATGCGGGCTTTCGGGTCAGTAAAACGGTTGTCGTCGCCGTAGAAGTTCCCGATCAGCCGGGCGGCCTGCACAGCATCATGGACGTCTTAAACAAAGAAAACATCAACGTGGAATATCTTTATGCCTTTGTGGAAAAAAGCGGCCAGAACGCCGTCATTATCTTCCGTTTCGACGCCCCCGAAAAAGCCATTGACTTGCTGCTCGCGCATAAGTTTACGGTGGTGCCGGGAGCAAAACTCTACGAGTTTTAAAAAAAGGGGCTGGTTCCAAAGAAAAATGGAACCGGCCCCTTTTAAATCCTTTGCCGGTTTCAATCCCACAGATTTACGATAATCCGTCCCTGGTGGTTTCCCGACCGGATTTTGTCCAGCGCGCCCTCCACACCGCTCAAGCGCACCTCAGATGCAAGCCGCTCCATCCAGGGGAATTTCCACGCGCCCGCCAGCATATCCCAGGCCCTGAGTCGTATGGACATCGGGCAGTTCTGTGAATCTATCCCGAACAAGGATACCCCTCGCAGGATGAAAGGATAAACCGTCAGGTGAATATCGGGTGATATCACATTGCCGCAGCACGTCATGGCGCCGTTTGCGCGGATTGAGCGGATTGCCGAGGTGAGCACATTTCCTCCCAGAGTGTCCACACACCCCGTCCACCGATCCTTGAGCAGAGGTCTCCCGCTTTCATCGATCAAATCAGCGGGTTCTATTACGTTTGCCGCGCCGATTTCCGTGAGATAAGCCCGCTCATCCAGGAGGCTGTTCAGAGCGGTCACATTGAATCCGGTATGGGAGAGCATGGAGACCGCCACACCGCCGACACCGCCTGCGGCCCCGGTCACCAGAACATCATCCTTGGCCTTGATGCCGAAGTCAGTCAGGCGCAACACAGAAAGGGCAGCGGTAAACCCTGCCGTTCCGAATATCATGCTCTCGCGCAGCGTCAGGCCGGCCGGCTTCCGGACAACCCATGCAGCCGGAACCCGGATATACTGCCCCAATCCACCGGATGTGTTCATGCCCAGATCATAGCTTGTCACGATCACCTCATCGCCCGGCTTGAATTCCGCTGAACTGCTAGTCTCGACAATGCCCGCAGCATCGATTCCCGGTGTATGGGGATATTTTTTTGTCACCCCCTTGTTCCCGGTTGCAGAGAGCATGTCCTTGTAGTTCAGGGATGAATAGAGCACCCTGATAAGGACATCCCCTGCGGGGAGGGCTTCAATCGACAGCTCCTCGATGGCCCGTGCAAACTTTTTTTCTTCCGTTTCTCTTACCACCAACCCCTGGTACGTTTTCTTTTCCATGGCTTGTAACCTCCAAAGTTTTACAATTAATCCTAAAAAGATCAGAATGATTATCTGCCTTGCCCAAGCAGGATGGCCGGAATCGTCTTCAGGATCAGAGTTATATCGAGCCGTAAAGACCAGTGGTCAATATAATCCATGTCCATATCCATCCACTGATTAAATGTGATATCGTTTCTTCCGGGCTGGATCTGCCAGATACAGGTAATGCCGGGTTTCATGGAGAGGCGGCGACGTTGCCACAGCTCATATTTTTCCACTTCAGCAGGCGTAGGGGGCCTGGGCCCTACAACGCTCATCTCACCCCGGATCACATTGATAAACTGGGGGAGCTCATCCAAGCCGAATTTTCTTAAGAATTTCCCGATATAAGGAATAATACGAGGATCCTTTTTTATTTTGAATGCCGGGCCATCGGCCTCATTCAATTCTATAAGCGTGTATTGCTGTTCTTCAGCGCCTACGACCATGGAGCGAAACTTGTAGAGTGGAAATTTTCTGCCGTCCTGACCGCTGCGGATCTGTTTGTAAAAAACAGGACCGGGAGAAAACAATTTGATCAGACAAGGGATAATCACGAACAGCGGAAAGGTGATGATGAGCGCAAAAAGGGCCAAAACATAGTCCATAATGGATTTGATAGCCAGGGCATCCTGATTTTTCTGAACTCGGCTGATGACAAGCGCCGGTTCCGACAAAAATTGCTCAACTTTAACGGAGTGAAATGTATGGCTCGTCATGAATTTCCGAATATACCAGTAGGGAATAATTCGGACGGTGATTCCAAACGTGTTGATGAAGGACAAATACCACTCAGAATTTTTTATTTCATTTAACGGCATTGTGATCAGGACTTCATCGATGACCCGGTTAATCAAAATATCCCGAATATCCTCCAGGGTCCCAATTACTTTGACATCGCAGGCTACGGTTTTTCCGACGTCCTCCCGGTATAATTCGATACAACCAACGACTCTAATAGTGCTTTCCTTTTGTTTCTTGATTATTTCGATGAGCTCCTGGGCGGCGCCCCGGCTTCCCAGGATGAGGATCTGACGGTGGAAATAGTGGTCTTTGCGTTTTGAAACGATTAGCCGATCGATCAGCCAGCGGGCGAGAATCAAAACTGTCAGATCCATGAGATAAAATAGAAAAATCAGCAGTCGGCTGACATCGGTGATTTTAAAAATATACATGCACACCACCAAAATACCGGTGCTGATGGTGACCCCCTTCAAGAGATTCATCACCAGCGGGAATGTCATTTTGGCGCCGTAGCGGTAGTCGGGGCTAAAAACATCAAGGGTTACGTACCAGATGATGATGATCAGCAGCAGCAAAAGATAATAGTTGGGAACCGTGGTCAGTCCTTCAAAAGGACCAGCCAACCAGCTTCGTTTGACGGCATATACGGCAACAAAAATCATTGATGTCAGAAAAACATCCACCGCCAATTCAATTCTTCTTACCATCTCTCTGTCCTGATTCACCATGATATATGATTCTTAATGGCCCAGACTCTTTCTATACAGTCTGTCATGCTCGCTGCAAGCGGTATCCCAGCTAAACTGTGTGGAAATCATCGCTATGGCCTTTCGCTTGAATTCAGCATACTGATTTTCGGTGCTGGTTTCAATATAATTTATATGTTTTGCAATAGCGGAAATATCTCCTACCGGAAAAGTCAGCCCCGGAAGGGTTCCCACAAGTTCCCGATGCGGACCGATATCGCTTGTAACACTCATTATACCATAAGACAAGGCTTCCAGAAGCGTAATCGGAAGCCCCTCTAATTCGGATGCCGTGATAAAGGCGCGGGCGTTGGAGAACAGCTCTTCCAGGACCGTTCCGAACTGATAGCCGGTAAAGATGATCGAGGGGGTGTTCTCGGCCAGTTTTATCAAATTGTTCATGTATTGTCCCGCAGCGGCGTTGTCGCCCACAATCACCAGGCTGTACTCTCTTGGATTCAATACATAGGCTTTAATAATATCTTCCATGCGCTTTTCAGGAACCAGGCGGCCGACGCATAGAAAATAACGCCGGGCGGACAAGCCCCATTTTTTGATCAGGTTTGGCTCTTTGGGCGGAATCGGCGTCATCCCATTGGGGATATAGAACGTGATCATGCCATGCACAGAATCAAAATATTGTTGAAGTTCCTTGGAAACCACAATCCGGTATTGTGCAAACAGCATGGCGGCAAGCTCGCCAAGATAGATCAGTTTCGACGCCCACCATGGCCATTTTTTACGCTGCCAGTCGAGTCCGTGACAGGTAAAAAAAACCTTCATCCTCGGTCTGAAAATGCGGGGCATCCAGCTGAAGAAACAGGGGCCAATCCCATGAATGTGAACGATGTCCGGATTTGAAAAAAGAATATGAATCATCGAAAACAGCGTGTGTAATAATGCGTCTGTGTACTTAAGGTTCAGGGTCGGCAGCCGCTTGATCTTCATCCCTTTATACAAATGGATGTCCTTCGGAACATAGTAGCTGCGGGCATAGATGGTAATATCATATCCCCTTTCGGCCAGGCGTGAGTAGAGGTTTTCACAATGATGTTCAACGCCGCCCCATGTTGCGGGTACGCCACGGACGCCGGTTACTGCGATTTTTATCATTTTTATCCCCAAATGGCCGTGAGCTTTGTCACGGTCTGTTCAATGTTGAACTGCATATAGACATCCCCGTAGGCATTCTTTCCGTAATCAGCGGCGATCAAGGGATGGTTTAATAAAAAAGCAATGGCTTCGGCGAGTTTTTCAGGGTTACCCGGAGGGACCAGGAGACAATTGTATTCGTGTTTTAAGACAGCGCGGTTTCCGGGGATATCGGTTGCAACAATCGGCTTTCCGGCAGCCATGGCTTCAAGAAGCGCCATCGATGTTCCTTCAGAGGTGGATGGAAGAACAAACACCTCCGTTAAAGCCAGAATCTCGCGAACATCGTTTCGGCTTCCGAGAAAGGAAACCACATCTTGAACCCCAAGACTCTGGCTTTGTTGTTCAAGTGATTCTCTGAGGTCGCCGTCTCCGGCCAGAAGCAATTTAAGGTTGCCAAGCCGGCGGGTCAGATACGGCATGGCCTCAACTAAATAGCGATGACCCTTGGGCGGCATGAGGCGCCCGACCGCCGTTATGAGTCGTTGCCCCGGCAAGGCGTCAACAGAAGGCAGCCATTCCGGGTTCGCCAGGGTACCGTGTATCGCTTCAACATCAATCCCATTGATGATGATTTGGATTTTTGACGGCGCCAGATGAAAGACGCTCTTCAGTTGTTCCGCCACATCATCGGATACTGCGACCACTGAATCCGTCAAATGATAAAGTATCCGGGTCACGCCGATGCGAAAATAATTTCGGAAATCGCCGGCTTTTCGCTCCGGCAGCAAAGCCGGATAATGTACGGTGGAAATCACCCGATCGGCGCGATACAGCCACCCCGCCGGAATGCCCGTAAATTCCGCATCCGACAGGTGGCAATGCACCACATCCACTTTATGCTGTCTGCAAAGAGCAATGATGTCTCTGACGTTTTTATAAAAATAGAGGATAAAATCGTATGGATGATAAATGCTGGGCCTGGGCCTGTTGAAGCAATGGACCATCACCCCTTTCGATTCGATTCGGGCCTTGATGGTTGTATCGGGTTGAATTACGCAGACAAGGGTTTGATATGCGGATTTTGGTGTTTTTTCGGCCAGCAGCACCAGCAATTCCTGAGCGCCGCCAACATTAAGCGCATCAATCACATGCAGGATTATTCTTTTGCTGCCCAGCATTTTATCCACCGTCATCCCAATATTTTATAGACTTGCTGGGGTACGGGGAACTTGCGATCATTCAAAATAACTCCGATCGATTCAATCCCGAATTTTTGAAGTTTATCGATAACCACTTTGCTGACTTCATACCGGGAAACGCCATATCGACATACCAAAAGAACCATGTCAACGGCTTTCGCGAATTCAATCATGGCGGGGCTGCTGACCAGGGGTTGGCCGTCTATGATCGTTACGTCGAAATTGGTCCTGCAAAATTTCAGCAGGTGTTCGATGGGTTCGCGCGAGAGCATGCCGCTGCCGATATTTTTTCCGATTGTCCCGGCTCCGGAAGGCAGCAAATAAAGCCCGGGGTACTCCGTTTGCACAACCATCGGTGCGAGGTCTTTTTTCTCGGCAACAAATGAATAGACCCCTGGAAGATTTTTAATTTTGGGGATGGGCGTATGTCTCAGATTCGTATCGACATAGAGGACCTTCATGCTGTACTCTTTAGACAAAAACATCGCCAGATGAAAAGATATCAGCGTGACGCCTTCTTTCCCGGATGATCCGCAAATCATGAGAGCCTGAACATTTTGTCTTGTCTCAAGCATGATGTTGGCCCAGCAATCCGAGAGGCTATAGCTCATTTTGGAAAGCAGTGCCGGATAGGGAATGGTCAGTTTGCCCGGGATACGCGGGACGAAGCGGGCTTTCAGCGGTTTTGTCGGGGCCTGGGGCTCCGGTTCCCGAGCCGGAGTCGGAGCGCTCTGGTTGATGACAGGCTGCGGTTTACTGCTCTCGTTATACGCATCTCCCAGAAAACCAGGGTCTGCGGGCTTCGGTGGATGACCGAGCCATTCAGATTGCGGATCAACAGAAACTTTTCCGCTGTTTTTATGTTTGGAATATACCTCTTCCCATATCTTCATGACGGACCCCTTTATCTTTTCACAACCTGACTTTTAATTCCTTTTTCTTGAAGTCTCCGCTGCAGGGCCTCTGCCTCGGATTTTTTTTCATAAGCGCCCAGATACAGTCGAAAGAGGTTCCTTCCCTTCTGGATTGCATAGGGGAAATATCCAGATTGCTTTAACTTTTCGAACAGATTTATTCCATCCATTTCGCTCGAAAATTCAGCCACCTGGCAGGCGTACTCGGTTTTTTGAACGGAGGCGCTGGCCAGTTTGTAAGTCGCCTTTATTTTTTTCGCCTCTTCTTCGGTTGAATAAAAGCCGATATAGATCCGCCACAAGGCCCCCATATCGCCCAAATCCGTTTTCACGAGATAGGGGGTCAGTCCCAATTGCTTTATTTCAGATATTTCTTGAAAAGCCTTTTCCTGCTGCTGATAACTTGAAGACCGGAGTGAAAATGGATGAAATGGAAACGATTCAAGCGTTCCTGCGGAAGCGGGTTCGATGCTGGAAGGTTGCTGGGTTTGCATACCGCCGGCCTGCTTCGCAGGCGTATCGATTGGCGCAGAGGTCGCGGGCGCCGGCTTTTCACCGGACGGTTTATCGGTCATCTCTTCGCGCAGGGTTGGAATGACTACGGTGTCCTTTTCCGCGGGAATGATGACCGCGGCTTTTTCAGATTGTTCAGGGGTCTTTTGCTGCGGCTCCGAGGCCGTCGGCGAAAAGAAATTGATGATCTTGTTCTCATTATGGATGAAATACTGATATAGCCAGGAACCGGCCAGTATCAACAGGATAATAACAACAATCCATATCACGAATTTTTTGATCTTCTTACCAGAAGCCAAAACATTAGGAGGGATCGTTGCCGTTACCGGCTGGTACTCGCTTGTATCGGCCGTCGAATTAACCGGAGCCTGCCCAGCGGCATGGCCTGCCGGGAGATCTTCTGAAAAGGTGATGGCGGTTTGAGCTTTGTTCTTCGAATCGGCAACTCTTTCAGCTTCATTCACAACAGCACCCGTTCCGCCCTCTGCTTTGGTTTCCGCCAAGGTGCCTTCAACCAATTTTCTGGCATCATCCACAACGGCCGGAGGGATTTGAATCATTCGCTTTGAGGCGCCAATCAGCAAACAGGTATCACTGATGTTGTTGATCAGACGCGGAACACCCCCGCTGTATTCAAATATCTTTTTAATCGTTTCGTCAGGAAAAGCGGCGCCGGAGGCGCCGGATTTCATCAGACGAAAATAGATATAATTTTTTGTATCCTCCAGGCTGAATTTGGCCAGGTGGCATCGTCTTTTAATTCGTTGATTGAGTGAGCTTAAGGCCGGCGTTCTCAGATCCTGCAGAAATGACGGGTGGCCTACAAAAATCATGATCACCGGGAAAAACTCATTATGGTTAAATGTGGATAAATACTTCAGCTTGGTCAGAATGGTCGTGTCCAGCTCATGGGCGTCATCAATAATCAGATAAAACCGGGAATGATCGGCATCACCTCTGAAGCGATCATAAATCATATCCTGAAGAATCTCCTCATCTTCAGGAGTCGTGGAAATTCCCAGACTGGAGGCCATCCGCCGCAAGATTCCGCCATAGCCTTCATTGGAAGTCGGAATATATAAGACCCGGGGCACCCCTTTTTCCTTTAAAACCTTAATCAGCCTGAGACACAGCAGGGTCTTGCCCATGCCGTATTCGCCTGTCAGTAAGAGAAAGGGCTCCTGGGTATCGATGCCGAAGAGCAGATAATACCAGGCTTCTTTATGCGTATCAGAGATAAAAAAAGTATCCGTGTTGGGGTGTGTGCTGAAAGGGTCGGTTTGCAAATGATAATAATCTTTATACATGGCTTTTTATCATCCTCATTCGTGACTGGGGCCTTCCTGCCGGCGATGGAGAGAGCAGGCCCGATTCCAGAGAACGTGTATACAGACCATCCGCAATTCCTGCAAATAAAAAAGGGACGGCATTAACAAAAATATTATTTGAGGGTTCGACAAACAGGTTATTGTTCAGATAAACACACCAGATCGCAAAGATGGTGATGCGCAGATTATTCCCCATGATGCCCGTATCGGGTAATTTCCCGGCCAGTTGCAACAATCGGCGCATGGTAAGAAAAATAAGCGCCAGATAAGCCAGAAGGCCTGGAATTCCCAGTTCCGTCGCGATTCCCAGCAAATGATTGTGTTGAAACGTGGTTCTCGATTCTTCAATAATAAACGGAACAGGTCCCTTGTACCTTTGTGAAGAGGAGGCTGCGGGAATGAACTGAGCCAATCCAACGCCCGTTAACGGGTGTTCGGAAAACAAAAAATAAGATTGGTTCAACAAGGCCACACGGATACTCACTTCTTCACGCTGGGCAACGCCGCCCTCCCGTCTGTCTGTCGATAACAATCGGGGAGAATTTGCAATGCCCACGATCAGAACGATCGCCAGCGGCAGTGCAATCAATTTCCATTTTGAGAACGACGTCTTGTACCATCCCAGAAAAATAAACAGCGTAATGAGCAGACCCAGATAGACGGACCGGGTCAGGGTAAAAAAAACCGCCGGAAAGAAAAGCAATAGCGCTGCCTGATAAAAGACCTTGGCAAAACCCGTTTTTTTTTGCAGGAGATGAAGTCCACTGATCAATCCGATCAGAATCCCTACCCCGTTAAAGGCCGAATTCAGAAATGGCCCTCTGGCGCGGTCCAGATGCAGCGGCGATGCCGGGTCGTTGATATAAGCCGGAAAAACAAACTGCCTGAGATTGGCGTATTCGAAAAAGGCCATAATGGAAAGGTATATCCCAAAATAGAACAGTGCCTGCAGGATGAGCGTCACATCCTTTTCACTGACGATATAATTCTTGGCAAATATGAATATGAGAAAGGGAAAAAGATAACCGGTAATAAACACGAACCACGGTGATACAAACTCCGGTGACACGGCAACAAAACCTACCCGCATCATCGAAAGAATACAGACGAGTGCAAAAATACCCATGGTTATCTCGATGGTTCTGTTGGTTTGGAAACGAACTTTCCCCGTAAACAGACCTGCCACCAAAAAGAAGAGGATCACTGAAAAGAGCAGCCGCTCTATAGTGATATCAAAAAGGCCGGCCGGTCGAAGAACAAAAACACCCACGCCAAATACCGCGCCGGCAATGACCCATGCTCCCAGAAGGATTGCCGGAAGACTGAACCGGTCATCTTTTGCCTGAGCTTGTTTATACCCACCCCCGAACCACAAAATGATGGCTACCAGAGCGATGATGATGAGCGCAATTTGTATGTACACGGAGTCTGCCTTTGCCTTGCAGGATTACAAGCTCGGTATGGACCCCAATACCGGCACGTTCAACTGCTTTTCGATGCCATAAATTGTCTTCGTGTGGTGATCAAACTGATCAACGGTTAAAGCGGCGGCGATTCCCAGGAAGATTCCCGCCAAAAGACCGCCTAATACCAGCAGGATGCGATTGGGCTTATACGGTTTAACCGGAACTGAGGGCCTGTCAATCAAAGTCAGAAACTGTTTGTCCTGGTTCAGGGATTGTGCCATTCTGGCTTGTTCCATTTGGGCCTGGGTCCGGGTATAAGCCTCTTTGGCAATGTTGAATTCCTGCAGCAGGGCCTGATAGTTTACCTTTTCCTGAGCTATGGTCTGAATCCGATCTTTAAGGCCCTGGATCGTTTTTTCGAGCTGACCGATTCTGGCCTTGATGCTGTTAGCCGATATTTTTTGAGCGCTGATGACTCTTTTCATTTCTGTTTTCAGGGAATCCACGCTCAGTTTCAGCTCCTGTTCGACCTGCTTCATCGGCTCAAAATTTGCCCGGAACTGGGGTTTCATTTCGTTCAATTGAATCTGAAGTTGCGCTACCTTGTTTTTAAAAACGGTGATGGCACGTCCCGTCACCTCCATTTCCGGCAATACCGCCGGAACGCCACTCTGATTGCTCTCCCTTTCGAGGGCTGCGATGGAGGCCTGAAGACCGGCCAATTCGGTCTGAAGTTCATGGTAATTTCGCAAAAACTGCGTTAACAGCGCGTTAGGTCCGACTTCAGCATTTGATTTGTTATCTCCCAGGTTCAGGATTTCAAGCAGGGCCAATGCCTGTTTGGTTTCGAAATCACGAACCTTGCTTTCCTTCTCCTGCATGTCTTTTTGTAGTTTCTCGGTCTGTTCCTGAAAAAATGAATGCGAGTAAGTCGTTTTGCCTTGAGAGATCTCCCGGTATATTGCCAGATAGTTATCGGTGACCGATGTCGTAACCTTGGCCGCAAATGTCGGACTATTATCTGAAAATTCAACAATAAAAACACTGGATCCTTCAAACGATTCCCCCCCCGGCGGGACCACATCCAAATTCTCCCGGAGCTCATTTACCTTTTTGGTGATCGCAGACTGCTGCTTGATCCCGGGATATATTTCCTGAACAACCCTTGTCAGGACCCGGTTAGAGGTAATGAGTTCCTTCTGATCCTGAAGAAATCGGCGCACCCTGTTCCGGTAATCCATGGAACTTTCCTGCTGCAGCGGATCAAAACTTTGCGGAATAACCAGTGAAAATTTAGCCGTTGACCGATAAACAGACGGGAGCGTTACGGCCATGACTAATGAAACGATAAAAACAACGAGAAAGACCGCGATGATTAATCGCGACCGATAAAAAAGGATGAAAATAAACTCTCGAAATACATTTTGCATAACAATATCAACCTATTTAATAAGAGTGCTTCCACCTAGCGAGTAAGAGGCGCCCAAACTGGTCGTAAAAGGCAGCACGGCGTAAATGCCCTTGGTGAAGATTTTCTCAATCTCATCATTGATCTCATCAAGCCGGGTTTTGGGCACATAAACAATGTCCCCAGGTTTTAATTTGATATTCGCCAGAGAAACGCCTGATCTCAGAGCTCTTCTGATATCCACTCGGAAGGCAATGGGCCTTTCCAGTCCTTCATTGCGGAAAACGGCAATTTCTTCCAGTTCACCGCTTTTCTTAAAGCCCCCTGCAAGTGTCAGAGCATTCAAAACATTAGGAACAGAACCAATGTCGTAGGCCCCTGGTTTTTCCACTTCGCCAAGGACATAGAGTTTTGGGTTGCGAATTTCCAGCAGGATAAGCGTGCAGTTAAGATTTCGAACCTGTTTGGCGTAGCTTTCATTGATCCTTTTTTCCACTTGGGCGACTGTAAACCCCTGCACCTGCATGCTGCCGATCACCGGGAAGGAGATGCGGCCATCCGGAGAAATCGGAGCGATTTTGCTCTGTCCTCTGGCGGCGGTGGTGATCGCTTTTTTCAACTCGTCGATTTTGACATTAAATGCTTCAAGCGCAACGGTGATGCTGGGTTCAACAAAGTATTTTTTGTATTGCCGATTTAATTCCGTTGCAAGTTCCATCGGCGTTTTGGATTCTACAGCCACGTCGCCGATGAGCGGCATGGTAATTTTCCCATCGGATCGAACCAGGACGGAGGAGCTGTATTGCGGTTGAAAAGGAAAATTAATGCTGATCCTGTCCTGGACCTCCAGGCGATAATCATCTTCGGTTTTTTCATATTTAAGGTGGTAGACGATTTCCAGCACATCTCCCGGCCCCATACGATATTCCGGAACATAAGGAACCGCGATATTGTCAATAATCTGGTAATCCGGATGCAGCGCCGCCTTTTCCGGAGTAACCGTCAATTGCGTCTCCAGTCTCTTCAATTGATCGACATCTTCAGCGGTTTTGATGTCGGTTTCGAACTGGGAGGGAACGTCTGGAGAATGCACGCAGGATGTAAAAAATAGTAGTGATGTCAAAGTCAGGATCACAACATGACAACAAGTCTTCCGAAAGAAGTGCGGGAGAAACGACGCCATGGCCTCTATCCTCTCGCGGAAACCACAAATGGGATTCAGGGATTTTGATTCAGGGGCTTTATCGCGCATACGATCCATCACCATCCGGTCGTGGGAAAATATATTCAAAGTCATAGGGTTTTTCCTTCGGCTTCTTCGCCGCATTCAGCCCATTGAGTATTTTTCTCTTGGTTACCTCCGTTGGCTCTCGCAAAAGCCGTTCGGTCTGGCTGATCACCTTGGTGCTGATGTTGGCAAGGCGCGCCAGCTCCGTTATCGTAAGCCCCTCGGCAGTCCGCCGATCCTTCAATCTATTCCCTTTCATATAGACACCTTCCTGAAAGACACTGACTGTTCAATCTATTCCGATGCATATCTAATACTCTCTCGATAATTCCGGATTATTCCAGTACGATTCAAAAATATACAAAAAAAAATATTTGTCAAGCATTTTTTTGGGTGTGGTCATTTTGCTTGACAAATCATCGTCTTTATTTATATGTTAGCCGCAACAAAGCGTAAGTTTTTTATGAAACCTACTGACGGATTGCCGGAAATAAAGGGAATTTTTGCTATGACCGAGCCAGTTCTGATTACCGGAGGCGCCGGCTATGTTGGCAGTCACACCTGCAAAACCCTTGCCGCCATGGGTTACCTGCCCATTGCTCTCGATAATCTGATATACGGTCATCCATGGGCTGTCCAATGGGGGCCATTAATTAAAGGGGATATTGCCGATGCTTTTGTGCTGGATCAGATTTTTTCCGATTATCGGCCCAAAGCGGTTATCCATTTTGCTGCCTATGCGTATGTCGGCGAATCGGTTGAACACCCGGCAAAATATTATCAGAACAATGTTGCCGGTTCAATTTCACTTCTGGAGGCCATGCGACGACATGGCTGTAAAAATATAATATTTTCAAGTAGTTGCTCAACTTACGGCCTGCCGTTGCAGGTTCCCATCCCGGAAAATCATCCACAGATCCCGATCAACCCTTATGGCCGCACCAAACTCATGATGGAGCAGATCATCCAGGACTATGGGAGCGCTTACGGCATCCGGTACGCCATTCTGCGTTATTTTAACGCGGCAGGCGCCGACCCCGAAGGTCAAATCGGCGAAGACCATGATCCCGAAACCCATTTAATTCCTCTCCTTCTGCAAACGGTACAGGGTCGGCGTGATTACACGGAGGTCTATGGAACCGATTATGATACCCCAGACGGCACGGCGATTCGGGATTATATCCATGTAACGGATTTAGCCGGCGCCCATCTCCTTGCGCTGCAACATCTGACCCAATCCGATGAAAGCCTATGTGTTAATTTGGGGACGGGACAGGGGAGCTCCGTGATGGAAGTCATCCGGGCCGTCGAGCAGGTTACCGGAAAACCGGTGGCCTACCGAACCGTCGGCAGACGCCCCGGCGACCCCCCCGCGCTGGTAGCCAAGGCGGACCAAGCCGCTTCGCTTTTGGGCTGGAAGCCCGATTTCATCGACATCCGAAAAACCATTTCAACGGCATGGAACTGGCACCAATCCCAATTAAAAAAGCAGGGTGATCATTCTGGTAGATCAACCGAAGGTGAAAGGCTATAAGGGGTCAAACATGCTCGATCATAAAAAGCTTCCGGGCATTGAGGAAATGGCTTTATCAAGAAAGTTGAAAGATCCTTCAGCCTTCAGCCTTCAGCCTAAACACCAGCGTAGTTATACAATAAAATTGTCTCGCTTGTTTGTCATTGGAATGCTGATGATCCTCTGCTCAGGGTTATTGCCCACTTTCTCAGTGGCGCAAGATCTCCTGGAAGGCACAGAATTTTCCAAGCAATATCTGGTGCAGCTATCCGGCACGGTAATGAATGAAACGTTCTCGGGGGCCCAGGCTTTGTTGACCCTGATGCCGCCGGCCCCGGGAAGCAACAACCCCTACCAGCTTATTATTCAAGGTTTCCCCAAGAAAAATTCCCGAAACAGTTTCTTCTGGAATTCCGAGAATTCAGAAATGACGGCGATTGCAAACGAGATCACCTGCGATATCAAACGAACATTCATCAAGCCAGTGCCGATGCACTTTATTTTTTTAAGTCCAGAACTGCTGAGACACTCAGGCGCTTTGGCAGCGAAGGCGGGAGATGAAGGAAAGAAACTTGCTGAAAGCGTAGCCCTTCCAACCCTGATCAATGCCCGAGCCGGCAAATTGAAGCTTCGCATCCAGTCTAATTCGGTTTCAGGTACCGTTTGGATGAAAGGCTATGATCCGGTTGAAAAGGCATTTGTTTTATACAGTGCCCGATTATACGGCCAAAAATCGAATCACCTGCAGCCAAGGCAGGACGTAAAAAAGAGTACAGGAGTGGGAGAATAATGAGGCGTCACCTGAACCCAATCATGTCAGCAGTCGTTCTTGCAGTGTTGATTGCAATCAGCGCAGGCGCGGAAAACCTCCGTCCGTCATGGCACCCGTCAGGGTATGGTGGCGGTGGACGATTTACAAACATTGCGATAGACCCATCGAATCCCAAAACCGTTTACGTCGGATCAGATGTCGCCGGAATCTACAGAAGCCGGGACGGCGGCAACCACTTTGAGCTGATCGGAAAAGGGCTGGAGGGTTTTATGGTCGCGGATATCGCCATCAATCCGGCAGCCCCCCATCAGATTGCTTCCCTGACCGACGACGGTCTGTATTACAGCATTAATCAGGGCGACGACTGGATTCGGATATCCGGCGAAATCCGCTATCCTTCACGGTTTTTTGGAAGCAGGCTGCTGCTCTTTACCCGAAACTCGCTGTGGATTGGAACCGACACAAAAGGGGTTTTCAAAATTCCGTTGAACAACCTGAAGGCCCCCCCGCAGCCGGTTCAGGGGCTGGAGCGTTTCAAGGTTAATGGGCTTACGGTGTATGAGGGATACTTGTACGCCGGAACGTCCCGCGGCGTTTATCGGATGGAGGGGAAAGTCTGGAAGCCTCAGCACCAAGGACTCTTGCACGGTTCAGCCGAGATTACCGATATTGCCTCTTCGCGCAATTCCCTCTACCTGGTTGAAAAACAGGGCGGCCTGTTCCGATGGAATGCAAAAACCCTTACCTGGGAAAGTCGCCCTGTTGCACTGGAACCAAAAGCCAAGGGCTATAAATCCCTTCTCGTTCATCCGAACAATCCGGACCTGGTATTCATCGGCTCGCATCCTGAAAACTGGCCGCACCTGCTTTTCAAAACCCGGGATGGCGGAACCACCTGGAAATCCGTCCTCTCGTTTCAGGTCGATCCGAAAGCGCCTCCCAATTGGACCAGCACCTTTTCAGGCCTCGAAGAGATGGCTTTTGTCCCTGGAACATCCCAATCCCTCTTTTTGGCGGACTGGTGGAATCTCTGGCAGACGGCTGACGACGGAGAGCACTGGTATCAGAAGCATCATGGCCTTCAGAACACGGTCATCAATGACCTGAAGATTCATCCCCGGAACCCAAAAATCCTCTATCTGTGCGCCGCGGACAATGGTTTGATGATCTCCGAAGATGCGGGAAAAAAATGGCGACGGTCGATGAATGGTGTCGCCGACGGCCATGCCCAGGAAATTGAAATATTTCCAAGCGATCCTTCCCGGATGGTCCTGCTGATGAATCCGTGGGACGCAAAGGGGAAAATTCATGTGTATGAGTCCCGGAACGCCGGGGCAACCTGGAAAGATATTGGGTTTTCAGTACCCAGGGAAACCCTTCCCAAACGGGGATATGTCGATGGGCTGGCAACCAATGTGGAACTCGACCCTTTTGCGGCTGACACGATTTATGTAGGAACCAATGGATATGGGGTATATAAAACCGTCAATGCCGGGAAAAACTGGTCTCCGATGAATCAGGGGCTGACAACACCCTATATCAAGGGACCGGGGGCATTGCTGGTTCATCCCCGACTCCCCGGCGTGCTATTTGCCGGCACGCAAGCGGGCGGTATTTACAAATCCACCAATGGCGCAATCTCCTGGCAGCGCGTTACAACAGGAGGAGATCGATTTGTGTTTGGCATGGCGATAGATCCTTCAACGCCATCCCGGATTGTGGCAGGATGCGCCGGAAATACGCTTCTGATCTCAAGCAATGAGGGGAAAAGCTGGCAGGAAATCCACCTTCCCGTGACCGCATCTCCTCAAATGGCCGTATACAGCGTAGCCTTCCACCCCCGGCGCCCGGGGCTGGTTTTGGCGGGAACGACTCGCTATGATGTCAGGGCAACCGAAGGGCTCTTTGTGAGCACAGACAGCGCAAAAACATTTCGGCAGGTTCCGATGGATATTCCAAAGGTGAACATGATGGTCATCACCTCTGCGGCGGAGGAGCCGGCCGCAGCATATATCGGGTTTAATGGGACCGGAATTTTTCGAATTGAGTTGGGAGAAAAACCTTAAATGCAGATCGTCTTTTGTAATAAATATTTTTTTTTAAACGGTGGTGTCGAGAAATATCTTTATGATGTTATGACTTACCTCGCGGCCAGGGGGCATACAACCATTCCGTTCAGCGTCGGTTATGCCGGGACATGGCCATCTCCCTATCAGGACTATTTTCTGGCGCCTCCCGGAGATCCCGAACAGGCGCTTTGGGCAAACATCCGGTTTTCCCCTGCCAATATCCTGCGATTTCTGGACAGAAGCACCTACTCTTTTGAAGCCAGAATAAAATTGAACCGGCTGCTGACGGCGTTTCCCGGAACGGACATCGCCTACATTCTGAATATCTATAACTACATGTCTCCAAGCATCATCCACACGCTCAAGCGTCATCACATCCCCGTGGTGATGCAGATCGGCGACTACAATCTGCTTTGTCCCAGCTATTCACTGCTGCGGGATGGCAGACCCTGTACACTCTGCGTTCGGGGACAATATTATCACGGCCTCCAACACCGGTGTGTGAAGAATAATCTGGCCGCTTCCGCGGTCCGGGTTGCCGCCATGTATATCCAGCGCTTGCTCGGATTGTATGAACTGGTGGATGCCTTTGTCGTGCCTTGTGAGTTCATGAAAGACAAACTGCTCGAAGGCGGTGTTTCCAAACACAAGACGCATGTGTTGTATTATCCGGTTGAAAGAAGACAGGGAAAGAGAAAAAGAAAAGGGGAGAGGGAAGGAGAGGGAAGGAGAGCAGGAGAGAGAAAGAGCGAAGAAGACGCGCGCGAAGATCGGTTTCATGTGCTGAAGTATCCGATTGAAAGAACCGTCGATCCGGATAAGGACTGGCATAAAAAAGACTATATTCTCTATTTTGGTAGATTATCTTATGAAAAAGGAATAGACACCTTGATCGGCGCATTTCAGAAGCTGAATCCGCCGATAGACCTTTATCTCATCGGCCGGAGCTATGATGGAGAAGAGGAGCGCCTGAAACGGCTTATTTTGCCTCATGTACAAAACCGCATCCATTTTCTGGGATTCCAGTCCGGGCAAACCCTGATGCGCTGGATTGCCGAGGCCCTGTTCAGTGTGGTGCCCAGCCGCTGGTATGACAATGCGCCGATCAGCACCTATGAGAGCTTCATGAATGGAACGCCGGTTCTGGCGTCCCGTATCGGCGGCATTCCCGAACAGGTCGAGGAAGGGGTAACCGGACGATTGTTTGAACCGGACTCCTGTGAGGACCTGGCGCAGAAAATGGATGAGATGCTCGCAAACAGGGATCAACTGCTGCAAATGGGAATAGCAGGTCAGGCCTATGTCAAAAAAACGCTGCTCATCCATGACCAAATGGACAGCCTGATGAACCTTTTTGAAAACGTTATTGCTGATTACAAACGGAGATAGCGCTATGGTCAATCCCCAGAAAACCCGCGTTGCCGTCCTGGTATCCTTACTGACCATCGGCGGCGCTGAGCAGTTGCTGCTGGAGCTGCTGCGTCATATTGACCGGCAGCGCTTTGAGCTGCATATTTTCTTTTTAAGAAAACCGGGGCTTGTGGGGAAAGAGGTGCTGCAACTGGGATTTCCGGTAACCACTGAAATCATTCGATCCAAATTTGACCTGTCCGGAATTTTCAGGCTGGCAAAGCTTCTGAAAGAAAATAAAACGGATGTTGTTTTTCTGATCAATCACCTCAACACCCTCTTTTTTGGCGTTCTGGCGGCTAAGCTGGCAGGTGTCCGGTCTTGCATCAACTGGGAGAACGAAACGTATAAGAAATACCCCTTTCACAATCTGACCATGCTGGGGCGACGCATCCTGCACTTGGGCATTGATTATGTTGTGGCTGCGGCAAAGGGGCATGGCGACTATATTGCCGCCGAAGAGAAAATACCTTACGCCAAAATCCGGGTTATTTATAACGGTGTGGATCCGGAGCGGTTTCAATCATCGCTCAGTCCCGGGGAGGCCCGTGAACGCCTGGGAATACCGCCGGAAAGCCCGGTGGTCAGTATTGTAGCGGCGCTCCGGCCGGACAAGGCGCATCATGTGTTCCTGCAGGCCGCCCGATTGGTTGTGGATGCCATCCCCGAATCCCATTTTCTGGTGATTGGTGACGGTCCCCAAATGCCCTTTCTGAAAACCCTTGCCCTGGAGTTGCATATCGAAAAGCAGGTCCATTTTATGGGATTCCAGCGCCGGCTCGGGGATATTTTTGCAGCGGTCGACATTAACTGCCTGTCCTCGTATCCCCAGCAGGAAACACTTTCCGTCGCTGCGATCGAAGCCATGTCCTCCGGCATTCCCATTATCTGCACGGATGTCGGTTTTATGAATGAAATCGTTATTCCCAATGAAACCGGCTTTCTGGTTCCTGTCGATAATCCGGCCGGCCTGGCAGAAAAATTAATCCATGTACTGAAAAACCCTGAGCAGAAGCGGTATATGGGCAGTCAGGCCCGGAAAATGGTGAACGAAACCCTTAGCGTTCACCAGATGGCGAGAGCCTTTGAGCAGTTGATGCTTCGCGCCAAGCCCGGATGAATCAACCCCGGATTCATCTCCGCAATGGTTATAAAACGATGACCGGTAGAATAGTAACTAAAACATCGATACCGAGACGATAATGATGAAAAAATCTCCCCGAGTGCTGGTACTGGTGGACTGGAATCCCGATGAAGGTTCTTTGCTGCGAGACTGTCTTCGGAAAACCGGGTTGCATTGTGATCTTATGGGTACCGACTATAAGCGATCGCAGTGGACGCCTTTAAACAAAGTTTTTTTTCATTGGCCAAGATGCCTCTGGGTCAGTATAAAAGCTTTCAGCCTGCGACATGACTATGACTATGTGATTGCCTGGCCGCAAGTCATGGGAATGTTACTGGGCTTTATCAAACTCATGACATTTTCAAATTCACCAAACGTCGTTCTGCTCAATACGACAATTGTTGAACGGAAGAATCCTTTGCTGGAAATACTGCGACGGTGGTTTATTGCAGTGTCCTTGAAAAAGGTTAACCACATCAGTTTTTTGTCTTATGACTACATGCGTTTAATTCAGGAGCGGTTTCATTTATCAGAAACTCAGCTTGTTCATCTGAGACAACCGATTACGTTTGAAAAAAATCCTGATTACAGCGGCTTTAAACCCGATAGTTATCTCTATTCAGTGGGCTTAAGTTACAGGGATTTTCCTACCCTGATGGCCGCCGCAAGAAAATGTCCAAAACAATTTGTATTGGCTACCACAGATGCTTTCTTGAAAGGCCTGATAATTCCGGATAATGTTACTGTTCATCGAAACATCTTTGGGGCTGCCGCGGAAGAGCTGATGAAGCAGTCCGCCGCCGTCATTTTCCCTTTAGAGCGGACATCTTCTCCCGCAGGAGAAACAACTCTGGTCAGCGCCATGTTCTATGGAAAACCGGTGATCACTACAAAAACGATTACCACCCAGGAGTACATTCAAAATGGCCAAAACGGTTTTTTAGTACCCGTGCAGGATCCCGATGCAATTGTTGATGCCATCCATACCCTTTTTTCCGATCCCGACAAAGCAGACGAGATCGGTCGGCGGGCCAGACAGTCTGTTCTGGAAAATCATACGATGGAAATATATACAAAGAAAATTTTTGATGTTATTGGAAAAAATTGTCAGGGGACAGACACATTATGATTTCCCAATTGAAGCTTGTGGTACTGGTCAACTGGAAGGAAGACGGTAATTGGTCTTTTCTCCATCTGCTTAAAAATAGGGTCCAAAGTGTTGATATTCTTCAGCCGGTTTCTTTTACACATCCGGTTGGCAGTCGATTGACCCGTCTCTCCACCTATTTATCAGAATTCTATGGGCCGCTCCTGGCATCGGTCCGGAGAAAACGTTTTGATGTCGTTGTCTCCTGGCAAATGCGCATTGGCATCTGCTACGGCATCCTGAAACGAATCGTTCATTCCCAAAAGCCGCCGGTGCATATCATTCAGGATTTTCATATTGATTTGACGCAAACCCGACAACTTTATCGGTTCCAGCTTGCCCTGTTAAAACTTGCGATTCCGGGAATTGACTATTTTTGCTGCACGTCTACGGAAGAAGAAGAAATCTATAGCCGGATGTTTAATATCCCCCGCAATCGAATTGTCTTTTTACCTCTGGTAGAATCTTCGTCTAATTTTGAAGAGCCGAGCCATCCTAAAAAGGATTATATTTTTTCTTATGGGAAAAGCGACAGAGACTTTGACACGTTGGTTCGGGCGGTTGCTCCGTTGAATATAAAAACTTATATTCTGTCTCAAAAATACAAACCGACGGTTCCGGTGCCGGAAAATGTTTGCATCATCCGAGGGTATGTTTCCGGCAAGGAGATGATCCAATGGATTGCATCCAGCCGAATGGTGGTTCTTCCGCTGAAAGATTATCGGATTTCCGCCGGACAGATCAGCATGCTGGAGGTGATGGCCTTGGCAAGGCCGTTGATCATCACGGAGAATATGGCTACGAAAGAATATGCGGTTCATCAGCAGACAGCACTGTTTTTTGAAGCAGGTTATGATAAGGAGTTGGCCGGCCATATTCAATATTTGTGGAATAACCGGGAAGCCGCAGAACATATCGGGCAACAGGCCCGGCAGGCCGCCTTGAAATTTGATGATCGCCGCCTGGAGGTCTTCAACAATCTGCTGGAACGTTGTGCAATGGATATTCAGAAAGGAGAGCATCAATGAAAACCCGTCAAACACTGATCGCCGTATTGTTAGGAATGCTGATTCTGGCATTACCCATGAAGGGGCACACTATTACAACGATGAGCATTCAATTTGAGGAAACCCTGCGCCTGATCAGTTTGGACATGTCGCGCAAAGAGGTCATTGAAACATTGGGAACTCCAGACATCATCAAGAGCGACGGACTGTGCCTGCAATATGAATCGATGGGGTTGAGCATTTTTCTCAATAGAAATGACCAGGTTGAACAGATCTATCTGTCCAGAAGCTTTAAAGGAACTGTAGGCAATAAACAGCCATACAAGGCCATACAACTTGCCGATATTGAAAAAGAGTTCGGTGCATCCGTGGATGTTGCGACACTCAATTACCAGCCCTCCCCGATCATTCAGAGCAAGGCGACAGTTGAAACCGAGAATAAAACAGATCCCACCGGCAAGGAAAAAGAAGAATTCCCGCTTCAATACGAAGGCCATAAAAAACTTTATGTGTTTTACACCGGCGGGAAACCTATGAAATACAAATACGTTTTGGATAATGAAGGGATCGCCTTCTGGCTGGATCAGAACAAGCAACTTTATGCAACCGTCCTTTACACATCTCGGGCGAAAAATGCCGTTATCCAGTTACCGATCATAGAAAAAGAACCGACTGCAGTAAAAAAGACTGCGGAAAAACTCCGTCTGCCGATCGTTCATTTTGATTTTGACAAGTACAATATCAAGAAGCTTTACGTTCCGGATCTGGACCAGCATGTGGCCTATTTGAGTGCAAATCCCTCATCGCCCGTCACCGTTGAAGGGCATACCGATTATATAGGCTCAGACCAATACAACCAGAAGCTGTCGGAAAGAAGGGCAAATGCCGTTCGTAAATATCTGATTGAAAAGGGAATCGCCTCTTCGCGGATCCGGGTGGTGGGATATGGTGAGCAGCGGCCCATTGCAGACAACAAAACCAAGGAAGGCCGCGCCATAAACCGACGAGCGGAATTTGAAGTGACGGTTGAAAAATGATGATGGTCGTGTCCCCTGACCCGGCGTCTTAAAGATGCAAGCCTATGAGTGAATCCCCAAGCCTTGCCGGACAAATTGGCAGAGCCAGCGCTATCATCATGATCTGGGCGATGATGGATAAAATCCTTGCGATCGGCAAGGAAATGATGACAGCTCATCGGTTTGGCGTTTCTGCGGCGCTGGATGTTTTCAATATAGCCCAGGCGTTTCCTGGAATTATGATGCTGTTTCTTTCAGGCGCGCTGGTTTCAGCGTTTGTCCCGCTGTATCTGGAATGGCGCAATCGCTATTCTCCTCAGGAAGCAGATTCCCACGCCACCTGGTTGATCTTCTTAGCCGCCGCGTTTTTTGCGGTGTTGGCCCTGATCTGCCTTTTTTTAAGCCCGATCATCATACACCTCATTGGCTATGGGTTTGGCCCCAAAGAAAAGCAATTGGGCATTATGATGGAGCGGCTCCTTTCTTTGCTGATATTTATTGACGGCGTCGGCATTTTTTTCAGAGGGATATTACATGCCAAAAAGATGTTTTTTCATCTCTACGTAGCGCCGCTCTTTTTAAATATTTCGATCATTTTTTTCCTCTATTTCGACATGGGACTTGACATTTATGTTCTGGTCTGGGGCTTTTTGATAGGCACGCTTCTAAAAACCATCTACATGGGTGTTGCGCTCCGTTATGAGGGCTTTTCATTTAGAACCCCAATCCCTTTTGATTGGAAAAAAGTAAGCGCCCTCTGGTTTTTGATGCTCCCCCTCTTGGGAAGCGAGCTTATTGCAAATTCAAATCTGTTGATTGATCAGGTTATGGCAACCCAATTGCCGGCCGGATCTGTTTCAACTCTGCGATATGCCTTTCGGCTCAACAGTCTGCCTGTCCAGGTGATTATCGCTGCCATTTCGATAGCAATTTTCCCATTTATCAGCGAAGAATTTGCAGCCGGCCGGCGTGATAACCTCCAGAGCATTTTCAAATATTCCATCATTTTTCTTGGTTTTATAACCATCCCCATCACCTGTCTGGTCGTTTTATTTTCCAAGGATATTGTCATTCTGTTGCTGAAACGGGGTGCATTCGATCTGGATGCTGCGCGACAGACCGCGCAAACACTGGTCTGCTATAGCGTAGGGCTGTTTTTTTATGCCTATACGTTTATCAATGGCACATTCTTTATAGCCCTGCAAAAGCCCAAAATACTTCTTTATATGGGAATTGTTTCCGTTTTTCTAAACGTTTTTTTTAACTTTCTGTTTATGCATTTCTTTGGCGTCAAGGGCATTGCCCTGTCCACCAGTGCCACAATGGGAATTATTTCGATCTGGTTTATTTTCCTGCTGAAAAAAAATCTGGGTATTACGAACTTATCACAGACTTTTTCCAGCTTTTACCGAATGATTATCGCAGCAGCAGGCATGTTGGGTACGGCGCTGATCATTGTAAAGCTTTTTGAATTAGCATCCATATCCAGATTGATTTCCGTCCCCATTGCTGCTGCAGCTTCGTCCCTGTGTTATCTGGGCATCATCTGGGTGTTTCGGACCCCGGATCTCAATACATGCATCACCGTATTAACCAACAAAATAACCCCGTGGAAAAAGCCACGATAAAATTCACCAGAAACTACAGACACTATGTTAGACATGTAGAAGGAGCACTTCATGATGCGCGATTTGTTAAAAGAACAGGATGTCTCCATAACCGTTTCACAGGGCATGGAAGGGCTTGAGTCCCTCCGCGACACATGGAATGAAATCGTTTCCGGCATGACCCGCAGACATTTTTTCCACTTGTGGGAATGGCATTACAGTTACCTGAAATGCCTTGAGCCGGATCCCCAGTCTTTCATGTACTTCCTGTTTACAAAAGGAAAAAAGCCTGTTGCCATCTTTCCGCTCCGCGTTACCAAGACTTCCATAGGCGGTTTGCGACTTAAGACTTTGGCCTCTCCCTCCCATCAACACATGGTGCTGGGCGACATGATCTGCAACGAGGACGCGCTTCACCTTCCCCTGTTTCATATCTTAAGCGGGTATCTCCGAAATCAGAAAAAATCATGGGATCTGATTCAGCTTTTCCGTCTGGCGGAAGATGCCGGCGCCATACAAGTGCTTCAGAAAAATTCCCCCTCAAGGTTTGTGCTAACGCACGATCTCCGCTGTGATTTCATTGATATCGGCGGAGATTATGAGTCCTTTTTTTCAGCGCTCTCCAAGAATTTCAGAAGGAGCTTGAAACGTGCAAAGCAACACCTTGATCAATTCCCCAACGTGGCGTTCACCATCACTCAAAGCGGTCAGACCTTGGCGGAAAAATTCGACACATTTCTGAATGTTGAAGCATCCGGCTGGAAGGGTGCTCTGGGAAGCGGCACGGCCATCAAACTGCACGCGAGCCTCGAATGCTTTTACCGGACGCTGACCCTTACACTCTCCACTTGCGGGAAGGTATCCATCAATACCTTAACCGTGGATAGCCAGTGTATCGCCGCGCAGTATTGCATCCTTCTGGATAATACCGCTTACATCCTGAAAATATGTTACGATGAGGATTACAAACGTTGTGCCCCGGGAAACATGCTCTTGGAGCTCTTCATGAAAAAGAGTATGGAGGATGGCACCATCAATAGCATAAACTTGATCACAGACGCTGAATGGCACGCGGATTGGAAGCCCAGCTCTTATGAGAAATACACGCTGTATCTTTTTAACACCACCCCAGCGGGTCTCATCGGATCTGTACTCCTGAAATCTTATCCAATTCTCAAAAAATATTATGAGTCCTATATCCAGCCTCATCTGCCGAGGGAAATACAGGAAAAGATCGGGAGGCTTTCTCGTGAAACTTGAGTTGATTCCCGTCGCCGGGAACTTAAAACGAATCCGGGAAATCTGGGAAAGCTTGGAGGTCGTCTCCAATATTTCCTATTTCCTCTCCTGGGGATGGATCGAAAACTGGATTACCAGCCTCCCGGACCACGTCCAACCGGAGCTTGCCGTGTTCCTGGAAGGGAACAACCCGCGTCTAGCATTTTTTCTCGGAAAAGCGACGCTGGGACTGACAGCGATAAGGGGTAACTTTCACGGTCAGCAGCACTTATTCAAAAGTCGGGCATGGTTTCTCAATGCAACGGGGATTCCGGCCTTCGACCGCATTTATATGGAGTACAATCGTTTTCTATGCAGCCAGAAGGAATCCTTCCAATTGATCGATATATTGAATCGCCTGCCCGACTCCTGGGATGAACTTTACCTACCGGGCCTCGATATGCAATCTTTTCCAGGAACGGAAGCACTGGATGACCTCTCCCCCTATAAGACCATCATCAAGGATGATACAATCGTTTTATCTCCATTCGTTGATTTGGATAAGGTTCGTGCACGGGATGGGGATTATTTGTCGCTTTTATCGGCAAATACAAGGTCTCAGATTAATCGGTCTTACCGGTTGTGCGAAAAAATAGCGCCTGTGCAGCTTGAAGTCGCTCAGGATATCCGGATGGCCATGGATATCTATGAAGAGTTGGTCGGGTTACATGAACTCATCTGGACGAATAGAAGCCAGGGCGGAGCGTTTTGCTCAGATTACCTGTTTCGTTTTCACAAGCAATTAATCCAGGACAGATTTGAATATAATGAAATACAACTGCTCAGAATAAAATGTGGAGACGCTACCCTGGGATGTCTGTACAATTTTGTTTATAAGAACAACGTGTATTTCTACCAGAGCGGTATGAACTTCAATCTGGATAAGCGGTTGAAACCGGGCTTGATTGCTCATGTTGAAGCCATCAGACACAATACGGGCGCAGGTCATAAAATATATGATTTTCTGGGTGGGGGAAGTCGCTATAAGATGAGCCTGGCGACTGATCATAACCGGATGATATGGATTCGGCTGCAAAAACCTCTCCTGAAATTCAGAATTGAGAACACTTTGAAAATGGTCAAACATCGCCTGATAGGGCTGCGCAACATTCAAAAAAAGGATACCCTTCGAGATCTCGGAAAAAGCGATGTTTAAAACATTGAAAGAAATGGCTTCCTGAGAAAAGGAGAACGAGAGGACCGATGATCTCTATCGCCGGCTGAAGAAAAATAAGGGACTGGACGTCTATTCCGCTCGATATAAAGAGGGTAATCAGATATGTGGTAATAAGGTAAGGCTGACTTTGGACTGCGTTTTGGGAGAAAGATTAATGAGTCCGTTCAGAAAAATCTTGTTTTTCGGAATCATTTACTTAGCAATGGTGATTCTGCTGGAAGTTGCTTTTCGCATTCTGCCCGTCCAGGAGAGCATGGCATGGCTACCGGTAAATGAGGGAAACCCCTTTCGACGGTTTGAGCCAAACCGTTCGTTTACATGGTCCAAGAATTGGAATCTTTCCTTGGTGAACCAATTGAAATCCAATAACTATGGCTTTATCAGCGCGATTGATTATGATTCTTCGTCGAATATCCCTCTGACGGCCGTAATCGGCGACAGTTTTATCGAGGCGGCCATGGTGGATCAGACCGGGACGGCTGTGGCCGTGTTAAACACGGCGTTCCAAGGCAGACGTCGTTTTTATTCATTTGCCGCCTCCGGCGCCCAATTGAGCACATATATCGCCTATGCAAAGTATGCGAAGAAGGCATTCCGCCCCGATCGTTACGTATTTCTTCTGATCGGCAACGATTTTGATGAAAGCTTGGCCTCATACGGCGTTGAGCCAGGTGTTCATTACTTTGTCGAGGATACCGAGGGTGGTCTCACGCTAAAGCGAGTTGACTACGAAGTAGGCCTTCTTAAAAAGGTGCTTAGAAAATCTGCGCTGTTCATGTATCTCAATGCAAACCTGGAGGTAGTACCCCGTTTGAAAACGATATGGTCACGCATGACGGATACCTTTCCCGGACGGAAACCTGAATATGTGGGGCAGACGAACGCCCGTGTGGATGCCCGCTGCGAGGCCGATTCCAAAAGGGCTGTGGATGCGTTTTTTAAGATACTGGAAGACTCCTGTGGCGTTCCCAGAAAGAATATTTTAATCGGGATAGATGGCATGAGGCCACATCTCTACAATCCCGAGGATTTGAGGAAGGCCGACGGAAGCTATTTTTCTCATATGAGAAAATACGTTCTCTTCAAGGCACGCATGCTTGGTCACCCAGTCGTTGATATGCAGCCGGTTTTCGAGCAGGATTACGCTGTGAACAAGCTGTTTTTCGAGTATCCTCAATATGATGACGGACATTGGAATGAGCGTGCTCATGGGCTGTTCGCACGCAAAATTATCGAGTCGGGATTTCTTGATTGAATATTCTCTAACTTTCCTACATCGCCCCTGAACATACCATGCCACACCAAAAACTTCTGCCCTAAAATCTTCTTGACATTAAAATCCCGCCCTCGTATCCTGACGCTGCAGAAAATCAATTTTTTGCCAATGTGTTTACTATTTTATGTTTTTAAGCGGTTTGACGTAGATGCGTCCCTCTTGTTGAACTGGAAAATCAGATAAATTCAGGAAGGCAACAAATATGATTGTGGTGCGAACACCTTTGCGACTAAGTTTCCTGGGCGGCGGATCGGATTTTCCCGATTTTTATCGTAAAGCCGGCGGCGCCGTCGTTTCCACGGCGATTGACAAGTACGTTTATGTGATCATCAAGGGACGATTTGACGAGCAAGTCGTTGTCAATTACTCCCAACGGGAAACAGTCTCTTCTGCGTCGGATCTCAAGCACGAACTGATACGCGAAGCAATGCGAGTTACCGGGGTGGACAGCGGTGTAGAAATCACCACTCTGGCTGATGTGCCGGCTTCCGGCACCGGATTGGGTTCTTCCAGTACGGTCACGGTTGGGGCACTGCAAGCGTTGTTTACCTACCAAGGTGTTATCGTAACATCGGATGACCTGGCCCGGCAGGCGTGCGAAATTGAGTTGGAATTTTGCCGAAAGCCTATCGGTAAGCAGGATCAATATATTGCCGCCTATGGCGGCATCCGCCTGATTGAGTTTCTGAAAGATGATCGAACGAGGGTGTCCAACGTCCTGATCCCGGAAAAAGCGCTTCAAGGACTTACCCGACGGCTTATGCTGTTTTACACCAATCGGACCCGTTCATCGGCTTCGGTCCTGAAGGAGCAAAATAAAAACATCGGTGATAGGTATGAGCTCTTGTGTCAGTTACGGGATATGGCCTATGCCGGCGCCCGGAATCTTGCCGATGGAGATTTGGATGCGCTGGGCAGACTTATGCATGAGGGGTGGGTATTAAAAAAACAACTTGCCAGCGGTGTCAGCGACAAAGCGATCAATGACATGTATGACGCTGCACGCCAAGCGGGTGCTTTGGGTGGCAAGATTGCCGGAGCAGGCGCCGGCGGGTTTTTACTGTTGTATTGTCCGTTGGACAAGCAAGATCAGGTTCGTAATGCGTTGGGGCATTTGCGGGAGCTCCCGATCGGATTGGAACGGGACGGCAGTAAAGTTATTCTCAATATTCGCCGCTGAAGAACCGGGTCCTCTTGGGGATGCCAATTTTGATGAAATATCCGTTACACGCAAAATGATAGAGGGGTTTAAATGATGGCGATTTTGCTCACAGGCGGGGCGGGCTATATCGGCAGCATTGTGACGGAGCGACTTATTGACAAGGGACGAGAGGTGGTCGTCCTGGACAATTTATCAACGGGTTACCGGTTGGCGGTGCATCCAAAAGCGCATTTTGTACATGGTGATATTAACAACCGGCAGTGCCTGGATCGGATTTTTACCCGTTTTCCCATTGAAGGGGTGATCCATATGGCGGCCAAGGCTCTGATCCCTGAATCCGTGAAGGATCCGGAACCTTTTTACACCTGCAACCTGATCGGCGGTGTGACACTGTTGAATGCCATGGTGGCGCATAAGGTTACCCGTTTCATCATGTCCTCGACCGCCGCCGTGTATGGCCAGCCCGATCATGTGCCGATTGATGAATCCTTTCCAACCTGTCCCATGAATTCATATGGTGAATCCAAACTAAGTTTTGAGCGTGTTTTATACTGGTATTCTCGCGCCTATGAACTGGAAGTGACGACATTTCGCTATTTCAGCGCGGCCGGCGCGTCCCGAATATATGGCGAGGCCCACCATCCGGAAACGCATTTATTGCCGCGTCTATTGCTGGCGGCCCTTGATCCACAGGGGCATGGCTCGGCAGATATATACGGGACCGATTATCCGACACCGGATGGCACGTGTGTTCGCGATTTTATTCACGTCATTGACTTGGCGGAAGCGCATATCCGCGCGCTGGAAATTCCACCTCCGGATAGATTTCGTATCTTCAATATGGGGAGCGGCACGGGATTTTCCGTGCTACAAGTAGTGGACATGGTAGAACAGATCACCGGCCGGAAATTGAAACGGAATCGGTTGTCCAGGCGCGCCGGCGATCCGGCGCAATTGGTCGCCACCTCCGCCAAGGTGATGAAAGAATTGAATTGGAAGCCGCTTTACCCCACACTGGAAGCCATTCTGGACAGTGCCTGGCAATGGCATCAGACCCATCTGACAGGATATGCGGGGTAAGTAACACGTAGAAAGAAGGATCGGAGATCGGCGTGATCGAACGGCAAGCCTTTTTATTGGCCGCAGGCGTTGGCAGCCGGCTGGAAACTTTGACCCGGGAGAAACCCAAGTGCTTGTTGCCCATCCATGGCCGGCCCCTTCTGCAAATCTGGCTTGAGCTGTTGCAATCGCAAAATGTTACGCAAGTCCTGCTGAACACTCATTGGTTACATCAGCAGGTGGAAGCCTTTGTAACCCAGTGGCAGCGTTATAACCCAACTCCCCAAGTCACGCTATTTCACGAGCCGGTTCTTTTGGGCAGTGCAGGCACCCTCCTGGCCAACAGAAAGTTTATCACGCCTGGGGATCCCTTTCTGATATTGTATGCAGATAATCTAACCGATGTTCCCGTGGGACGATTGGTCGATCGTCATCTTCAACATAGACTGCCCTTCACGCTGGGAGTCTTTCGCACAGCATATCCAACGCAATGCGGCATTGCCGAAATCGGTCCTGATGATGTGGTGATTGGTTTTGAAGAAAAACCGGTTCACCCGAAATCGGAATGGGCCGCGGCAGGAGTTTATGTGGCAGATGACCGAATTTTTGACGTGTTTCCACCGCTTCAGGCTTCTGAAAAAACCCTGGATTTCGGATTCCACATCATTCCGCGTCTGGCGGGTAAAATGAAAGCGTATTATATTCACAATTTTTTAATGGATATTGGCACCCCGGAAGCTTATCAAGATGCAGTAACCACTTGGCAGGAGAGAAAATCATGACGGATGTTTCCGAATCTAAAGACCGACAGATAGGATTTGCCAGGGAGTACCTGGAAGGGCTGAAAAAGTGCCTGGACGCGCTTTTACTGGAGGAAGTGGCGGGCGTAATTCGCTGCCTGGAGGAGGCGTATCGGGAGGGGAAACAGGTTTTTATCATCGGCAACGGTGGGAGTGCGGCTACGGCTTCGCACATGGCCTGCGACCTGGGGAAAGTCATCTTACCGGAAGCAGGCGATGCCACACCGCGATTTCGCGTATCGGCTTTGACAGACAATACGCCCTGGATCACCGCCTTAGCCAATGACTTGGGATACGAGTATATTTTTTCAGAACAACTTAAGAATTTGCTACATAAGGGAGATTTGGTTATCGCTATCAGTGGTAGCGGTAATTCGCCCAACATCATCGAGGGAATAAGGGTAGCAAAGTCGTTAGGGGCGAAGGTATTGGGAATCCTGGGTTTTGATGGCGGGAAGGCGGCCGAGATGGTCGATGTGCCCATTGTTGTGAGAAGCGAAAACTATGGACACATCGAGGATGTGCACATGGTATTGGATCATCTGGTCACGGCCTATTTCAGAACATTGCTTGCGAAGAAACATTAAAGATATAGGAGTTATTCTTTATGGCTGACGTGGCGGCAATTGTGCACTGTGAGCGTGCTATTGCATATGAGTCTCCAGATTATCTGATCCCTTGGGAAACGCAGCGTGATAATTTCACCAACAGTTGGTTTGATGAGAAGCGCACATGAAGCCGCGTCATTTGATGGAAGTGAAATGAAAAGTACGATTGAGCAAGTTGAATCTCTTGATTTGTCGTTATTTGAGAAGATCGGCTCGGAGACCAGCACAGAAGATAGACGTTCTTTGCTTGCCGTTCAAAGAGCTACGACAAGACGGCATAAGCGCTATGTGTATCTTGAAATAGGATCACATCTTGGCGGCTCCATTCAGCCGCATCTGGTAGATCCCCGCTGTAGCAGAATTTATTCCATTGATCCAAGACCTTCACAGCAGCTTGATGATAGACGAGAGTTACGTGTTTGCAATTATGAGAACAATTCTACGGAGAGAATGATAGAACTACTGAGAGTAATCGCCCCAAATGAGGTTTCGAAAATCCAATGTTTCGATAATGATGCATCAGAATTAGACCCGAGTCAACTCATGGATAGGCCGCAGATTGCCTTGATTGATGGCGAACATACCCAAAAAGCTGCTTTGTCTGACTTTCGTTTCTGCAATAAAGTGATCAATAATGATGGAACCATTGTTTTTCATGATTTTGGAATCATATTCCCGGCAATTCGTAAAATATGTAATGCTCTCGATGAAAAAAATCTGAAATACATACCCCTTAAACTTGAGGGAAGTGTTTTCGCTATTTTCTTCGATGCCGAAACTGTTCGATCAGATCCATATCTAATGTCACTTTATATCCTTCACAAAAACTTATTACTTTACTACCCGTTGATACATCGTTTGAAGAGTATATTACCTATTTCAGTATGGCTAAAATTGAAGTATTATTATAATCTATGGATTCGGAGTCGAATGAAAAATAATAACCAATCATTATAGCCCGGGAAAACAAAGAAACTTTCTTATCAGTTGTAGGGAACGGTCATAGACCCCCCCTACAAAGTTGATTATTCTTCCGGTGTGCCGTTTTCTTCTGTTGCCAGATCCGTCTCATCATCACCGTTTACGTCGTCATCCGGGTCTTCGGCTTCCTGCGTTGTGCGAGCAACGCCGACGAGTTTTTCTTCCGGCTCCAGGTCAATGAGTTTGACGCCCTGGGTCACACGATGATTAATCGGGACCTCCTGCACCTTGAGGCGGATTACTTTGCCGGCATTGCTGATGAGCATGATGTTCTCTTCACCCTGCACCTGCAAGACACCGGATACATTGCCGATTTTGGCAACAGTTTTCAGGTTGATGGTGCCTTTGCCGCCGCGCGTCTGCACGCGGTACTCGTCAATCGGCGTGCATTTCCCAAACCCGTTTTCGGAAATCGTCAGCATGAACGTATCCTGAGCAGGAATTTCCACACCGATAACGTCATCGCCTTCGTCCAGATTGATGCCGCGCACGCCGCGCGCTGTTCTGCCCGTGTCGCGCACATCGTCTTCCTTGAATCGAATCGCCATGCCCAGCCTTGTGGCTAAAAAGATATCCTGGTTGCCCATGGTCAACTGCACATCGACCAGTTCATCGCCCTCGTCAATGGAAATGGCAATGATACCGCCAACGCGTGGATTGGAATAAGCGGCCAGATCAGTCTTTTTGATAATACCCTTCTTGGTCACCATCACGATAAATTTATCCGCGACAAATTCCTTCACCGGCAATGTAGCGCTGACTTTTTCGCCGGGGGCCAGGTTTACCAGATTGACCATGGCCTTGCCTTTGGCGGCGCGTCCGGCCTGCGGAATCTGGTAAACTTTTAACCAATAAACCTTTCCCATGTTGGTGAAGACCAGCAGGTAATGATGGGTGGACGCAATAAATATTTTTTCTACAAAATCTTCTTCCTTGGTGCCCATGCCGACCTTGCCGCGCCCGCCTCTGTGCTGGCTCTTGTAGAGACTGACCGCATTGCGTTTAATGTATCCGGTATGGGATATGGTGACTACCACGTCTTCTTCGACGATCATGTCTTCAATGTTGATGTCTTCTGTGCTGGCGACAATTTCCGTCCGGCGCTCGTCGCCGTATTTCTCTTTTATTTCTGTGAGTTCTTCGATAATGACCTGCAAGACTTTCTGCGGATCGGCCAGGATACTGGCTAGTTTTGCGATCAAGGCCGTGACTTCCACATATTCCGCATCAATCTTGTCTCTTTCCAGACCAGTCAGGCGCTGCAGTCTCATCTCCAGAATGGCCTTGGCCTGAATCTCCGACAGGCTGAACTTTGCGCATAGCGCCACAGCCGCCTCATTGGCGTTTTTCGATGCTTTGATCACTTTGATCATTTCATCAATGTTGTTCAAGGCGATGATATAGCCTTCTAAAATATGCGCCCGTTCTTTGGCGCGCGCCAGATCAAATTTCGTGCGGCGAACCACAATTTCCTGACGGAAAGCAACAAATTTCTCCAGCACTTCTTTGAGATTAAAAACATACGGACGGTTTTCGGAGATCGCCAGCATAATAATGCCGAATGATGTTTCCATTTGTGTGTATTTATAGAGCTGATTGAGAATAATCGCGGAATTCTCATCACGTTTGAGGTCGATAACCACGCGGATGCCTTCGCGGTCCGATTCATCACGTAAATCCGATATACCGCCGACTTTCTTGTCGCGCACCAGTTCGGCTATCTTTTCAATCAAGGTGGCTTTGTTGACCTGATAGGGCAGTTCCGTAACGACGATGCTCTCCCGATCATTACGGGCATTCTTTTCAATCAGTGCCCGCGCCCTCAGCCGGATGACGCCGCGCCCGGTTTTGTATGCCGATAAAATGCCCTCCCGGCCATTGATGAATCCGGCGGTCGGAAAATCCGGTCCGTGAATATGCTTCATCAATTCTTCAATGATAATTTTGGGATTGTTGATGAGCGCGATGGTGCCGTTGATGATTTCCGTCAAATTGTGCGGCGGAATATTGGTCGCCATACCGACGGCGATACCCGATGACCCGTTCAGCAACAAGAGCGGAAGGCGCGTCGCCAGAAGCGACGGCTCCAGCAGAGATTCATCATAGTTGGGCACGTAATCGACCGTGTCTTTTTCCAGATCGGCCATCACTTCTTCGGAAATGCGCGCCAGGCGGCTTTCCGTATAACGCATGGCCGCCGGAGGATCGCCGTCAATCGAACCGAAGTTACCCTGCCCATCCACCAGCATGTAGCGCAGAGAAAAATCCTGCGCCATACGCACCAGCGTGTCATAGATCGCCGTATCGCCATGCGGATGATATTTACCCATGATATCACCGACGATGCGGGCGCATTTTTTATAGGGTTTATTGTGGCGGTAGCCTGTTTCATACATGGAATATAAAATGCGGCGATGCACGGGTTTGAGACCGTCGCGCACATCGGGAAGTGCCCTGCCGATGATGACGCTCATAGCATAATCCATGTAGGATTTCTTCATTTCATCTTCTATATTCACCAGGGTCTGCTTATGGTGGATATCACGTTCCATTTTGTTCCTTCCTCTCTTCGTTTACACAACCAGTCTACAATCGTTCTGTTGTATCGTCATAACCTTTCAGGTCACGCGTTCCGGACAAGCGAAGCGCGATCCGGCTTGTGCCCTTTAGGGTAAATCCAGGAAATTTTTATCAATACTGGATTCCCGCCTGCGTACCCTGACCACCTGAAGGTGCCGCGAGGGCACAAGCGGGAATGACAAAATTGTTACTAAATATCCAAATTGGAAACATGCAGGGCATTTTGATAGATGAAGTCGCGCCTGGGCTCCACCTGATCGCCCATCAGCGTGGTGAAAATTTGATCGGCCATCACCGCGTCTTCGACGCCTACTTGCAGCAGGGTGCGCTTTTCAGGATTCATCGTAGTTTCCCAGAGTTGTTCCGGGTTCATTTCACCCAAACCTTTGTAGCGCTGAAGGGTCAGGCCTTTCTTACCCAGGCCGATGAGATGATCAACCAGAGCGCGGGCGGTAGGCAGAATGATTGGTGTGGCTGATTCATCAGACTGATCGCGGTAAGGAGGCTCGCCCAGTATAGACACCTGCCCTAATAAGGTTCTGATCTCTCCAAACTGCGGTGTGCGGAATATCTCCCGGTCGACGCAGGTGGTCAAGATATTCCCGTTACTTTTGAGATCAAACACCATTTTATAACCACCGTGATCAGGATCATCTTCAATCCGGTAATCGGCAACCATGTCACTACCCAGAGCAACAACCGTTCTGCCCGCTATTTTCAAAAGCTCGCTTTCCGTTTGAAACGTCTCATCGACTAACGAGGGATCTCCAGCCGCAATACGGATGATATTCCGGTCGCGATGTTCCTTTTCAAAACGGTCCAGCAAGTCTCCGATGCGCATGATTTTTTTAATCAGGAGCAGCAGTTTATTGCCGGTGACGGGAAACGGAGTGCCGTCGCCCATCAATAAATTGACTTTATTGACGCCGTTTTCCAGAATATAGCTTCTCATCTGATCTTCATTCTGGATGTAGAGTTCCTTTTTCTTATCCACCACTTTATAAAGCGGCGGCTGAGCGATAAACAAATAACCTCTTTCAATCAATTCCCGCATCTGGCGGAAAAAGAAGGTCAGAAGCAGCGTGCGAATATGCGCGCCATCCACGTCGGCATCGGTCATGATAATCACTTTATGATACCGCAATTTACTGACGTCATAGTCGTCGGGGCCAATACCCGCTCCAAAGGCTGTAACCATCGTTTTGATTTCTTCGTTTTGCAGCATTTTATCGAAACGCGCTTTTTCCACATTGAGAACTTTACCGCGCAACGGTAAGATCGCCTGATTTTTCCGATCCCTGCCCTGTTTGGCCGAACCACCGGCCGAATCTCCCTCGACCAGATAAATTTCACTGAGCGCCGGATCTTTTTCCTGACAGTCGGCCAGTTTTCCGGGAAGAGCGCCTACTTCCAAAGCGCTTTTGCGCCGGGTCAACTCGCGGGCGCGACGGGCTGCATCACGGGCGCGGGCTGCTTCCATGCATTTATTAAGAATCTGTTTAGCGATGGACGGATTTTCTTCCAGGTAAGAACCGATTTTTTCATAAACAATGCCTTCAACCAGACCGCGCACATCGGAGTTGCCCAGTTTGGTTTTGGTTTGTCCTTCAAATTGAGGATTTTTTACTTTGATACTGATGACGCAGGCCAGACCTTCGCGTAAATCCTCACCCCGTAGCGATTCTTTGCCGTCTTTAATGATTTTGTTGGTGGTTGCATAGTTGTTAAACACACGGGTGAGCGCCGAGCGGAAACCGACCATATGCATCCCGCCTTCAACGGTGTTAATGCTGTTGGCAAAAGAGAATATGTTTTCCAGATACGTTTCATTATATTGCAATGCAACTTCCACCGCGCAGTCTTCCCGGGCGCCGGTTACAAAAATGGGATCTTTATGCAGCACTTTTTTATTGCGATTAATATATTCAACAAAAGAAACAATTCCACCTTTATAAAAAAATTCCGACGATTTATCCGATCGTTCATCCACGAGGGTTATTTTGACGCCGGAATTGAGAAACGCCAGCTCCCTCAAGCGGTTAGCAATCACATCAAAACTGAATTCCGTTTCTTCAAAAATTTCATCATCGGGTAAAAAAGCGACTTTGGTGCCGCGTCCTCTGGTTTTTCCCACCATCTGTAAAGGTCCATCCGGGACGCCTATTTTATAGGTTTGCCGATATACATTTCCGTCCCGACGAACTTCCAGTTCACAGGTCTTGGAAAGGGCGTTCACAACAGACACACCAACGCCATGCAGACCTCCGGATATTTTATAGGTGTCATTGGAAAACTTACCACCGGCATGCAATCTGGTCATGGCCACTTCCGCAGCCGACACACCCTCTGTTTTATGAATATCAACCGGAATGCCACGACCGTTATCATCCACCACAATACTATTATCAACTCGTATTTTAACGGAAATAGTATCGCAAAATCCTGCTGCCGCTTCGTCAATACTGTTATCAACAACTTCATACACCAAATGGTGTAATCCTTCTTTACTGGTAGAACCGATATACATCGCAGGTCTTTTGCGAACAGCCTCCAAACCTTCCAAAACTTTAATACTATCAGCGTTATACGTCTCTGTCATGGCAACTTTTTTAACTCCTTAAACCCATTCCACTTTCTGATTTTCCATCCAATAATTTTTTTATATTTTTAACGGCATCACAATACATAAATAATTATCGCCTTCTGCCGGTTTAATTAAAGTTGGTTTTAATCCAGCCCCTACTTCTATAATAATATTTTCCATAGATATCACTGAAACGGCATCAATAACGTAATTCACATTAAACCCAACATCCATATCTTCCCCGGTATAACTAATGTCGATTTCTTCCGTCGCTTCACCAACATCCAAGTTTGTTGAATTAAGAGTCATTTTTCCGGATGTAAAAGATATAATCACACCACTGTAACGTTCTGAAGAAACAACATTCATTCTTTTTAAAGCATGAAGAAACAATTCTTTATCCAAGGTCACGCTCACACCTTTTTCTGCGGGGATTACTCTTTTATAATCAGGATAATCAGCATCCACCAGATTGACTTTTAGAACGGTATTATCTGTTTTCACCACAAACATATTCTTATGAATGCCGACACTGGCATTTTCATGAACATCTGTTAATTTTTTTACTTCTATTAATCCTTTACGGGGAATAATAATCCCTTTGGTCATCTCGGGACAGGGCTCCACAGTATTGACTTTGGCAACCGCCAACCTGTGCCCATCCGTCGCCACCATCCGCCAGATATGAGTCGTTCCGTCAGAAGTTGTTTCCAGTAAAACACCATTTAAATTCTTCCTGCTTTCATCAAAAGCCATCGCAAAAGATGTTTTATTAATTAAATCCTTAATGGCTGATCCGGGAATGTTGAAAAATTGCACATTCTCGCTGTCCGCAACACTGGGAAAATCATCCGCGGAAAGCCCTGGTATTTTATAAACAGCCCTTTGACACGTCACCTTAACGATATTATTAGCGCTTTTTGTAAAATGAATAATATCTCCCTGGATTTCTCTAACCATCTCGTAAAGTTTTTTAGCCGATAGGGTAATTTCACCTTTTTCCGCTATATCCGCGTCATAATCAGAAATAAGGCTAATCTCACGATCCGTAGCAATAATTTTCAGTTTGTTGTGCTCTGTTTTTAAAAGCACATTATTTAAAATGGGCGTTGTTGTCTTTTTCTCGACAATACCTAAGGTTTTTTGAATACCATCCAAAAAGGTATTTCTGTTGATTTTAAATTCCATCATTCCCTCCCATTATATTATTTCTTTTTTATTTTTCTCTTTAATATAAAGAATTAGTATTAGTAATAAGCCTTGTGGATATGTTGATTACTATATTTTTTAGTATTATTTCAATCCTCTTTCCTTATAAACCCTGTGGAAGAAATGTTTAAATCCCTACGACGTTTTATTGATAACACTGTCTTCAATATCCTGAACCATCTTTTTAAAATTTAAATCGGAGTCTATTATATTTAAAATTTTATTATTAGCGTAAATCACAGTTGAATGATCGCGGCCACCGATTTTTTGACCAATATCCGGGTAGGAGAAATTTGTTAATTTCCTCGCGAGATACATAGATATTTGCCTGGCTAAAACAAGATTTTTATTTTTATTATGGGCTTTAATATCCGCAATTTTTATATTCATTCGACCGGCGACCACTTTAATAATTTCTTCCACACTAACTTCTTCTTTATTATTATGTTTAACCAGTTTTTTCAGTACCTCCTTCACCAAATCCAAATCAATTTTTCTATTAGTGAGAGAGGAATAGGCAGAAATTCGGATCAAAAAACCTTCCAATTCTCTAATATTAGACTCGACATTGGAAGCGATATAATGAGCAACGGCAGGTGATAATTCAAGTTTACTTTCCTGCATTTTCTTTTCGATAATCGCAATTTTCGTTTCTATTTCAGGAAGTTGAATATCGGCTATCAACCCCCACTCAAACCGGGATCGCAATCTTCCCTCTAAATTAGGAATGTCTTTTGGAAATTTGTCGCTGGTGACCACAATTTGCTTACCGGAATCGTGTAAGGTATTGAATGTATGAAAAAATTCTTCCTGGGTTCTGTCCTTGCCCGCCAAAAACTGTATATCGTCAATTAAAAGACAGCCGATATTACGGTATTTTTCACGGAATTTTGGCATCCGATCATAACGGATCGAATTAATCATTTCATTCATAAAGGCTTCCGCCGAGACATACATGACATTTAAATCAGGATGAGATGCGTTTGTCATCAGACCAATCGCATTGAGTAGATGAGTTTTTCCTAAACCTGAACCACCGTAAATAAAAAGAGGGTTATAATTTTTTGCCGGCTGCTTGGCCACGGCGATGGAGGCGGCATGAGCAAACTGATTGGATGGGCCGATCACAAATCGGTCGAACGTATAGTTGCTGTTTAAAAAGGAAATATTTTTATTCCTGGCAACCGGAGCAGACTCGTGATGATTTTGGCCCTGCTCAAAAGGCAGTACGGCAGCTTCCTGCTTTTTTTCCTTATCTTTACTCAACATAAAATCAATATCAACACTGATACCGACTACACTGTGCAGAGAGTTTTTAATCAGGGGTAAATAATTATCCATCAGCCAGTCCTTAAAAAATTTATTGGGGACGGCCAATTGGACACATTTATCCTCCATCACCACGATTTTGATAGGTTTTATCCAGGTATCAAAATTCTGCTTTGATACTTTTTCCTGAATGATTTTAGTGGCTTTATCCCAAACAGATTCCATTATAAACCCTTTATAAACAACATTATCAACAATTGTTGATAAGTCTTTTTGTGACTTTACTTACAATTCATCCAGAAGGTAACGCGCCAGACGGTTCAGCTCATCCATGGAGGTGTAGGTAATTTCAATTGCGCCTTTTTTGGAAGAACCTTTAAGTTGCACCCGGGCCATACATTTTGTCGTCAATGACTTTTCCAGATCCGCCATAAAACGATCTTTAACAGCGATCTTTTTTTCCTCAGGTTTTTGTTTTAACTTATTAATTAACTTTTCAGTTTCCCGGACGTTGAGCCCCCGCTTCAAAATAATATCCAGGGCCGCCATTTGTTCTTCTTGTGACGTCAGCGCCAAAAGACTGCGCGCGTGTCCCGATGTGATTTTTTTTTCCATCAGGGCGGTTTTGGCTTTGGCCGGCAGCTTTAAAAGTCGGACCGTGTTGGCGATGGTCGAACGGTCTTTACCGACTCGGGCGGAGATTAACTCCTGGGAGAGGTTAAATTTCTCCATCAGCGTGACGTAGGCGTCCGCTTCTTCCAGGGGATTGAGCTCTTCACGCAGCAGATTTTCAACCAGAGATAATTCAGCGGCCTCCCTATCGGAGGCTTTCCGAATAACAATCGGCACGTCGTTCAGGCCTGCCGCCTGCGCGGCCCGCCAGCGTCTTTCTCCGGCGATAATTTCATATCCGGAATCAGCCTTGCGGACAACAATCGGCTGGATGATGCCGCTTTGCTTGATGGAAGCGACCAGTTTCTTTTGTTCTTCGTCGTTAAAATTCTTACGGGGCTGGTATTGATTCGGACGCAACTCCTCAATTCCGCAGCTGTTGGCGGTTATTTTCTTGCCGGTATCACTGTCGAGCAGATCCGAAAAAATAGCGCCAAGTCCTTTACCCAGCGCGTCTTTTTTTTGCGCCATTATCTTTCCCCCTGAAGAATTTCCCGTGCCAGCTCCATATAGGCAATCGCTCCGCGCGATTTGATATCATAAAGAATTATAGGCAAACCGTGACTGGGGCTTTCCGAAAGCCGCACATTGCGCGGAATAATTGTTTTAAAAACCTTATTGCCCAGATGTTTGCGGACATCTTCCATCACGCGATGTGACAATGAATTACGCACATCGAACATCGTCAACAAAATGCCGCCTAAGGCTAATTCCGGATTTAAGTTAGCTTTTACTAATTTTACGGTGTTGAGTAAGTATCCCAATCCTTCCATGGCAAAATACTCACACTGTAGGGGAACTATCAAAGAGTTTGCCGCGACGAGAGCGTTGACCGTCATGAAGCCAAGTGACGGCGGGCAATCAATTACTATAAAGTCGTAGGCCCTGTCCAGCGATTTTAATATCTGACGCAGACGGACTTCACGGTCCTCCAGGTGAACAAATTCAACTTCCAGACCAATCAGATCCTGGTTGGACGGAATCATTTCCAGACTGGGGAGAGCCGTCTGCACAATAACAGAATCCAGGGTGACCTGCCCGATCATGGCATGGTAAAAATTCGCTTTATCATAGCGGATTCTGTCGATGCCGAGACCGCTGGTGGAGTTGCCCTGCGAGTCAGCGTCAATGAGCAACGTTTTCTTATTTGCCGCGGCCAGAGAGGCGGATAAATTAATAGCTGTCGTCGTTTTACCAACGCCGCCTTTTTGATTTGCGATGCATATGATTTTATTCATTATTTATGTGTAAGTCTTCCGAAGATTCCTTTTGGAAAAACCTGAGCAAGGACTAACATAAAAAATGGGTTTTTAGAAGGCTTTTTTACTTTATTTTGCCTTTTGGAAGATAATAATTTTTCGTGGCGGACCTAAAAGGGGCATAATTATATCATGCTGAAATACTTGACATATTTTAGATTCATTTCCACCAGTCAAGGCCGCGTCCAATTCAGCGGAAACATCCGGCCCTTTTAAAGTTATCAACAACCCGTCCGGGGCGAGAAAATAGTCTCCCAAAGGCAGTAAATCGGTCAATTTGAAAGCGGCACGGGAGATCACCACATCGAATTTTTCCCGCCATGTTTCCGTCCGCACAACATTTTCCGTCCGGTCATGAAGTGTTTGTGTCTGGTCAAGATTCAAAAGACGGATGATATGCTTCAAAAACGACACCTTTTTACGGTTGGTTTCCAGAAGAGATAGTTGTATAGACGGCAGAGCGATTTTTAAAGGAATGCCGGGAAAACCAGCGCCGCAGCCGATGTCGATCAGGCGGGTGTTTGAATAAGTTATATATTTTGCGGCGGTCAGTGAATCCAGAAAATGACGGGTTACAATTTCGCCTGCCGTTTTTTCAGATATCAAGTTGGTTTTGGCATTCCATTTTAAGAGCTCGCTTTGATAAAGATTAAATAAGGCGATTTCTTTGTCGCCCAGTTCGACACCCAGGGGTCTGGCGCCTTGCTGAAGTAAGAGCATATCCGAATTCATATTTGGAGAAATAACAAAAAACAGGCATCACCGCAAACGATAAATTTATGAGACTTCCATATTACCAGATTTTCTTTACCCGCCAGATTCCTGAAATGCAGGGGCATTGGGATGGCGCCCTCTGGCAACAGGCGGAATCGTTGTTCGTGGACTATTTTCGCCCAGAAGGAAGCGATCACCAACCGCGGACACAATGTAAGCTGCTGTATGATGATCGAAATATTTATGGATTTTTCCGCGTGGAAGATAATTATGTGCGTTGTACCAACACGCAATTGTTGGACTACTGTTACTACTACTGTTACTACTGACGCCAAAGACCTGAACCACGAAGGGATTGCGCAATCCGTTCGTAATCTCCCGCAAAGAATGGGCTCGTCCCAATTGGCAAAACAGCATGCTCACAAATTGCCCCCAGCAGGTAAATCCTCGCATGTNNGAGTCCTCCCTTGTTTTTGTTTGCTCGTCGTAAAGTAAATATAACAAATCTGGACTCAACATGCGCTTATGTTTTTATCTCCTAATTTGGACAAGAGTGGCATGATTTTATGATAACTATCAATTATGATTAAAAAAGTTGTTCGCAAAAGTAGTCTTCATAATCTCCAATCTGCCAAGACCGATCTCTTGTACTGGTTAAGCCGACCTGCGGAAGAACGCGTTGCAACCGTCGATTATCTGAGAAAGCAATATTATGGAAGCACAGGAAGACTTCAAAGAGTTGCTAGCGTTATTCAACGGGCATAAAGTTGAATACATGATTGTTGGGGCTTATGCTCTCGCATACCATGGAGCGCCTCGTTTTACCGGCGATATTGATATTTTTGTTAAACCTTCGCTCAATAACACACAGAGAATCTTATCTGCTTTGTCTGATTTTGGTTTTGGCTCGCTGAACCTGACAATTGACGATTTTCAGAATCCTGACTCCGTAGTTCAGCTCAGTGTTCCCCCAGTGCGCATTGACATCATTCCTTCAATAACTGGTGTTACATGGCTAGAGGCTGATCACGGGAAACAGGAAGGGGTATATGGAGATATTCCTGTTTACTTCCTTGGCAGAGAACAATACATAGCCAATAAACGGGCTATTGGCCGGAAAAAAGATATAGCAGACCTTGAATCTCTTGGTGAAGAATAATTTTGCAATAAAAACCAAATAAAATCAATCCGGTCGATCGCTGCGCACCAGGTGATTTTTGCGTTAGCCGTCATAAAAATAAGAAAATATGGGGCTTTAAAATGATCATAAGGAATGAAACAAGTTCAGATATTGAAGCAATATCGAAAGTAACCATTGCCGCCTTCAAGAATCTTGCAATTAGTCATCATACAGAACAGTACATAATAAATGCACTACGTGAGGCCGATGCGTTGACTATTTCGCTGGTCGCAGAGATTGATGGGCAGGTGGTAGGCCATATTGCTTTTTCGCCGGTAACAATTTCCGACGGCACAATAGGTTGGTACGGCCTCGGCCCGGTTTCTGTATTGCCGGAGTATCAAAAAAAAGGAATTGGGAAATCCCTTATCCGTGAAGGGCTATCTTTACTTAAAGAGTTGGGCGGCCAAGGTTGCGTTCTTGTGGGTCATCCGGCCTACTATAAGCGGTTAAGTTTCCAGAATTTCCCAGCACTGGTTTGCGAGGGAGTTCCTCAAGACGTTTTCTTTGCTTTGCCGTTTGCCGAAAAGGTTCCAAAAGGCATCGTTGTGTTTCATGAAGGGTTCTTGGCAAATGGCTAACTTAAGGCAATGCAGCCGATCGCGGCACTCCGGTTAATTTATTCGTTCGGTGAAGATAAAATGATTTCAGTAATTACTCCGGCTCACAATGAAGAACTATTTATAAAGAAATGTCTATGCTCCGTTAAAGCGGCAGCAAAAGAGGTGTCCGAAGAAGTTGAGCATGTTGTGGTGCTGAACCGCTGCACGGACAGGACTGGAGAAATTGCTGGTGAATGGGGTGCAAGGGTTATAACTGACGACTCCCGAAATTTGAGCCGTATTCGAAACAAGGGGGTTGAAGTATCCAAAGGTGATATCCTCATGACGATAGACGCTGATAGCATTTTGTTAGGAACCCAATGGTTGTTTACCGGGTTTTTAAGAGAGATCAAAAACAAGCGGATCGGTTTTATTATGATGCAAGGTAAGCCATTACCAAACCAGTCAACACAACCGATCGCAAAAAAAATGCTGTAGATTAATTCCGCTGTTGCCGGAATGCTTTTTCCCGAAAGACGCAGAAAAAACATATAATCATTCCTTAGGAAATTTCGCCGATTTGGTGGCCAAAAAGCGGCTATGAACCATGAACCATGAGCCATGAACTATCAGCTGTCCACAATTCACTAAAAACCACGATTGACAAAATCCCTCAACCATGGTCAGAATCATACCGGTGGAAAAAACAACTTCATGGGAGGTTCTACTATAATATGGAAAGTTTGAAAGACCTGCAATTGCGCTATGAGTCCCTCAAGGGGCTGGGTTTGAAATTGAATATCGAACGCGGACAGCCCGGCGATGATAATTTTAATTTATCAAATGCCCTGCTCAACATGGTGACGGAAAAAGACATTATGACCAAGAGCGGTTTCGATATCCGCAATTACCCGGGAGGCGTTCTGGGCTTGCCGGAGGCTCGTGAATTTTTTTGCGGCATTTTAGGCGCTAAACCGGAGGAAACACTGGTCGGCAATAATGCCAGCCTGCTCATCCTCTCCAAGATCCTGATGTGGGCGCTGCTGCGCGGCGTGGTGGGAAGTCCCGCGCCCTGGAACAAAATCGACAAGCCCAAGATGATCGTCACTGTGCCCGGCTACGACCGTCATTTCCTGCTGCTTTCCGAAATGGGATTCGAGATGATCCAGGTTAAAATGACCCCGGACGGGCCTGATATGGCGGAAGTCGAAAAAGCCGTGGCGGATCCGGCCGTGAAGGGAATCCTTTTTGTCCCCACCTACTCCAATCCCACCGGTGATACGGTTTCCGATGAAACGGTAACGCGGCTGGCTTCGATGAAAACAGCCGCGCCGGACTTTACCATTTTCGCCGATGACGCATATGTCGTCCACCATCTGGTTGGTAATCCCAAAAAGCCGAAAAATCTGCTGCGCGCCTGCGAAGAAGCCGGTAATCCCAACCGGGTGTACCTCTTCAGCTCAACGTCCAAAATTACCTTCTCCAGTTCCGGTCTGGGTTTTATGGCAACCAGCGTCGCAAACCTTACGTATATTTCCAAGCTCTTCGGAACGATGTTTATCGGTCCCAACAAGGCGGAACAATTGCGTCATGTGAAATTCCTCAGTGCGTATCCGGGCGGGGTGGTCGGTCTGATGAAAGAGCACGCCAAATTGCTGAAACCCAAATTCGACATCTCTGAAAAAGTGTTGTCTCAGGAACTGGGTTCTGGCGGACTGGCTACCTGGAGCAAGCCGCAAGGCGGCTATTTCATAAGCCTGGATACGGCCAAGCCAGTCGCCAAACGAGCCGTGGCGTTATGCAAAGAAGCAGGCGTGGCCATCACACCGGCCGGCGCAACGTTTCCGTTTGGCAAGGACCCGAAAGATGCCAACATACGCATTTCACCAACCCGGCCGCCGGTTGCCGAATTAGAAAAAGCCATCGAAGTGCTGGCCGTATGTATCAAACTCGCTTCAGCAGAATTGGACGGCGCCGGGAAATAGAAATGATAAAATAAGCGGTCATTGTTAAAGATCAAAAAGCCGTTCGCTTTAAAATCGGTTTGCTCAACCCATAAAAAACCCCCTCAGTCTGAGAAACCTGAGGGGGCTATATTACACAGATCATGTTTTTGGTGCAGCGGCCGTATCTTTACTACTTCTGATCAGGTCACAATGTTCTTCACAGCATCAATAACCGGGTTGGTAAACAGCGCCATCAAAATGGTGTAGAGGGCAAAGGCGCCAACAACTTCCGCCGTGTAATGTCTTTTTCATGATCTGTTACCTCCTTAGGGTAGTCTGTGTTATTTGCCTTTATACTAATGAAATTTGCGTGCCAGATTTTAACAATGCATGAAAAACAACAGTAATTACATGATATATAACATTATTTATCAATTGCAACACCGGAAGCCGCAACTGTAAAAGGCTTTTTCATGCTTTCTCTTCGATGAAATGTTTAACCGGCCTTAACGAAACATGAAAAAATTATTTAAATTGCATGGTCTTCATTTTTATTGACAAGCATCCGGCTACAGGCTTAAATGTTTTGCCAGATTTATGTTTCTCCTTAATGAACATTTTCAATCGTCAGAAAAGACATGGGAATGGTGGAACGTTCACAACAAGATTGCCCGGCTGCTTACAAGATTTCTTCTAAATGGGAAGATTTGAATCTTTTTATTTATCTTGCAGGCGAGTTCGGCCTGAAAAATCTGATGGCCTTCACACGCGATATCAAACGGGAGATTTCCAGTCAAAAGGCACAAAACATAACTATCGATTTTTCTCAAATCTGCTATTTAGACAGCGCAGCGGCCTTGGCTCTTGTTCAAATTGAAAAGGAAGCCGTCGCTCACAACATCCCATGCCGCCTCATAAATTTGAATGATGAAGCCAAAGGAATTTTCAGCGTCATTCATGATGATGCGCTGACCCACTTGCCTTTTAAGTCGGAAGTATCTCGCGAGGGCTTTATCCGTCGTGTTGGACAAGAATCACTTGATCTCACACGTGATTTTATCAACTTCGTCACGTTTATCGGCGAACTGCTGGTCGCTCTTTACTACACTTTGAGGCATCCAAAGACGCTGCGGGGAAAGGACGTTTTCTTTTACATTCAGCGGGCGGGTGTGGACGGCCTGCCCATTGTCGCCCTGATTGGTCTCCTGATGGGTTTGATCATGGCCTTCATGTCTTTTTTGCAGTTCAAACAATTCGGCGCAAACATTTATGTTCCCGCCCTGGTCAGTTTTGCCATGGTCAAAGAACTGGGACCTCTCATGACGGCCATTTTAGTTGCCGGACGCTCCGGCTCCGCTTTTGCCGCGGAAATCGGCACCATGGTGGTCAACGAAGAGGTGGACGCGCTCAGTACGATGGGCTTTGATCCGATTCGCTTTCTAGCTGTCCCGAAGGTTCTGGCCACTATCATCGTCGTGCCGATTCTGACCATTTATGCCGATCTTTCCGGCATTCTCGGTGGCATGATTATCGGCGTCACCAGTCTGGATCTGACGGTAAAAACCTACATTACCCAGTCGATAAAAGCGATCGAGGTGTTCGATGTCGTCACCAGTTTGATTAAGGCCGCCGTGTTTGCCGGGCTGATTTCCGCCATCGGTTGCCAGCGAGGATTTCAAGTGCGCTCAGGCGCTCAGGACGTCGGTAAATATACCACTTCCGCCGTTGTCGCGGCGATCTTTCTGATCGTGGTGGCTGATTCCATTTTTGCCATTATGTTATATTACGTTAAAAGATACTCCGTCCTGACCGGTTAAGAGTCAAACAGATTCAAAATGAACGATTCAAAAGGAGTTCTGTTTTGGAACCATCGGAAAACAAGCCCATTATTGTGGTAAAAAATCTGACCGCCCGCTTTGGAAACAATATTATTTTTGAAGATGTCAGCTTTGAGGTATATAAAGGAGAGGTTCTTGTAATTGTTGGTGAATCTGGGTGCGGCAAATCGACCCTGCTGAAGATCATGATCGGGCTGCAAAAACCTTCCGCCGGTCAGGTTTTGTATCAGGGAACCGATATTACACGCGCCACGGAAAAAGATCTTAATCTTTACCGGCAGAATATCGGCGTGCTTTTTCAGTCCGGCGCTTTATTCAGTTCGATGACGATCAAGGAAAATATTGCGCTGCCGCTTTCAGAGTACACAAACCTCGATTCCGCCGCCATACACCAGATTATTAAAATGAAATTAGGTATGGTCAATCTGGCAGGCTACGAAAATCATCATCCGTCGGAACTTTCCGGCGGCATGAGAAAAAGGGCCGGCATCGCCCGAGCGATGGCGCTCGATCCCCGTGTGCTTTTCTTTGACGAACTATCCGCCGGCCTCGACCCGGTCACCGCGGTGGAACTCGACAATTTGATCATCAAGACCAATGAAGCCCTGGGAACAACAATGGTTATTGTGACTCACGAACTGGAATCTATTTACAAAATAGCCCATAGAGTGCTAATGTTGGATAAAGAGGCAAAAGGGATGATTGCTGAAGGCAAGCCTTTGGAATTAAAAGAACAGGCGACAGACCCGCGGGTGAAAAGTTTCTTTTTACGACAGCTGCCGTCCGCACCAGACGAACAGAGGTTTTATGTCAACTAGAAGCTCAAAATTTTTAATCGGTCTTTTTGTCATTATCGGCATGACGATTCTGGCGGTCATCATCATCTGGGTGGGCGCGTCCAGAATTCTGATGAAGGGTTCCCTCTACGCGGCATATTTCGATGAATCTGTCCAGGGATTACAAGTGGATTCAGCCATCAAATACCGGGGAGTCGAAATCGGCAAGGTACAGAGCATCGGTGTGGCGCCGGACTACCGCCTGATTGAAGTGATCATGAAAATTGACCTGGAGGGTGATTTACAAAATCAAACCATTGCCTCACTGAAGACAGCAGGGATTACCGGAATCGTCTTCATTGAACTCGACCGGCTCAGTGCCGGCGAATTGGCCAATTCGCCGAAACTTATTTTTCAACCAAACTATCCGGTCATTCCGTCCCGCCGGTCGGAAATCAGCCGCTTCCTGGCTGACACAAGCTTCATTATGCAAAACATCAAAGATATCGATTTCAAGGGTATTTCCGATCAACTGAAAAACACCACCCATGCCATAGGAAACTTCCTGGAAGGCAAGCGCATCAACAATATCATGGCAAATTTGGAATCCACCTCCAAAAATCTGGACCAGGCCATCGCCAAAATCAACAAGACAGTTGCTGAAGGCAAAGTTGATAGAGTCGTCAATGAAGCCCTGGTCACTTTATCAGAGGCCCGACAACTGATCGGGCAGGCCAGAAGTGAAATTAACGGTTTAAATCTACGCGAAAAAGCAGAGCGAACGGATGCCATCCTCAAAGACATCGACAAAAAAACAAAAACAATCACCAGCAATCTGCAAGACACGTCGGAAAATTTGCGGGCAACCTCGGAAAATCTGCAAAAGCTGTCCGATAGTTTGAACAGAGATCCGTCGGATCTGATTTTTACAAAACCGGCGCCCACGCGCAAAGCCATGGAGTAGTGAAGGGAATCAGAAAATGGAAAATCTTTTATCACAGCCACGATGCTTTCAGAAAATATGGCAAAGCTTTTGTCTTATACTAATTGTTTCATCTTTCTTTCTAATCACAGGATGCGCCACGAGCGGTAAGCCGCAATATAACGTGGAACACTATCTTTTAAATTACCAGGCGCCATCCTGGAACAAACTCGAAAAGATTGTGACATCCGTCAAGTTTAACCGGTTTTCCATTGCCGCCGCCTATAATTCGACCAATATGATCTTCCGCAACGACGCTTACAGTCTTGATTTCTTTAATTATTCTCGCTGGGCGGTCAATCCGGCCGATATGATCGGTGACAGCCTCTTTAGCAACATGATAGGGAGTGGCCTTTTCCTCGCAGTCTTTTCCCGACACGAAACAGATGAAGGCCGATTTATCATCTCGGGCAGTATTGAGGAATTTTATCTGCGGACGGATAAAAGCCCTAAAACGGCACACATTGGTATCGCTATCTCCATGCAAGACTCACGGGAAAAAGAAACCGGCAAAAGAATGATGTTTCAAAAGAAATACGTTCGGGAAGAACCTTTGCAGGATCCGTCACCCCGGGGATACTGCAAGGCCGCAAGCCAGGCCATGCAAGTCATCTCCCATGAGATCATCAGCGATATTTACGCGGCCGTTAAAACCAGAACCAAATAAACAACAGGTATTTCATGAAAGAAATATCCATACAAACCCATTCCCGCTTCGAAATGATTGACATCACGGCGGCTGTCCAAAAAGTGGCGCACGATGAAAAAATCGAATCGGGCATTGGCCTGGTTTACACGCCACACACAACCGCCGCGGTCACGATCAATGAAAACGCCGACCCGGATGTGCCCCGCGATATTCTGGCGGCGCTGGATCGTGCTGTTCCATTATCCGCAAATTACCGACACGTGGAAGGAAATTCCGCCGCGCACGTCAAATCATCACTGGTCGGTGCGTCCGAAATGATTATCATTGAAAACGGCCGCCTGATTTTAGGAACCTGGCAATCGATCTTCTTTTGCGAATTCGACGGACCACGGACAAGAAAGTGCCTTATTAAATTTATGGAATAAATTTCACTATGCATCGTGCGCAGTCCATTTTAAAAAATGTTTTCGGCTTTACAAATTTCTGGCCTCTTCAAGAACAGATTATTGCCCATCTTCTGGAAAAAAAGGATGCTCTCATCGTGATGCCGACAGGGGGGGGTAAGTCCCTTTGCTATCAGATTCCGGGAATGATCTTTGACGGGCTGACCATCGTGGTTTCGCCGCTTATCTCCCTCATGAAGGACCAGGTTGACCAATTGCGGGAATATGGCGTTCCGTCCCTTTTCCTGAATAGCACCCTAGGTATGGATGCGTACCGGGAAAACGTGGGAAAACTCAGGGAAAACAAAGTGAATCTACTCTATTTGTCTCCGGAGACTCTGCTTGCGCCGAGGACCTTGGCCCTGCTCTCCGAGCTGACGGTTGATTGCATCGCCATCGACGAGGCACATTGCATATCCGAGTGGGGCCACGACTTTCGTCCGGAATACCGGCAGCTGGCGGAAGTTCGCGCCGTATTTCCGGATGCATGCTGCGTGGCACTGACGGCCACGGCCACACCGCGCGTTCGGGAGGATATCCGGTGCTCGCTGCATATCGAGGGCCAAAACGAATACGTCGGTTCCTTCAACCGGCCGAACCTCTTTCTGGAAGTGGCCCCGAAAACCGACCCCCTCGACCAGGCGCTGAGCCTGCTTGATCAGTATCCGCAAGAATCAGGAATTATCTACTGCGCCACCCGCCGGCAGACGGACGAACTTACCGCCATCCTTCAGCGGAAGGGTTACTCCGTCCTTACCATGCGGGGCTTTCAGAAAAAGAGCGCACCGAAAACCAGGAGTGTTTCAGCCGCGACGATATCCGCATCATTGTGGCGACGATCGCTTTCGGTATGGGGATCAACAAACCCAATGTCCGGTTTGTCATCCACTACGATTTGCCGCAAAGCATCGACAACTACTATCAGGAGATCGGACGCGCGGGACGGGACGGCCTGCCCGCCCATTGTCTTGTGCTGTTCAGTTACGGGGACATCCACAAGGTAAGATTTTTTATCGGCCAAAAAACAAAACAGGAACAAGTGGTTGCCAATATACTCCTGAACCGGCTGATGGGCTTTGTTGAAACGGACATCTGCCGCCGTGTTTCTTTGTTGAATTATTTCGGCGAGACAGACGTTCCCGACCGCTGCGGCATGTGCGACAACTGCCGAATAGACCAGGATGAAAAGGACCTCCCCGATCTGACCAAACCGGCGCAAATGTTTCTCTCCTGTGTCAAGCGAACCGACGAGATCTTTGGTGCAGGCCATATTGCCAATGTTCTGCGGGGATCAAATTCCCAGAAGGTCCGGAAATTCAGGCATGAGCAGCTCTCAACCTATGGAATCGGATCGGCTTATTCCACAAAGCAATGGAATTCCATCGCCCGTCAGTTGATCCAGAAAGGCTTATTACAAAACGATTATGAGCATGGCTCGCTGAAACTGACCCCGAAGGCCTGGGATGTCCTGCGGGGGAAAGAGACATTTTTCGGTAAACTGGAGGAGACAAAGAAAGAACAGGGCACTATCCAAAGACAGCGGGCTGGTGAGGCGGAAACTTTCGATGCTGTGCTTTTTGAAATCCTCCGGACAAAAAGGAAGGAAATTGCCGATCAGGCAAATCTTCCGCCCTATGTGATCTTCCATGACCGGACCTTGAGGGAAATGGCTTTCTATTACCCTCAGTCAAAAGAAAGCCTGATGGCGCTTTATGGCATTGGACAGGGAAAACTCGAAAAGTATGCCGATGTGTTTTTGGACATCATTCGGGAATATTGTCAAACCAATCAAATTCCTGAAAAACAGAAACCGGTGATGGTCGATCCACCCGACCCCGCTTTCCGGGGAAACAACGGAGGGTTGCGTCATATTGTCATTGGCGAGCGGTTCAACGAAGGCCGCACAGTCGATCAGCTGGCGATGGATTTCAATATCAAACGTAGTACGGTCATTGATTATCTCTTCCGGTATCAATATAATGATCGTATTTTCCGGACGGAAAATATTCTCATGAATTCGAAGCTGACGGAAGATCAACAGCAATCTGTATTCTCTTCCTTTGCCCGCTGGGGCACGGAGCGGCTGCGCCCCGTTTTTGATGATCTGAACGGGACGATTCCCTACGAGGAGCTGAAGCTTTGCCTGCTGCACCAGCGGTGTCAGGATCAGAACCGTCCCAGGAATCAAAAAACATTTGTCTGTCTGGCCGCGTCCCGGAAATACGGCGGATACTGCATAGCCGGCAAGTAGTGGACAAAGGAGAAAATCGGGCCGTGGATCCGTCCGGTCAGCAGACAGGAAAACGGAGAGCTTGCTGCGGAAGCAATCCGGCTGGATAACGGGCATATACCGCAATATCTGGATGTGATCACAGTCGAAACCCAGGGCGCGGATGATCATCCCTACCAAAAGGAAAACGTCCTGATTACGGAAAAACATTTCTGGGCATGGCAACGCAAATTGTCTCCTGATACGCTGCCCCGAATGGTGGATGAAGTGGATGAACTTTGGCAGTCTGGTTTTCACAGCACAAACGGGATAAACGATCGCGTACCCGAAGAAATTGTTGTGAAGTTCAATGCCCCCTCACTTTGCCTGATCCGGCCGGATGATTTTACACTTCTGGTATCCGATGATCTGGACGGAAGAAAAAAGGTTCGCGCCAGGTTCTCCTACCATGATACTCCTTATCTCCTTGCGGTGACCGATCCCGGCATCGAAAAAAAGTATCTCCTGAAGGAACAGGGCGAATACCCGTTAAGCGCCGGGGATCTTTATCTGACAGTCAGCATGAGCGAACCGTTCAACGGCTTTTGCTATAAACTGGTTGCTGCTTTAATTCTTCAGGATGAGGGCTGAAAATAATGGAACTGTTTACCATAGGACATTCGGTGCATACGGTTGAACGCTTTGCAGAGCTTCTGAAAGAGCATGAAATCAACGCCCTGTGTGATGTCCGGTCCAGTCCCTACAGCCGTTTTACGCCTCAGTTCAACCTTGAATCCTTGAAGGAAGGCATGGCGAAACACCGTATTCTGTACCTTTACCTGGGCGCGGAACTGGGACCTAGGAGCTCCGATCCGTTCTGCTATGAAAATGGAAAGGTCCAATACAAGCGTCTTGCCGATAAAGATATTTTTCAACAGGGCCTCAGCCGTCTGTGGAAGGGCATGGCGACCTACCGCATTGCGCTTCTGTGCGCCGAAAAGGACCCACTCACGTGTCATCGGATGATCTTGATCTGCCGGAATTTGCGCGGGGAGAACATCCTCATCCGACACATCCTGGAGGATGGATCTCTGGAAGACAATCGGGACACGGAAAAGCGGCTCATGAAGCTGTTAAAAATAGATCCCGCCGATCTTTTTTCAACCGAAGAGGAGCAAATTCAGCGAGCCTATGACCTTCAGGGGGAAAAGATTGCCTATACGCTGGAGGAAGGACAGGAAGTCATATGAAGGAAATCAAAATATTTACAATTGGGTTTACAAAGAAAACAGCCGAGGAGTTTTTTACCCGTCTGATGCGGGCAGGCGTGAAGCGCGTGATCGACATCCGGCTTAACAATGTTTCTCAACTGGCCGGCTTTGCCAAACGGGACGACCTTTGCTATTTTCTCCGGACAATCGGCGGCATCGCTTATGTGCATCGCCCCGATCTGGCGCCAACGCAGGAAATCCTGGACGATTTCAAGAAGAATAAGGGTAGTTGGCCGATTTACGAAAGGGACTTTCTGGCTTTACTTTCCGCAAGAAAAGTTGAAAAGATTATCGTTCCTGAACTACTGCAAGAGACCTGCCTTCTGTGTAGCGAGGAAAAACCCACCCAATGCCATCGAAGGCTTGTAGCTGAATATTTTCATTCTAGATGGGATAGCGTAAAAATTTTTCACCTTTAAAAATATTGGTCGAGGCCAATTAGCCCGATAATTTTATGCGATAAGTCGCGCATGGACTTCGCTACTCCTCCGCAATGATAGTCGATTATTGCCATGTCAAAGACATCGACCGGATATCTCATTTATGATTTGCGGTTTATAATCTTCAGCCTTCGGTCTTTAGCCTTTTTTAAAAACCTTCATCATCTGAGCGTGAATCAACCCATTGCTGGCAACAAGACCGGGCGAAAGCAAATCCCACTTTTCGCCCGCCATATCGGAAATGACCCCGCCTGCTTCTGTAACCAAAAGACAACCGGCGGCCGTATCCCAGGGCTTGAGCTTCAGTTCCCAGAATCCGTCAAACCGTCCTGCGGCAAGATAAGCCAAATCCAATGCCGCAGCGCCCGCGCGCCGGATCGCCTGCGCCTTAACCGCCATCGTATTAAAAAAATTAATATTATTGTCTTTACTGACCCGAATATCATAGGGAAAACCCGTGGCCAGCAGACTGCGTGATAAATCGCTTACAGAAGAGACTCGCAATTTTTTCCCATTGAGATACGCGCCTTTGCCCCATTCGGCAAAAAACAGGTCATTCCTGTTCGGATCGTAAATCACGCCAAGGATGACCGTCCCCTCTTTTTCCAGTGCAATGGATACACAAAAAAAAGGAAATCCGTGTGCATAATTGGTCGTTCCGTCCAGAGGATCGACAATCCAGCGCATAGCTGCCCGCTCATTCTTCGCAGCCGATTCCTCGGACAAAATCCCATGATCGGGATACCGGAGGCTTATTTCCGCAAGAATCAGTTTCTCCGACATCTTATCCGCTTCCGTCACCAGATCGATGGTTCCTTTATAATAAATTTGATTGTTCTTGGTGAGTTTTTCGACGAGCAACTTTCCTGCCTGTCGCGCCAGATTTTGGGCAAAATCGACGATCTCTGTCATGAATATAAACTCCTTATTAAGATGGTTAACTTAAAGGCTTAAACCATAAAGTACGTTAAAAAGTAAGAACAATCTTAAAAGTTGCGCTGCATAAGAAATAGTGCTAGACAAAACCAAAAAATGTTTGTTTGTGATAGGTTAATGGCGACAGAATACAAAGCTGATTCCAATTTAATTGATTTAAAGACGGTGCGGGAAAATTCAGGGCTGACCCTGAAGGAATTATTTGAGCGCACACGGGTCAGCGTGGTTAATTTGGAGGCGATTGAAAACAGCAATTTTCATTTACTGCCCATCCCGATATGCACTCGAAACTTCATCAAAACATACGCCGATGCTTTGGGTGTGGACAGCAAGCCTGTTTTACAGCGCTACGAAAATTATCTGCAAGCGCTACAAATGAAAAAAAAAGAGCAGACAACAGAACAACTTCCCCATGCGCCTCTGGTCACGGTGCTGGGCCGGCATAAAGCCTACCTGTGGATCCTGTGCATCATCATTGTTTTTGCAGCCGTAGCCTTTTTTGTGAGTATCTATAATAAACCGGTACCGGAAACGCCTCAAAAAACCGAGACGCTAAAAGAGGCCGTGATTCCCGACACCAATCTACAAAATTTGGCACAGCCGGATAAGTTTCCGATTTCCATCAATCTGCCTATACCGGAGAAGTTAATCACGGCAAATCAAGCAGGCGACGAAAAAAAACAGCCGGCACAGAAAAAAACCGAAGCACAGACCGGAATCACCCCAGCACCTGCCGTGACGCCCAAAAATAACGAAACCAAAGTTGAGGCGCTTATCCATGGTGAAAAACAGTTTGTCCTGATTGTTCACGCCACCGAAAAAACATGGATCCGGATTCAAGTCGATGACAAAGAACCTTTTCAAGTTTTACTTGATGCGGGAGAAAGAATTTCACATAAGGCGGCGCGTTTTAATATGGACATCGGTAATGCCGGCGGAGTCAGAATACAGTTTGATGGAAAAACCATAGAAAATTTAGGCAAGTCAGGACAGGTTACCCACTTGCGCTTACCATAAACAATAAAATCGAAAGAGGTAATATTATGTTTGGAATAGGAATACCGGAGCTACTGATTATATTGGTTATTATTCTTATTATTTTCGGGGTCGGAAAGCTTCCGGAAATTGGATCAGCCTTGGGGAAAGGGATTAAGAATTTCAAGAAATCCGTCTCCGACCAAAACGACACAACCGGCACGTCAGTTAAAAAAGAGGAAGATAAATAGATTTTTCAGTGCCGACACTTAAACGTTCACGCCTTATTTAAGTGTCGGCACTGTTTATTTGCTAGAAAGGAACATCTTCCATCGGCGTAGCGCCATTTTGCTCGAAAGCCGTATTAGGAATTATTTCGTCGGTCTTGCCTTGGCCCTTGGAATCAAGCATCTGCATGCTATTGGCTATAATTTCCGTCGTATTGCGCTTAACACCTTCCTTATCTTCCCACGCGCGGGTTTGAATTTTTCCTTCAATATAAACCAGTTTCCCCTTGGTTAGATAATTGCCGCAAATTTCAGCAAGCTTTCTGTAGGTAACAATCCGGTGCCATTCTGTTTTTTGAACTTTTTCTCCATTTTTATCCTTGTAGCTTTCATCCGTGGCCATAGTGAAGTTTGTCACCATGGTTCCGTCCGGTGTATAACGGACTTCCGGATCCTTGCCCAGCCTGCCAACCAATATCGCCTTATTTACCATAATGATTTCCCCCCTGATATAAGTTGGGGCATCATACATAACAACCGCCTTTGAGGCAAACACATTTTTTGTTCATTTGATGCTGGATCCACCACATGCCCGGACCACAATCATGCTTGACTAATCATCAAAATAAATATAGTCAGATTGACTTTAAAAAAGTGGAGAAATTATGGAAGACAATGATCTTTTAAAGGTTCGCCTGGAAAAAATTGCGGCCTTGAAAGCAGCAGGTGTGGATTTATATCCCAATAATGTAAAGCCCCAAAATACGACGGCTCAGATCATGGACAAGTTCGGCGACACCGACAGCGAAACGCTGGCGCAATTGACACAAAAATTTTCGATTGCCGGGCGATTGATGGCCGTGCGCAGCTTCGGCAAAGCGGCTTTCGTCAAGATTCAGGACCGCAAAGGTCAGATGCAATGCTACATTGCTAAAAACATCCTCAGCGAGCAGGATTTTTTTATATTTAAAAAACTGGATATAGGCGACACTATTTATGTTTCAGGAAAACTCTTCCGAACCAAAACCAATGAATTGACTGTTGAGGTTGAATCATTGCGCTTAATGGCCAAATCGATGCATCCTCTGCCTGAAAAATGGCATGGCCTGACGGACATTGAAACCCGCTACCGGCAGCGGCATCTGGATTTAATATCCAGCCCGGCGGTCAAGGAAATCTTTTACCGACGCAGTCTGATCATTAAATTGATGCGGCAATTCATGGATACGCACGATTTTCTGGAAGTGGAAACACCCATGATGCAGCCGCGGGCCGGCGGCGCCGTCGCCCGACCTTTTAAAACCCATCACAACGCGCTGGATCAGGAGCTCTACCTGCGGATCGCGCCCGAGCTTTATTTAAAACGACTGGTCACCGGCGGACTCGAAAGAGTTTATGAAATCAACCGCAATTTCCGTAACGAAGGCATCTCCACCTTTCACAATCCTGAATTCACCATGATGGAGTTTTACTGGAGCTATGCGACTTACGAGGATTTGATGTCCTTTACGGAAGAGTTATTCGGTTTTATCGCCAAGAATATTTTCGGGGGACTCACGTTCACCTATCAAGGCACGGAAATTGATATGACACCGCCCTGGCGGCGGCTCACGGTCAAAGATGCTCTTTTGCAAATAGCCGGCATGGACCTGGCCGACCTTACCGATTCCACAAGAGCCATTGCTTTCGCCCGCAAAGCCGGTTGCGATGCAAAAGAAACTGATCCCCTGGGGAAAATTCTTATGGCCATTTTCGACGAAGTAGTCGAAAAAAAGCTTGTCCAGCCGACATTTGTCACGCAGTATCCGGTCGCCGTATCCCCTCTGTCCCGACGGTCCAATACCGATCCGGAATTTGTTGATCGTTTTGAGCTCTATATTTCCGGTAGAGAAATCGCCAACGCCTTTTCTGAGTTAAACGACCCGGCCGATCAGCGCGATCGATTCGTCCAGCAGCTCAAAGAGCGGGAAGCGGGCGATGATGAAGCCCACGAAATGGATGAAGACTATATCCGTACGCTGGAATACGGCATGCCGCCGACGGCCGGAGAAGGAATCGGCATCGACCGGCTGATCATGCTTTTTACCGATTCCGCATCCATTCGGGATGTTATTCTGTTCCCGCTTTTGAGAACCAAACAGGAATGAGATACGCGCCAAAGCTTATGCAGCTGTAAAAACAGCCGTTTTCCAAAAGGATGTTGTTTAATGTCTTACGAATTCTTTATCAGCAGACGATACATGAGAGCGAAACGCAAGCAGGTTTTTGTTTCGATCATCACTTTTATATCGATTTTTGGCATTTTCCTGGGCGTAGCCGCACTCATTATTGTGCTGGCCGTCATGAACGGTTTTGAAGAAGATCTGCGGGCAAAAATTTTAGGCATCAAGTCTCATATTGAAGTCACCGCGAATATGGCCGGTCCGATAAAAAATTATACCGCCGTCCGCGAGGAAATCGATAAAATCCCGGGCGTTGTCGCGTCCACGCCCTTTATTTATACGCAGGCCATGATTCGCAGCGGCAACGGCGTCACCGGGGTCGTGATCCGCGGCCTGGATACCCAAACCGCGCCGAAAGTTCTCAATCTGGGAAAAATCCGGGAAGGCCAAATCGAATATCTCAATAAAATTCCCGACAGCGTATTGAAAGAGCTGTCCGCCGAAGACAAAGGCCTGACCGGCATCATGATTGGCAAGGAAATGGCCCGGAATCTAGGACTTTTTCTTTATGATCCCATCACCATCATTTCACCGACGGGCGGGATTGCCACACCGATGGGCATGGTGCCCCGCATGAAAAAATTTGTCGTGGTCGGGATCTTCGAATCGGGATTTTATGAATACGATTCCACGTTGGCCTTTTTGTCTCTGAAAAGTTGCCAGGAATTCCTTGATATGGGCGATACGGTTTCAGGTGTGGATATCGTCGTTCATGATATCTATAAAGCGGATGTCATCGCCCGCAACATCCAGGGTAAGCTGGGCTTTCCCTTCTTTGCGCAAAACTGGATGCAGATGAATAAAAACCTTTTTTCAGCCCTGAAACTGGAGAAACGTGTCATGTTTATCATTCTAAGCTTGATTGTACTGGTAGCCGCCTTCAACATCATCAGCGCGCTCATCATGATTGTTATGGAAAAGAACAAGGATATCGCGATTTTAAAGTCTATGGGGGCAACCGCTGCCACGATCATGAAGATCTTTATTTATCAAGGACTGATCGTCGGCCTGGTCGGAACATTTTTAGGATGTATCGCCGGTCTCACCATGGCACTGAATTTGCAAAAAATTTCTCTTTTGGTGGAGAAAATTTTTAATTTTAAAATTCTGCCCGGTGACGTGTATTACTTAAGCGAACTTCCCTCGAAAGTGAATTACAGTGACGTGGTCATTATTGTCATCGGCACGCTCACGATTTGTTTCCTGTCCACCATTTACCCTGCGCTGAGAGCTTCCAAACTGGACCCGGCGGAAGCCTTGAGATACGAATAATATACCGGACGCGACTGCTGATATGATATTACTTACAAATTTATCGAAGACTTTTATAAAAGACGGCAACAAAATTGAAGTCTTGCGGAATTTAAATCTGGAGATTAAAAAAGGGGATTCCCTGGCTGTCGTTGGCGTTTCGGGAGCCGGCAAAAGTACGCTCATCCATATCTTGGGCACACTGGATCATCCGACATCCGGCACACTTTCCATTGGCGGTAAAAATGTTTTTGAGTGGCGCGAAAAGAAAATCGCCGCGTTCCGCAATTCGACGATCGGTTTCGTCTTTCAATTAAACAATCTGCTGCCGGAGTTCAGCGCGCTGGAAAATACCATGATGCCGGCGCTCATCAGCGGTATGCCGAAAAAACAGGCCCATGAAAAGGCGAGCCAATTACTTGCGGAAGTCGGGCTGGAAAATCGACTGAAACATAAACCGGGCGAACTCTCCGGCGGAGAGCAGCAACGCGTGGCCATCGCCCGTGCTTTGGTGATGGAACCGGAAATTCTGCTGGCGGACGAACCGACAGGAAATCTTGACACGGAAACAGGAAAAAAGATAGAAGACATCCTGGTTAATTTAAATGCATTGAAAAAAATAACATTGATTGTAGTCACGCACAACAAACTGCTGGCCGACAGGATGTCCGGCAGAATCGGATTGCGCGACGGGAAGATTTTATGATTTCTAATAAAAACACATTTAAAATAATCTTAACCCTCTTTCTTTTTCTTCTTTGCTTTCTGGCAGAAGCCCAGGCCGAAAGCATCAAGAAAATAAGCCTCCTGCCTTTTGACGTTCACGCGAGCATCGAAGGCGGCACGTTGCAAAAATCCGTTTACAGTCATCTGGAAAAAGAATTCCAGCGGGAAAAGAAAATTGAAGTTGTAGCGGCAGGTGGTTATGCCAAAAGCAATGTTTTGCTTAATAAAGACCAAGCCGTCGCAGCCGGGAAGGCGCTGGGGGTTGACTATGTGGTCACCGGCAGCATCACACAGTTCGGCGAGGCGCTGAACATCGATGCGCAAATTATCGATATTGCCCAAAAGACGATTTTACCGGCCGTGTCCATGCAGGGCAAGCGATCAGCGGGCTTGGAGGCGTTGGCGGGTGAACTGAAAACGGCAATAATGGACCGCATGGGACTTTTGGATAAAATCGCACGGATTGATATCGCGGGCAACCGCAAAATCGGAGCAGACGCCATCAAACAGCAACTGAAGAGCAAGGCCGGTAACCCTTTGAACGAAGAAGATATCACCGCTGATATTAAAGCCATTTTCAAGATGGGATTATTTGTGGATGTCAGCGCGCAAGTGACGACAGAGCCGCAAGGCAAAGTCATTACTTTCACCATTGCCGAAAAAGGACTGATATCGGAAATCCGGCTGATCGGCAACAAGAAATTGGACAAAGACGACATTCTGGGCGCTATGACCGTCAAGACAAGGCAAAGCCTCAATCAGGAAAAAATTAAGGAAGACATTCAAAAAATCAAGGCACTTTATGACACCAAAGGGTATTACAATGCGGAAATCAGCGACCGCCTGGAAAAAGACGGGCAAAAAGACATTGTCCTGATTCTGGACATTAAAGAGAATGACCGGGTCTATATCCGTTCCATCACGTTTGAGGGAAATGAATCTTTTTCCACAAAAGAGCTGGTCAAGATGATGACCTCGACAGAGCGCACCCTATTGGGCTTTATTACGGATACGGGCATTCTGCAAACCCAGCAGATCAAGCAGGATATTCAAAAATTAACCGCTTTTTATTTCAATAACGGTTTTGTCAACGCCCAGATCGGCGAACCGGCCATCACGCACGACGCCAAAGGCATTTATATCAAGATCATCGTCAAGGAAGGCAAGCGGTTCAAAATCGGTAACGTGGAAATTTCCGGAGATTACCTGGAAAAACCCAGAGTCGATTTATTCACGCTTTTAAAAACAAAATCGGGAAACTACTACGATCGGGAAGCGATCATGAAGGATATGGAAGCGATCACGCTGGCCGCCAACGATGAAGGCTATGCGCACACCGACGTGAATCCCAAAATCGCCTCTCGCGAAAAAGAACAACTGGTGGATGTGAACTTCCAGTTGACCAAAGGCAATCTTGTTCATATTGCCCGCATCGGCATTTCCGGCAATACAACCACGCGTGACAAAGTTATCCGGCGGCAGCTGTCCATCGTGGAAGGGGATTTGTATTCCTCAAGCAAGTTGAAAGAAAGTTATACCAGCTTAAATCAGTTGCGCTATTTTGAAGAAGTGGACTTTCAGACGGAAAAGGCGCCGGATAACAAAATGGATGTTAATATCCGCGTCAAAGAAAAGAACACGGGCATGTTCATGATCGGCGCGGGTTACAGTGCCGTTGATCAGGCGGTGATCATGGCACAGGTCGTCCAGCAGAATTTTCTGGGTTACGGACAGACGTTAAGCCTAAAAGCATCGCTCGGCTCCAAGACCAATAATTACGAGCTGTCCTTTACCGAACCCTGGCTTTTTGATCTGCCGCTATGGTGCAAAGCGGACATCTGGAAATACAAAAAGGAGTACGATTCCTACACGCTGGATACACGCGGCACCGGCGTAACTCTGGGCTATCCGCTTTGGTGGAAAATTGTCGGCTATGCCGGCTATAAGCTGAGCATAGACAATATTCAGAACGTCAATCAGTCAACCGCCTCTTCCTATATCAAAGCCCAGGAAGGCGAAAGAACTACCAGCGCTCTAACCTTCACCCTCGCCTACGATACGACCAACGACAACATGTTTCCCAGTAAGGGAATCAAGGCCAGCGTTTCCGTACAACATGCGGGCACCCCTTTGGGCGGCAACACAAAGTTCACAAAATATTCGGGCGCCATTGCCGGTTATTACCCGCTCTTCTGGGATATTGTTATCAGCGCGAAAGGCCGAGTCGGTTATCTGCAGAACAATGATGACCGCGACGACAGAATTCCGATTTACGAAAGATATGTTCTGGGCGGCATCAACTCTTTGCGCGGCTTGCGCTACGTCGGCCCGACCAATCCGGGAACCAGTGACGTCATCGGCGGCACCACCATGTTATCCTTCACCGCGGAAGTTGTTTTCCCTCTGATTAAAGACGCGGGCATAAAGGGCGTTTTATTTTATGACGCAGGCAATACCTGGAACGGCGGTTACTATATCGATGACCTCCGAATGACTTGTGGCGCGGGCATTCGCTGGCAATCCCCCATCGGACCTTTGCGGCTGGAATACGGCTATGTACTGGATCGCAAGGGATTAAATGACGACGCAATGGGCCGCTTTGAATTCACCATCGGTATGTTCATGTAAGAGAACCAATGAAGACTGTCTTCATTACTTGATAATAGACTAACCAACAGAGAGGAGATTTTAAAATGAAAAGAAATATTTGTCTGATTGCAGGATTAGTCCTGCTCATTATTGTCTGGGCGAACACATCCTTTGCCGCAGATCGGATCGGTTTTATCAACATTCAGGAGATTATTCAAACCTCGAACGTCGGTAAAAAAGCAGCCGAAGAATTTAAAAAACTCGTGGAAAAAAAGCAAGTAAACGTCAAAGACATGGAAAACGAAGTCAAAAAGATGAAAGACGAACTTGACAAACAAGGCGCCATTCTGACAGCCAGCGCCCGCAGCGACAAGGAAGCCGCCTATCAGAGAAAATTGCGTGATTACCAGATCCTCGTCGATGATACCAACAAGGAGCTCCAGAAACGTGATCAGGAATATTCACAGAAAATAATTCCAGATATACTGAAAGTCGTCCGGGCCATTGCTGAAAAGGAAAAATATACTCTGATTCTGGATATCAGCACCATGCCGATGCCCTATCATGACAAGGCCAACGATATCAGCAAGAAAGTCATTGAAGACTTCAACAAAGCTCAAAACGCAAAAAAATAACCGTCGAATGAAATGAAAAAAAGCATTCAGGAAATAGCAGCCATGGTCGGCGGTGCCGTCCTCGGCGACGATAAGAGGGTGATCAGGAATATCCTGCCGATTGACGAAGCAGGCATTGATGATCTGACCTTTATCGCCAATCCGAAATATTATAAAATGCTGGAAACGACGCGCGCGGCGGCCATCCTCGTACCGCCCGGAACCGTCAAACCGGATAAAAATCTGATTGTCGTAGCTGACCCCTACGCGGCCTTCGGGAAACTCCTGGCGGTATTTTATCCGGTCGATCATGGCCCGATCGGCGTCCATCCTGCTGCTTATATCGAAGAAGGCGCCTGGGTCTCACAGGAGGCGACCGTCTTGCCCCGGGCTTTCGTAAGCTCAGGCGCCCGCATCGAAAAAGGCGCGGTTATATACCCCGGCGTGTTTATCGGCCGCAACACGTCCGTCGGCGAAAATTCGATCCTTTACGCCAATGTCAGCGTTTATCAAAACTGCATCATCGGCCGCCGCGTGATTCTTCATTCCGGCGTCGTCATCGGCGCGGACGGTTTCGGCTTTGCCGCGCCCGGCGCGGGCAACGCCAAAATTCCACAGGTCGGCATCGTTCAAATTGACGATGACGTGGAGCTCGGCGCCAACACCACCGTTGACCGGGCTACCCTGGGTAAAACCTGGATTCAACAGAACGTGAAGGTTGATAATCTTGTTCAGATTGCACACAATGTCGTTATCGGCGAAAATTCGGCCATTGCCGCCCAGACTGGTATTTCGGGGTCAACCAAAATAGGGTGCAGCGTCATCATCGGCGGACAGGTCGGCATTGTCGGGCATATTTCCATCGGAGATTATGCCATGATCGGCGCCTCCTCTGGCATTCACAAGGATATCCCCGCAGGCCAGGTTGGCGGTGGAAGGCCGTTTCTTCCCTACAAAGAATGGCTGAAAGTAGAATCCAGCAAGGTCAAACTTCCGGAAATGCGCGTAAAATTGGCAGAGCTGATCAAACAAGTGGAACAACTTGTAGCAAAAATAAATAAACCAGGTAAAGATTAAAATGAAAATTCATCCTACAGCAATTATCGCAGCGGACGCCCAGTTGGAAGACGGCGTGGAAATCGGCCCTTATTCCATTATCGGCCCTGACGTTAAAATCGGGAAAAATACAATCATCGGTCCACACACGGTAATTGATAATTACACGCAGATTGGCGAAGGCTGTAAAATCTTCCAATTCTGTTCCATCGGAGCGCCTCCCCAGGATCTAAAATTCGGCGGGGAAAAAACAAGCGTAATTATTGGGAACTTTAATACGATCCGAGAATATGTCAGTATCCATCGTGGCACAAGCGCCGATACCGGCATGACCATCATGGGTGATCATAATCTGCTGATGGCCTATGCCCATATTGCCCATAATTGCAAATTAGGCAATAATGTTATCATCGGCAATTCAACGGGATTGGCCGGACATGTTCATGCTGAAGATTATGCGATTGTCAGCCCGCTGTGCGGTGTCCATCAATTCTGCCGCATCGGCGCACACTGCATCGTTGGCGGTGCATCCGCCGTGGTCAAGGACATTCCGCCTTATACAATGGCCAACGGTAATCGAGCCACGCTATTCGGCCTGAATATGGTCGGTCTTCAAAGACGTAATTTTTCAGAAGGCTCTATTGCCGGCCTCAAACAAGCCTATCGCATTATTTTCCGTTCCGATCTTCTCCTGGAAGAAGCGTTGGAAAAGGCCCGGACAGAAGCAGGAGACTGCCCCGAAGTTCGGCACTTCATCAACTTTATTCAAGAATCAAAAAGAAGCATTTGCCGCTAGAGAGAGAAAAATGACAACAGAAAAAAATATTCGAGTGGGCGTGGTCGGCATTGGTCATCTCGGCAGTTATCATTTGCAGAAATACGCCAAAATAGACTCCTGCAGAATCACGGCCGTGTCTGATACGCAGCTTGAACGGGCACAGAAGGCCGCCGGTCTTTATGCCTGTTCGGCTTTTACGGACCATCGGGACATGATCGGCCTCGTTGACGCCGTGAGTATTGCCGTCCCGACGGGTTTTCATTACGATGTCGCCAGAGATTTTCTGGCCGCAGGCGTTGATGTGCTGATTGAAAAACCCATATGTGCGACTCTCGAAGAAGCTGATGAACTCCTCAGACTTACCGAAAAAAGCAAACTAATCTTGCAAGTGGGATTTGTGGAGCGATTTAATCCGGCCATCATGGCGCTTGACGCCGTGATTACGCGGCCGCTGTTCATTGAAGTGCATCGCCTGCATCCCTTCTTTGAACGCGGTACCGACGTGGACGTGATTCTGGATTTAATGATTCACGATCTGGACTTAATCCTGAAATTCGTCAATGCGCCGCTCGCCGGCGTGGAAGCGGTGGGGGTTCCCATTCTTTCGGACAAAATCGACATCTCCAATGCCCGTCTATCGTTTACCACCGGCTGCATCGCCAACATCACCGCCAGCCGCATCAGCGCCAAGACCATGCAGAAAATCCGTTTTTTCGGCCCGGAAGGCTATCACTCCGTAGACTGTCAAAAAAGGGAAGTCCTGTCGCTCAGCAAAATCGTCAACGGCGACGGCAAGCAGCAAATCGTTCAAAACCATATTGATGTGGGCAGTCACGATCCCCTGGAGGAAGAAGTCCGCTCATTCGTCAGCGCAGTCCTGACCCGTTCCAAGCCGGTGGTATCCGGCGAGGACGGCCGAAAATCTCTGGCCCTGGCTATAGAAATTCTTCAAAAAATGAAAACACACGAGGATATCCCCCTATGATCCCGATGGTTGATTTAAAAAGACAATGCACCCGGCTGAAAAACGAAATCGACCAAGCCGTGTTGCAGGCACTGGAACAGACGCAATTCATTCTGGGACCGAACGTCTCTGCACTGGAGGCAGAAATCGCCGCCTACCACGGTCTGCCTTATGCCGTAGGATGCGCCAACGGCACGGACGCTCTGCTTCTGGCTCTGCGCGCCTGCGGGATCGGCCCAGGCGACGAAGTTATCACCACGCCCTTCACCTTCATCGCCACTGCGGAAGTGGTTGCACTCGTGGGCGCCAAACCGGTTTTTGTCGATATTTGCCCGGACACCTTTAACATTGATCCCGGCAAGATCGCCGCTAAAATTACCTCCCGGACCAAAGCCATCATCCCCGTCCATTTATTCGGCCATCCTGCCGATATGGACCCGATTATGGACATCGCGCGGAAACATCATCTGAAAGTCATTGAAGACTGCGCACAGGCTTTTGGCGCAACGTATCAGGGACAAGCCGTCGGCACCATGGGCGACGTCGGCTGTTTCAGTTTTTTCCCCAGCAAAAATCTCGGTTGTTACGGCGACGGCGGTATCGTGATCATGCACGACGAGGAAATCGCCTCAAAAATTAAAATGCTCCGCAACCACGGCAGTGCAGTACGGTATTACCATTCCGAAGTCGGTTACAATAGCCGGCTCGATGAAATCCAAGCCGCCATTCTCCGCGTCAAGCTGCCCCAAATCGACGCGGCCAATGACGCCCGCCGCGGAAATGCCGCCGCCTATTGCCAGGCCATGGCCGGAAAAGATATCGTGCTGCCCTCGGAACGTCCCGGCTGCAAACATGTGTATCATCAGTTTACCATCCGCGCTAAAAACCGCCAGACCATTGCCGACGCACTTCAAGGCGCGGGGAGTGCCTCCGCCGTTTACTACCCGGTCCCCCTGCACCAGCAGGACGTCTTCCTCAAAATGTATGACCTGAAAGAAAGCCTGAGCGTCAGTGAAACCTGCGCCCATGAAGTTCTTTCACTGCCGATGTTTCCGGAACTGACACGGGAAGAAATCAGGCTGATAACCGATGTGGTCAATAATGTCCGTTGAAAAAAGCAATATAAAGATAAACGTGGGCATAGCAGGCAGGCACGCTCCGAAGGTGATGATCGTCGCCGGAGAGGCCTCCGGCGATCTGCATGGCTCCTTTCTGGTCCGGGAAATGCTCGCCATTAATCCATCCCTACATTTCTACGGCATTGGCGGCAACAAAATGAAAGAAGCAGGTGTGAGGCTTTTGGCTCCCGCTGCGGATATTGCCGTGGTCGGTGTCACGGAAGTGCTTTCGAAAGCCGGAACGTTTATTCAAATTATGGCGAAGATTCGAAAATCCATGGATCAGTTGAAGCCAAATCTGGTTATTCTGATCGATTTTCCCGATTTTAACCTGAACATCGTGGCCCGGGCCGCCCGAAAAAGAAATATTAAAATTTTTTACTATATCAGTCCGCAGGTTTGGGCCTGGCGCAAAGGACGAGTCGAGCAAATTAAAAGGCTGGTCGACAGGATGGCTGTTATTCTGCCGTTTGAAGTGGATTTTTACGCCGCACACGGATTTGCCGTCAATTATGTCGGCCACCCTCTGCGGGATACGGTGAAAACCTCATTTACCAAATCTCAAGCCAGGCTTCATTTCGGTCTTTCCGAAAAACAAACAACTATCGGGCTCCTGCCGGGCAGCCGGACGGCGGAAATTACCCGGCTGCTGCCGGAGATGATGAAGGCGGCGCAAATCATTTCCAAAAAAATACCGGACGCGCAATATATCCTGCCCCTGGCGGACACACTGGAAGAAAAAATCGTCGCCGGAATCATTGCCTATTCCGGCCTCGGCGTCAAAATTGTCTCGGGACGCACGTATGACGTTCTTTCCTGCTGTGATCTGGCTATTGTGACGTCCGGAACGGCAACGCTGGAAACCGGCCTGATGGGCGTGCCCATGATTATCATCTACAAGCTGTCGCCTTTTTCAGCGGCAATCGGCAGACTGATCATCAAGCCCCAGCTCATCGGCCTGGTCAACATCATTGCCGGTAAAACCGTTGTCCCGGAATTGCTTCAGCGAGACGCCAACGGCCCGCGTATCGCATCCGAGGCTCTGTCTATTTTATTAAACAATGAAAAAAAGCAGGAAATTATCACCGAACTTCAGAATATCCGAACCAAATTGGGCGAACCCGGCGCTGCCGGAAGAGCTGCGCAAATTGCCTGCGATATGATATAGGATCAACTATGGAAACTTTTAAAAGATTGTTATTCATGTCCAAGCAACATTATGTGCGCTTTATTTTTGCCGCGCTTTGCATGATCATTGCCGGAGGGTTGCAATCCGCCCTGCCGCTGATATCCAAACCAGCCATTGACGAAATATTTGTCAGTAAAAATACTGCCGCACTGAAATGGATCCCCTTTGCCATTATCGGCATTTTTCTTTTTAAAGGATTGTGCAACTATGGACAGTCTATTTTAATGAGTTCTATCGGCTTGCGCATCGTTACCGATTTGCGCAATAAACTTTACGAAAAAATTCAGAACCAATCTTTATCTTTTTTTGCTGAACATCCCACTGGATTGCTGATGTCGCGGATCACCAATGATGTTCAATCGGTTCAGACCGCGTCATCGGAGGCCATAACAGCATTAATCAAAGACAGCTTTATGCTGTTATCATTGGTGGGGGTTATTTTCTACACGGACTGGAAACTGGCGCTGATTGCCATTATTGTTTTCCCCCTGGCCATCTATCCCATTTCCCTGTTTGGCAGAAAAATGCGCAAGGTGACAACGTCCACGCAAATCACCATGGGAACCTTGAGCTCCCTTTTGCAGGAAACCATTTCCGGAACACGCATCGTCAAAGCCTTTTGCATGGAAAGATATGAAAATAAAAGATTCGCCGCGGAAAATGAAAGGCTGTTTAAATATAACATGAAAGCCGTTTCCGTAAACGCCATCTCCAGCCCCCTCATGGATTTTCTGGGCGGATTGGGGATTGCCGCCGTCATTTTTTACGGCGGATTCAGCGTCGTGCAGGGGCATTCCACACCCGGCACTTTTTTCTCTTTTATTGCCGCGCTGCTGATGCTCTACGAACCGGTTAAACGACTGACCAATATCAATAACACCATCAACCAGGGCATTGCCGGCGCCGAACGTATTTTTAATATCATCGACCGCATACCTGATATTGAAGATAAGCCGAATGCCATTGTGCTGCCCTCTGTTACCCAAGGCGTCGAGATTGAAAATGCGACGTTTTGCTATGAAGCAACACCGGTTTTGAAGAATATTAATCTCTCGATCAAGGCGGGTGAAGTTGTCGCGTTTGTCGGCATGAGCGGCGGCGGCAAAACATCGCTGGTGAATCTGATTCCCCGCTTTTACGACGTTTCCGCCGGACGCGTCCTGATCGATGGTTATGACATCCGCGACGTCACACTGCAATCATTGCGCGGCCAGATCGCCATCGTTACGCAGCAGACCATTCTTTTTAATGATACCGTTAAAAACAACATCGCGTACGGCGATATCCAGAGAACGGAAGAAGACATCTTGAACGCCGCACGGGCGGCCAACGCTCATGATTTTATCAGCCGGCTGCCCCAGGGATACGAATCCAATATCGGAGAACTGGGCACCAAGCTGTCCGGCGGGGAAAAGCAACGCATCTCCATCGCGCGGGCGTTGCTCAAAGACGCGCCTATTTTGATTCTGGACGAAGCAACGTCGTCGCTGGATACGGAAGCCGAAATCGAAGTACAGGACGCGCTCGACAATCTGATGAAAGGGCGCACCACACTGGTCATCGCGCATCGGCTTTCCACCATCCGCAATGCCGACCGAATCATTGCCCTGGTCAACGGGGAGATCGTGGAAGAAGGCAATCACGAAGCCCTGATGGCTAAAAAAGGCGAATATTACCGCTTGTATAATTTGCAGTTCAAAGATGAAGGAAACAGCAATGATCGATTGGCAAAGGATCTGGAATGATAACGATTCGATGCGCCGCATCAGTCCGACAAGATTAATTCTATTGCTCTTCTCGCTGCTCTATCGGCTGATCATTCATTGGCGTAACCGACTCTACGATCGACAGATTCTGAAACCTGTCAAACTTTCCTGCCCGGTCATCAGCGTCGGCAACATCACCGTCGGCGGTACGGGGAAAACGCCCTGTGTCATCATGCTTGCAAAAATACTTCAGCGACACGGTTGGAAGCCGGCGATTATCAGTCGCGGTTACGGCGCCAAAAGCGCCCAACCCGTCAACATCGTTTCCGATGGAAAAAGCATTCTGCTTAGAGCGGATATCGCCGGTGACGAGCCGCTGCTTATCGCCCGGTCGCTGCCGGATATTCCGGTCGTCACAGGAGCCAAACGCCGCCTGACCGGACCGGCGGCCATCGACCGATTCGGAGCGAATGTACTGATCTGTGACGACGCTTTCCAGCACCGTCAAATCTTCCGGGATATCGATATTGTTTTGCTCGACGCCGAAAAACCGCTGGGAAACGGCCATCTTCTCCCGCGCGGTGAATTACGCGAATCCGCGGACGGCCTTCACCGCGCCGGTTGTTTTATTCTAACCCGCATAAATGAGACGCATCCTGTAAACCAGGACATCGCCATCATCGCACGCACATCAAATATACCCATTTTCCACGCTGTTCATCAGTTCAAGGAAATGATCAAACCGGAGGAGAGTCTTTCCTTGCCGCCTGGCGATCTTCGCGGTAAAAAAGTTTGCGCTTTTTGCGGCATCGCCCGACCTGCGTCCTTTAAGAAAACGCTACTGGAAGCGGATGCAAAAATTCTGTCTTTTGATCCTTACCCCGATCATCATATTTTCAGGGATTACGATCTGGAGGAATTAAAGGATAAATTTACCAACCTGCATGCCGATTATCTCGTCACAACGGAAAAGGATGCCATGCGCCTCGCCGGTTATCCAGAATTCTTAAAGATGGTTTGTATTCTGCGCATGGAAATGGAAATAAAACCATCCCTGGCGTCATTCGAAAATTTTATCATAGAACAGTTGAACGCTGTTGTGAAGAGAAATGAACATCTATAGTATTTTTTACTTATGAACATGAAAATTGCCGAAATCATATTTCGTATCATACCACTGCCTGCCCGACGCGCCCTTGCCGTTGGTCTGGCCAAGCTGTTTTATTATCTATCCCTCAAGCATCGACTGATCGCCGTTCATAATCTAACACGATCCTTTCCCGAAAAATCTTTAAACGAAATTTTAAGAATTGCCAAAGCCTCCTATGCGAGCTTTGCCCTGATCCTGGCGGAATTTTCCGATATTTACTATCTTAATAAAGACAATTTACACAAATGGATTCATATTAAAGGCCTGAATAATTATACCGAGGCTTGCCAAAAAGGAAAAGGAGTTCTCCTTTTCAGCGCGCACTTCGGCAACTGGGAAATCGGCAATGCTGCTCTGGCCATAACGACAAAACCATTTATCTTTGTTTACCGTATTCTGGACAGCCCATTTCTGGAAGAGGCGATCACTTATGTCCGTGCATCCTACGGGAATACTTCCCTGGATAAGGAAAATGCCATGAGACCGATGATGCGCCACCTGAAAAATGGAACGACCATCAATCTTCTGATGGACCAGAACGTGGCTGTGTACGATGGAATTTTCATTAACTTCTTTAATCGTCCGGCCTGCACAACATCCGGTCTTGCCCTGCTGGCTTTGCATACCGGAGCGCCGGTATTGCCTGTTTTCACCACCCGATTGCCGGATGGTAAATACGTATTGGAGATTTTCCCTGAAGTTGATATCATCCAGTCCGGCAACCGGAACGCTGACGTATTGAGCAATACACAGCGTTTTACAAAAATTATTGAAGATCATATCCGCAAGTATCCGGAACAATGGTTCTGGGTGCATCAGCGCTGGAAGACAAAGCTCTGCCAGGCCAGGAGGAATTCGTGAAGCGTATCTCGCATTTCGGGGTTCACGATTCACAAGATCCTGGATACTGGGATCCTGGATAAGAAATACGAGGAAAAAACCTTGATACTGGAAGCAAAAAACAAACTGCCGCAAACAGGCCTCAATAAAATTTTGATTCGCGGCACCAACTGGGTCGGTGACGCCGTGATGACGCTGCCTGCCGTTGCCTCTGTGCGAGCGGCCTATCCGCGCGCACATCTGGCCATTTTGGCCAAGCCGCCCATTGACGATATTTATAAAATGTTTTCAGCCGCGGATGAAATCATCCCTTATGAAAATAAATACGATAATCCCGTGGGTGTCTTTCAACTGGCCTGGCGGCTGCGCCTTAAAAAATTCGACGCGGCCATTCTTCTGCAAAACGCCGTAGAAGCGGCCATCATGACATTGGCGTCAGGCATTCCCCTGCGCGCCGGATTTAATACCGACGGCCGCGGTTTTTTATTGACGCACCCGATTCGCCGCACCGGTGAAATCCTGAAAGTTCATCAGGTCGATTATTATCTGGAAATGGTCAAAGCCCTGGGCTGCGCGGATATTGACCGCGCCATGCATCTGGAAACGCATATATCACCCGCGACCGCCAGGGACATCATCAAGCAATACGTACCCGGAAACGGCGAGCCGGTGATCGGCATTGCGCCCGGCGCCACCTACGGCCCGGCCAAGCGCTGGATGCCGGAAAGGTTCGCGGCGGCGGCCGATCGTTTAAGCGCCGAGCTGGCTGCGCGGGTTGTGCTTTTCGGCGGAAAGAGTGACTGGGAAATCGCCGAACAGGTGCGAAAAAACGCGCGAGCGGACATGATCAATATCGCCGGCAAAACAACCTTACAGGAAGCGGTTTATTGCATTTCCCAATGCCGGTTGTTTATCAGCAATGATTCAGGTCTCATGCATGTGGCCGGCGCTCTGAACATTCCCACGGTCGCCATTTTCGGCTCGACCAATCCCGTCACCACATCGCCCGCGGGAGAGAAAACCATTCTGGTGCGCAAACCCGTATCGTGCAGCCCCTGCCTGAAAAAGACCTGCCCGACGGATTTCCGCTGCATGACCCTGATCACGGTTGACAATGTCGTCGCGGCGGCCAATACATTATTATTAAGGAAAAGTTGATTCGCCATGAAAAAAAACACAACCATATTTCTGGATCGCGACGGAACCATTAACGAAGAAGTCGGCTATCTCGACCATGAGGATAAACTGCAGATCATTCCAGCCGCTTTCGAAGCCATTCGCCTGATTAACGAAAGCGGCATGAAAGCCGTGGTCATCACCAATCAGGCCGGCGTCGCCAAGGGATTGTTTACAGAAGTATTCGTCCGAAAAATAAACGGACAGATTCAGAGCGCGCTTCTGGAGCAGGGCGCTCTGATCGACCGGTTTTATTTCTGTCCGCATCACCCGACAGAAGGAAATGATCCTTATCGCAGAATTTGTAAATGCCGCAAACCGGAACCGGGACTGCTTCATCAGGCGGCGGCCGATCTGGACATTGACCTTGCCCGGTCCTATTTCATCGGAGACCGCCTGCGGGACATTGAGACGGCTCACCGTGCCGGCGCCAGGGGCATCCTGGTCATGACGGGATACGGGCAGGATTTGATGCAGGAGGTCGGGCCGGACCGGGCCAATGAAATGAATCGACCCGATTATGTCGCCAGAGATATTCTGGATGCGGTTCACTGGATATTGAAGGATCGAACGTGAATATTCTGATTGTCAAACTGAGCGCTATCGGCGACGTGATTCACACCTTGCCGTCGCTTGCGGCAATGCGCCGTTTGTATCCCGATGCGCATATCACCTGGGTGGTGGAAGAAGCGGCGGCGGATCTCGTTCTGCATCATCCGTATCTGGATCGGGTTTTGATTTTCCGGCGCAAAAGCTGGATAAAAGAAATTAAAGCGGGTCAGTTTTCTGCAGCCTGGCGCGACGCGCGCTCTTTTCTGGCCGCACTGAAAAGTCGTCGGTATGATCTCGTCATCGATTTTCAAGGTCTGTTCAAAAGTTCGATAATCATTTTTTTGAGCCAGGGCAAAAGAAAACTGGGCTATGATTCCTGGCAGGAACTAAGCGGCTTGTTTCTCAATGAAAAAATTCCGGAAAACATGGACAAGCACGCGGTGGACCGCTACCTGGATTTTCCACGCCATCTCGGCGCGGTAGTCAATCAGGCTGAATTTATTTTGCCCATCCATTCGGAAGCGGAAGACAAAGCTAAGTCGCTGCTGGCATCTCATGGTCTGGCGAAAAAACAATACATTGCCGTCAGTCCCGTTGCCCTGTGGGATACCAAATTGTGGGATAACCGGAAATTCGCCAAGCTTGTGGATGTCATCTCACAGCGATTGAAGATTCCCGCTGTTTTCACCGGCCGGGACAAAGAATCCCTTGACAAAATCACATCGTTCATGACCACAAAGCGGATCAATATAGGTGGACAAACGACGCTTTTGGAATTGGCCTGCATCTATAAAGATGCTTTGACTGTTATTTCAACCGATTCCGGCCCCATGCATCTGGCGGCGGCTGTCGGCGTTCCTGTGATCGCTCTTTTCGGGCCAACCGATCCGGCCAGAACCGGTCCTTATGGAACAGGCCACACGATTATTCGAACAGGCCTTTCGTGCAGTCCGTGTCTGTTAAAAAAATGTCCAACTAAAAAGTGCATGGAAGAAATAACACCCGGCATGGTCTTTGAGGCAGTAGAAAGATTGGTGGGAATAGCCCGTAGCTCGCAGCTCATGGTGGATTGATGTTTAAGGTTTTAGGTGTTATATTTCACGTGTCAGGCAGTATTATCGTCATTCCGCGTGTGCCCTTCAGGGTAGGCAAGCGAAGCGCGACTCGGCTGTGTGCCCTTTAGGGTAAATCCAGGAAGGTAAAATGATGAATCAAGCAAAGAGCCGGCAGCCGCAAGCGGCAGAAAACAGATTTTACTTAAAACGTAAAACGTTGAGCTATTCTTCTATCCACCATCCACTATCAGCTATCAGCTACCTACTATCCAACATTCCCCTTGCTCTGCTCCTTGCCATGCTGCTCTTCGTCCTGCATTTTCCGCTGCCGGCCAACGCGGCCTCATCGACAAACGTTTCCCTGGAAAACGATCTTTACCGCGACATGGAATTCTGGGCGGCGGAAGGCCTTGTCGGAAGCCAGTTGTATTCCATCAAACCCTTTGCCGGAAGTGAAGTCGGCAGGCAACTTATTGAGGCGCTGGATAAATGTTATGCTCAGAAAACGCCGTCCGCAACGTGCCGGGATATTCAGACGCGATACAGAAAACTTTTTAATGCGGAAATCACCGAGGCGCGATCCCCCGAAAACAGCAGCAACCTGTTTATCAAACCCGTGGAAACCTTTTCCGTTTCCTACAGCTATCTGAAAGGCCCTTTCTCCGTTTTTAACAATGAGGGCATTCAATACGGCGAAGGCCACAATGCACTGCTCCAATTTCAATCGCAAGCCAGAGTCGGGCGCGTATTTTCTTTTTTTGTACAGCCTGCCTTCATCTATAATCAGCATTTCGGCACTGACGAAGACGGCAGCCGGATCGACGTGCGCCTGCATAAGGGTTATGCAAAGCTGACGATCTTCAACGTTGAATTGCAGGTAGGCAGGGACTCTCTGTGGTGGGGACCGGGTTATCACGGCGCGCTGCTCATGTCCAACAACGCCCATCCCTTTGACATGATAAAATTATCCAATCCGGAACCGATCCTTCTGCCGTGGCTTTTTTCTTACCTGGGACCGGTGCAATTCAACCTGATTTTTTCACAGCTGAACGACGAAAGAAAAGGCCAGGAGCTGGCCAATCCTTTTCTATATGGCATGCGGCTGGGCCTTAAACCGCATCCCTATCTGGAACTGGGAGCATCCCATCTGGTTTTGTTTGGCGGCCCGGGACGGCGCAACCTGAGTCTCGGCGAGATCAACCAGATTCTCTTCGGCAATACTGATCGAGGTCGAGAGAAAACAGAAAGCAACCAGGAATTTGCTGCTGATATAGCCCTGACCCTACCCAATCTTAAAAAATACATTTTTGTGGCTGACGGTATCAAGCTTTACGGTGAAATCGGCGCGGAGGATCACGGGTATCCCCCGACCAGCCGCGCCTGGCTGGCAGGCCTGGCCATCTTTAAACCATTCGGGCTGGACAAGGCCGCTCTTCGCGGGGAGTACGCGACGACGGTTTTAGGGCCCTACAACTCACCGGATTCCTGGTATCGGCATGGACCATATCCCATGCGTTATGAGGGTCGTGTCTTCGGGCATCACGTAGGCACTGAGGCAGACGATTTTTTCGTCGAATGGTCACAAAGTTTTGATAAATTATACTACAAACTGAGCTTTGACCTGGAAAGAAGCGGCTTTAAAACAAAGCCTTATACGCAGTCTAAAAATCAGTATCTGGGAGCATTGGGTTACCGGGTCAATGATAACGTAAACATCTCGCTGCGGTACGCTTATGAAGCAATCAAAAACCTCGGCAATGTTCAGGATGAGCGCCAGACGAATCACTTTCTAAGCCTGGAGACCGCCTTTTATTTTTAGTCCACCCCCGATTTCCGGGACAGGGTTGGGTGAGATCAGGCGGCTTATCCTTTATACTTTCACCTTGATCCTCATTCTGATCTGTATAGTCTGTTGGCCTCCATGTAACGGATAACATTGTCCGGCATCAAGTATCTGATCGATTGGCCTTGGTGAATCCTTTCCCGAATACCTGAGGATGAAATATCCAGAAAGGTTATCTTGCGGAAAAAAACAGAGCCGCCTTGCGGGTCTTTAAAAATTTCGTTTTGCTGATCATAAACAAAACGCGCGGCGATATCGGGCGGCAGGATATGAACCAGACCCTTATTTTCGTAGCCCGGTCTGGTCATCACCGCAAAGTGGCAAAGCGATAAAAGCTTTTCCCATTTATACCAGGTGGTGATCGCGTCAAATGCATCCTGGCCGACAATGAAATATAATTCTAAACTTTTATCATGGGTATCTAAAAAATATTGGACGGTATCCATCGAGTAGGATTTCCCCGGCCGCAGGTTTTCCACATCCGAAAAATAAAATTGATCATTCCCTTCGATGGCCAGGCGTATCATTTGCGAGCGATGTTCAAAGGGCGTAATCACGCACGCCGTCTTATGCGGCGGCAGGGCTGCGGGAATAAAGATCACGCGATCCAGATTTAGAAGCGTGATCAGTTCCTGGGCGGCGCGCAGGTGACCGAAATGAACCGGGTCGAATGTCCCGCCGAAAAGTCCCCATTTCATGCGCGGACCTGGCCGTCGCCGTAAATGATAAACTTGGACGTGGTAAGTTCTTCCAGTCCCATCGGCCCGAACGCATGCAGCTTGGTGGTCGAAATGCCGATTTCCGCGCCCAATCCCAGCTCAAAGCCGTCACTGAAGCGGGTGGAAGCGTTCACCAGCACCGTGGAAGAATTGACTTCATTCAAAAACCGCTGCGAGTTGGCATAATCCTTGGTAATAATGGATTCCGTATGCAGCGATCCGTATTTTTCAATATGTGCGATGGCTTTGTCGATAGATGGCACAACCCTCACGGCCAGAATCAAGTCCAGGTATTCCGCATACCAGTCTTCTTCGGTTGCCGCGTCGATATTTTTCAGGATTTTTCTTGTTTTTTCGCAGCCTCTGAGCAGGACGCCTGCTTTTTGCAGCCTTTCTGCGGCCTTCGGCAAAAACGCGGGGGCAATGTCCGAATGCACCAGCAAGGTTTCCAGCGCATTGCAGACACCGGGACGCTGCACTTTGGCATTGGCACAGATATTCACGGCCATGTCCATGTCGGCTCCCGCATCCACAAAGATGTGACAGACGCCTTTGTAATGTTTAATAACGGGAATCTTGGACTGGGCAACCACGGCGCGGATCAGTTCTTCGCCGCCGCGCGGAATAATCAAATCAATATGCTCGTCGAGTTGCAACATCGTCGAGACAGCCTCGCGATCGGTAAACGGAATGACCTGAATAGCCTTGTCCGGCAGAGGGCTTTCTCTCAAGACATTCTGTAAGACAGACGCAATAGCCAGGTTGGAGTGAAGCGCTTCCGAACCGCCGCGCAAGATGACCGCGTTGCCCGATTTGAGACACAGGGCGGAAGCGTCCACCGTGACATTGGGACGCGATTCATAGATAATGCCGATCACCCCCAGGGGGATACGCATGCGGCCGACTAAAAGGCCGTTGGGACGGCGCCACATGGACGTCACCTTTCCTACCGGATCAGGCAGCGCCGCAACTTCACGCAGCCCCTGCGCCATAGCCTCAATGGTGGCATCTTTGACCGTCAGCCGGTCGATCATGGCTGCAGAAAGGCCCTTTTCTCGGGCACCGGTCACATCCCGGCTATTTTCGGACAGGATAAAATCACGATGGCCGATGAGCTCATCAGCCATGCGTAAAAGCGCGGCATTTTTTGCGTTGGCGGAGATATGGGAAAGCGGGCGTGATGCCGTAAGCGCGTCTTCGGCTATTTTTTTTACGGTGCCTTGGATATCCATTCTGCTTCCCCTATTTGAATATTTTAAAATAACTTGCAATTTCTGTAATTATTGATAAAAGCCGCATCAACTGTGAGTCATGGGAACCGTTCGAAAAAAAATAATCATGTTGATGCTTATTCGTGCATCGGTTGACGTTATATTTACAAGACAAAAGGATATGTGTCAAGGTCTTTGCCCGGATGAATTTTTATGAGCCGATTGCGCATCAAAGCCGGAAAAAAAGCTTACGAAATCATTAAGGACGGCGGGTTTAATTTTGACGCCGTTTCCGCTTATTACGGAGCGGCGGTAGGGCCGCGCTGGCTGATCGCCAGTGGATTTGATCTGACGCTTCTGACGCAAAATCTTCTGGGACGATCCAGATCCGTGCATCTCATCGGATCGTCAGCCGGCGCCTGGCGTTTTGCAGCATGGCTGCAGCCGCAGGCCGCCGACTGTTACCGGAAATTCATTCACGCCTATATCACAGTCGGCTATACCCGAAAAGATACGCCGGTGACCATTCTGGAAAAATTCTCTCACATCCTGAACACCTACATCGAAGATGACGCCCTGCCCTTTGCCCTGGCCAACAAGCGCTATCGTTTGTCCGTGATCACGGCCCGCGCCCGAGGCCTGGTCGCTTCCGAAAAATACTTGTTGCAGAAAAGCGCTCTGGCCGCCTGTTACGTGTTGAATTTCTTTAGCCGGAATAATCTGTACCATTTCGCCGACAGGGTTGTTTTCTACGGCGGCTCCAAACCGCCCCCTTTTTGTTTTCAACCGCAATTCCAGGGCAAATATGTGCGGATAAATGAATCAAATTTCAAATACGCGGTGATGGCCTCCGGCGCGATCCCGCTTATCGTTGCCGGCGTAAAGAATATTTTCGGCGCGCCCCACGGTGTTTATCGCGACGGCGGCTTGATCGATTATCACCTGTCGCATCAGTTTGCCGCAAAAGAAAATGAATTGGTCCTTTTTTTCCATCACCAGGAAAGGATTATTCCCGGCTGGCTGGATAAGAAAAATAAACGGCGCATACCGGATGATCAAACATTGAATAACGTGGTGATGGTTTTTCCATCGCAGAGTTTCATCGACCGGCTACCGTCGGGCAAAGCCCCGGATCGGGATGATTTTCTGACCTATATCGACAAGGGCGCTGAAAGAATTGCACACTGGAATAAAGCCATGGAGCTTGCCGCGCCCCTGGGCGAGGACTTTTTGGAACTGGTGGACAGCGGAAAGATTCGGGAAATGGTTGAAAAGTTTTAAGGTTTAAGTTTTAAGATTTAAGGAAAAAATAAATAATTATAATCACTTAATACTTAAATCTTAAAACTTGAAAACTATTTATTATGATTATTCAAGAACTTCTGGATATTTATACCTCCTGCACCCTTTGTCCGCGCACCTGCCGGGTTGACCGGACAAAAGGTGAGTTGGGCCATTGCCGTCTTCCCGCTGCGATTTTCATGGACTGCTCGCTGGCCCATCACGGAGAGGAACCACCTCTTTCGGGCACACACGGCGCCGGAACAATTTTTCTTTCTTCATGCAACCTGAGATGCATCTATTGCCAGAACTATCAAATTTCCCACAGTGCGCAAGGACGTGAGTTGACCGTTTTGCAACTGGCCCACGTCATGCTCGATCTGCAAAAAAACGGCTGTCACAATATCGAACCGGTGACCCCGACGCCTCAGATGCCTCTTGTGATGGAGGCTCTGTGCATGGCGCGTGCTCAAGGCCTCACCATTCCCTTTGTTTACAATTGCGGCGGCTATGAAAATCCCGACATCATCCGTTGCCTGGATAGCATGGTCGATATTTATCTGCCGGATTTCAAATACGGACTTAATCAAGACGCCGAACTTTTCTCCGGCGCGCCGGACTATCCGCGCTTCGCCATAGAATCCATCCGGGAAATGGTCCGACAGGTCGGCTGCGACCTGAATGTGGAAGACGGTGTCGCCACGGGAGGGATCATTATCCGTCATCTGGTTTTACCCGGAAGGCTGGAAAATTCCCGGGAAGCCCTGAGGATTTTGAAAAATGAAATATCAACAAGCGTCTCGATCAGCCTCATGTCGCAATATACACCCACCGAACCGATAAAATTCCACCCGCAACTGGGGCGCAGAATCACCAGCGCTGAATATTCTCAGATACTGGATTACGCCCTTGATCTGGGTTTTGAAAATCTATTTATTCAGGATGTCAACGACGACGACCTGACTCCGGATTTTGATCGTGCAAATCCATTTGGTTCGTAAAGGTGGCCTGATGCAAAGTGACTTGCAAAAAATTTACGACCGTTTTGCCGATACATACGATAGTAATCGGAACTTATTTGACATGACGGAGGTCATCGCCGACTTCTCTAAAAGATTGCCTTGCAAGACAGGTCGTTTGCTCGACCTGGGCTGCGGTGCGGGAGAACCTTTTCCCGCTTATTTTATTGCGCAGGGCTGGCAGGTCACAGGCGTGGATTTTTCTTCCCGGATGCTGGATCTGGCTCATCGCTATCAACCGGACATGAAAACTATCTTCGCCGATATTAGTGAAGTGGATTTTCCCAATGCACAGTTTGACGCTGTCACCGCCATCTATTGCCTTTTTCACATTGAATACCAAAGGCATGAGGATATTTTCCGGAAAATCCACCGTTGGCTGAAGCCGGGCGGTCACTCTCTTTTCACCTATGCCACACAGGAATATACGGGTGCTGAGGTTTTTAGCGGCTACAAGGAATTTCTGGGAGAACAGTTATTTTATAGTCACACAACACCCGGCGATCTGTTTGCAAGTTTAATATCGATTGGTTTTATCATAGAATTCGCCCAATATCGCCAAATAGGTGGCGAAACTTTTCTATGGATAACGATCATCAAACCGTAGATCATCAGGGCATTTTAAATTGACTTTCCCCCTATTCCTTGGTCAAGATTTTCTTGACAGACAAGACCGCGTTTCCTATACTGCTTTCCATTGAAAACAAGTTCTTATCAATTATCAATAATTAATATGATTTTCGAAGAGCGTGTCGATATTCGGGCAAGCCCTTCCGATTGCAAGGATATAAGGTAAAGAGAACCCCGATAAAATGTGAAGAGGCTTTCATATGAAATTCCGGTGGGAAGTAAAACCGTTTCTTCTGGCGTCTGTTGCGGCGGGTATTGTCGTCTATGGTTTGTCGCGTCTTCTCGGCATTTCAAACGTTGCTGGACTCTTCCTCGGCCTTCTTATCGGCGGCACGGGGGTGGGGTACATGCTCTACTTCTTCCGCGATCCCGAGATGAACACGCCAAAGGAACCCGGAATTGTTGTCGCCGCGGCAAGCGGCAAGTTGGCAAAGATCGTCGGAATCCACGAGAAGGACTATCTCCAACAGGACACGATGCGGATCAGCATCTTTCTGAGCCTTTTCGACGTCCATGTCAACCGTTTTCCCATCGCCGGTTCCTCGACTTTTTTGGGGTACTTTCCCGGCAAAAGACTCTTCACCTTCACGGAGAAATCTTCGGATGTGAACCAGCATAACGCCATTGTCATCCGCGGCGAGGAGACAACCTGCCTCATCCGGCAGATCGTCGGCCCTGTCTGCCGCCGCGTCGTCTATTGGCTTTCCCACAACAAGACCGAAACGGTCAAGCAGGGGGACCGTTTCGGCATGATGAAATTCGGTTCCCGCCTCGACATGTACTTCCCCAAAGGAGATATCGAAATGGTCGCTCGCATCGGTGATCAGGTAACTGCAGGCGAGACGATTATCGCCCGGATTGTGAAGAAAGGAAATAATAATGATGGAACAGCAAGTGAATAAATTTGGAATTCTCGCTAACTGGAGGAAGATCATTCCGACGATGGTGACGCTTTCTGCTCTTTTCTTCGCTTTCGCTAGCATTCTCTCTACCCAGGAGGCAATGCGCCTCGGCACGCCCGCCCTTCTTGCCCTGTCGGCGCAGTACATCATGATAGCCCTGATCCTCGACGGCCTCGACGGTAATCTTGCGCGATGGTTTAAGGGCACCACCGATTTCGGCGCCGAACTGGATACTTTCGTCGACTTTCTGGCCTTCGGAGTCGCTCCGGCAGCACTCCTCTATGCGATACTGCTTGACGGTCCCAGCGCACTCTGGCGTGTCATTCTCCCCTTGGCCATTGTCTTTTCCAGCGCGCTCCGTCTCGCGCGCTTCCGGCTGAAAGATCCTTTTCGCGGTCAGGAAGGCTTTATCGGCCTTCCCGTTACGGTAAATTCTTCCTGGATTGCGCTGGCGGCTTTCGCGGCCCAGGTCATGTACCCGGAGGAGCACCTCCTCGTTAAGGGCCCTGTCGCCATCGTTTTCCAATTTTTCATAATCTTGATGATTTCACTTCAGCTTTCCAACCTGCGCTATCCGAAAGCATCAAACAAGATTCGCTTCTTCGCTCCGGCCGGCCTTCTGGTACTCTTTTTGTGGATCCTCAGTGAAACCTACGCCGCGTGGCTTGCGATCGCTCTGATCTTTATATGTTTCATGTACGTCCTGATCGGACCAATGATCCACAAGCGCTCGACTGAGGTCGGTCGTCAATAGTGGACACCAAATATTTTATGCTGCCAGTTGTTTTTCATAGAAAGAACCATCGTTCAAAAGCTGACGGCACAACAGCCAATCAACTCGTCCCCGTGGATAGTATCGGCTTCTGACTTTCAATAAAAACCGGGGAATAGCATATTGCCGAGCTTAAGGGGTTCAAATTGATCGGAAGTCAATAAGCCAACAATGTCGCATCTTCCCCTCCATCATGGCATTTTAAAAATGCTGACACCAGGCGGCGGCTGGAATTGGAATAATTTCGAGGAAAGCCCGGCATTCATTTTGATGCCGGAAAATTTCATTTGGGTGGAATTACCCATCACATCATCAAAACTGACCTGAAGAATATGAAAGCTATTTTTCTCAATCGTCATCTGCAGATATTGATAGGAGGCGCCCATTTCGCGCGGATATAACTGCAGCAGATAGTTGCCGCTTTTATCCACGGCAAGGGGACTTGCATATTTGATAGTAAAGTCATCGCTGAGCTTTCCCAAACCGGACAGAAATTTGATTAAAGCCTCGGATTTGAAAATCTTGTCAGACTCCTGAGTATATACCGACTTATCCTGCGGCAGATAAAGCCAGGCTTTTTTTGAATTGATAATGAGTTTCTTCGTCTTTGGCTTTTTATAATCCCAGAGCATCTGTTTAGGATTTTTAAAATAGACGATCCCCTCTTCCACATCCGTTTTGCGGATGGATTTTACCATGGTCTCCTGAACAAAATTCGCCTGAAAATCCTGTGTCTCCTCATAAATTTTCTGCAACCGGTTCATGGTCTCATCAATGGGAGGCGGTTCGGCAGCACAGGAAATATGAGACCAGACAACTCCCAAAAGGATTGCAAAAAAAACCGTAACGATCTTTACTGATATAAATAACTCATTTTTATCGAGATTTGTTTTCATCATTTTTTATTTTCAAAAATATCAAAAAATTGGTCGAAAATGGCATATTTTTAAAATAGCGTTTATATCTTTATGCTGAGTGGTCCATACAGGGCAATGATTAAAGGGCACATTAATAACTATTTGATATTATTAATATATATAATTGATCAAACCTTAAGCAATCTGGTCTAAAAGCCTAACCATTGCGGACTTACCTGACTTATAAACATGGTTACCAACAGGTCTTTCCACAACATTGTGGAATACAAATTCAAGTGCCTGTATCCAAGGGATAAAGACCTGAGATGGCCCCCTATCTTCTTTACGCTGCCCTTAAGCAAGCTGCATACGCCAGCCGAAAGGATCCTTTTTGCTTCCATACTGAATATGTAAAATTTCATGAAACAATTTCTCGGCAAGCGATCCGGTCTTCCCGTTGTTTATGATATACTCCTTCTTGTGGAAATAAATCTGTCCCACCGGTGAAATAATAGCCGCTGTTCCCGAGGCAAAAGCTTCCTTGAGCGTTCCTTTTTCGATCGCGTCAATCACTTCCGTTATGGGCAGGGGTCTCTCATTTACATTCACACCCAGATGAGACGCCAATTTAATAACGGAATCGCGCGTCACACCCGGCAGAATGGTTCCTCCGAGCGGCGGTGTGATCAGCTCATCACCGATCACAAAAAAGATATTGCTGGTGCCCACTTCTTCCACATACTTCTTTTCCCGCGCGTCCAGCCAAAGCACTTGTGTATAACCCATATCGGTGGCAATACGGCTGGCATAAAGACTCGCGGCATAATTACCTGCCGCCTTGACTTGACCTGTACCGCCTACCGCCGCCCGCACATATTCTTCGGACACATAAATCTTGGTTGGTGCAAAACCGTGGGCATAATAGGCGCCCACCGGCCCTGCAATAATAAAGAAGAGGTATTCACTGGACGGATGCACGCCGAGAGCGGCTTCCGTGGCAATCATCGTCGGCCGGATATAAAGGGATGACCCCGCCTCTCTGGGAATCCAATCGCGCTCGAGCAACACAAATTTTTTAAGGGCGTCAAAAAACACCGTTTCGTCAATTTGAGCCATGCAAAGCCTTTCGGCGGACGCATTCATCCTTCTGATGTTCTCCATCGGCCGGAAAAGATAAATTTCATCTTTCTTCCCCCGGTAGGCTTTCAAGCCTTCAAATATTTCCTGGCCGTAATGAAGACACATAGCGGTCGGATCAAGCTGCAAATAATGGTAAGGTTCGATGACGGGGTCATGCCAGCCGGTTCCTACCTTATACTTCATGGTGAACATGTGGTCGGTAAAGTGCTTGCCAAAACCTAATTTGGTTTCATCAGGCTTGGGTTTCATGTATTTCGGCAACGCTTCGACAATCTTAATTTCCATAGATTCCTCTTTATTAAAATACCTTCCAATAATGAACGTCGACTAAATTGTTTTTTTCATATCACTAAACGATGCGTCGATCAAGGCTTCTATATTGAATCGCTTCGGCAATGTGCGTGGGCTCGATTTTTTCCTTGCCTTCCAGATCGGCAATCGTGCGGGACACTTTCAAAATACGGTTCATGGCACGAGCGGAAAGACCCAGTTTTTCTATGGCCATTTCCATGAGCTGATGCGATTCTTCATCAATGAAACAATAAGAGCGGATCTGTTTTTCCGTCATGCGGGCATTGATAACGACACCCGAATTGCCAAAGCGCTTTATTTGCCTTTTACGCGCGCCATCAACCCGCTCTCTGACTGGTGCAGATGCTTCGCCTTCTTCTTTTCCCGTCAAGGCCCGGTATCTGACTGACGGCACCTCGATATGCAAATCAATGCGATCCAGCAGCGGGCCGGAAATTTTCGCCTGGTACTGCCGGATCTGCTGGGGTGAACAGCGGCAGGCGCGAACCCGGTCCCCAAAATAGCCGCAGGGACAGGGATTCATGGCGGCCACCAGCATAAACTTGGCCGGAAAGGCCGCAGTCACGGCCGAGCGGGTGATCGTAATCGTTCCTTCTTCCAGTGGCTGGCGCAACGCTTCCAGCGCATTTCTTTTGAATTCCGGCAGCTCATCCAGAAAGAGCACCCCCAGATGAGCCAGGCTGATTTCTCCGGGATGCGGCATTTGGCCGCCTCCGACCAGGCCGACATCAGAAATGGTATGATGAGGCGCACGGAAAGGCCGGACGGCAATCAATGTTTCTCCTGAATTCAGCAGACCGGCCACGGAAAAAACCTTGGTTACCTCGATGGCCTCTTCAAAAGAAAGGTCTGGCAAAATCGTGGGCAGCCGCTTGGCCAGCATACTTTTACCGGAACCGGGCGAACCAATCATCAAAATATTATGGCCCCCGGCCGCCGCGACCTCCAACGCCCTCGTCGCCTGCTTCTGGCCTTTTATTTCAGAAAAGTCGATATCATAGTGACGATTCTTTTGAAAAATATTACCGATATCCAGACAGAACGGCGAAATGGTTTGTCTGGCTCCCAAAAACTCGACAACGTCGGGAAGCGTCTTGATGCCATAAACACGGATTCCTTCCACCATGGCCGCTTCCGCAGCGTTTTCCTCCGGCACAAATACTGATTGAATGCCCAGCTCCCTCGCTTTAAAAGCAGCGGGCAATACGCCTCGAACACCTTTAATACTGCCGTCGAGCGACAACTCGCCGATAAAAAAGCAGCCCTGAAGGGCAGTTTCTTCGATCAACCCCTCCGCGGCCAGAATGCCTACCGCAATCGGCAGATCAAAACCAGTTCCCTCTTTCCGAATATCAGCAGGCGCCAGATTAACGGTAACGTGAGACCGCGGAAAACGGTAACCGGAATTCTTGATGGCGGCCTTGATCCTGTCGCGGCTTTCTTTCACAGAGGCGTCAGGCAGGCCGACCGTGGCGAACTGCGGTAAACCCTGGGAAACATCTACTTCCACCGATACAGGGTATGATTCCATACCGATAACACTCATGCCGAACACTTTTATGAACACTATATTTTCTCCGAGGAAGAATTGACGGTCAAAAATAATAGCTAATTGCCGTATATATATCAAGTTTTTAATTTACTTAAAAATATTTTCGACTTTCTTGACTCATCAAAGACGCTGTGCTAGGGTCTCTGTAAATTATTTAGACTCACATAATTCAAGCATACTAAAGTCAGTAGCCGCCATGAAAAAGCTATCCCATGTTAATGATGTAGGCCAGGTACAAATGGTGGATGTAACGGACAAGGACAAGACCGTCCGAGAGGCAACGGCCCGCGGCAGAGTCATCATGAAAAACAGTACGCTTCAGCTTTTGGAAGAAGGTCGCGTGGCTAAAGGCAACGTGCTGACCACCGCCAAAATCGCGGGTATCATGGCGGCAAAAAAAACCGGCGAACTTATCCCCTTATGCCATCCGCTGGCACTGACGGGTATTGATATCGCCTTTGAAATCGACCGTCTAACCTCGCAGGTAATCATCGAAGCGCAGGTCTGGACAGTCGGTCAAACCGGCGTGGAAATGGAAGCGCTGACGGCGGCCAGTATTGCCGCACTGACCATTTACGATATGTGTAAAGCCGTAGATAAAGAAATAATCATCAGTGATATTATGCTTCTGAAAAAAAGCGGCGGCAAAAGCGGCGCCTTTACCAGAAAAGCATCAGAATAATTCGGAGATCATACTTGAATCAGGTTTTTAAAATCAGGCAAGCCTTCAGGATTCCCTTTATCAGCGCCGTAACTCTTTTATTTATTCTTCTGGCGCTCAGTCTTTTCGATGGACAACTCTGGGAACAAATTCTAATCGCGGCTATATGCATTGTCACGCTGGTTATTGCCATAGAGGCCTGTGAAAGAGAGTTTACCGTTTCCGAAAACGGCTTGCTTATTAGAAAATTTTTCCGCACGAAAGATTTTACTTGGACGGAAATCACGCACCTGGGTGTCGTCATCATGCGCAATAAGGCTTACTTTCTTCTGACTACAACCAAAGGGTTTTATGTGTTTTCCAATCTTCTGCAAAATCATACGCTCCTGATCCGACATCTGGCGGACAAGCTTGGTGAGGAAAAAGTGGAGGCGGAAATTAAAAGCTATCTGGAGGATCCCGTCGAACGGACATCTCTAGTTGTTTTGACCTGGATTGTCCTGATTATTGTTGTCGTGATTATCCTGACCAAATTGATAAAATTATAATTTCCGTTCGTCGCTTTAAGCAGCAATAATATTGAAGTGAATGGTATATTTGAAAAGATGGATTTAAATGCAGGAGTTTCATGGCCATGAGGGCAAAAAATCAGAATAAAACAACAGCAGGCATCGACGTCCAGGAAACGTGCTTCACGGTCGTCGAAGAAATATTGGAAAAAAACTTGGATGATCTGGCTACGGTCTTATCCGTTTCCGATAATGGCAAAAGTAAACTTCACGAGGAAATCATGGCTATGGTGGAAAAGGGTCTGTTCAAAATCGCCCTGCGTCGTTCCAGCTATGTCAAAAGCACGGCGGCGGCGTTTCTGGGGATCAACCGCAATACGTTTACCGATAAGATGGCCAAGTTGGGCATCGACTGCGAAAAAATCAAATAAGGATCCCCGAAATATTTATATCCTGTATCGCTAAAAAAATCAGATCCGATTACCGGGAAAGAATCCATCCACTTCAGGAACGGTTATTGCAAACCCCATCGTAAACAACCGGGAAAATACGGACGACATACAAAGTGTCCGCCTTGATGCATGGTGTTAGGAATGGTTCGTAAGCACCATGCAAAACCAAGCTGGAAAAGGGTTTTCACATATCAGATCAGCCCGTTCCCGATAACCAGACAGGTTGACACGGGCAGAACCGCCGTCTAACAAAATTGTTGAAAAAAATACCGCATGGTGTAGCTAAAACTTGCCAGGCCAAAGGACAAAGGGCAAAAGAAAATAATGATTTATACAAAAATGTTCAATGCTCTAAAAAAAATATTCTTTTTTATTACACATTGCCAAATTTTTATCGGCGCTCATCCTAATACTGTTGATAAACCCGCTATCATATTTTTCCCGCTTCTTCCCGGTCAACTGAATTGCGGTTTTGCCGGATTGATGACGTGCCGCGTGCAGAGAAATCCTTTGGATATGACAGCCGATCTCTCGCTTATTGCCGTGTGGAAAAAAGTTAAAAGCGCCGGCTTGCAAACTGTCTTCACCGGGGAAAATTCTACAGGGAATTATTTAAACGGTATAGAAGCCATCCATGCCCTGGATGTGGCCGTAACCCAGCTCAAACAGGAAGACGCTCAGGAATTTCTTTTTTTTCAGACAGACAGATCGGCTGATTTGTTTCACACCGCTCAAGACATGACAAAGTTTCTGATTGATGAAGAGAAGCAGTTGGAAGATCAGGGCGTTATTATCAGCTCTGTTGATCTGGAAATAATCAATAGCCGGCTTCTTTCGCTCAAGGACATCTGCTGGATTCTGGAAAAAGATATTCTGGCTAATCTGCAAAAAATCCTCACGCTTTCCGGCGCAGAGAAATCTTCTGCGGTCAATCCTTCCGCCTTTCGGAAATACCGGAAACTCAATCTGCTGTTAAACGCGCTGGATCGTCTGGAAGTTCGGGGACGCGACTCGGCGGGTCTTCAGTTAACCTTTGCTCTGAAAAATGAACAAGTGTTGCAGGAGATCATCCGGCAGATCCGGAAAAACGGATGGGATGATGATTATCAGAGGCGGACGCAAAAGGGCGACCTTGTGAACCAGTCCATTTTCATGTCAACCGGCCATAAAGACAATCCCGGCAGCGCCAGCGTTACGTTCACCTATAAAACCTTTTCCATCGTCGGCGAGTTGGGACGCAATGTAGTTGATTTGAGACATTCCATTCAAAAGGATCACATCCTGCAATGCTTTACCATGGGAGATTCAGATTGTGAAACAGCCCTGACGCATACCCGCTGGGCTTCCGTCGGCTCCATCACCGAGGAAAATTGCCATCCGGTAAACAATTATACAACCAGTCAGTCCAACCCTGCCTATCCTCATTACGCCAACATCGATGCGCAAATCAATGTGGTTCTCAATGGGGATATCGATAATTATCCGGCGCTGCGGAAGGCTTTGGAGGAAGACGGCGAACTGATCGCCTCACCGGTTACCACCGACACCAAAATCATTCCGCTGCAAATCGAAAAGTATCTGAAGGCGGGACAGAATTTGACGGAGGCGTTCCGCCTGGCCGTCAATGATTTTGAAGGGTCGCAGGCCATCGCCATGACCTGCAACCTGGAACCGGGTAAAATGTTTCTGGCGCTCAAGGGCAGCGGCCAATCCATTTATGTCGGTGTGAATACCGACCAATATATGTTTTCTTCGGAACTATACGGCCTGGTGGAAGTCATGCCACGTTTTATCAAGATGAATGGTGAAGAAGCGGGCAACGGCAAAGCCGGCGGACAGATTTTCATCCTGGACCAGAATCGCGGCGGTGGCATAAAGGGCATCACCGCCTGCTTCTATGACGGCCTTACCATTCCTCTCGCGGACGACGATTTACAAACCGCGGAAATCACCACTCGAGATATCGACCGCAGCGATTACCCGCACTTTTTTCTCAAGGAAATTTCCGAATCCGCCCTGTCCATTAAAAGAACCCTGCGTGGCAAATACCGAATCGTCGCATCCGGTCAATCCTTCCTTCAGGTCACGTTTAATTTGGGTCCGGATATCGTTCCTTCCGCTGTGCGCAATGGACTTCAAAACGGCTCAATTAAAAATATCATCGTCATCGGTCATGGAACAGCAGCGGTGGCAGGCCAAGTCTTAGCCGATACTCTGTCTTATTATCTCAAAGGCAGTCACGTCAACATCCTTGCCTGTATCGCCTCGGAACTAAGCGGTTTCGGACTGAAAGACGATCTGACCGACACACTCGTTATTCCGATCACGCAATCAGGCACAACCACCGACACCAACCGGGCTGTGGCCATGGCCCGGGAGCGCAGCGCGCAAATCATCTCCATCGTTAACCGCAGACAATCGGATATTACCGCCAAATCACACGGCGTCTTTTATACCAGCGACGGCCGAGATATTGAAATGTCCGTTGCCTCCACCAAAGCTTTCTACGCCCAAATTGTCGCGGGACAAGTGCTGGCGCTGTTTATCGCACAGCTTTTGGGATCACGGACCGATGAAGACATCGCGACAGCACTCAAACATCTTGAATCCGCGCCACGTCTGATGGAACGGATATTTGACAGTCGTGAAGCCATTGCCGCCTCGGTGAAAAAAACAGCCGGCAAGCGTTTCTGGGCGATTGTGGGCAGCGGCCCCAACAAGGCGGCGGCGGACGAAATCCGCATCAAACTGTCGGAACTTTGCTACAAAACGATTTCCACGGACATCGTGGAAAACAAAAAACACATCGATCTATCCGCCGAACCGCTGATTCTGGTATGCGCCGCCGGCAACCCCGAGGCGGTTGTGGAAGACGTGGTCAAGGATGTCGCGATATTCAGAGCGCATAAGGCAACCACCGTCGTTTTCGCCGATGAAGGCGATCACCGATTTGACGCCGTCGCCGACGCGGTCATCGCCATACCCATCGCACCTTCGCCCCTGCCGGTGATCCTCAATACCATGGCCGGCCATCTGTGGGGTTACTTTGCGGCGCGTGCCATTGATGAAGAGGCACAGATTTTCCGCGAATTCCGCAGCCGCTTGGCAACAGAATTGACGAAAAGGACAAAAAATAAATTATCCATTTTTGACATTTTTGACATAATTGCCGATGTTTCTTTTTGCCGGATCATCAATGATTTTTATGCCCTGCTCAAATCCCAAATCCAAAACGGAGCGTTCAGCGTTCTAGCCGGCCAAACCATTGCCGATTTGCTGCTCTTGTTGAAATATGCCTCAGGCAAGCTGCCGCTGCAGGACATTCGCCAGGAATTCAAAGGAGAAGAAGATCTGCTCAATCCGTTTGATCTTCTGGACGCCATGCTCGGAACGGCTATTGATGAGTTGAGTCGTCCGATTGACGCCATCCGCCATCAGGCCAAAACCGTCACAGTGGGCACCAGCCGGAAGGAAAAAGAACTCAAAGGCATCGTGTTCGACCTGCTCGAAACTCTCAAGTTTTCCGCCAAAAATATGACCTATCGCAATATTCTATCGATCCATCGCCTCCAACCTGCCCTTGCAGCGGTACGGGGATATACGGTTTATGATATCAGCGGTCTTGATGAACAAAGTCATCCCACGCAAAATTCGACCATTGCGATCCGCGTCAAAAGCGGCGTGGCCAATGATATGAAGTCACGCGCGGATCATTCCACAACGCTGATGGGCGTGAAAAAAACCATCGTCAGCACAGGCCATGTCTATCTGGGCCGGGGCAAAACAGACAGCGCCCCGATTATGATCATCCCTCTGCAGGGTGCAGGCGCCCAAATCGTGAACCTGCTGCTGATTCACATCATCTTCAATGAAACACTGAACCTGTCGGAAAAAATGGAAGTGCTGGGATACCGGTATGACGATATCCGCAACCTGATTAATGAATACAACCTCGTCTGGAACGACCGGTATTTGGATACTCTGTCGTTGGAATCGCTTTTCAGCGAATCTATTGAAATAATTGCCGGACGGATAAAATCACAGCACGGCCAATTCTAGACTCAGCATAAACATTCATAATGGCTGAAACTTTTGCAAATTAAGCGCTTGTCCGGATCAATATGGAAAAATCAAATTTTCGTTTGACAAAGTAGTTTTTTGAAAGTAGGTATACGGCAAACGATAGCCGATTGCGATGGAAAACGCATGAAAGAGCTTTTTAAGCCTGAAGACATTGAACGAAAAGTCATCCTCATTCTGAAAATTTTGCGCGAAAGCCCGGAACCAATGGGTGCGCGTGTGATTGCTCGCAGGATGTTGGAGCGCAACGTGCAACTCAGTGAAAGGACGGTCCGCTATCATCTCAAGATTATGGACGAACGGGGACTTACCCAACTGGTGGGCAGGCGCGACGGCCGGGTTATCACAGAGCAGGGGCTTGCCGAAGTATCCGACGCCCGTGTGCAGGACAAGATTGGTCTTTCCATTTCACGCATAGACATCCTTTCCTTCAAGACAACTTTTGATGTCAAAAAGAAGCGTGGTCTGGTGCCGGTTAATATCTCCTTCTTCCCGAAAGAGCAGTTTAATCAAGCCCTGAAGATTATGAAGCCTGTCTTTCAAAAAAAGCTGGCGGTCAGCTCACGCGTCGCAGTAGCACAGGCCGGCAAAGCCCTGGGTGATATTGTGGTGCCTCAGGGCAAAGTAGGATTCGCAACCGTGTGCAGTATCGTAATCAATGGCGTTCTTTTAAAGCATGGCATTCCCATTGATTCCAAGTTTGGCGGTATTCTCCAGATGAGAAAAGGGGAAATATTGAGATTTGTGGAACTGATTCATTACGCCGGCTCATCGCTCGATCCTTCGGAAATCTTTATTCGCGGCAAGATGACCTCTGTCGGGCAAGTGGTAGCGGAAGGCGAGGGGAAAATTCTGGCCAATTTCCGTGAAATACCCGCACTGAGCCGAAGCCTGGTTGACCGCGTAGTCGATGACTTTGCCAAGACCGGTATTCATGGCGTCTTATCCATCGGCAGTATCGGCCATCCTGTGTGTCAGACCCATGTGGATATGAATAAGATCGGGATGATTCTTATCGGCGGCTTAAACCCGGTTGCTGCGGTCGGTGAAGAAGGTTTTGATGTGGACAATAAGGCCATGTCCACGGTGATGGCATTTGAAAAGCTAAAGGATATTGAGACGCTTTAGATATCGCGAGAAATGTCGTGAGCATATCAACACATCGCGGCGTATCATTGAATACGGTTGTAGGGAGGCGCTATGGATTTTAAGCCGAAATCCTATGAAAAAATTTGTCAACTGATCGATCGCGGCGTGGATATTCCCAACCCCGGAACACTCGATATCGGCAATGAAATCAATGTCGATCAAATTTCGGGAAAGGGCGTTACGATTTATCCAGGTTGCCGGATCTATGGTGCAAAAACTGTTATTTCCTCCGGCTGCAAGCTGGGCTACGAGGCGCCGGTTACGATTGAAGACTGCCAACTTGGACCGGCAGTCGAGCTCAAAGGCGGCTTCTTCAGTAAATCTGTTTTTTTGGAAAAAGCAAATATGGGCATGGGCGCGCACGTCCGTGAAGGATGCATTCTGGAGGAAGAAGCCGGCGGTGCCCATTGCGTGGGATTAAAACAAACCATTCTTTTTCCCTTCGTAACACTGGGCAGCTTGATCAACTTCTGTGACTGCCTGATGGCCGGCGGCACCAGCCGCAGCAACCATAGCGAAGTGGGAAGCTCCTATATCCATTTCAATTTCACGCCGGATGCCGACAAAACAACGCCTTCAATGCTTGGCGATGTCCCCCGGGGGGTGATGCTCAACCAGCCCCCCATTTTTCTAGGCGGTCAGGGAGGAATCATCGGTCCCGTGCGTCTGGGATACGGCAATATCGTAGCGGCGGGCTCCATCCTGCGGCATGATTATTCCGGGGACAATCAACTAATCTTCGAGACGGCCCCGGCAAGCAGTGTGAAGGACTTCGTTCCAGCAACCTACCCCGGGCTCAGTCGTGTTGTGGAAAACAATATTCTCTATCTGGCCAACCTGACGGCTCTTGAATCTTGGTACACGCATGTCAGAAAGCCGTTTCTGGAAACCCAAACATTCGGACTTCTCTTGTATGCAGGCGTCGCGGAACAACTTTCCGCAGCGAAAAAGGAACGTCTCAAAAGATTAAAGGCGCTGGCGGAGAAAGCCAAAACGGCAGCCAGCAAAAACCAGCAGAGCGCTGCAAACGGTGCAAGACAGGAGCTCTCTGGGCAAATCGGCTTCATAGAAGGACTCTTTACTGGAAAAATGCCGGACGTCCTGACTGCGACGGATCCATCCCGTGAGGCCTTTCTCAATGATTTCGGAAAGGCCACAGAAAACAACAAAGCGAATTACCTCACGGCTATTCAGGGTCTGCCCGTGGAGATTTCGTTAAAAGGTGTTATATGGCTAAATGGCATAGTCGATGCTCTTGCCCAAAAGGTCACGCAGGCTCTGCCGTCGCTGGATTTATTCAAAAAATAATATTAAAATAATTTTGATCAGTTGATTCACAAGCAGTAAATCATTTCAAAAAGGAGAATAATGATGGGGAAATTATTTGGAACCGACGGAATCAGAGGAGAAGCCAACCGCTATCCGATGAACGCGGCAATAGCTTTCAGTGTCGGGCAGGCCGTCGCACACCTGTTTAAAAAAGACAAACACCGTGCTCACGTGATCATTGGAAAGGACACCCGGATTTCGGGATACATGCTGGAGAGTTCACTGGAAGCGGGAATCACGTCCATGGGAGGGTGCCCTATCCTTGTCGGCGTGCTGCCCACCCCGGGAATTGCCTTCATCGCCCAAAGCATGCGGGCTGACGCCGGTATTGTCATTTCCGCTTCACACAATCCCTTCCAGGATAATGGCCTGAAAATTTTTGGCGGTGACGGTTTTAAATTGACCGATGAAGAGGAAGACAGTATTGAAGACCTGATCCTTAATGAAAAGCTTTCTGAACTAATGCCGACAGCCAGCGGAATGGGAAAAGCCGCCCGCCTGGATGATGTTAACGGACGTTACATCGTTTTTCTGAAAAATTCCTTTCCCCGTAATCTTTCCATGGAGGGGATGAAAATCGTTTTGGATACCGCCAACGGCGCAACATACAAAGTGGCGCCTAACGCCTTTATTGAACTGGGCGCCGATGTTGAAGTCATTCACAACACGCCGAACGGTGTAAACATCAACGCCAAGTGCGGCTCACAGCACACAGAGGACCTCAGGAAGAAAGTCGTGGAAAGCGGCGCGGCCATTGGCCTGGCCTTTGACGGGGACGGCGACCGCCTCATTGCCGTGGATGAAAAGGGTAACGAGATCACCGGCGATCAGATTCTCATCATCTGTGCCAATATCTTGAAAAGAGAAGGCAAATTGAAAAACGATCTTCTGGTCAGCACAGTGATGAGTAACCTCGGCTTAAAGGTTGCCTGCAAGAAATACGGCTTTAAGCACCATGCCTCTAAAGTGGGAGACCGCTATGTCCTCGAAGACATGCTGCGGATGGGATCCGTGATCGGTGGTGAGGAAGCAGGTCATATGATCTTTCTGGATCACCACACCACTGGTGACGGCATTATTGCCGCCATGCAGCTCGTTGCCGCGATGGCGAAAGAAGGCAAACCACTTTCCGAACTGGCGCGCATGATGGATATTTTCCCGCAGAAATTGATCAATGTTGATGTCAAAAGCAAGCCGGATCTTGATAAAGTTCCGAAGCTGGTAGAAGCCATCTCTCAAATAGAAAAAGAACTGGGTGAAGAAGGACGCGTTCTGGTCCGGTATTCCGGCACTCAGAATATGTGTCGTGTCATGGTGGAAGGACCTTCCGATTTGGTAACCGCAAAATATTGTCAACAGCTCGCCGATATCGTAAAAAGTGAACTGGGATAGTTTGAAGGAGAACAATAAATCATGGGAACAACCGTTTTTGTTACACGAGACTTTGCACACATGAGTGAGGTGGCGGCAGACTTTGTCATCAAGAAAACAATCGGCATCCTTAAAGCAAAAAATGAAGCTGTTTTGGGGCTGGCAACGGGGAATTCACCCACGGCGCTCTATAAGCACTTCGCCAAAGCGGCCAACGAGGGCCGGTTTGATTCTGGACGGATCCGCAGTTTCAATCTCGACGAATATGTCGGTCTGCCAGGCGATAATATTCAGCAGCGGGTTCTGCACCCCGAGAGTTACGCTTATTTTATGATTCAGGAACTTTTCAGTCATCTCAATAAGAAATTTATTGAAACCCGCGTGCCCTACGGCTCGTTGATTGATCAGAAAACATTGATCAAAGAATTGAAGGAAAACAAAAACGACTGGGAATTCAAAGGAACAGACGCGGGCAAATCCATTGCCATCAAGGCAAAACCGGCATCCGCCTATCTGGCCTGGATCTGGAAAGAAATTCTGGACGGCTACTCCCGGAAAATAAAATCGGCAGGAGGAATCGACCTGCAGATTATCGGCGTGGGCGGTCGCGGCCATGTGGCGTTCCACGAATCAGGCATTCCTTTTAAAGGCAGCTCCGTGCTGCTGGTCAAACTCGACGACAACACAATTGCCAATGCCGTTGCCGACGGACATTTCAGCAAAAAATCAGATTCACCGCAGTACGCCATCAGTATGGGAGCGGCGCTGGTTTATCAGGCCAGAACGGTCGTTTTGGTAGCCAACGGCCAGCGAAAAACAGAGTCTGTGACCCGCTCGCTTCTGGGTGATGTAACCCCTGAAATTCCCATATCGCATGGTCAGCAATACGCGAAACAAGGCGGTGAGTTGATTTATGTTCTCGACCGCGTTGCGGCCGAAGGCCTTCTGGCCAATCCAAAGGAACTCAAAGATAGGGGCATCGTTTTAAAGAACATAGCTTAAACGCCATTTGAGGCGCCATCACAAAATTGGCAGGGGAACTTGAGTGTGAAAAATACAAAATTCATTTTTGTTACCGGTGGCGTTCTTTCATCTTTAGGCAAAGGGCTGGCGGCAGCTTCTATCGCGGCCATCCTGGAGTCTCGTGGTCTTCATGTGACCAATCAAAAGCTCGATCCGTACATTAATGTCGATCCCGGGACCATGAGCCCCTTTCAACACGGCGAAGTCTTCGTCACTGACGACGGCGCCGAAACGGATCTGGATCTTGGCCACTATGAACGATTTTCATCCACCTCTATGGGGAAGTGCAACAACCTCACGACCGGGCAGGTTTACCTTTCCGTCATTACCAAAGAAAGACGCGGCGATTACCTGGGCAAGACTGTCCAAGTCATTCCGCACATCACCAATGAAATCAAGGATTTTATCCGCAAGACGGCGAAGGGATTCGATGTTTCGATTGTGGAAATCGGCGGCACCGTGGGCGATATTGAGAGCTTGCCTTTTCTCGAAGCCATCCGACAATTCCGCAATGAGGTAGGCCGTCAAAACGCCATTTTCATTCACCTCACCTGGGTGCCCTTTATTAAAACCGCCGGAGAAGTCAAGACCAAACCCACACAACACAGTGTCAAGGCGCTCAGAGAGATCGGCATTCAGCCGGACATTCTGCTGTGTCGGACGGAGAATTTTTTATCCGAAGACATCAAAGCCAAAATCGCGCTTTTCTGCAACGTCGAAGTTTCTTCCGTTTTTACGGCCAAGGACGTCGGCTGCATTTATGAAGTGCCGCTGATCTATCACCACGAAGGCCTGGACGCGAAGATCATTGAACTGCTTAACATGTGGACCGGCCAGCCCCGGCTTGATGCATGGGAAAATGTTGTAGAAAAATTTTATCATCCCGCGAAGGAAGTCTGCGTAGGGATTGCGGGCAAATACGTCAACCTCACCGATTCGTATAAAAGTCTCAATGAAGCGCTGGTGCACGGCGGCATTGCCAACAATTGCCGTGTACGCCTGAAATTCATCGATACCGAAAAAATTGAACAGGAAGGCGCGGCCAAGTATTTATCCGACGTGGACTGCGTGCTGGTGCCGGGCGGGTTTGGCAACCGCGGCATTGAGGGCATGATTCAGGCGGCCGAATATGCGCGGGAAAACAAAATTCCGTATTTCGGCATTTGCCTAGGCATGCAAATGGCGGTCATCGAATATGCCCGCCATATCTGCGGCCTCGATAAAGCCAACAGCTCTGAGTTTGATTTAACGACGAAATATCCGGTGATTGATCTGCTGCCCGAACAGCGCGGCGTGAGAGACAAAGGGGCCTCGATGAGGCTGGGCGCCTGGCCCTGCGCCATTTTCGAACCCTCATTCGCTTTTGAAGCATACGGTCTAAAAGAAATCTCCGAGCGACATCGCCACCGTTATGAATTCAACAACGACTTCAAAAAGACGCTGACCGATCAAGGGCTGCGCATTACCGGCGCGTCGCCTGACGGTTCGCTGGCTGAGATTGTTGAAATTGAAGATCACCCGTGGTTTCTGGGCTGCCAGTTCCATCCCGAATTTAAATCACGTCCCACAAAGCCCCATCCGCTTTTCACGAAGTTCATCGAGGCGGCTCTCCAGCAGTCCGGAAAAAATAGCAGGCGCTGAACTGAAGCTGATGATCACCAATATCATTGTTCTATGGCGTATTGAAAGGGATGGTAATTTTATACACGCCGCCGGATAGAACGGTCTCTACCGGAAAGGGTGCTTTTTCGTAAACTTTCAACATGGCCCTGTTGTTTTCCAGAACATCGGCCTTGAATCCGGCCATGCCTTCTTCCCGAGCCGCCCGTATTAAAAGATTGAAAAGATAAGTTGAAATGCCCATGCCCTGATAGTGTTCATCCACAATAAACGCGGTATCGGCAAAGGGATCTCCCTGAGACCGGACATAGCGGCCCTCGCCGATAATTTTTTCAACGCCGGACTCATCAATAATGGCCACTACAGACATGGTGAAACGGTAATCCACATTAACATATTCCTGCATCTTTTTATGAGGCATGGTCTTGATCGGGCTGAAATAACGGTAATAAACCGACTGGTCGGAAAACCGATAAAACAGTCGCCGCATCTCTTCTTCGTCAGACGGCTTGATCGCCCGGAAGCGAATAGTCAGAGAGTCTTTGAAACGATGCGAACAGGCGATTTTATCCGGATAAAGATGGCCGGACTCGGCAAAATATATTTGATCAGCATAAATCATCTTCGCCTCTTTGGCTTGCCTGACCAAATCTGTACGATCGTCGGGGTGCGCGATTTCGATGAGCGCCTGCGCCCGCTCGCGCAAAGTTTTGCCCATTAAATACGCCACGCCGTATTCGGTAACAACAACGTCCATGGATTCACGATTGGTAAACTGGAAGGGATATTTATCCAAAGAAAGAAGAATGTTGGGTTTTCCCTTGCGATTGCGGCTGGGCAGGGAAAAAATGGTCCGGCCGTTTTTGGACAACGCCGCACCCCAAAAGAGTTCCTGAACGTTGCCGGGACCGGCGGTCACATTGCCCTTGCCAGTATGCAGCGCGATATCACCGGTCAGATCGACTTTCCGCGCCGGAAAAATGGCAACCATGTTGTCATTGAGGCCGATGGTCCGGGGGTCCATTACAATATCCTGTGGCTGAAATTCCACCAGCGCATTTAAATCCAACCAAGCCATCAACTCCTTAGTGCCGATGACGTAGGATGCACAGGTCTTGCCGCGAAAGACGCCTTTATAACGGTTAGTAATGGCGCCACTCTTGACCAGTTCCATCAGCGCGTCGGTAAAGAAAGGAGAATGAACACCCAGATTCTTTTTTATGGCCAGCGTTTTGGCCAGTGCTTCAAAGAGCGGCCCGATCCCATAGGAAATGCAGCTGCCATCCTGGATGACTGAAGCGACATTGACAGCGATTTTCAGATAGATTTCCTGCAACGGCCAGCGCTCGACATAATAAGGCGGCTCGGTCGCCTTGACCAGATAGTGGAAGTCATCCATGCTTACCAGCGTGTCGCCCATCGTCCGGGGAATCTGGAAATTGATTTCACCGACAACGATTTTAGCCATTTCCATGGCCTGCCTTTCCACGGAAGCGCCTACCAGATAAGCATAGCCGTTTTCGTCGGGAGGGGTTACCTGAATAAAAGCCACGTCAATATGAATAGCGCCGGTTTTAAAAAGCCAGGCAACACGCGAGAAACGACTGGGGATAAGGTCAACCCATCCCTGACTGATGGCGTCGGAGGCAAGCCATCCAGAAAAAAAAGTCTTTAAACGAAACTTCCGGGCATAACGTTCATCAATGGCTACCGCATCGCCAAGACTGACCAGTTGGATCAACTCCAAATCCTGCAAGTTAGCTTGATTGGATTCCATCAGGTGCCTGACCAACGTGCGGGGTTCAGCCATGCCCGTCCCCAGGAAAATACTCATACCCGGATCAATTTTCGCCAAAACTTCCCCGGGTGACACAATTTTCTGCTTCCACATAATTTCCCGCCCGCTGCTTGAATTGCATCAATCAAACATTTCTTGATCCCGCCTATACCAGTAATCGGGAAAAAGCCGATACATCAATCTGGAAAAAGGTCCGATATATTCATTTTTTCTTTTATCAAACTGGCAGGCGTGAAGGATCATGTCTTTAATGGCGTCTTTGTTGCCGCCCTTATTAAAGATATTATAGGCGCAGGAAAAAAGCGGGCTGTACATGTTTTTCTTTTCCAAATATTTATAAACATTGCGAATGGTATTGGGACCTTCCGGCGTCCCGTCTATTTTGCCGAGCACCTTTAAGTTGGTTTCAATGGGATTGCCAGTGTAAAGCTCATAGAAATATTTCCCGTAGCGGTAATTTTTACTGGCCATAGAAGAAACGGTGACATACATATCGCCGACGCCGGCCTGAGAGTGAAACGCCTGAAAACTGCCGCCTAAAAGACGGGTCAGCGAACGGATTTCCACACCGGAACGGGCAAAGATGGTGCCGGGTATCGAATCGCCTAAATCCAGTGAATCCGTCAAACCCTTGATATTGGCCACGATATTTTTTAACGCCCCGCAGGCCTCCACGCCGATTTTGTCAAAATTATAATAGGCATTGAGTTCCTTGCGGTTAAACATCAGCAGGTGATCCCGAATAATGTTGGCGGTGCGGCGATTCCCCGCAACGGTTAGACAAACCGGTTTACCCGAGGCGATGTCCACGTCAAAAAACGGTCCGCCGATGCATGCGACCTGATACTTATGCTCCAGATTATATAAATGATTGTGAATGAGCTGCGACGGCGTGATCAACTCGGTCGATATTTCGTCGGAAATTAATCCTTTGATAGGCGAAATCAGACAGGTATCGCCCGCCTTTTTATCAATTATCGGCTTGAGATAATTGAGTAATTCCGGTAAACGATTCATCGTGACGGATAAAATAATGAAATCGTTATTTTCGACGATATGCTCCAGGTCGTTAGTCGCGTAAACTTTCGGCGACAGACGCGGAACCTGATCCATGCCACCCATCAGTTTAGCCAGATCCTCCGTTAAATGAATGGGATTCAAGTGGTCTCGGTTGATGGCCTTGCAGACGTCCGAGTTATGGTAATAAATGGCGACGCGCTTGTTGTCGCGTCCCAGCTTATAAGCAAACGAAGTCCCCAGGCGTCCCGGTCCGATGATGGCGACTCTTGTTGTATCTAAATTGGAAACGATCATCTCTATCCGCTCTTTATTGTAATGATGGACTTATTATCTGGAACTCATTGTCCGGATGTCAAACCCTAATAGCCTTTTGGGAAAAAGTAAAACAAAATTTAACGAAATACGGCTATTTTTAGTTGCATTATCCCGGAGGATTGTTTAGAAATCTGAAACACCGGAAGTAGACAACACACCACTTGAGGTGAGTAATAATCTTATGGCCGAGGAAACAATTATTCATTATCCAAACGGAGCCGTAAAGGAAAAGAAATATCTGCTGGAAGGGAAGATGGAGGGTGAATACACAACTTATTTTCCCAGCGGCCAGATCATGGCACAGCTTCATTTCAGCCGCGGCAAAAGAAACGGCCCCGCCATCAGCTATTATTCCAACGGACAGGTTCGGGAAAAAGTAAATTTTATCAATGATAAAATGGACGGCCTCTATCTTTCCTATTCTGAAAACGGTCATGTGCGGGAAGAAGAGCATTACCAAGACGGAAAATTGCACGGCCCCTACCATCGTTATTATAAAACAGGGGAATTACGGGAAGAAGAAAATTTTCAAAGCGGAAAATTTGAGGGGGAATATTTCTGCTATTATAAAAGCGGGAAAATTAAGGAAAAGGGTTTCTTTAAAAACGATAAACGAGAAGGCGACTACATCGCCTACTTCAAAAACGGACAGATCAAAGAGAAAGCGACTTATAAAAACGGCAATCTGGCGGGCAAGTTTCTGACCTTTAACGAAGACGGCGCCCATATCGATGAAGACAATAGCGAAGACGCCGATTCGGCGCGCACCTGGGAGGAAAAGGATGTTGCCAATTTACTGCATGATCTGAGTCATTTTGATAAGAAGCAAAAATGATCACCGTCTGAATACGAGGAGATACGCATCATGAGCAAAACCATACTCATTCCGGTTGATGGATCGGCCAACAGCGCTACCGCTGTCGATTACGGCATCTATATCGCGCCGAAACTAGAGGCAACCCTTACGGGACTGCATGTCATCGACGTATATTTGATTCAGGGACCGCTGATGACGGATATTTCCGCCACCGTCGGCATACCGCCCTATGATGGTTTTTTTGAGGCCGTTGAAACGTCGCTGAAAGAAAAAGCCGACGCCGTCTTGAAGAACTTCGAGGATCGTTGCCGGACGGCGGGTATCTCCTGTCTAACGAAAAAAAATATCGGTAAAATCAGCGACACCATCATTGAAGAAGCCGAAAACGCTGATTTAGTTTTGATGGCAAAAAAAGGGGAGCATTTTCACTTGAAGGAAGGCGGACTGCTCGGATCGGTTGCCGAGGCTGTTATTCGCCGTTCGGGAAAACCCGTCATAGTCATTCCGGAGTCCTTCCGTGAGATCGAAAGCATCGGATTGGCTTACGACGGCAGTGCCCCCGCCAGAAAAGCATTAGAGTTGTGTCTAAACATCTCCGAAAAATCCAAATGGCCGATCACCGTCCTCATTATCAGCGCGGACGCGCAAAAAGCAGCGAATTTATCCGCGCAGGTTGAGGAAATGGCTCAAAAAAACCTGGCAGATTGCGAAGTGATCATTTCCGCAGGCCGTGAAGCAGACGAAATTCTCAAATTCATTGCTGAAGGCGCTGTGGAATTAATGGTCATGGGTGCCTATGGGCATAACCGCCTGCGCCAATGGCTTCTGGGCAGTACAACCTCCCACATCATTCACAAAAGCCCCATTCCGGTGCTACTGATACGCTGAAAAAGAACAAACAGCTGGAAGCTACCATGAATCAGGTCACCTCAATCTGTAGGGAACGGTCTGGTGACCTTGAGTGCAAAATCAAATCTGATGATCCACCAGATTTTTCAGCGTTTCAAGCACGTCATATCGGGTCAGGTCGTATTGAATGGGTGTGATGGTGACATAACCTGCGGCAAGCGCGCCGATATCCGTTTCGATTTCCTGCGGACCTGCTATTCTTTCTCCCGACATCCAGTAGTAGATATTTTCGCGAGGATCGACGCGTTTCTCGAAGGATTCGATGATTCGGCTTTTGCCCTGGCGCACTACCGCGATACCGCGAATCTGATCATCCGGAATACACGGCACGTTGACATTGAACGCGCCACCTGCAAGCGAGGGGTTGGCGGCAAGGAATAAAGCCAGTTTACGGGCTATCCGGGCGGCAAAAGAAAAATCCGACTCCTGATGCGTATCGAGAGAGATGGCCATGGAGGTAACGCCCATCATCGCCGCTTCCGTCGCAGCGGAGACCGTTCCTGAGTAGATCACATTGTTTCCGCAATTGGCGCCTCGGTTAATTCCAGACACCACCAGATCCGGCATTTGTCCGACCAGTTCCTTGATGCCGATTTTCACGCAATCCGCCGGCGTACCGCAAACGGCGTAACCCAGAAAATTGCCGCCTTTCGTTGCGCTCCGCACCATCAGAGGACGAAAAAGCGTAATCGCATGCCCGACAGCACTCTGTTCAATTTCCGGCGCGACAATAAAACAATCAGCCTCCTTCGACAGTTCTTCGTAAAGAGCACTTAAGCCCCGCGCATAAATCCCATCATCGTTGGTCAGCAAAATTCGCATCTCGTATCCTATAGCTCATCGCCTTCAGCCTGTTTCCACTATCCACCATCCACTCTTCCCGCCTCTATCTCACCTGCTCAATTTTCCCGTTTTGAACTCTCAAAATAAATGCGTCTTTTTGGGCCACCCGACTGCCGCCAAAAGAAATACTGCCTGTCGCTCCCCGAAAGCGCCGAACGGCAAGCAATGCTTGAATGAATTCAGCGCGTGTTTTAATTTGCCGGTCTTCCAGAACACTCAGGACCATTCCCATCGTATCATAAGACAGGGCGTCAATATTGCCGGGCTCCCGGCTATAAGCTGAATAATAAATATCAACAAAATCATTGGTCTCCGGCAGAAAGCCATTCACAAAAAAACTGTCGACAAAAATAGCTCCCTCCAGATACTCAACACCTTTCTTCAGTAAATCAGGCGAATGCCATAAGCTTGTCCCAAAAAGTTGCACCCCTTTGACGTCATAAAAAGCAAGTTGAGAGGTAATCATCTTCACACGCAAGGCTGAATCCGGAATAAACAGGGCTTCAAAATTCAGAGGCAATTTGGCTTTTGCTTCTTGATGCATGGCATAAACCTTTTCTGATGCTCCTGTCTTATGTCCTGTCAGTTTGTTGATCTGTTCCGTAAAATCCGTTTGCGTCTTGCTGTAAGGAATGGCTTTACCCACCTTGACGCCCGTTTTTTGAGCTTCACTACGGAAGATACGAACCATTTCTTCTCCATAATCATCTTGCGGATAAAGGATGGAAAAAATCGCGATATTTGATCTATCCAAGGCGTATTTCGTTAAGGCCTCTATTTGCTGAGTCGGCGTCAGAAAATGCTGAAACACATACTCACCAGCTTCCGTGACACCCTCTTTTGAGGTGATTAAAATCAGCGGCACTTGCCGGTTCTGGGCTTCGCGGGCAGCAATGACTGCTTCGACGGTGCCGGAGATAGCGACAATCGCCATCACTTTTGCCCCATCTGCCAAATAGGCAACCGCTTCCTTCATGCCATCCGGAGTTTCACCGGAGTCGGCGACAATAATTTTCCATGGTGAGGGAATACGCTGATTGAATATCTCCGCCGACAATAGAACCGCATCGAGCGCCTTGCTTCCCGCATCGGCAAAGCGGCCGGTAAGAGGAAAAACACATCCGATTGCATTACGATTGACTGAACGAGAAGGTGGTAAAACGACCAGCGGTTTTGGTTGTTTGATCTCGGGAGGCTTGACATCAGGCGGCTTGACCTGAACCGCCGGTAAGGGTTTTTCAACCGCTTTCACTTCCGGCATCGCTGTTTTTTCTGGGGCAATCAAAGGCCCCTTTGCACAACCTGTTAAGAAGACAAATAGAAATATAATAGATATTGCAGCCAGCAGGCGATAATTCTTCATTGTGCCTCCTTCAATAGTCATGAAGAATTGTAGAATATTTTTTAGGACAGGTCGATATAAAAAGTCCGAAACCGTGAAACACGGTTTCGGACTTCGGATAGGAATGATTTACTTTTTCACTTCTTCAAAATCCGCATCCACGACATCATCGTCCTTTTTGCCGGAGGCCTGGCCTTCGCCACCCGCGCCCGGTCCACCGGGACCGCCGGCCGTCTTGGCATACATGGCTTCCGCCAGTTTATGCGACACCGTCATCAAGTCATCCTGAGCCTTCTTGATCGCTTCGAGATCGTCGCTTTCCAGCGCTTTTTTCACGCTGGCAATGGCTTCTTCAATTTTAGTCTTTTCCGCCGCATCGACCTTATCGCCGAATTCCTTGATATTCTTCTCGACGGAATACACCAGAGAATCGGCGTGGTTTCTGGCCTCGATGAGTTCCTTGCGGCGCTTGTCTTCTTCCGCATGCGTTTCCGCATCGCGGACCAGTTTTTCGATTTCCGCCTCGGAAAGCCCGCTGGAGGCCGTAATCTTAATGCTCTGTTCCTTGCCGGTGCCCAGATCTTTGGCGTTGACATGCACGATGCCGTTGGCGTCAATATCAAATGTTACTTCAATCTGCGGAATGCCACGCGGCGCGGATGGAATGCCCACCAGTTCAAAACGACCCAGCGTTCTGTTGTCTCCGGCCATCTGGCGTTCGCCCTGCAGAACATGAATGCTCACCGCGGGCTGATTGTCGGCCGCTGTCGAGAAGATCTGACTTTTCTTGCTGGGAATCGTCGTGTTTTTCTCGATCAGTCTCGTCATGACGCCGCCCAGGGTTTCAATGCCCAGAGAAAGCGGCGTGACATCCAAAAGCAGAACGTCTTTGACATCGCCTGCCAGAACACCGCCCTGAATGGCTGCACCAACCGCCACGACTTCATCCGGGTTGACGCCCCGATTCGGTTCTTTTCCGAAAATCTCTTTTACCTTCTGCTGGACACGCGGCATGCGGGTCATACCACCGACCAGAATGACTTCGTCAATATCTTTGGCTGACAGATTGGCATCCTTCAGCGCGGTTTGGCAGGGACCAATGACTTTGTCAATCAGCTCTTCCACCAGCTGTTCCAGCTTGGCGCGTGTCAGCTTCATGTTCATATGCTTGGGCCCCGACGCGTCTGCTGTGACAAACGGCAGGTTGATGTCCGTTTCCATCGTCGTGGAAAGTTCCATCTTTGCCTTTTCCGCCGCTTCCTTCAGCCGCTGCAGCGCCATCTTGTCGCTGCGCAGGTCAATACCCTGATCCTTCTTGAATTCAGCGACCAGATAATCCATGACGCGCTGGTCGAAGTCTTCGCCGCCCAGGTGCGTATCGCCGTTGGTCGATTTCACTTCAAAAACGCCTTCGCCCAATTCCAAGATGGAAATATCAAAGGTGCCGCCGCCCAAATCGAAAACGGCAATTTTTTCATCTTTCTTTTTATCCAGACCATAGGCCAGCGCCGCAGCGGTCGGTTCATTGATAATACGTAAAACATTCAGGCCGGCAATTTTGCCTGCGTCTTTGGTCGCCTGACGCTGTGAGTCATTAAAGTAGGCCGGAACCGTAATAACGGCATCCGTTACTTTTTCTCCCAGATAGTCTTCCGCGGTCTGTTTCATCTTCGTCAGAATTATCGCAGAAATTTCCGCCGGAGAATAATTTTTCCCTCGCACGGTCACTTGCGCGTCGCCATTCCCCGCTTCAGTGATCTTGTAAGCAGAGATTTTCACATCGTACTGAATTTCCTTGGAGCTGTATTTTCTGCCGATCATTCTTTTGACGGCGTAAACGGTATTTTCCGAATTGGTAATTGCCTGTCTTTTGGCCACCTGGCCCACCAGCCGCTCACCGCTTTCTGTAATGGCGACAATTGAAGGCGTGGTGCGGTTGCCTTCCTGATTGGCAATAACAACCGGGTCGCCCCCTTCCATGATCGCCACACACGAATTGGTCGTTCCTAAATCTATACCGATAGTCTTTCCCATTTTATTCCTCCTTATTCTCCCTTTGTATCATTGATTGCACATCCATTGTTTTCTGTAGTCTTTTTGCATACACAGACCCTCGATGGCCGAATCAGTCTGCCGTTGAGCAAATAGCCTTTTTCCATTTCACTGACGACTTGGTTGTTCTGATGATCCGCGCTGTCCATTTGCATCAGAGCCTCGTGAAAGTTGGGATCAAAATCCAAACCGGCACTTTCTATTCTCTCCACGCCATGTTTTTTCAGGCAGCCGAGCAGCTGATCCTGAATCAGCGTAATCCCCGACTTAAAAGCCTGCGCGTCATTGCTGTCCGCATGTGTCAGCGCACGATCCAAGCTGTCCAGAAAAGGTAAAATGTCCTTAACCAAATCCTCTTTACCGTATTTAAGAATATCGGCTTTATCCCGCGCCGCCCGCTTTTTATAATTATCCAATTCCGCAACAGTTCGTAAATAGCGGTCGTAATTCTCTTTGGCTTCTTTTTCTTTCGCTTCGAGCGCTTCTTTTAAATTTTCAGTTTCGGTGTCAGCCGCTTCTTCCACGACATCAACCAGTTCCGAAGTATCCACCTTTATTTTTTTATCGATATGGTCTTTTTTCGTCTTCACTCCCGCCTCTGCCATTTTTTATTTTAAATCCGGTTTCTGGAATAATTTAATATCCACCAGTTCGCAAATCGCATGACCGGCCGTAATATGTGTTTCCTGAATCCGCGCCGTGCTGCTGGATGATACATTCAGTGATAAATCAGCTATCTGGGCAATAGCGCCGCCGTCCTTGCCGGTAAAAGCCAGCGTTACCAGACCCATCTTCTTGGCCAACTCGAGGCCTTTGAGCACATTGGGCGAATTACCGCTGGTGCTGATCCCCCAAGCGACATCACCTTCTTGCCCCAGTGCCCGGATCTGCTTGGAAAATATTTCCGAAAAATCGTAATCGTTACCTATAGAGGTAATAACGGACGTGTCCGTTGTCAATGCAATAGCCGGTAGCGGCGGCCTTTCGATAATAAAGCGGTTAACAAATTCCGCGGCGATGTGCTGCGCGTCCGCGGCGGAACCGCCATTGCCGAAAATCATGATTTTATTGCCGGCTTTGAGAGCTGCTGTCAGAATCTCAATGACGTTCACCAGCTTGCTGAGATTATCATTGATAAAAGCCTCCTTGACGCGGCAGCTTTCCTTGAATAATTTGACAACGTGATCTTTCATAATGATTTATCCTTAGTTCCTTTTAAAAACCGCTGCTTAAGGCGCGCATAATATAAGAACGGGGATGTAGAGTGTCAAGGGCGGCGGACCAATTTTGCCCCCTTATCCCTTACACTATCGCATACCATAAGCAAGGCATGGACTCGGGCGCTACCCCTCTTGACAACATAATTTTCATTCATATATTTTGCTTAAATTAGTAAATATACAATAATAGCAAATGGTTATGTAAATATTATACTTAGAAAGGAGGAAAGTTTATGTACAACCCAAGTTTATGGAGAGTTAGAAGATTTTCCGACGTTATGCCGGAAATGTTACACCTGCAGCGGGAAATGAACCGGCTTTTTTCCCATGTTGGACAAAAGGAACCCCAGGATTATCCGTCGGTCAACATCTGGGAGAAAGGAGACACCGCAGTGGTTACGGCAGAGCTGCCCGGGATCGATCCTGAGAAAATGGATATTTCCGTATCCGGTGACACTGTAACAATTGCGGGCACCGCTCTGCAGGAAACCTTTGCGGAAGGCGAAACCTATCTGCGACAGGAAAGAGGCATCGGGAGTTTCAAGCGTAACATTAAGCTGCCGTTTCAGGTGAACGCTCAGGCCGTCGACGCCCGGTACGAAAAAGGCATCTTAATGATTACATTGCCAAGAATTAAAAATGATTCACCCAAGAAGATTAAGATTCAATAAAAGGAAAGGAGATTTAATTCCATGGTGGAAAAAGATATGCAAAAAACCGAAAACGTATCGGCTACAGAACGCATCCGCAACGTCAAAACGTTTGTGCCGCGCGTAGATATTTTTGAAAATAAAGACTCTCTGTTTTTAGTTGCCGATATGCCGGGTGTTGACGAAGAAACAGTTGATATTGAACTGGAAAAAAATGTTTTAACCATTACCGGACGGGTAGAAAATGGACGGATCAAGGACGCGACCATGATGTATTCAGAATATGAAATCGGCGACTATGAAAGAGTGTTTACACTGTCGGATGAAATCGACCGCGAAAAAATTGTTGCAACGGTTAAAAACGGCGTTTTGCGTCTGGAGTTGCCGAAAGCGGAGAAGGTTAAACCGAAAAAAATCGCCATTCAGGCGGCGTAAGAAAGGCTGAATGTTCAAGGCAAAAGATTAAAAAACAGGAAGGTACAAGCCCCGCCTTTGGCGGGACAATTCGACTTGCAAGTTTCAGCGCACTTCGTTTCTGAAACTTGAGTCTCATTGGAGGTTATGATTATGAAAATTAGAAATTTATTACCAGCATTACACAAGCCTGCGGGAAGAGATGACGATCATACCTTCTATTCTTTGCAGCATCAGATGAATAGTTTGTTTGATGATTTCTTCACCGGATTGGGCGTCGCTCCACGCTCACTTGCGCCCGGAGGATTCGGCGCTTTCATGCCCGCAATCGATGTCAAAGAAAGCGATAAGGATTTTACGATTCGCGCGGAGCTTCCCGGCGTGGAGGAAAAAGATATTGAAGTAACGGTAACCCATGATACGGTAACCATTAAAGGTGAAAAGAAAGAAGCAAAGGAAGACAAAGGAAAGAATTATTATTATATGGAACGATCTTATGGATCATTCAACCGCCTGATTCCTCTTGGCGTGGAGGCAGACGCAAACAAAACGGAAGCCAATTTTAAAAACGGCGTTCTGAACATCAGCATCCCGAAAAGCACGTCCGCAAAAGCCAAAGGAACCAAAGTTCCAATCAAATCTTCATAAACCTGAAATGCAACCGCCGTCCTTCTTCCGAAAGGGCGGCGGTTTTCTTAAGAGAGGATTAATGCAGTCTCACTATGCGAACGCGTGTCCCGTAATTTCCGGGGTATGCGTTCGCATACAAATTCAATTTAAAGAAGAAAATTTGTTGACATAAAATATCAATCGCATTATATTCACGCCACCCGTCAACAGGATAGAAACCGGACAGGCAGCGCTCTTCAACATTTCCTACTGGGGAATCGTTCAATGGTAGGACAGCGGACTCTGACTCCGTCAATCAAGGTTCGAATCCTTGTTCCCCAGCCAATTATTAATCTTTACTTTCCTTCTGCTATCTTGGTCCACGAATCCCTAAGCGGTACAACGCGATTGAAAACAGGCTTTCCGGCTTTCGTATCCGCATCAACACAGAAATACCCCAGTCTTTCAAACTGATACTGGCTTCCCGGTTTGGCATTTTTCAAACTTTGCTCGACATAGCAGTTCGTCACGATTTCCAGTGAATTCGGGTTCAGATTCGGAATAAAATCTTCTTCACTTTCCGGATCTTCGATGCTGAACAGCCGGTCATACAGTCGCACCTCGGCGGGTACACCGTGCTCCGCCGAAACCCAGTGAATAACGCCCGGCACCTTGCGTCCACCTGCAGGTGGTGCGTTGCGGGTCTGGGGATCATAGGCGCAGTGGATTTCAAGCACCTCACCGGTTTGCTCGTCTTTAACCATGCTCTCAAATTTTATGACATAAGCGTTTCTGAGGCGGACCTCCCGTCCCGGGCCGAGACGATGATATTTTTTAGGCGGATCCTCCATAAAATCGTCACGCTCAATATAGAGCACCCTGGAAAAAGGAACTTGCCTGATGCCCATATCAGGATTCTGCGGATGGTTTTGGCACTCGAACACTTCCGCCCGGTTTTCCGGGTAATTGTCGATCACGACCCGCAGGGGCCGCAGGACGCTCATCACCCTGGGCGCCCGCTCATTGAGATCATCACGGACGCAATGCTCCAACAAAGCCACGTCAATCAGGTTATCGTTTTTGGCCACGCCGATTTCGGCGCAGAATTTCCGGATGGCCTCCGGTGAATAACCCCGTCGTCTCATTCCCGTCACGGTAGGCATGCGTGGATCATCCCAGCCGTTCACATAATCTTTCTGCACCAGTTCAATAAGTCTGCGCTTGCTGAGCACCGTATAGCTCACACTAAGACGGGCAAATTCAATCTGCTTCGGGCGATTGGCAGGAATCAGCTTCTCAACAATCCAGTCATACAGGGGGCGGTTGTTTTCAAACTCCAGGGTACAAATAGAGTGCGTAATGCCTTCCATGGCATCGGAAAGGCAGTGGGCAAAATCGTACATGGGATATATGACCCATTTCGTTTCCGTCCGATAGTGAGGTTCCCGTTTAATGCGATAAATAATGGGGTCCCGCATGACAATGTTCGGAGCAGCCATATCGATTTTTGCGCGCAGAACATGGGCGCCATCCTCAAACTCACCTGATCGCATCCGTTTAAACAGGCTAAGGTTCTCCTCCACGGAGCGGTTGCGATAGGGGCTTTCTTTGCCCGGTTCTGTAAACGTTCCGCGGTACTCCCGGATTTCATCGGGGCTTAAGCTGCAAACATAGGCGTTGCCGGTTTTGATGAACTCAAGGGCAAATGAATAAAGCCGTTCGAAATAGTCGGAGGCATAAAATAGCCGACCCTCCCCCCAGTCAAATCCCAGCCAATGGACATCGCGGATAATCGATTCTACAAATTCCATGGACTCGCCCGCCGGATCCGTGTCATCCAGCCGGAGATTACAGGTCCCCTGATACTGTCGGGCAAGGCCGAAGTTGAGGCATACCGATTTGGCATGACCAATATGGATATAGCCGTTGGGTTCCGGCGGAAAACGGGTGGCGACACGGCCTGCGTGTTTGTTTGTGCGGATGTCTTCGTCGATTATGTCACGGATAAAATCGGTTGAGTTTGATATTGTCGGTTGGGCCATAGATTAAGACTCCTTTTCATGTCCATAAAATACGGGCTGGAATCTATAATATTCATGGGAATTTATCAAGGTCGTAACTTGCGGAAGCCCAGGTGAAGAAAATGGAATAGTGGAATAGGGGTCAAATCTTGACGGCCTGTTGCCCAAATACCTTTTTTACAACCTTTTTGGTACAGAACTTACATATCCGTGTATAGCGAACAATGATTCTTTGCCAAAACGGTAAATAG